>NZ_JBIVKB010000022.1:0-181861 GCF_044750545.1 Streptomyces sp. NPDC088794 | reverse complement strand
ACAAATCCCATCGAGTCGACCTTCAGCACGGTAAAGCTGCGGACCAAGGTCACCCGCGGCGCCGGCAGCCCGGCTGCGGCCCTGGCGATGGTGTTCAAGCTCGCCGAGTCCGCCCAGGCCCGCTGGCGCGCGATCACCGCACCCCACCTCGTCGCCCTAGTCCGCAACGGCGCCCGCTTCGAACGCGGAGTCCTGGTTGAGCGTGAGCAGGAGGCTGCGGCATGAGTAGGCGCGAGGAACGCCCGCTGCTGTTCCTGGACGTCGACGGACCTCTCCTGCCGTTCGGCGACGGCCCGCAGCACGAGCCGTCAGGCACCGCGACAGATTCGCACCTGACGCGGCTCGACCCGCGCCTCGGGCCTCGGCTCGCGGCACTCCCGTGCGAGCTGGTCTGGGCTACCACCTGGGAGGAGGCGGCGAACACCGACATAGCACCGCGGCTCGGCCTGCCGTCCCTGCCGGTCGTGCACTGGCCGGAAACCTCCGACGCGCATGAACGCGAGGACCAGTGGTACGGACTCCACTGGAAGACCCGAGCCCTGGCGGCATGGGCGGACGGCCGCCCGTTCGTCTGGGTCGACGACGAAATCACCGACGCCGATCGGGACTGGGTATCCACCCACCACCCCACCCCACCCCGGCCCTCCTCCACCGCATCACATCGTCCCGCGGCCTCACCAACGAAGACTTCGTAGTCCTCGATCAATGGCTGCGGGCTACTTGAAGATCCCCACGGTGATCCACAGGAATTGACAATTGCTCCGCGGAGCGTGAGGAGGAGGAGAGAAGGCACGCTCAACGCAGCCGGCTCAACGTCGCCGGACCCTCAGCGCCGCCGAAAGGCGGTTGCGGCGCAGTAGGCGGAGGAGCCGCAGCCAAGCGCTCGCGGAAACTACCTCCTACTTACGTTATGTGGTGCATGTGACGCTCTAACGATCATGAATAAGCCCACCAGCAGCAATCTTTCGCATGGTGGAAAATCATCCGTTACGAGACCGTGACCATGCTCAACCGGGACGCCGCGCGTCAACCACTACCCAGAGTGACTAGCGTCGCGGCCTGCGTGAAGCCCTGGGAGGCCGCCTGGCGGATTCCGTGCGCTCCAGTGCACTGAACGGCCGCGAGAGAGGGCTTCACGGGCCGCCTCAGACCTCGTCCGCCTCGCGCTCCCCGTCGGCGTCCGTCAGGAACGAGGGCTGCGTCCTCCCAGATTCAGTCTGGCCAGAAGTGCCAAATTAACCGCCATTCTCAACTCCTTCTAACACGCGTTAGGAAGAAAGCTGAGGAGGGGGTTTGTTTGACACTTTGGCGCGAGGTTTGGGAGTTTCCTCAGGTCAGGGGGATGTGGATTTCGGGGCGACGGAGGCGTGCGCGACAGGGGACGTAAGCGACGCAACGGGCAAAGCCGAGAAAAAGTGCGGAGGACTTGCCTCCGGTTCCCGTCGGGACGTTCCGGGAGGGCGTCGACGAGGACCCGGAACGCGCGGAGGGCCCGCCACATCCGAGGATGCGCGGGCCCTTCCGTCACAGTGTGTAGTTACTTTGCGTGCGCTTCCTCTTCCGCCATCTTCCGGCGGAGGTAGGCGGCATCCCATCCGACGTCCACAAGGTCCCCGTCGAGCGCCCCGCGGATGACGGCACGCGCCCAACTCGCGCGGTCGTCGAGCCGCAGGCGGTACACGGAGTCTTCGCCAGGGACGGTCAGCGCCTCGCACACGGCCTCCAGGAGGGCGCGGAGGTCGCGCACCTCCGCGCTCACGCGGCGACTGCCGGGAAGAGGGAGACGGTACGGGCGTGCTCTTCGACGCAGCCGTCACACACGCTCGTCGACCAACCGCCCTGGACTCGCCGGGGTGCGGCCGTCTCGTCGACGGTGAGGCAGTGACCGCAGGTGGTGTCGGGCTCGTACGCGTAGAGCGCCGCGGAGTCGAGACAGCAGATGTCGGCGCCCAGCGCCTCACCACCGAGAACGACGGAGGCCGTCGAGTCGAGCCAGTTGTCAGCGAGCACCACCCCGGCAAAGTCGGCGATGGTGAAGTCCATGGACGTCGCGACAACGGCGGGGAGCTGGAGACGGTCGGCCGCGTCGAAGGCAAGGGCGGTGAGGTCTTCGACGTCGACGGGGGTTGCGACGGAGCCGACGACGAGAATCTTGTTCTGTGCGAGCATGATGTCTCCTCTTCGAGGAAGCGCCCCGTGTGAATCTGCCAGGATGCCGCGGGGCGTTCTACTTGGCCAGGGGTGGTTAACCACCTCGATAGTGACACACCCTCGACAGGTGGTCAACCACCCTGCCACACTGGCGACATGGCCAACGCTCACAGCCACAAGCTCCGCGGTATCCGCGGCATCGACGACGCAACTTGGAAAGCCTTCGACGAGGCCACCAAAGCTCTAGGTACGGACCGGTCGGCGTCCGTGCGCGCGTGGGTGGACTACTTCCTAGGACGCACCGACGAGCTTCCTGAGCGTCCGCCGGAGGGGGCGCGTAACGAGACCCCTCAGACATGACGAGAGCCCGGAGGATGCGCTCCGGGGCTCTTTCACTACTCGTTAGTGCTCAGCCGGCGTAGCCCACGTGATGTCACACCGCACGTCGCCCACGAACGGTTTCCCACGCAGCCCGCGCGTCACGGTCACCTTGTCGATAGCCAACCGGATCAGATCGCGTCTCAGAGCGTCGTCAGCGGCCTCCCACGCCGCGTGCAGTACGTCGGAGTCATCAAAAATCGTCAGGTCGACAGCGCCTCCGAACTCCGCAGCCCGATTCTCTGCGGTGACGAGGTCCGCCTCCGCCTCCGTGACGAGGCGCGGGTAGAAGCGGCCCATAGCCCCGTCGTAGATGCCCTCCTTGCGGTCTTCCGCGAGTCGCTCCAGGGACCTTTCAGCGGCTTTCACTGCCGCGAGCGCCTGACGGTGCTCTTCCGTCTCCTCGGGCTTCGTCAAGGCCACCCAGCGCTCCGCGACGGCCAACATAAGCGGGTCAGCCTCGTCGATGTCGGCCTTCAGTACGGCACCTAGCCACTCTTCGAAGACGTACGCCTCAATGAGCGACCTCATGGCCGACGCTGGTTCCGCACAGTGCTTCCCGACGGTGTAGTTGTAGCACCGGTACGAGCGACCGTGAATCGCCGTTCCTCCTCCGCAACTTGCGCAGCGGAGTAGGCCAGACAAGAGGTGCTTTACCTTGCCCCGCTGGTACTCAGGAGCTACGGGGAGGTGACCCGCTACCGCGAGGCGAGCGCGCTTGACGAGGTCCGCGTGTACGGGCTCGACGCCATCAGCGAGGACGGAAACTCGCTCTCCTTTCCTGTTGCGGTAAGGGACAGAACGGCCTCCGCGCGTCAGGGAGACGGCTTGCCATCCCTCGTACACGGGGGTCTGAATCATGCGATGGATGGTCGACCCTCCCCAGGTACCGCCGTCGGGCGAAGGAATGCCGTCGTCGTTCAGTTCCTGGGCGATGGTACGAGCTGACTTTCCCTCTGCCGTGGATTCGAAGATTCGGGTGAGCGTCGGCCATGTATCCGCGTGGCGGAGCTTGCGTGTTTCCCTGTCGGAAATTTCGAAGCCGTACGGTGCTCCCCCAAGCCACGCGCCCTCGTTGCGCTGCTGCTCTTTCGTCCCTGTCACTCGATGGGAGAGGAGAGCTGAATACTCCCGCGCTTCCTCGACACGGTTGATGATGTCCCGACGGTCGCGCGGGTCTGCGGAGTCGAGTCGCTCGTAATCGAAGACGATGCGTTTGCCCGTGTCGAGCAGCGGGATAACTGAGCCCGCTCCCTTTCGGGAGAATCGGTCGGCCGCGTAGCACCACAACGCCGGCACTTCGTCCGCGAACAACGCGCCAATAGCTTTGTCGAACTCCGGACGTACGGTGTCTGTGTACGCGCTCAGGTTGTCCGCCCACACCCTACGGACGGTGTAGTCGTGCTCGTCTGCCCACCGACGTCCCCGCTCCTCTTGAGCACGAAACGTCAAAGCCCGTTCGCGCTGCCGCGTGATCGCGGACTTCCGCAAGTACAGATCAATCTCTTGAGCCACTGGCCCTCCCCTGCGCCGCACGATACATGCAAGGGTGTCCCTGCGGTCCTGCCCGCCGACTACGACATGGCCGTGATCCGCGGCCGGGTCGCCCGCGTCGGCCATCTCCTCGACGACTGGGACGGCCTCGGCATCAAGACGTACCTGATGCGCGAGCGCGGGGTGAACGGCTCGCCGGTGAACCAGTACGCGCCGTTCTACCTCTGGAACACCATGGAGGGCATGAACACCTTCCTCTGGGGAGGCGCCTTCCAGGGGCTCAGCAACGACTTCGGGCGACCGTCGATCCGGCAGTGGACCGGTCTGGCGTACGAGGAGGGCAGCGCCGCCGACTCGCCCGCGCGGTTCGCCGTACGACGGCGTCAACCGGTGCCTGAGGGCGGGGAGTTGGCGGAGGTCATGGCGGACGCGGTACGGGAGACGGAGCGGCTGGCCGGGGCGGACGGGGCGGTGCTCGCGGCGGCGGCCGTCGACACGGGCCGCTGGGAACTGGTGCACTTCTCGCTCTGGGACCACGACGCGCCCAAGACCGACGGGGATGTGTTCGAGGTGCTGCACCTGTCGGCGCCGGGGCGGGAACGGTTGCCGCGCGGGCGGCAGTGGTGAGCACGGTCCGTACGGTGCTGGGGGATGTCGACCCGGGGGACCTCGGCGTGTGCGACGCGCACGACCATCTGTTCCTCAGCAGCCCGCGGTTGCCCGGCCAGGAGTTGAACGACGGCGCCTCCGCGCGGGCCGAGTTGGAGGCTTTTCGCGCGGCCGGCGGGTCGGCCGTCGTGCAGTGGACGCCGTACGGCATGGGGCGGCGGGTCGCCGATCTGCCTCAACTGTCGCGCGCCGCCGGGGTGCACATCGTCTGTGCGACGGGGCTGCATCAGGCCGCGCACTACGCGCCGGAGGTGTTGAAGGCGGTGCGCGGGAAGCTGGCGGACGTCTTCGTCTCCGAACTCACCGCCGGTATCGGCACGTCGGGGGTACGGGCGGGGCTGATCAAGGTGGCCGGTGACTTCCACGGGATCGACGCGCACGCCCGTTGGACCATGGCCGCCGCCGCGGAGGCACAGCGCGCGACGGGCGCGACCATCGCCGTGCACCTGGAGCTGGGCACGGGGGCGCTCGACGTACTCGACCTGCTCTGCGGGGAGTTGGGCGTGCCGGCGCACCGGGTGGTCCTCGGACACCTCAACCGGTCCCCTGATGTCGTGATCCAGCGTCAGGCCGCTGGGTCCGGCTGCTGGTTGGCCTTCGACGGGCCGTCCCGCGCCAACCACGCCACCGACTGGCGCATGCCGGACGCCGTACGGGCCCTGGCCGAGGCCGGGTTCGGCCATCGGTTGCTGCTCGGCGGGGACACGGTTGTCGCGGGGGCGCGGTCGGTCGACGGCGGGCCGGGGATGCCGTATCTGCTGCGGCGGGTCCGGCCGCGGCTCGCGTCGGACCTGGGTGAGGAGCTGACGGACCGCATCCTCACCGAGAACCCTGCCCGGGCCTTCGCCGTCGAGTGGCGGTGAGGGCGCCGCGACTCACGGCTCCCCAGGTCGGGTTCAGGTGAGGTCGGCCGGGATGCGGTGGTCCGGGGTGCCGTCCTTGGCGAGGATCCAGTGCGCGTCGGCCACCGCGCGGTAGAGAACGAGGCCGGAGGTGTCCTGGACGTCGTCGGGTGTCCAGACCAGTCCCCCGTGGCCGACCGAGCGACGCGAGAAGACGTCGATCGTGCGCTCGATCTCCGACTCGTCCACGCGTGCGGCGACCGCGGACATGTACACGCCCTGGCCGGTGCCGATCGGAACCGAGGAGTCGAACACCGAGATGCCGACCTCGGGGCGTACCTCGATGTTTCGGGAGTGCGTGGCGTGCAGCGAGGACACCCAGACGAACTCCCGGCAGTCCACGTGCGCGAAGTAGACGGGCGTGCTCCACGGTCGGCCGTCCTGGTCGGCCGTGGCGAGCACCATGTACAGGTTGGCTTCGACGATGCCGCGTGCGGTCTCTGCGGGCGATGCGGTGGCGGGCATGTCAGCGGCTCCTGCTGTAGGTGAGGGCGAAGTCGTGCTCGTAGTCGGTCGACGCGTCCTTCGCGATCTCCCAGGCGCCACTGATGGTGTTGCCGTCGGCGCTGAACCGCCCGGTGAACCGCTGCCGGAACGACAGTGGCGTGAAGTCCGGTGTCTCCCGCACCAGTTGCCACAGCCCGTCGACGAAGGTCATCGCATACAGCCGCACGACGCCCCGGCTGTCGAAGTAGTGCTGTGTGTAACCGTCGATGTCCGGGTCGACCGCGATGACGGACATGGTGTCCGGGGCCTCCGGGAGCAGCACTTCGGTGCGCTGGACGAGGAACTGCCCGTCCAGGGTCCACTCGAACACACTGCGGCCCGGGGACACCGTCCGGCCGGGGAAGTCGGCCCGCAACTCCCACTCGCCGACGAGCACGTCCAACCGTGCCAGCGCCTCCTGCCGTGCCGGTTCGGTCACCGCGCACACCTCCCTCTCCTCGACCGCACAGATCGTCCGTCCACGCCTGTTCACCAGTAGGACGGCGGGCGCGAGTGAAACTCATCGGTGCCGGTGCGGGACACCAGTGGACAGGGAGGTGTGCGGGACCGGATGCCTACGCCACGGAGATGTCCACCGATGGCCGCAGCTTCGCCGCCGCCGACAGGGCCTCGTGGGCCGGGTGGGTGTCGAAGGCCGTCAACAGGGCCTTGTCGGCGGGAAGTTCGGCCGCCGGGTAGGCGATCTGCTCGAAGGCCGCCTGGAAGCGGGGGCTCCAGCGGCGGGTGCCGAGGCGGGCCGTGCGGGAGCAGTTGTCGACCATGTAGGCCACGTTCCGTGCGTGCATGTAGGGCAGCAGGGAGTCGACGGCCTCGATGACGGACTCGTTGACGATCTCCGACCAGGGGTGGCCACGTTCGGCGAACTCGTCGATCTGGGCCGTCATGGTGGCGACGAACACGCCGGCCGTGAACGGGTCGACGGGCACGTCGTGTTCGGCACGGCGGGCGTGCACCTCGTCGCTTACCGACCACATCGGGGAGCCGCCGATCACACTCATCGGACGGCTGCCGAGCCGCCGTTCGGCGAGGATGACACTGCGCAGTTCGGTGCCGTCGGCGACCTCGTCGTAGATCTCGGCGATGATCTCGCGGGCCGGACCGTAGGTGGCCGTGTACGCGCGGTCGAAGACGTCACGGCCGGCCGCGTCGAGGTTCTCCCGCACGGCTCGCAGCCCCTCCTGCGAGATGGTGCGCGCGATCGGCCCGGTGATGTTCTCGCAGGAGCGCTCGTAGGCGGTGACCGGGTCGTCGCCGGTCAGCCGCCACCGCGTGTAGAGGCTCTCGACGATGCCGTGGACGGCACCGGCCAGGATGGCGCGTTCGCCGACGATGTCGGAGCGGTACTCGCTGTCCAGGGTGGTGCGGAAGGTGTACGGCGAGCCGAGCGCCACCGACCAGCCGAGCGCGAGGTCCGTGGCGCGTCCGTCGGGGTCAACGTGCACCGCGAAGCTGCTGTTGATGCCGGCGCCGTTGATCTCCTCGCCCTGCCGGTACAGCCTGCGCACCGAGTCGCCCATGCCCTTGGGGCAGACGCCGATCACGCCGTGTCCGGACGGGAACTCCCCACCCGTCTCCCGGAGATGGCCGACCAGGAAGCCGTGCGAGAGACCGATGACGGCCTCGGGCTTGAGGACCGCGAAGATCTCCTCGTGGTGCGCGGCGAGTGCCGCGTCGGCGATCAGCAGGATGACGAGGTCGCTGTCCGCGGCCACGGCGAGCCAGTCGCCGAGCGTGCCGTCCTCCTCGGTGAAGCCGTTGTCTCGCGCGTCGGCGGCCGAGGCGGAGCCCGGGCGCAGTCCGACGGCCACCTGGATGTCCGTACCGGCCAGGGAGTCCCTGAGGTTGAGGGCCTGGGCGCGGCCCTGCGGACCCCAGCCGAGGACGCCGACACGGCGGACCCCGGCGAAGGCCTGCGGGAGCAGCGGGAAGAGGTGCCGTCCGCCCCGCAGGACGGTCTCCGTGCCACCGGGCACATCCATCGTTTCGAGGGGGAAGACGCGGGAGGAGTACGTGGTCGAGGTCATGGTCGAGTTGTAGGCTCCGGACAGGTATTGCGGCAAGCGCAACTTGTGCAGCGCGCTGTTGCGTGAAGTGAAACGGCGAGGTCAGCGCATGCGGGACGATCATCGAGAGCTGCGTCTCTTCCTGCATCTGGCGCAGTCCCTGAACTTCGGGCGCACCAGCCTCGACTGCCATGTCAGCCCGGCCACGCTCACGCGCACGGTGCAGCGGTTGGAAGCGGATCTGGGGCATCGGCTGTTCGAGCGCGGTCCGCGCGGGGTGTCGCTGACCGCCGAAGGCCACCGGTATCGCGAATACGCCGTCCAGGCACTGGAGTTGTGGCGCACCTACCGCGAGGAGCATCCCACGCCGGCCGAACTCACCGGCCGTCTCGCGGTGTTCGCCACGGTGACCGCCTGCCAGGCGTTGCTGCCCGACCTGTTGGCGCCGTTCCGGGCCGCGCACCCGCAGGTCCGGCTCGACCTGCGCACCGGCGACGCGGCGGCCGCGCTGGCCCGGCTGGACGAGGGCGAGGTGGACGCGGCCGTCGCAGGGATCCCGGCGCGGCTGCCGGAGGCACTGGTGAGCCGCACGGTGGCGGTGACCGAGCTGGTTCTCGTCACCGCTCTGGACCGGCCGGACCCCGGTCTCGACGGGCCCTTCGTCCTCCCCCACCGCGGCCTGGTGCGTGACGCGGCCGACCGGTGGTTCCGGGCCCGCGGCAGGACGCCCGAGGTGGCGTGCGAGCCGGACGGCCACGAGGGGCTGCTGACCCTGGTCGCCCTGGGCTGCGGTACGGGCGTGGTCCCCAGGCTCGTACTCGACCACAGCGCGGTGCGCGACCGGCTGGCGGTGCTGCCCGCCGATCCGGCGCCGGAGCCGTTCCCGATCGGGCTGTGCGTGCGGCGGGCGGATCTGCGGCGGCCGTCGGTGGCGGCGTTGTGGATGCCGGTGCCGGTGACGTTGCGCGGGTGAGTCCGCGCCTGTGATCGCCGGTGCCTCAGGGTCGGTGACCGCCCGTGGCCCCGCGCCGGAGCATCAGGGTGTTGCCCTGCCCAGGTCGAGCCGCTCGACGCGCTCCACGTTCTGCCGGTCCTCGGCGTCCTCGCTGGCCTCCCCGGCGAACCAGGCGTCGAGGATCTCCCCGAGCAGCGGTTCGGAGGTCAGGCGCAGGCCTGAGGGCGAGCACGTTGGCGTCGTTCCAGCGGCGGGCGCCGTCCGCCGTGTAGGCGTCCGTGCACAGGGCCGCCCGTACGCCCGGCACCTTGTTGGCGGCGATGGACGCGCCGGTGCCGGTCCAGCAGCGGACGACGGCCTGGTCGGCGGTTCCGGCGGCGACGTCCTGGGCGGCGGCCGACGAGCACGCGGCCCACTGCGGATCGTCGCCCGAGGACAGCGCCCCGTGGGCCAGCACCTCGTGCCCGCGCTTGCGCAGCTCCGCGACGAGGGCGCGGGCCACGGGTTCGTCCATGTCCGAGGAGACGGAGATCCGCATGCCCGCGAGCCTACGCGACCAGCGCTACGCCAGCGCCCCCAGCGGGTCGTCCAGGACCGGCTGCCAGGCCAACTCCGCCGCTCCGACGAGGCTGTTGTGGTCGAGGGTGCAGGCAAGGATGGGGACGCCGCCGCTCTGGCCCCACAGGCTGCGGTCGGCGACGACCGCGCGCAGCCGCTCGGGGTCGGCGTCCAGGAGGGTGCGGTGCAGGCCGCCGAGGATGATGCGGTCGGGGTTGAGGATGTTCACCAGGCCCGCGAGGCCGAGGCCGAGGCGGTCGATGAGGGTCTCGGTGGCCGTGCGGATCGACGGGTCGTCGTAGTGGTTGCGGATCAGGTCCATGGCCTGATGGAGGAGCGACACCACGGGGCCGGGCTCGCGCTGCGCGGCGGTGAGGAAGGCCAGCGGGTCGGCCTCGACGTCGAGGCAGCCGCGGCTGCCGCAGTGGCAGGGGCGGCCCTCGGGGTTGACGGTGAGGTGGCCGACCTCCAGGGCCAGGCCCGAACTGCCCGTGTGCAGGCGCCCGTCCAGCACCAGCGCCCCGCCCACGCCCCGGTGTCCGGTGGCCACGCAGAGCAGGTCCCGGGCGCCGCGACCCGCTCCGTGCCGGTGTTCGGCGAGGGCGGCCAGGTTCACGTCGTTGCCCGCGAACGCCGGTCCGGTGATGCTGGCGGCGTGCACGCACTCCGCGAAGATCCGGCGCACGGGCGCGCCCGCGGGCCAGGCCAGGTGCAGCGGGTTGAGAGCGAGGCCTTCCGGTTCGGCGACCGCGGACGGTACGGCGAGACCCGCGCCGACGCACCGCAATCCCGTCTCCCGCAGCAGCCCGGCGCCCGCCTCCACGACGGAGCCGAGGACCTTGGCGGGGTCGGCGTCGACGGTCTCGCGGCCGGCTGCGGTGGCGACGATCCGGCCGCCGAGGCCGACCAGCGCCGCCCGGAACCCGTCGGCGTGCACCTGTGCGGCGAGCGCCACGGGCCCGTCGTCCGCGACGGCGAGCCGGTGCGAGGGGCGGCCCTGCGAACCGGCCGCCGCGCCGGGCCTGGCGTCCACCCGGATCAGCCCGAGCGCCTCCAGCTCCGCGGCGACCGCGCCGGCCGTCGCCCGCGTCACGCCGAGCTCGGCGGTGAGTACCGCCCTGGTCGGCGCGCGCCCGGTGTGTACGAGCTCCAGCGCGGGCCCGAGCGCACCGCGCCCTCGGTCCAACCGCGCTCTCGGGGTGGTCCCTTCCCCCGCCGACGGGGGGTCAGCCTTGCCGCTCATGAAGGCGAGTCTCCCATGATCCGCAGGTACGACGACTACAGGACGACGGCAGGACGACTACAGACCGCCGACCCGGAGGGTGATGTTCAGACGCCCTGTCAGTCCCAGTTCCGGTGGTGCCGTGCCCGGGTGGACCCTGGGCACCCCGTGGTACGCGAGACGGGACGGGCCGCCGAAGACGAACAGGTCGCCGCTGCGCAGTTCGACGTCCGTCCAGGGCCTGGTGCGGGTCTCCGGGTTGCCGAAGCGGAAGACGCAGGTGTCGCCGAGGCTCAGGGACACCACCGGGGCGTCCGACTTCTCGTCGGCGTCGCGGTGCATGCCCATGCGGGCGTCGCCGTCGTAGAAGTTGATCAGGGCGATGTCGTGGGCCGCCTGGGTCGGCCGCGGTCCGAGCGCGTCGGTCACGGCCCGGCGGCCCAGTTCGCCCAGCCAGGCCGGGAAGGGCTTGACCGGGGCGCCGTCACCGTCGACGGCCGTACGGGCGTATGCGTACGGGTACCAGTGCAGGCCGAGGCAGACCTGGCGGGCGGTCATCGTGCCGCCGCCGGGGGTGCGGACGGTGCGCAGACCGGCCGGCGGGCGGGCCCAGGTGCGGCACTTCTCGACGAGTTCGCGCTGCCGCCGCGGGTCCAGCCAGTCGGGTACGTGGACCGCGCCCGGCGCGATCTCGGTGCGTTCGCGGGGGAAGAGTTCGGCCTCGTCCATGGCCTCCATCCTGCCCGAACGGGTCTGAGCTGCGGCTCCGCTAGCCTTGAGCACAATGAACGACCGTATGACGACGCCATGGGGCGAGCGCGAGCTGGCCCGTTTCCCCGAGGACCCGCGCGACCGGCTCCGTGCCTGGGACGCCTCCGACGAGTACCTGCTCAGGCACCTCGCGGACGAGGGCATCCCCCTGTCCGGCACCGTCGTGGTCGTGGGCGACCGCTGGGGCGCCCTGGCCACCGCCCTGGCGGAGTACGAACCCGTGCAGATCACCGACTCCTTCCTCACCCGTGAGGCGACCCGCGCCAATCTCGGGCGGGCCGGCGTCGGGATCGGTGCGGTGCAGCTCCTCACCACCCAGGATCCGCCGCCCGACCGGGTCGACGTGCTGCTGGTGCGGGTGCCGAAGAGCCTGGCGCTCCTGGAGGACCAGCTGCACCGGCTGGCGCCCGGGGTGCACGCGGGCACGGTGGTCGTCGGCACCGGCATGGTCAAGGAGATCCACACCTCGACGCTGCGCCTGTTCGAGCGGATCCTCGGACCGACCCGCACCTCCCTCGCGGACAAGAAGGCCCGCCTGATCTTCTGCACGCCCGACCCCTCGTTGCGGCGCGGGACCAACCCCTGGCCGTACAGCTACGCCCTGCCCGACGGTGTGGGCACCGTGTCCGGGCACACCGTCGTCAACCACGCGGGCGTCTTCTGCGCGGACCGGCTCGACATCGGCACCCGCTTCTTCCTGAGCCACCTGCCCACCGCGAGCGGCGCCCGCCGTGTGGTGGACCTGGGCTGCGGGAACGGTGTCGTCGGTACGGCGATGGCGCTCGCCGATCCGGACGCCGAAGTGCTGTTCGTCGACGAGTCGTTCCAGGCCGTCGCCTCCGCGGAAGCGACGTACAAGGCGAACGGGGTGCCCGGGCACGCCGAGTTCCGGGTCGGGGACGGGCTCACGGGGGTGGCCGACGGGAGCGTGGACCTCGTGCTCACCAACCCGCCGTTCCACTCGCACCAGACGACGACGGACGCGACGGCGTGGCGGATGTTCACCGGGGCGCAGCGGGTGCTCGGGACGGGTGGCGAGCTGTGGGTGATCGGCAACCGGCATCTCGGGTACCACGCGAAGCTGCGGCGGCTGTTCGGCAACTGTGAACTCGTCGCCGGCGATGCGAAGTTCGTGGTGCTGAGGGCGGTCAAGGAGTAGTCCCGGGCCGCCCTCGCGGCGACGTCAGTGCCCGTGCCGCTTCTCCAGGCGGTTGAGGACGGCGGTCGCCATGACGGCCTCGCCCTTGGCGTTGGGGTGGGCGGGGGCCGCCGGGGAGGCGGGCTGGAGGGGCTCGATCCAGCGGTCCGCGGGCGGCTTGCACATGTCGTGCCCGATGGTCGGCTTGTACGTGTCGACGTACTCCGCGCCGTTCAGCGCGGCCACCAGGCGGAGCATCAGGTTGAGGCGCTTACCGGTGTCCCGCAGGTAGGAGAAGTCCTTGGCGGCGAAGGGCACGGAGGGGTAGCAGCCGCTGCCGTCGTCGGGCAGCAGGTCCGGGTAGCCGACGACGAGCACGCGTGCGTGGGGCGCCTTCTTGTGGACGGCCCGGAGTACGCGGGTGACCTTGGGTGCCGTGTTGAGGATGTTCAGCACCAACTGGTCGGTCCCGGACGAGGTGTAGTACCGCTGACACGGATTGCCCGACAGGTCCGTGGAGCTGAGCCTGGCGCAGGTGCCGATGATGGTGCTGAACCCGATGTCGTTGCCGCCGATCTGGACCGTCACCAGGTCGGTGTCCCGCTGGACCGCGTTGAGTTGAGGCGGGTTCGTGCCCTGCGCCTTCCACATCTCCTCGGTGGTCGCGCCGCTGCAGCTCACGTCCTTGAGCACGGTCCCTCTGCGGTCCGCCGCCACCAGCGAGGGGTAATTGTGGTCGGAGCGGGCGCAGTTCGCGTCCACCTGGGTCGGGATGTTCGGCCCCGCGGTGTACGAGTCGCCGAGCGCCACGTACTGCGTACGGCGGTCGTGGCCCGGACCGTGCGCCGCCGCGGGTGCCGCGGAAGCGACGACGAGCGCGCAGCCACTGACCGCTGCCGCGGCCGCCACAACCCTGCGGCGACCGGGTGCGGTTGCGGCCGGATTCAGCTCACGCCTCATGAAGATCCCCCCTGATCCGAGTCGACACGACGGGACGGGCCCGGTGAAGTCCTCGCTCGTTCAACGGACTTTGTATACCCGTCGGTAAGTCCCGGGGGCCAGAGGTCGGCAGGGATGAATTCGAACGCAGAGGCGGAGGACCGTACGGAAGGCGGCCGTCCGCTCAGCCCCTCAGGCCTCGCGGTCCCAGGTGGTGGCGGTGACCCCGCGCTCGCGCAGCACCGCCTTGCGGACCTTGCCGGTCGCGGTGAGCGGCAGCTCCGGGACGGTGTCGATGTACCGGGGCACCGCGAAGGCGGGCAGTTCGCCGGCGCAGTGCCGTACGAGGTCCAGGGGGTCCAGCAGGTGGCCGGGTCCGGGGACGACCGCGACCATCACCTCGTCCTCGGCCAGCTCCGACGGCACCGGGAAGGCCGCCGCGTCGGCGACCGCCGGGTGCGAGCGGACGGCCGACTCGACCTCCTGCGAGGAGACGTTCTCGCCGCGCCGGCGGATGACGTCCTTGATCCGGTCGACGAACAGGAACCATCCGTCGGGTTCGCGGATCACCCGGTCGCCGGTCCGCCGCCATGCGGTGGGGGCGGGCACGGACTCCCCCAAGTAGCCGGTGGAGAAGGCGAGTTCGCGTGTGCTGCGGACCACCAGCTCACCGGCGACGCCGTCCGGAACGGGAGCGAGGCCGTCGTCGACCACGCGCGCGGCGAAGCCTTCGCGCACCGTGCCGAGGTAGCCGGGCCGCTGTTCCTCGGGGGTCGACCCGATGACGAGGTTCGTCTCCGTGGAACCGAATCCGTCGACGAGAGTGACCCCGAACCGCTCGCGGAAGGGTGCCCACGCGGGGCCGGGGGTGGCCGGGGAGAGTCCACGCCGGCCCCGGTGCGCGCGATCGGCGGGGCCCGGGGGCCGGGCGAGCAGCATGGGCACCATCGCGCCCAGCAGGTAGACGACCGTCGCACCGGTCTCGGCCACCCGTGCCCAGTACCGCGTGGCGGAGAACCGCTCGTCGATCACACAGCTCGCGCCCACGGCCAGGGCGTGCGCCAGGGTGTTGAGGGCGTTGGTGTGGAACAACGGGAGGCAGGTGTACAGCACGTCGTCGGCGGTGAGGCGGAGCGAGTCCGAGACGTTGCGCCCCCACTGGACGGTCTGAGCGTGCGGGCAGCGCACACCGCGTGCCGTTCCCGTGGTGCCCGAGGTGAAGAGCACGAAGGCGGTGTCGTCCGGGCGCACTTGGGCCGGCGGCACGGCGGCGGTCGTACCCGGCGCCGGGACGTCCTCGCCGCCGGCGATCCACAACTCACCCTGAAAACCGGCCGCTACGACACGCTCCGCCAACTCCCCCTCCGCAAGGAGGAATCGCGGTTCAGCGGCGCTCAACACCTGCCGGAGGCCACCACCTCGCAGACCGGTGTTGAGCGGGATCAGCACCGCTCCCAACCAGGCGCAGCCGAGGATGAGGTCGACCAGTTCGATCCGGTTGCCGGCCATGGCGGCGACGCGGTCTCCCGCGCGGCACCCGCCCTTCGCCAGCGCTCCCGCCATCGTGGCGGCGGCCGTACGGGTCTGCGCGTACGTCCGCGTTACCTCCCCCACCCGCAGGAAGGGGCGGTCGCCGAACTTTCCGGCCGCCTCCTCGAGAAGACGGGGGATCGTGTCGTTCACCGCAGCACTCCGGCCTCCCGAAGTCCCCGGATGCGCTCCGTCGAGAAGCCCGCCACCTCGCCCAGTACGGCGTCGGTGTCGGCGCCGAGCACGGGCGCGGCCTCGCAGATCCCGCCGGGTGTGCGGGTGAGGCGGATCGGGACGCCCTCGTGGAGGAAGGCACCGGCGACCGGGTGCTCCTTGCGCACGTAGAAGCCACGGGCCCTCAACTGCGGTTCGTGCTCGACGAGTTCGCGTCCGTCCTGCACGGCGCCGGCCGGGACACCGTGCGCCTGGAGCGACTCGGCGGCTGTGTCGGCGGGCAGCGTGCGGGTCCACTCCCCCAGCACCGCATCGACCAGGTCCGCCGCGTCTCGCCGCGCCTGCGCCGTACGGGTCCGTTCGTCGGCGGCGAGTTCCGGGCGGCCGATCACCTCACACAGCGCCACCCATTCGCTGTCGTCGCGGACACTGACCGCCAGCCAGCGGTCGGCGCCGAGGCAGCGGTAGACGCCCTGCGGGCTCCAGCCCGGGTGGGTGTTGCCGCTCGGTTTCACCTTGGCGCCGCCGAGGAGACTGGTGCCCATGTGGGCGGCGATCGCCTCCAGTTGGGAGAGGTCGATGTGCTGTCCACGTCCGGTCACCGCCCGGTGCTCCAGCGCGGCGACCGTGGCGAGGGCCGCCTGGAGGCCCGCGACGATGTCACCGTGGCCGTAGATCACACCGACCACGTCGTCCGGTCCCCAGCCGGTCAGTCCGGTCAGGCCCCCGCTCGCCGAGACCGTGTCGGCGTACGACACCCAACCGTTGCGCGGTCCGGTGTGGCCCATGCCCGACATGCTGACGTAGACGAGGTCCGGGTTGATGCGGGTCAACTCCTCGTAGTCCAGGCCGAGTTTGCGCATGACCGTGGAGCTGAAGTTCTCCACGAGGACGTCGGAGCGGGCGATGAGATCGCGGAGCACCGCGATGCCGTCGTCGGTTCGGGTGTCGAGGGCGATGCTGCGTTTGTTGCGGTTGACCTCGTTGAAGTAGCCGTTGGTGTTCGGGTCCGTGTGGGAGCCGCGGGAGAGATGCATGAAGGGGGCGAAGCGGGTGGGGTCGGGGCGGCCCGCGGACTCGACCTTGATGACGTCGGCGCCGTGGTCGGCGAGGATCTTGGTGCAGTACGGGCCGGCGAGGACCCAGGTGAGGTCGAGGACGCGGATGCCATGCAGGGCGGGGTGTGCGGAGGCCTGCTGAACAGGGCGTTCGGCGCGTGGCCCGGAGTCGAGGAGGTCCTGGTCCGCGCCCAGGTCCGGTACCTCCAGTTCCTGGACCCTGCGGCCTTCCGGGAACGCGAACGGGAAGCCCAGGTCGGTCCGCTCCCCCTCCGGCGTCCGGACCCGGGTGAAGAAGCCCCGGGCAGCGAGCTGCGGGTTGTCGGGGAGTTCGTGGGGCAGGTCGACGGCGACCCAGGGCAGCTTCCTGGCCTGGGCCCGCTCCGCGAACTCGGCCTTGGGCCACGTGCCCACGAAGTCCTGGACGACCTTGAACACGTGCTCCTGGTGCTTCTTGCGTTCGACCGGGTCCTGCCAGCGCGGTTCCGTGAGATCGGCCGCCGCGTCCTCCTCGCGCAGCCAGTCGAGCAGCGCGTCCCACATGCGCGGGCTGCCGCCGAGGCCTCCGCCCAGGTAGCCGTCGGCGGCCCGGAACAGGCCGTGCGGGACGAGGGGATGGACCCGGCCCGGGCGTGGCGGCACCCGGTCCTCGTGCAGGTAGGCGAGGGTGCCGGCCTCCAGGGCGGCTGCCACGCAGGCCTGCGCGGAGACGTCGGCGAGTTGTCCCGGGCCGGTGCGGCGGGCGCGGAGGCCGAGCAGGGCGGCGATGGCCGCGTTGACGCCCGCGAGCTGCTCGGCCTGGTGCTCCGGGAGGCGCAGGGGCGGGCCGTCGGGGTCGCCGACCTGGGCGAGCATCCCGCCCAGCGCGGCGACCACGAGGTCGGTGCCCTGCCAGTCGGTGCGGGGGCCGAGCAGGCCGAAGGGGGTGGCGCGGACGTGTTCGAGGTCCTCGCACCCTTCGACGAGCGCCTCGGCGCCGCCAGGACTCCCGTCGAGCAGCACGTCGGCACTGCGCAGCAGACCGCGCAACTCCTCGGGTGAGGCGGGGACGACCGAGCGTTTGCCCGCGTGCCAGTGGACGAACGCGTCGCCGTCGAGTTCGCGGCGGGTCCCGTCGCCTTCCGGTGGTTCGACGAGCACGACCTCGTGGCCGAGGCCGACCAGCAGGCGGCCGGCGAACCGGGTGAAGGGGCTGGACAGTTCGACGACGCGCGGCACGGACTCGCTCACGTCTCCTCCCCGGAGAGTCGGTGGTACGGGGTCAGCTGTGCTGTAGCTGGTTCAGCCGTGCTGCTGGTTCAGGAAGCCGGAGACGACGCTGTGGTAGTCGTAGGGCCGTTCCTCCTGCGGATGGTGGGAGGCCTCGCTCATCACGTGCAGGTTGCCCTTGGGGATCATGCGGGCCAGCATCAGCGGGTAGGCGGGGGTCAGGAACGCGTCCTGCATGCCCCACACCAAGAGCGTCGGCGCGGCGATCAGGCCGAGTTCTGCGGTGAGGTCCTGCCAGTCGCCGCGCGGGTTGTCGGAGGCGCCGGCGAGGGCGGTCTCCTCGGGGTCGAGGCTCTGTTCGTAGCGCAGGGTCACCGTGCCGTCGGGAATGGCTGCCGGGTCGAACCACTCTAGGCGGGCGATGAGTTCCCGCATCTTCTGCCATGAAGGGCCGGTGCCGCCGTAGTACACGTCCCGGGCGTTGCGGCCGCGGCGGCCGCCTTCCGGCAGGGGCGCGAGCGGGCCGTAGAAGACGGGCATGCTGCCGGTGATGACCAACGACCGTACGCGGTCGGGGTACTTGGCGGCGAGGTTGAGCGCGATGGTGCCGCCCCAGGAGTTGCAGACGAAGTCGGCGCGCTCGAGGGCGAGTTCGTCGAGCAGGGCGACCGTCTTGGCCGCGTGGCAGTCCCACATGGGGCCCTCGATGACGGGCTTGGCGGACTTGCCGTACTGGAGGATGTCGAGGAGCGGGCCCGGGCGTCGATCGGGGCCGGCGAGCAGCGGTCGCTGGGGGTCGTACGGGCCGAGGACGCGGCGGAGTTCGCGCGGGCGGCCGGCGAGCGCGCACCGCGTCTCGTCGATCCCACGCGCGCCGACTTCACCGTCCATCCGATGTACGTGGTGAGTCTGTTGCGCGGGGCGCCCGGGGCCGATGCCTCGGAGTTCCGGCCGGACGGCATGTACCGCGACGAGGTGCCCGGCACCGACGGGCTCGACGTCCGGCTGATGGCGGGCGGCCAGGACGTGCGGTGGGTCGGGGTGGTGCGCGCGGGCGACCGGATCGAGCTGCGGCGCACGCTCACGGACGTGGAGCGGAAGGGCAGTGGCGAGGGGTTCCTGCTCCTCACGGTGGAGAAGACGTACAACTCGGCGCGCGGGACGCTGGTCGAGGTCACGGAGAGGTTCATCGTCCGATGACGGGCCATCGGGAGCGTCAAGTCGTCGCGGGCCAGGACGTGTTGCCCGTCGAGCTGACGCCCGACGCGATCGGTCTGCTGCGGTTCGGGGCGGTCACCCGCAACGCCCATCGCATCCACTACGACGCCGAGTTCGCGCGGTCCGAGGGGCTGGCCGGGGCGGTCGTCATGGCTCAGCTGCACGGGTGCCTGTTTCACCGTGCGGCGGCGGAGTTCGCCGGTGCGGGTGGGCAGGTGCGTGAGGTGGGGTGGCGGAACCGGGCACCGGGCCATGCCGGGGACCGGTTGGTGGTGACGGGCACGGTGGAGTCGGTGGACGCGATCAGCGGGGCGGTCACTCTTGATCTGGTCGAGCGGTGCGGGGCGGGTGGCGCGGGCGATGTGGTGTGTTGCCGGGGGCGGGCGGTCGTCGTCCTGAGGTGAGCCGTGGTCCTGAGGTGAGGGGCCATGGTCGGACCACACGGGGACTCCCGCGCCTTCCCAACGGACTCCCCCTCCGTCCCCCGTATCCCGCGTCCATCCCAGCGCTGGTCCATCCTCACAGGTCACAGGCGTGTGATCGTCCCGGCGTCCCAATCGGGGGCCGGAGGATCCGGGCTTCGGGACGGCCGCGCAAGCATGAGTCCGCCGGGCACTTCCGGCAACTCATCAGAGGGGGAACACCAGATGGGACAAAGGACGCTTCTGCGGGGTCTGACCCTCGCCGTGGCAGCGGTCCTGCCCCTGTACGGGACCACGGTGGCGCAGGCTGCGGAGTCCGCAGTCACCGCCGCGGTCGCGGTCTGCGGGCATACGAGCGAACAGCCCACGCTGCAACAGGGATCGACGGGGGACGCGGCGGTCGAGGCGCAGTGCGAGCTCAATCTGGCGACGAAGCCGAGCAAGTACACGCCGATCGCGGCGGACGGCTCGTTCGGGCCGGCGTCGGCGGCACGCGTCAAGGACTTCCAGCGGTGTGCCGGGCTCGGCGTGGCCGGTGTGGTGGGCCCGCAGACCTGGGCGGCGCTCAACACCTGGGCCGCGCAGCCGCACACCTGCGCCACCCAGGGCACGTCGAGCACCGCGCAGACGTCCGTGTGCGGCCACACCGACACGCGGCCGACGCTGCAACAGGGCGCGAAGGGCACCGAGGTCATGGAGCTCCAGTGCCGGCTGAACCTGGCCATGGAGCCGTACCACTACGCGCCGTTGACGATCGACGGCGACTTCGGGGGCGGGACCAAGTCCCGCGTCATCGAGCTCCAGCACTGCGCGAACCTCAGTGCCGACGGTGTCGTGGGCCCCAACACCTGGGCGAAGCTGGTGGATTGGTCCGGCCGTAACGCCTACTGCACGCCGCCGCGCCCCGCCGGCTACGCGATCGACGGGCTGGACACCGCCAAGTACCAGCACCCGGGCGGAGCGGCGATCGACTGGAAGGCCGTGAAGGCCTCGGGAGTCGAGTTCGCGACGGTCAAGGCCACCCGTGGTCTGAACGTCACCGACGAGTACCTCGCCACCGACCTCGTCGCGGCCAGGGCCGCGGGGCTGGCCGTGGCGCCATACCACTTCTACACGGGCACGGCGGCCGACACGGGTGCGGCGCAGGCCGACCGGTTCATCGCCGCGGTGCGGGCGACCGGTTACACCGGGCAGCGGGCGGGCGATCTGCCGCCGATCTTCGACCTGGAGCGCATGGACGACGGCAGTGGCCGCTGTCCCACCTACGGCACGGTGAGCGATGCCAAGGCCTGGCTCGACAAGGTGGAGGCGGCCTTCGGCCGTACCCCGATGATCTACACCCAGAAGTCCTTCCTGGACGACTGCATGGGTTCGACCACCGCCTTCGCCCGGTATCCGCTGCAACTCGCGGACTACCGCCAGTCGATCACCTCGCCGCCGGTGCCGAACGGCTCGACGACCTGGTCGATGTGGCAGTACACCGACGCCGCGCTCTTCCCGGGCCTGCGCGCTCCGGCGACCGGGGACGTGTTCAACGGCACCCAGGCCGACCTGGACCGGCTGGCCAACCGCACCTCCGGTCTCACCGCTTCGGCGTCGCGCGCCGCGGCCGTCAACTCCACCACAGCCGCCACCAGTTGCTACGGCGGAGCGGTCACCGTGCGCTACGGGGACGTCCTCGACTTCGGCCCGTACGTGACCACCAGTCGCTGCATCGACATCAACATGCGCGTCATCAGTGGAACCGCCGACTACTTGAACGTCTGCGTGAAGTTCGCCAAGACCGGCACCTGCAACCGCTGGACCAAGGTCGGCCGGAGCTGGACGACCATCGCCACCGACGTCCTTGACGGCACCAAGTTCACGGTGCCCAACGGCGTGCCCCTGGAGGGCGACGACGCGGTCGCGCAGATCGCCTTCTGACGCCCTGTCCCTCTCCCGCCGCTCATCTTCTGCACCTCATCTCCTCCCCACATCGAACGGAGACCACCATGGTCCGGACCAAGGCGCTCGCCTCGGCTCTGTTCACCACGGCCGCGCTGCTGGCAGCGGGCGCCGTCCCCGCCACCGCACAGTCCTCGGCCGCCGCGGTCAGCTGCTACGGCGGCGCGAAGACCCTGACGTACCACTACCAGGCGGCGGCCAAGGAGTACGGCACGTACACCACGTCCTCGCGGTGCAATGACATCAACATGCGGCTCATCACGGACGTGCCGGGGGTGTACCTGGACGCTTGTGTGGTGTTCGTCGACCACACCACCAAGTGCAACAACGACGACGCGTACACCACGCACGGTACCGAGTGGGGAACCGTCGCCACCGACGTCAAGGACGGCACCCACTTCATCCTGCGCGTGCACGCCTATGACACCGACGCGCAGAACGTGACGTTCCAGATCGCCTACTGACCCCGTCTCCCCCACCACCGTTCTCCGAAAGGACGATGATGACTTCCTCCTTCCGTCCCATGAACCGCCGCGCCATGCTGCGTGGCACGCTCGCCGCCGGTGCCGGCGTCGCGTTCGGCCAGTTGCTCTTCTCCGGCGTCGCCGAGGCCTATTCGTGGACGCGCACCCTCAACGAGGGCGCCACCGGCGCCGACGTGACCGAGCTCCAGATCAGGATCGCGGGCTGGGCGGCGGACAGCGCGAGCCACAGCCGGGTCGGTGTCGACGGGGACTTCGGCCCCGGTACGGCCGCGGCGGTGCGCCGCTTCCAGTCGGCGTACGGTCTCACCGCCGACGCCAGCGTCGGGCCCAACACCCAGGCGAAGCTCAACGCGCTGGAGCAGTCGGACGGTTCCACGCTCCACTTCAACTGGACCGAGTTCGAGAACCAGACGGGCGGCGGCTTCAGCGGCGGCAAGCTGAGCACGGCGCAGGTGAAGGAGAACGTCCGCCGCTGCATGTACAAGCTGGAGGCGCTGCGCAAGAAGCTGGGCGACAAGCCGATCACGGTCAACTCCGGCTTCCGCAACATCGCGCACAACGCCGAGATCGGCGGGGCCAGCGACAGCATGCACCTGTACGGCACGGCGGCCGACCTCGACGTGGCGGGGGTGGCCACCAAGACCGTCTACCAAAAGGCGGAGACCTGCGGGTTCTCCGGGCTGGAGACGTACACCGTCGACCACCAGCACGTCGACAGCCGGGCCGACCTCGGCCGCGACTGGTGGTGGCAGGACGGCACCGTCTGACGCCGCACTCGGGGGAGTGGAGCTCCGGGTACCGCCACGGCGGTACCCGGAGCTCCGCGCATCAGCTCTTCGGCCCGCCCGTCACCTTCTCGGCCTGTCCGTCAGCTCTTCGCCTTGTCCTTCAACGCCGCCTCGCAGGAGGGCCAGTCGTGGAAGTCGTGCTCGGCGCTCCACAGCCGGTGGGCCGCCTTGATGTTCCAGTCCGGATCGAACGCCCGCAGCGGTGTGCCGCCGAGTTCGGGCAGGCGGCGGTCGGAGATCTGGAACACGCCCCAGTTGCGGCTGCCGTTGGTGTTGGGCAGTACGTAGAGCGGGTCGAGGAAGGACGCGCAGCGGGCGACGGCCACGGCGGTGTCGGGATCCTCGACGAACACCTCGCGGACCCGCTTCGCCACCCTGGCCTGGGACCAGGTCGCCATGCTCACCTTCTGCGCGTAGAGCGCCTTCTTGGTGGCGTCGTCGACCACGTTCGTGGCCGGCAGACCGGCCAGCACCTGGAACGCGGTCAGTCGGCGCAGGGTCTCCGGCCCGAAGTCCCCGTCGACGGCGAGCTTGCCCTTCGCCCGCAGCAACAGGGTCTGCAACTCACGTACACACTCGTCGTGTTGTCCCATGCTGACCGACTTGCACGCCTTGGAGTACAGGAGCCTGTTGCCGACCGCGGGTGAGCCGCCGCCGGTGCCGCTGTCGGGCATCCACACGAAGCCCGCCACCAGCACCACCGCGACCACGGCGGCCAGTACCGCCCACCGGGAGGACCACTTCTCCGGCACCCGGGACCGTCGCGGCTTCCCGGTCTCGCCGGCGGTGACCTCCGGTGGGGTGATGTCGTCCGGCTCCGGTTCCGACTCCGATCTCGGTTCCGACTCCGGTTCCGGTTCCGACTCCGGTTCTTGCTCCGGGTCGTCCTTGACCGGCACCACCGGTGCGTCCCGTTCGGTGTCCGCCAGCGCCCACAGCCGGTGGAGTTCGCGCAGTTCCTCCGCGCTGGCGCCGCACACCTTGGCGAAGGCGTGCACCACCCGATAGTCCGCGGGGACGCTGAGTCCGGAGCAGTACCGATGCAGGCTGGAACCGCTGACGCCCGCCTCCTTGCCGAGCCGGTCGTAGCCCCGACGGCTGCGGTCCTTCAGCATCCGGAGGTGGGCGGCGAACTTTTCGGTATGCGGAGAGGCAACCACTCAACCACCCTCGCTCAAGCCTCTACTGACGGGTAGAAGCTACACCCCGTGAAGAGATTGTGTATGTCCTTTCAATTCCGCAACGCGGTTACCAAATGCCTTTTCGGCAGCCCTATTTGACAGAACGTCAGCAGAAACACTTCGTCCCGGTATTGGAGTGCTTCACCCCAGGTCCAGCACCACCTTGCCGATCGCCTCCCCGGTCCGCAGCCGCTCGGCGGCCTCCGCCAGCCCCTCGATGCCGTGGCGTTCGATCTCCAGGGTCAGCTCCCCCGTGCGCAGTTCGGCCAACAGCCCCTCCGCGTCCGCCGCGACCTCCTTGCCCCGGGACATCAGGTTCACCGGCAGCAGGGACACGTCGGCGAGCAGGAAGTCCGCGAGGTCCACGCCGAACTCACGGCCGGCGGTGTAGCCGACGAGTGCGGCACGACCGCGAGGGCGGACGAGGGGCAGGCAGTCGCGGAGCACCGGGCCGCCGACCGTGTGCGGTCCGTGCCACCCGGTCGGCCCGGTCGCACGGCGGGATCCGCACTCCGATCCGCAGGGGGCCGTTGTCGGTGCTCATGTCGCCAGGAACGCTCATGGGAAGGACCCTAGGGAGGCCTGAGCTGCGGCAAAATGGCTCCGGTCCGGTGAGTGGGCCGCCACCGAATGGCTGCGGTCCGGTGAGCGGGCCGCCCAGGACGGACGGTCAGGCCTCCCCGCCCAGCACCTGGATGATCCGTCGGGCCTCCTCCGCCATCGCCTCCCGGCCCACGCTCAGGTACGTGCGCGAGTCGACCGCCTCGGGGTGCGCGGCGAGGAAGTCGCGGACGGCGCCGGTCATGGCGACGTTGAGGGCGGTGCCGACGTTGACCTTGGCGATGCCGCCCGCGATCGCGGCGGTGAGTTCGTCGTCCGGCACTCCGGAGGAGCCGTGCAGGACGAGGGGGACGTCCACGGCGGCGGAGAGGCGTTTGATCAGGGCGTGGTCGAGGGTGGCGGTGCGGGTGGTCATCGCGTGCGTGCTGCCGACGGCGACGGCGAGAGCGTCTACGCCGGAGTCCGCGACGAAGGCCCCCGCCTCGACGGGGTCGGTACGGGCGCCGGGCGCGTGGGCGTCCAGCGGGGGCTCGCCGGTCTTGCCGCCGACCTGGCCCAACTCGGCCTCGATCCACAGCCCTTGGGAGTGCGCCCAGTCGGCGGCGGCCCGGGTCGCGGCGAGGTTGTCGAGGTAGGGAAGGCGGGCCGCGTCGTACATCACGGAGCTGAAGCCGGCGGTCGCCGCCTGGCGCAGCAGGTCGTCGCTCTGGATGTGGTCGAGGTGCAACGCGACGGGCACGCAGGCGTGTTCGGCGGCGGCGACGGCCGCGCGGGCGAGCGGGAGGAGGCGGCCGTAGCGGAACTTGACGGCGTTCTCGCTGACTTGGAGGACGACGGGCGCCTGCGCGGCCTCGGCGCCGGCGACGACGGCCTCGACGTGTTCCAACGTGATGACGTTGAAGGAGGGGACGGCGGAGTGTGCGGCGGCGGCGCGGGTGACCAGCTCCGCGGTGGTGACGAGGGGCACGGATTCTCCTCTCCTTAGTTCTTTTCAGGGGGTTCGGAGTTGTCTTCGGCGGGTCGGGGTTCTCTTCAGCGGGGTCGGGTCAGGGGGCGAGGATCACCGAGCGGGTGAGGTGGCGCGGGACGTCCGGATCGAGACCCCTGGCCGCGGCGACGGCGACCGCGAGGCGTTGGGCGCGGACCAGTTCGGCGAGCGGGTCGAGGGTGCCGGCCACCCACAACGCGCCGGTGGCGCCAACCTGTTCGGCGAGTCCTTCGGGCGCCTCGCCGAGCATCCAGGTCGCGGTACCCCGCGTGGTGATGCTGATGGGGCCGTGCCGGTACTCCATCGCGGGGTAGGTCTCGGTCCAGGCGAGGGAGGCCTCGCGCATCTTCAGGCCGGCCTCGTTGGCGAGTCCCACCGTCCAGCCGCGGCCCAGGAAGGTGAACTGCGTGCAGGCGACCAGCCCTTCGGGCAGCGGTGCCTCCAGCGCGGTACGGGCGTCGGCGACGGCGGTGTCGGGGTGCAGGCCGAGGTGGGCGCGGAGCAGGGTCAGCGCGGTGGTCGCGAACCGGGTCTGCACGACGGAGCGTTCGTCCGCGTAGTCGAGGACGACGACGTCGTCGGCGGCCGTCATGACCGGCGTGTGCGGGTCGGCGGTGATCGCGGTGGTACGGGTGCGACCCCGCAACTCGCCGAGCAGCTCCAGGACCTCGGTGGTCGTGCCGGACCGGGTGAGGGCCACGACACGGTCGTACGAGCGCCCGTGCGGGTACTCGGAGGCGGCGAAGGCGTCCGTCTCGCCCTGGCCCGCGCTCTCGCGCAGGGCCGCGACGGCCTGCGCCATGAAGTAGGAGGTGCCGCAGCCGACGATCGCGACCCGCTCCCCCGGCGCCGGCAGCACCCCGCCGTACCGGGGTGCCTCCGCAGCGGCACGGGTCCAGCACTCGGGCTGGCTGGTCAGCTCGTTCTCGACGTGGGTCATGGCCCTACCCCTCCCCGGATATGATTGTTCTTGCAAGATATAGCGAGTTTCCGAGCACAATCAAGCATTCGAGCGCACTCCAGGTGCGCTAGGGTCGCCGGAGATCGAGCATCGGACGGGGAACGGAGGGGTCGGATGTCGCGCGACGCCCGCTGGCAGACGCTGCTGGAGCTGCTCGTCGAGCGGGGCCGGCTGGACGTCGAGGAAGTGGCCGTCGAGCTGGCGGTCTCGGCCGCGACGATCCGGCGCGACTTCGACCAGCTCGCCGAGCAGCAGATGCTGGTCCGCACCCGTGGGGGCGCGGTCGTGCACGGGGTCTCGTACGAGCTGCCGCTGCGCTACAAGACGGCCCGGCACGCCTCCGAGAAGCAGCGCATCGCGAAGGCGGTCGCGGATCTCGTCGCACCCGGCGAGGCCGTCGGCCTGACCGGCGGGACGACGACCACCGAGGTGGCGCGCGCCCTGGCCGTACGCGGCGATCTCGGCTCCGGCTCCCCCGCGCTCACCGTCGTCACCAATGCGCTCAACATCGCCAACGAGCTGGCCGTACGCCCCCAGTTCAAGATCGTGGTGACCGGCGGGGTCGCCCGTCCGCAGTCGTACGAGTTGATCGGGCCGCTCGCCGACGGGGTGCTCGGCCAGATCACCCTCGACGTGGCCGTGCTCGGTGTCGTCGCCTTCGACGTCACGCACGGGGCCGCCGCGCACGACGAGGCGGAGGCCGCGATCAACCGGACGCTGTGCGAGCGCGCCGAGCGCGTGGTCGTCGCCGCCGACTCCAGCAAGCTCGGCCGGCGCGCGTTCGCCCGGATCTGCGCGGCCGAGGCGGTGGACACGCTCGTCACGGACACGGCGGCAGGCGCGGACACGGTACGGCGCTTCGAGGAGGCGGGCATCGGCGTCCTCGTCGTGTGACCGGCCACGCCGTCCTCTCCGTGTGACTGGCCACAGTCCCTTCCGGCCATCTCGATCCTCGCGCCCGCAAGACCGTTTCCACCTAGGCTGAGAGCGCACTGTGGGTCGGGGATCGGGAGGCGGCGATGGGCGCGACGGAGAACGACCAGGACACCCCCGGGGGCGACCGCCGCTATCTGCCGATCGCCGAGCACGGGCTGATCGGCGATCTGCGCAGTGTGGCCCTGGTCGGGACCGACGGCACCATCGACTGGTACTGCTGCCCGGCCTTCGACGCGCCGAGCGTCTTCGCGGCGATCCTGGACGCGGAGCGCGGCGGCTCCTTCGAGCTCGCGGCGGCGGTGCCGGCGAAGACGAAGCAGTTCTACTTCCCGGACACCAACGTCCTGATCACCCGGTTCTTCACCGAGGAGGGCGTCGGTGAGGTGCAGGACTTCATGCCGATCGACGGCGAGGACGGCGACGCCGAGCGGCACAGGCTGATCCGCCGGGTCGTGTGCGTGCGCGGCTCCATCCCGTTCCGCACCCGGGTCGCCCCGCGCTTCGACTACGGCTCCCTGCCGCACACCGTGCGCATGCTGGGCGAGGCGGCCGTCTTCGAGGCCGGCGAACTGTCGCTCGCGCTGACCTCGACCGTGCCGCTGGAGGCCGACGGAACGGACGTACGGGCCGACTTCAAGCTCGCCGAGGGCGAGCAGGCCGTCTTCGCCCTCGACCAGGTCGGCCGCGGCATCGAGCCGCACCGGTGCGCGAAGGAAGAGGCCGAGGCGCAGTTCGCCACGACGGTGGACTACTGGCGGCGCTGGCTGTCCGCCTCCAAGTACCGGGGCCGCTGGCGGGAGATGGTGCACCGCTCCGCCCTCACCCTGAAGCTCCTCACCTACGCGCCCACCGGCGCGATCGTCGCCGCCCCGACGACCAGCCTGCCCGAGCAGCTCGGCGGCGAGCGCAACTGGGACTACCGGTACGTGTGGGTGCGCGACGCGGCCTTCTGCGTCTACGCGCTGCTGCGGCTGGGGTTCACCGGCGAGGCCGAGGCGTTCATGAAGTTCGTGACCCGGCACATCAGTCCGGGCGACGGCAAGCCCTCGGGTCCGCTCCAGATCATGTACGGCATCGACGGCCGCGCCGACCTCCCCGAGATCGAACTCGACCACCTGGAAGGGCATCAGGGCTCCGCGCCGGTCCGGGTCGGCAACGCCGCCGCCGAGCAGCTCCAACTCGACATCTACGGCGCGCTCATCGACTCGATCTACCTCTACGACAAGTGGGCCAAGCCCGTCTCCAGCGCCCAGTGGGACGACGTGTGCGCGCTGGTGGACTGGGTGTGCGACAACTGGGACCAGCCCGACGAGGGCATCTGGGAGACGCGCGGCGGCCGCAAGCCCTTCCTGTACTCGCGGCTGATGTGCTGGGTGGCGATCGAGCGCGCGATCCGGATGGCCAACCGCCGCGGTCTGCCGGCCGACCTGCTGCGCTGGATCGGCTGCCGGGACACGATCTACCGGCGGATCATGAGCAAGGGCTGGTCCGAGTCCCGCCAGGCCTTCGTGCAGTACGAGGGCAGCGAAGTCCTGGACGCGTCCGTGCTGATGATGCCGCTGACGAAGTTCATCGCGCCCACCGACCCCAAGTGGCTGTCCACTCTTGACGCCCTCACCCACGACCTGGTCTCGGACTCGCTGGTCTACCGCTACGACCCGCTGGCCAGCCCCGACGGGCTGCGCGGCGACGAAGGCACCTTCTCCATCTGCTCGTTCTGGTACGTCGAGGCCATGGTCCACGCCGGCCGGATCGACGAGGCGCGCCTCGCCTTCGAGAAGATGCTCACGTACGCCAACCATCTGGGCCTGTACGCCGAGGAGATCAGCCAGACCGGTGAGCAACAGGGCAACTTCCCGCAGGCGTTCACGCATCTCGCGCTGATCAGCGCGGCGTTCAACCTGGACCGGGCCCTCGGCTGAGGACCCGGTCGGGGCAGCACTCCGGTCAGGACGGCAGACCCGCCCAGAACCCGAGGTTGTGCTCCTTGCCGAAGTCCCGGGTGACCTTGGAGCAGGCCGCCGGGGGCCGGTCGCTCGACGGAGCGGTGTCGCAGGCGACCAGGGACATCAACTCCCCTGTTCTGGCCCGGTACTTGGGCTAGGCGGGGGTGCGGGGTCCGTTGGGATCACCGGCGGCGGCGAAGCGCCCCCAGTAGGTGATCATCTGGTGGGACAGCTCCAGTTGGTCGTCGTCATAGGGCAGGGTCTGGCCGAGGTAGTCCCAGAGGTAGCCGAGGTCGTCGACGTGGATCGCGCCGCCGAACGGGAAGTTCCGCGCGGTCTCGCTCTTCTGCTGGATGAGGAAGATCGAGGTGAAGTGCGGGGTGTCGCTCTCGGCGAACTCGTAGGCGTAGGTGGGCACCCACTTCGACAGCGTGGCGATGAGCTGTTGGCGGGTGTAGGAGGTCGAGCCGTTCTGGACGGCGGTCCACGCCTGGCCCGGCGTCGGGTAGGCGCTGAGCGGGTACTCGGCGAGCACCTTGCCGGCGTTGGCCCCGTAGGCGGAACGCACGGCGGCCTCGTACTGCGCGGCCGTCAGCGGCGTACCGAGGTAGTCGTAGTTCTGGAAGGTGAACAGGCCGCGCTCGCTGTTGGTCTGGCCGAGCATCACGGGTACGCGGTTGAAGGCGCCGGTCTGGACGGCGGCGCCCGGGTTGACCGGGAAGGCGGAGCCGCCGAGGGACGGGGCGACGCCGGCCTGTTTCTGGGCGGTGAGCAGGTCGGCGGCGGACTTGCCGCGCAGACAGGCGAGTTGATCCGGGGCGTCGGCGCAGCCGACGGCTTTCACGAAGGCTTCGCTCTGCGCCTGCCCGGAGGCCGCGGACTGCAGGTTGCAGCCGCCGCTGAGGATGCCGGCGCGGGCGAAGAGGCCCTTGGCGGTGGGTGAGGCGAGGTGGTCGCAGACCGAGCCGGCGCCGGCAGACTGGCCTGCGATGGTCACGTTCTTCGGATCGCCGCCGAAGCGGGAGATGTTGGTGTGCACCCAGCGCAGGGCCGCCTGCTGATCCAGGAGGCCGTAGTTGCCGGGGCCGTCCTTGTTCTCGGCCCGTAGCTGGGGCAGGTTGAGCGTACCGAGCACGCCCAGGCGGTAGTTGACCGTGACGACGACGGCGCCGGTCTGCTCGACGAACTTGCGCGGGTTGGTGTCCTGGCCCGCGCCGCCGGTGAAGCCGCCGCCGTGGATCCAGACCAGCACGGGGGTCCGCGCCCGGGCGTCGTCCGGGACGTAGACGTTGAGGGCGAGGCAGTCCTCGGTGGTGGTCGTCTTCTCGTAGCCGGGGTCCCAGCCGCTGTTCTGCGCGCACCGGTCGCTGAAGGTGCCGGCGTCGCGCACGCCGGACCACGGGGTGACCGGCTGCGGGGGCCTCCAGCGGTTCGCGCCGGCGGCGTCGGCGGCGTAAGGGATGCCCAACCACTCGTCGTAGCCGGTGCGTTGGGCGCCCCGGACCTTTCCCGCGGTGGTCTGGACGGTGGTCGAGACCGGGCGTTCCTGGGTTCCGGTCTGTGCGGTGTGGGCCGCTACGGGGGCTGCGATGCCCAGGCCCAGGAGACTCAGGGTGGTCAGGACGGCGCGGGCTCTGCCGCGCAGGACGGTGATCGCTCTCATGGCTCCTGCTCTCTGCGTGCGGGCTGGCAGGCGCTGCGCTTCGAGGGGCGTGAGGGGCGGAACGGCACGTTCTGCGACGGTAGTTCGGGCGGCATCCTGTGAGCAATATGTGCGACGGAATTGTTCACAGTGGCCGGTTCTGTCAGCACCCGGTGGTCGCCACGTAGCCTCGGTCCCGCCCCACCGCACGTGATCACACCACTGGAGCCCTTATGACGAGCCTCGACGGCATCTCCGGCCCCCTTGCGGACGCTCTCGACGACCCGCCACCCGCGCTGACCCTCACGCGGGTGCGCTTGGGGGCGGGCGGGCCGCTGCGCAGCCTGCGGATCGAGGGCGGCAGGATCGTCGCGATCACGGAGGGAGCAGCGGAGGGGGGCGCGGCGGGCGACCTCGGGGACGGCCCGGTGGTCGATCTCGACGGGCGTACCGTGCTGCCGGGTCTGTGGGACGCCCATGTGCATGCGGCTCAGTGGGCGGGCAACCGGCATCGGGTGGACCTGTCCGGGCTGGGGTCCGCGCGGGCGGTGGCGGATGCCGTACGGGCGGCCGCGGCCGAACTGCCCGGCGGGGACATCCTGTTGGGGCAGGGGTTCCGGGACGGGCTGTGGCCCGACCTGCCGCACAAGTCGTTGCTCGACGCGGTGTGCCCGGACCGGCCGGTGGCGCTGATCAGCGCCGATCTGCACGCCGCGTGGCTCAACTCGCCCTGTCTGGCGCTGGTCGGGCGCGGCGACCATGCCACGGGCGTGCTGCGGGAGCACGAGTGCTTCGAGGCGGTCACCGCGCTGCCCGAGGTGCCCGAGGCGGTCCTGGACCGCTGGGTGGCGGAGGCCTGCCGGGACGCGGCGGCGCGCGGCGTCACGGGGTTCATCGACTTCCACTTCTCCGACAATCTCGCCGACTGGAGCCGCCGGGCCGCGAGTTCACCGCCCCCGGTGCGGGTACGGGCCGCCGTCTACCCCGCGCACCTGGAGGCGGCGATCGAGCGCGGGCTGCGGACCGGTGACGAACTGCCCGGGACCGGCGGCCTGGTCCAGGTCGGGCCCCTGAAGCTCTTCACCGACGGCTCCCTCAACACCCGGACCGCGCTGTGCTGCGACCCGTACCCCGGCATGGAGGGCAGCGAGGAGGCGTACGGCATCGAGGAGACGCCGTACGAGGAGCTGGTCCGGCTGATGCGGCGGGCCTCCGCGCACGGGATCGAGCCGGCCGTCCACGCGATCGGCGACCGGGCCAACACCCTTGCCCTGGACGCGTTCGAGGCGGTCCGCTGCCGTGGGCGCATCGAGCACGCCCAGATGCTGTCGGCCGCCGACGTGCCTCGGTTCGCGGAGCTGGGGGTGACGGCGGGGGTGCAGCCCGCGCATGCCCCCGACGACCGCGATGTGGCGGACGTGTACTGGGCGGGGCGCACCGGGCGGGCGTTCGCCTACGCCGACCTGCTGGCGTCGGGTGCCCGGCTGGAGTTCGGTTCGGACGCCCCCGTCTCGCCGCTCGACCCGTGGCTGGGCATCGCCTCGGCCGTCAGCCGGACGAGCGACGAACGGCCCGCCTGGCATCCGGAACAGCGGGTCCCGGTACGGGCGGCGCTGGCCGCGTCGGCGCTCGGGCGGTCGCTGATCCGGGTCGGCGACGAGGCCGATCTGGTGGTCGTGGACGCGGATCCCCTGGAGGCGGACGCGGACACGCTGCGGGAGATGCCGGTGCACGCGACGATGCTCGGCGGGCGCTGGACGCACGGTCCTTCCTGACGCCCTCCACCGCCGGTGAAGGCTCGGACGGCCCCTCGCGCCCGAGTCCCGTCCGAGCCCGCCGACACGGGATCGGCCTTCGGGTCCAATAGAGGCGACAAGGAAGCTTAGGTGAGGCTAACCTAAGCTTCTACGCCCGACCGGGAGGCCGTGCCGTGGACGAGTCCTGCCACTCGCCACCCGCGCGCCGACGGCCCCCGTACGCCCCGGGCCCGTGACCGCGAGGGGAAACGATCTGTGAGCAGCGACGCATCCCTGCACACCACGCTCGACGATGTGCTCCACGGGCGCGCGGAGCTGCATCCCGAGCGGGTGGCGCTCGTCGAGGTGACGGAGGACCGACGGACCTGGACCTATCGCCAACTGGACGACCACGTACGGTGGCGCGCGGCCGAGCTGACCGCCCGCCGGACCGGACCCGGTGACCGGGTCGTCGTCCAACTCCCCGGCTCCCTCGACCTGTTCACGGAGTTCTTCGCGCTGCGGCGGATCGGAGCCGTACCCGTTGTCGTGCCGCCCGGGGTGCGGGGGTCGGTGACGCGGGCGGTGAGCCGGTTCACGGCGTCCGCCGAGGGGGCCGGGCCCGACGACCTCGCCCTCCTCCAGCTCACCGGCGACGGAGTGGGCGTCCCCCGGCTGGTGCCGCTCGGCGACCGGGAGTTGACGCGCTCCGTCGAGGACCGGGCGACCGTGCTGGGCGTCGGCGAGGACACGGTCCATCTCGCCGCGCTGCCCGAACTGCCCGTCGGGGTACCGGGTTTGCAGGACTGGCTGGCGGTGCTGTGGGCGGGCGGCCGGGTGGTCCTCGGCCCCGGGGCCACCGATCCGGACACCGCCTTCCCGGTGGTCGTGCGCGAGGAGGTGACCCACACCGTCCTCCCCGCGCACCTGGCCGCGCCGTGGACCCGGGCCGCCGCGGTCACCTCGTACGATCTCGGCAGTCTGGAGACCCTGGTGGCCGGTGGCGCCGCCCTGGACGAGCGACTGGCCCGGCGGGTGCGGCCCGCGCTCGGCTGCTCGCTGCGCCAGGTGTTCGGGACGGCGGAGGGCCTGGTCTCCTGGACCCGGCCGGACGACGGCCCGGAGGCGTGCCTGACCGGCCGGGGGCGTCCGGTGTCGACGGCGGACGAGGTGCGGATCGTCGACGACTCGGGCCGTGAGGTCCTCGACGGCACGAGCGGTCACCTGCTCACCCGTGGCCCGTCCACGATCCGCGGCTACTGGCGCTCGCCCGAGCACGACGCCGGATTCCTCACCGCCGACGGCTTCCACCGCACCGGGGCGATCGCGCGGGTGACCGACACGGATCACCTGGTCGTCGAGCGGGGGCCGGAGACGTCCCCAGGCGGTCCGGTCGCGGCCGGGCGCACCACTCGCCCCGTCCCGGCGACGCGCGGCCGACGGCCCCGTCCGCACACTCCCGAAGGGCACACCGAGATGGCTCCTCCGATGTTCCCCTACGTCATGCCGACCCCCGCGATGCTGCCCGCCGACCAGACGGGCTGGACCCTCGACCCGGCCAGGGCCGCACTGCTGGTGCTCAACCTCCAGAACCGGTTCGTCCGGGCGCTGGAGCGGGAGGCCGCCCCGGCCACCGAACTCCTCGCGAACGCACGCCAGTTGGTCGACCGCGCCCGGGCCGCCGGAGTGCCCGTGATCCACTCGGTGCCGGCCGGCGACCGGCGCGCCTCGGGCCGGGGCCCCGTCCCGTACACGAGGCTCACCGGTCTTTCGGCGGGCGCGGCGGCGGAGGCGTTCGTCCCGCAGGTTGAGCCGCTGGCCGGGGACACCGTGCTGACCGCCCGGAAGTACAGCGCGTTCGCCCGGACCCGACTGGACGGCCGGCTGCGGGAGTTGGAACGCGACCAGGTGGTCATCCTCGGGCTGTACGCCCGGGCCGGCGTGCTGATGACCGCCGGTGACGCCTGGGCGCAGGATCTGGAGGCGTTCGTCGTGGCCGACGCGGTCGCCGACATGACACCGGGGAGCCATGAGTTCGCCCTGGAGTGGGTGGCGGACACGTGCGGGGCGGTGACGGCGACGGACCGGGTGGTGGCGGCGTTCGGCACCCGGCACTCGGTGACGGAGGCGGAGGCGGTCTGAGCGACCGCCTCCGCACCACCTCGCCGGTGTGGCCGGCCCGGCCGGCTCAGACGTTCGCCACGCGCCGAGACACCAGTGAGCGGTGGATCTCCCCCGCCCGGATCGCGGTCGTCGACAGGAGCGTCGAGGTCAGGCCGTGCGTGTGCTCGGTGCCGCCCTGCAGATAGATCCCCGCGGTGACGCCCGAGACCGTCTCCACCCGATGGTCCCGGCTCACCCGCAGCGCGTCCTCGTCGTCGCGCAGACAGATCTTCGCGGCCTCGCCGAGCAGCGAGGTCAGATCGCGCGGACGGTAGCCGGTGGCGTGCACCAACACGTCCGCCGAGAGGATCTGTTGTTCCCCGGTGGGCAGGAACTCGACGGCGATGTCGAGCGATCCGTCGTCCCGGTTCACCACGTCACGGATGCGCGAGACATTGAGGAACCGCAGCCGCTCCCGCCCGCTCACCTTCTCCTGGTACGCGGTGGCGTACAGCGCCTCGATCAACTCCATGTCGACCACGGAGTAGTTGGTCGAGCGGTGGTAGTCGAAGAGGGACTGCTTCACCTCGGAGGGCGCGCCGAAGTACACGTCGACGGCCTCGGGGTCGAAGATGCGGTTGGCGAACGGGCTGTCGTCGGCCGGGGTGTAGCCGTACTTGGCGAAGACCGCGCAGACCTCGGCGTCCGGGAAGGAGCGGTGCAGATAGTCGACCGTCTCGGCCGCGCTCTGCCCCGCGCCCAGCACGACGGCCCGGTTGACCGTCGTGCCCTCGGCGGCGAGTTCGGTCACCCGGGGCAGCAACTGGCTGTTGTGCCAGATCCGCTCGGACAGCTCCACGCCGGGCGGCACATGGGGTTCCAGGCCGACCGCCACGCTGAGGTCCCGGGCCTGGTAGGTGACCGTCCTGCCGGGACGCTCCGGGTCCCGGCACACCACGTCGAAGTGGGTCACGGTGCCCGCCTCGTCGCGGACCGGTTCGACAGCGGTGACGACATGCTCGTACGCCACCATGTGCCGTACCCGCTCCGCGGCCCACGCGAAGTACTCGTGGAACTCGACCCGCAGCGGGAACAGGGTCTTCTGGTTCAGGAAGTCGATCAGCCGGCCGCGCTCCCGCAGGAAGCAGAGGAAGCTGTAGTCGCTGGTCGGATTGCGCAGGGTGACCAGGTCCTTGAGGAAGGACACCTGCATGGTCGCGTCGTCGATCAGCATGCCCCGGTGCCAGCCGAAGCCCGGCTGGCGTTCCAGGAACAGGGCGTTGAGCCGTTCCTGCGGTGGAAGTCCCGCATTGTGCTCCTCGATCGCTATGGCGAGAGCCAGATTTGACGGTCCGAAACCGATTCCGATGACGTCGTAGCGGGTGTCGGATCCCTTGAGCGGTGACTTCACCGTGGCATCGCCTCCCTCAGGCAGCCACATGTTAGATAAGGTTAGCCTTACCTTGCAATGGAGCCGTTGGACGGGAGAACCGCATGCGCGTCGCCATGTTCGGCTACCAGACCTGGGGCCACCGCACCCTCCAGGCCTTGCTGGACTCCGATCACGAGGTCGTTCTCGTGGTCACCCACCCCAAGAGCGACCACGCCTACGAGAAGATCTGGGACGACAGCGTCGCCGAACTAGCCGAGAAGAACGACGTCCCTGTCCTGCTGCGCAACCGCCCGGACGACCCCGAACTCCTCGCCGCCCTGCGCGAGGCCGCGCCGGACATCATCGTGGCCAACAACTGGCGCACCTGGCTGCCCCCGGAACTGTTCGACCTGCCACCGCACGGCACGCTCAACATCCACGACTCGCTGCTGCCGTCGTACGCCGGCTTCTCGCCGATCATCTGGGCCCTCATCAACGACGAGCCCCGGGTCGGTGTCACCGCGCACCGCATGAACGGCGAACTCGACGCCGGGGACATCCTGATGCAGCGCTCGGTGGCGGTCGGTCCGACCGACACCGCGACCGACCTGTTCCACCGCACGGTGGACCTGATCAGCCCCCTCGTGCGCGAGTCGCTCGACCTGATCGCGTCCGGCCAGGACACGGGCCAGTGGCAGCCGCAGGACCGCAGCCGGGCGAGCTTCTTCCACAAGCGGTCGGCCGAGGACAGCCGCATCGACTGGAGCTGGCCGGCGGACCGTCTGGAGCGTCTCGTACGCGCCCAGTCGGACCCGTACCCGAACGCGTACGCCTTCCACCGCGGACAGCGGATCCGGATCGTGTCGGCGGGCGTGTCCGAGGCATGCTACGGCGGCACGCCGGGCCGGATCTTCATCCGCGAGGGCGACGGCGTGGTCATCGTGGCGGGCGCGGAGGCGCACAACGGCCGCTGCCGCGGACTGCTCGTGCGGCGCGTACGCACCGAGGACGGTACGGAGTTGGCCGCCACGGAGTACTTCCGCACGATGGGCGGGTATCTCACGGCACGCCCCTGACCCCAACTCCCGCGAGCCGGGGCGTCGCCGTCGGCGGCGCCCCCTCCGACGCGCCCCAACACCCTTACGCACGACGGTATATGACACCGGGTCAGGCGAGGCAAACGACCTGAATCCATTGCTAAGGTAAGCCTAACCTTGCTTTACTGGCGGCCTCACGACTCTGCCCACGCCCCGCGAAAAGGGAAGCACGGCCATGTCTAGATCGCTCCGGACCACCCTGCTCAGCGTCACCCTGATCGCCGGGCTGGCAGCCTGCGGCTCGGTCAAGGACGACGACAGCAGCTCCTCGACGGACGCGGCGAAGGCGGAAGCCTCCTCCGCCGCGTTCCCGGTGACCATCAAGCACAAGTTCGGGGACACGAGGATTCCCTCGGCGCCCAAGCGGGTCGTGGTGATCGGCAACGGCGGCACCGACGACATCGACGCGCTCTACGCCCTGGGCGTCACCCCGATCGCCGTGTCCAAGGACACCTTCGCCTCCGACGGCGTCTACCCGTGGCTGAAGGGCAAGCTCGACACCAAGAAGACCAAGCTCCTCGACACCGTCAACGGCGTCGACTTCGAGGCGGTCGCGGCGCTCCAGCCCGATCTGATCCTCGCCACCTCGGACTTCACCCTCGACAAGGACTACAAGAAGCTGTCCGCGGTGGCCCCGACCGTCGGCTACGAGACGGCGTGGGGCCAGCAGACCTGGCAGCAGCACGTCGAGGTGGTCGGCAGGGCCGTCGGCAAGGAGGCGCAGGCCGAGCAGGTCGTCAAGGACACCGAGGCGGCCGTAGCCAAGGTGAAGGCGGCCCACCCCGGCCTCGACGGCAAGACCTACAGCCTCTCCATCGGCAACACCCCGGCGAAGATCTACACCATCGCCTCCGAGACGGACTTCGCCGCCAAGCTGATGAGTGAACTCGGGCTGGGGCTGACCCCGTCGATCAAGAACATCAAGACGGTCAGCGGCAGCCCCACCGGCGAGCTGTCCTTCGAGCAGCTCGACAAGCTGGACGCCGACCTCGTGGTCATCGCGTTCACGACGAAGGACCTGCAGAAGGCGTTCGAGTCCAGCACGCTGGTGAAGAACATGTCGGCAGTGAAGAAGGGCAACTACTTCGTCACCGACGTCGAGACCATCAGCCAGCTGCGCAGCCCCTCGGCGCTGGGCATCCCCTGGGCGCTGAACAACCTCGACGCGGGCTTCGCGAAGCTCGACAAGTAGGCACGCCGGGCGGCCACTTGGGCCACGGCACGATAGAGCGGCGGGGCGCCTGAGGCACCCCGCCGCTTCACCGTGTCACGCGTCCCGCAGCGCCGAGTCGATCTCCGCCGCCGACATCCCCTCGATCTCCAGGTGGATGGCGGCGACCTGTTCGAGCCGGCCGGGTGTCTCCTCCTCGGCGGACAGCCGCTTGGCCATCCCGCCGGCCGTGACGGTCGCGAACAGGGCGCGGACGGACACCTCGGAGGTGTCCAGCGCCTCCCGCAGCCGGCTCACGATCACGGTGGCGAGCACCGAGTCCCCGCCGAGCGCGAAGAACCCGTCGTCAAGACCGACGCGCCCGGTGCCGAGGACGTCCCCCCAGATCCGCGCCACGACGTTCTCCAAGGCGGTGCCGGGCGCCCGGTGCGCCAACTCCTCGGCGGACTCCCAGAGTTGCGCCACCGTCCGCCGGTCCAGCTTCCCGTTGGAGGTGAGGGGCAGCTCTCGTACGACGACGATCCGGGCCGGGACCATGTGCGGGGGCAGCACCGTCCGCGACCACTCCCGCAGGTCGTCCTCGGTCACGTCCTCGGCGGCCACCGTGGCGGCGAGCTGGGCGCCCTGCGCCCGGGTCACGCCGGCCACCGCACGCCGTACCGCCGGATGTCCGGCGAGCGCCGCCTCCACCTCACCCAACTCGATCCGGAAGCCGCGCAGTTTCACCTGGTGGTCGCGGCGGCCCAGGAACTCCAGGGTGCCTTCGGGCCAGTACCGGGCGAGGTCACCGGTCCGGTACCAGCGGATGCCGTCGCCCTCGGGGAACTTCTCGGCGGTGCGCTCCGGATCGCGCCGGTAGCCGAGCGCCACCCCGTCCCCGCCGATCCACAGCTCCCCCGGCACCCAGTCCGGGCAGTCCCGGCCCTGGGCGTCGACCACCCGGCAGCGCACGTTGCGCAGTGGGGTCCCGTAGGGCACCGCCCGCCAGTGCGCGGGGACCTGAGCGTCCGTCACCTCGCAGACGGTGGAGTGGATCGCGGTCTCCGTGGTCCCGCCCAGACCGATGAACCGGCAGCCCGGCGCCCGTTCGGCGAGCCGCCCGGGCAGATCGGTGCCGACCCAGTCGCCGCCGAGCAACACCGTGCGCAGTCCGGCCAGTTCACCGGGTCCGGTGGCCAGCAGCAGCATGTCGAGCAGCGGGGGCGCGCAGTTGAGGAGCGTGACCCGGTGGGTGCGGACGAGTTCCGCCCACTGCCGGGCTTCGAGCCGGTCGGCCTCCTCGACCAGGACCACGGCCCCGCCCGCGCTCAGCAGCCCGAACAGGTCGTAGACGGAGAGGTCGAAGTCGAGGGCGGAGACGGCCAGACAGCGGTCCGAAGGGCCCCAGATCAACCGGGGCGGCGACAAGATCCCCGCCGAGGAGCTGGAGAACCACATCCTGGCCCACCCCGCGGTCCACGACGCGGCCGTGGTCGGCATGCCCGACGCGACGATGGGCGAACGCACCTGCGCCTACCTGGTCCCGCGCGGCGAGGCCAGCACCCCGACCCAGCGCGAACTCGCCGCCTTCCTCGCCGACCGCGGGGTGGCCGCGTACAAGCTGCCCGACCGGGTGGAGGTGGTCGACGTCTTCCCTCGTACCTCGGTCGGTAAGATCGACAAGAAGGCGCTCGGTCGCCGGATCGCCGAACGGCTCAGCGCGGAGGGTGGCGGTGTCAACTAAGGCCGCCGCGCCCGCACTTGAGCAGGCGGACCAACCCCCTCGACGGCGCGCCCGGACCCGACTGCTCGCTGTCGTCGCCGCGTTGGTGCTCCTGTTCGTGGCGATCGTCCTCAGCCTGGCGATCGGCTCGCGCTCGCTCGCGCCGGCCACCGTCTTCCACGCCCTGCTGCACGACGACGGGTCGATCGCGAGTTCCGTCGTCTGGGACGTACGCGTGCCCCGCACCCTCGCCGGGATCGCCGCCGGAGCCGCGCTGGGCGTAGCGGGCGCGCTCATCCAGGCGCTCACCCGCAACCCGCTGGCCGACCCCGGACTGCTCGGCATCAACGCGGGCGCGGCCACCGGAGTGGTCTTCGCCATCACGGTGTTGGGGCTGACCAGCCTGTGGGCCGGGGTGTGGTTCGGCATGGCGGGGGCGGTGATCGCCGGTCTGCTGGCGTACTCGCTGGCCTCCGGCGGACGCGGCGGCGCCACCCCGGAACGGCTCGCTCTGGGCGGCGCGGTGATCGCCGCGGTGTTCACCGGCCTGAGCCAGACGGTGATGCTGCTCGACGCCCAGGCCCTGGACCAACTCCGGTTCTGGAGCGTGGGTTCACTCGCCCGCGCCGACAATCAGACGCTGACGACCATCACGCCGTTCGTCGCGGTCGGCCTGGTCCTCGCCCTCTCCCTGGTCCGCCCGCTCAACGCGCTCGCCCTGGGCGACGACGCGGCCCGCGCCCTGGGCGCCCACCTCAACCGGACGCGGTTCCTGGGCCTGTTGGCGGTCACCCTGCTGTGCGGCGCGGCCACCTCCGCCGTCGGCCCCCTGGTCTTCGTCGGGCTCGCCGTCCCGCACATGGCCCGCATGATCGCCGGCACCGACCAGCGCTGGACGCTGCCGCTGTCCATGCTCCTCGCACCGGCGCTCCTGCTGTACGCGGACGTCCTGGGCCGGGTCGTCGTCCGGCCCGACGAACTCGACGCGGGTGTGGTGACGGCGGTGATCGGCGCGCCGGTGTTCATCGCGCTGGTCCGGCACCGCCGGGTGGTGTCGTCGTGACCACGGTCTTCTCCCTCTGCAAGGTGGTGTCGTCGTGACGACAGCTCCGCCCGCGACGACCAAGACCCTCCCCCGCCGTACACACGTCGTCCGCAGCCGCTCACGCGGGCTGTCGCTGCGCGTGGACGTCCGTACGGTCGCGGTCTGCGCACTGGTGCTGGCCGCGACCTTCGCGGTGGGTGTACTCGCCCTGGGGACCGGCGAGTTCGCCATCTCCCCGTCCGACGTGATCCGGACCCTGCTCGGCAACGGCAGCCGGCAGACGAACTTCGTCGTCAACGAACTCCGCCTGCCCCGCCTGGTGACCGGCGTCCTGGTCGGTGCGGCGCTCGGGCTGAGCGGGGCGCTGTTCCAGAGCCTGACCCGCAATCCGCTGGGCAGCCCCGACATCGTCGGCTTCACCTACGGCTCCGCCACCGGCGGCCTTTTGGTCGTACTGGTCATCGGCGGCACCGGCGGGCAGGTCGCGTTGGGCGCGGTGGGTGGCGGTCTCGCGACCGCGCTGCTGGTGTATCTGCTCGCCTGGCGGCACGGCATCCACGGCTACCGGCTGGTCCTGGTCGGCATCGGGATCAGTGCGCTGCTCCAGGGCGTCAACGCCTATCTGCTCGCCAAGGCCCGCTTCACGCAGGCCGCGCAGGCGATGGTGTGGCTCAACGGCAGCCTGAACGGCCGGGGTTGGCAGGACGCCCGCCCGGCCGCCCTCGGCCTGCTCGTGCTGCTGCCACTGGTCGCCCTCACCGCGAGCCGGCTGCGGATCCTGGAGATGGGCGACGACGTGGCGGGCGGTCTCGGCGTGCCCGTCCAGCGCACCCGCCTCGTGGTGCTGGTGCTGGCCACGGCCGCCTGCGCGGTGGCGACGGCCGCCGCGGGACCGGTTCCCTTCGTCGCCCTCATCGCACCCCAACTGGCCCGCCGCCTCACCCACGCCCCCGGCCCCAACCTCGTGGGTGCCACCTGCACCGGTGCCTTCCTCGTGGTCACCGCCGACTTCGCCTCCCAACGCATCCACGAGACGGCCCAGTTGCCGGTCGGCGTGGTGACGGCGGTGGTCGGCGGGTTGTACCTGGGGCTGCTGCTGCGCCGACAGCGGCGGGCGGGACATATCTAGAGTCGACCCTCGGGTCTGTCGTTCTTCCCCCGCACATGGCGTTCGCCCTGCGCCGACGTGGTTCCTGAGTCACGCTGACTCCTGGGAGCAGTTCACCCCCTGACACCTGGGAGCACCTCATGGTCCACGAACTGGACGGTCGCACCGCGGTCGTCACCGGAGCCAGCCGGGGCATCGGCCTCGCCGTCGTCCGGGCGCTGGCCGCCGAGGGCGCGCGGGTGATCGCGGGTGCCCGGCACACCTCCGACGAGCTGGCGGAACTGGCCAAGTCCGGAACGGTCGAGGTGGTCGAGGTCGACCTCGCCACGCAGGACGGTCCCGCCCTGCTGGTGGAGCGGGCGGGCGACCGCGTCGACATCCTGGTCAACAACGTCGGCGCCGCCCCGGTCCGCCCCGACGGGTTCCTGTCCATCACCGACGAGGACTGGCTGTCCACCTTCACGCTGAACCTGCTGACGACGGTACGAACGACCCGTGCCGTGCTTCCGGCGATGCTGGCGCGGGGCGAGGGCAGCATCGTGACCATCGCTTCGGTGAATTCCTCCCTGCCCGATCCCCTGGTCCTCGACTACAGCGTCTCGAAGGCAGCCGTCGCCGCCTTCTCCAAGGGCCTGTCGAAGGAGGTGGGCGGGCAGGGCATCCGGGTCAACACGGTGAGTCCCGGACCGGTCGCCACCGATCTGTGGCTGTCGGACAGCGGGGTGGCGGCCACGGTCGGCCGGGCGACCGGCGCAGACCGGGCCTCGGTCGCGGAGGGTGCCGCGCGGTCGATGGTGAGCGGCCGGTTCACCCAGCCCGCCGAGGTCGCGGAAGCGGTGCTGTACCTGGCGGGTCCCCGGTCCGGGAACGTCCTGGGCGCCGACATCAGGATCGACGGCGGCCTCATCCCGACCTGGTGACTCCGGTCTTCCGCCGGCCCGTTCAGGTCAGGCGTCGAGCCCGGCCAGCCACTCCACCAGGATCCGGTTGACCTCCTCGGGCCGCTCCTGCTGGATCCAGTGGCCGCAGCCGTCCAGGAGGTGGGAGGCGGTCAGGCCGGGGAGCGTGGTGGGGTACGCCTCGATCGCGTCAGCCAGCCAGGTGGTGGACGCGTCGAGGGAACCGCCCAGGAACAGGGAGGGTTGGTGGATCGGGGCGCCCTGGTGACCGGCCAGGTCCGCCCAGTCGCGGTCCATGTTGCGGTAGCGGTTCAGCGCGCCGGTGAGACCGCTGCGCTCGAACTCCCCCGCGTAGACGTCGAGTTCGTCCTCACCGAGCCAGGTCGGCCGGCGCCCCTGCGGGAAGCGGTCGTGGAGCGTGCCGCCGCGGGTGACGAAGTGCGGGTCGGGGGCGCCGGGTTCGGGCATGGTGTCGGCCGACAGGGCGGCGTAGAAGCCGGCGAGCCAGCCGCGTACGTCGGGCTCGATCTCCGCCTCGGCGCGGCCGGGCTCCTGGAAGTAGGAGACGTAGAACTCCTCTTCGCCGCCCATCCCCGCGAAGACCTCGCTGGGCTTGGGGCCGCCGGGCGGGGTGTAGGGGACGCTCAGCAGACCGACCGCGCGGAAGACATCGGGGCGTACGAGTGCGGAAGTGGCGGCGATGTTCGCGCCCCAGTCGTGCCCGACGATCACGGCGGAGCTCTCTCCGAGGGCGTCCACGACGGCGACGTTGTCCTCGACGAGGTCGAGCATCCGGTACGCGGACTCGGCGGCGGGCTTGGAGGAGCGGCCGTAGCCACGGACGTCGACGGCCACGGCACGGTAACCGGCCGTTGCCAGAGCGGGCAGCTGCCGGCGCCAGGAGTACCAGGTCTCCGGGAACCCGTGGACGAGCAGCACCAGCGGGCCCTCGCCCTGCTCCACGAGGTGAGTACGGCCGGCGGGCGAGGTCACGAGGCGGTGCGTGCGGTCGGCTGGGGTCGGCTGCGGCATGGGGTCCTCCCGGGTGACGCGAGGGCCGTCGGGTCCACCGGACCAGGCAGCCCTCGCGATCGACGGCTTCGACACCGATCATCCGACGGACGGCACGGCGTGAACGAAGCCTGTTGCCGATTCGGCAAACTCGGGACCGGCCCCGGAGACACGTCGGGACCGGCCTGGGAGACACGCGTCAAGCCGCGCAGACCCAACCGCCGGGCGGGCCCGCGCATGCCGGCCCGCCCCTGCCAACCGGCCTCAGGGAGCGCTGCCCGCTCCCCCGCCGGACGGCGACCGGCGTGACGTACGCAGGCCGCCGACCGTCTTCAGGAGGCGGTCGGCGGGTTCGCGGAGGCGGGGGTGGGCGTTGACCGTGTTGCGCAGACCGCGCACCGGTCTGCGCCAGACGCGGTACGCCGCCGCCACCGGGTGCGGGCGACTGGCGAAGCCCTCACCGACGCGGAGCTCGCGGGTCTTGAGCCAGTCCTTGTACTCCTTGTCGCCGCGCCCCAGGTCCATCATCGTCACCCCGGCCCGGGCCGCCGCCTCGGCCGTGCGCAGGTGCATCATCAGTCCCGGCGAGTAGTAGTGCAGGTCGGGGTCGTAGGCGGTGAACCAGGCCGCGAGCACCGTGCGCGATCTCGGTCCGAAGTGCGCGGCCACCGGCCGGTCGCCCGCGTACAGCACGGACAGCACACCGGTGAAGTGCTCCTCGCGGACCTGGAAGAGGTCGTCCACCAGGTCGACGATCCACTGCCGGGCGAAACGATCCATCCGACCGGTCCTGCGGTACTGGGCGGATTTCCAGCGCATGAGCGTGCGCAGCATCGTCGGGTCGCGCTCGTCGAAGACGAACCGCACTTCGCCCACGTCACGCCCGAGGCGACGTTCCTTCTTCAGCGTCGTCTTGGCGAGACCCGGGTACGCGCCGCGCAGCCACTGCGGGTAGCCGCTCTCGTCGGGCTTCAGATCCACCACCGGCGACGCGAACCGGCCGGTGACATAGCTACTGAAAGGCTTCTGCTCCTCGACCAGGTGATCGAACTCGAAGATGGACAGCCCGCTGGCCCGTAGCAACTCCTGTGCGTCCCAGGTGACCCCGGGCCGGTGCACCAGGGCCTGACAGTCCGAAAGGCCGAGACCAATGGCCCGGCCGATACCCAGAGCATCTCGTTCGTACGGGAAGAAGCCGACCGGCTTCCCCTCCTGCCGCAGGACGGCCAACCGCACCGCGTCCCGCTGTCTGGCCACCCCGAGCGCGAACTCCGGTGCCAGAAAGGGATTGGAGTACTCAGGTGATGCATCCATCGCCTCGTGCCACGCCACGCGCAGCGACGCACTCAGTTCGTCGAGTCTCTGGACCGTCACATCCACGTCAGATCCGCTCCCCCCGTGACGCGTCTCCGCGCCCCGCTTCTCCGTTACCCGCTGACCCACGCCGTGTACCCGCCCCCCACCCGTGTACGCGCCGCCCTCACCCCATGGCCGACGACCGGGATCCCCAGTCCCCGGCAGGGCTCAAACGTCGCGAAACCGTACGCACGTTGTCAAGAGTGCCTCTCGCAGCGGGTGACTGCGAGTGGGACGACACGATCAATTCGGTAACCGCGCGAATTTCACCGGAAGCCGAAGCGCTCCGTAGGAACTTGGTGTGAGCCTGGTATGAAGTCGCCCGATACGCCCGACCTGTGATCGGTCGGGTCGCGGGCACGGCGTAACGTCTCCGCGGGTCCGACGTGCCGTGCACGGCCGTGGCGGGAAGAGCATGGAAGAGCAAAGAGGAGAGACCTGGTGATGGGGAGTCTGCCGGAGCTCACCGCAGGACGGCTGCTCTCCTCCTGGCGACTGGACGTGCCCGCGCTGCTCCTCGTCGTCCTGCTGGGCGGCCTGTACGCGGCGGGCGTGCTGCGGCTCGCGCGCCGGGGCGAGCACTGGTCCGTCGTCCGGACCGCGGCCTTCGTCCTGCTGGGCCTCGGCACGCTCACCGCGGCCACCATGTCCGGCCTCGCCGTCTACGACCGGGTGCTGTTCTGGCCGGCCGCCGTCCAGAACGTCCTCCTCGACCTGGTCGCGCCCATCGGGCTGGCCCTGGGCGACCCGCTGGGCCTCGCGCTACGGGCGCTGCCTGCGGGCCCGGCCGGCCGGCTGCGGCGGACGATGACCGGACGGGTCGTACGACTGCTCACCTTCCCGCTGGTCAGTACGGCGCTGGTGCTGGCGACCGAGCTGACGGTGTACTTCACGCCGTACTTCGCGACCGCGCTGCGGTACGGGCCGCTGCACGACCTCATGTATCTGCATCTCCTGCTCGCCGGCTGCCTGTTCGTGGTGCCGGTGCTGACCGGCGAGGAGACGCTGCCCGGCTGGTGCACGCACCCGGTGCGGGCCGCGCTGGTGTTCCTCGACGGGATCGTGGACGCGGTGCCCGGTGTCGTCGTCATGACGCACGGCACGCTGATCGCCGGCGCCTGGTATCTGCACCACGCCCCGCCCTGGGCGCCGGACGTCCACCACGACCAGCAGCTCGGCGGCGGCGCCATGATCAGCATCGCCGAGCTGGTGGCGCTCCCCTTCCTGCTGGCGATCCTCGTGCAGTGGGCCCGCACGGAGCGCGCGCGGAACGTCGTACTGGACCGACGCCTGGACACCGATCTCGTGCCGGTCGCGCGGACGGCGGGGACGGACCTGGTCCGTCCCTGGTGGGAGACCGAGGACAGCGAGGTCGCCCGGCGCGTGCGGCAGCAAGGACCTGGGTGACAGACCCCTTTGGGGCGTTTGCTACGCTCCCGGAGCCTCCCGCGGGGGAAGTCCGGTGAGAGTCCGGCGCTGACCCGCAACGGTGTGCGCGGCATCTTGAGAGAGACGTGCCGCGTGAGCCCGATCGCCTGTGGGTGGCGCGACCCGTCGACTGCTCGCCGTGGACTGCGAGAGGGGACCGCGCGGCCGGCACGGTCGCACGGGCTGTCTCCTGCTTGAGGTCCCACAGGTGGCCCCAGGTGAAGGACCACCCCCGCCGTGCGCCGAAGTGCCACCCCCACCCGCATACCCGTGCCGCCGCTGCTCCTCGGCCTGGCACTGCTGCTCCTGGTCTCGCTCGTGTGCGGAGTCGGGCTCGGAGCGGCCGGGATCGGCTGGGCGGCGGTGTTCCGGTTCCTGTGGGCCGGGCTCACCGGTGGGACCGTGCACTCCGACGACGTCGCCGCGTACACCATCGTCTGGGAGATCCGGCTGCCGCGAGTCGTGCTCGGCGCCGTCGTGGGGGCGGGGCTCGCGGCCGTCGGCGTGGCCGTGCAGGCCATGGTCCGCAACGCGCTCGCCGATCCCTTCGTGCTCGGCATCTCCTCGGGCGCGGCTGTCGGCGCCAACGCGGTCATCCTGCTCGGGGCGTTCGCGGGGCTCGGGGTGTGGGCGCTGTCGGCTTCGGCGTTCGCCTCGGCGCTCGCGGCGATGGTCCTGGTCTACGCCGTGGCCCGCTCCCCGCACGGCCTCACCCCGCTGCGCCTGGTCCTGACCGGGACGGCACTGGCGTACGGCTTCGAGGCCGTGACCACGGTGATGGTGTTCGGCGCGGCCCGGGGCGAGGCGGCCCGGTCGGCGATGATGTGGCTGCTCGGCAGCCTGGGCGGCGCGACCTGGGTCCAGGTACCGCTCGCCGCCGTGACCGTGGCGGCCGGATGGGCGTGGCTGCGGTGGCGTGCCGAGGCGCTCAACGCGCTCGCCATGGGGGACGAGACCTCCGCCGCGCTCGGGGTCCGGCCGGGCCGGCTGCGCCGGGAGCTGTTCCTCGTCACCGCGGCCGTGACCGGGACGGTGGTCGCGGTCAGCGGGGCGATCGGGTTCGTCGGCCTGATGGTGCCGCACGTCGTACGGATGCTCGTCGGCGCCGACCACCGCCGGGTGCTGGCGGTGGCGCCCCTGGTCGGGGCCGTCCTGCTGGTGTGGGCGGACGTACTGTCCCGACTCCTGTTGGCGCCCGCCGAGTTGCCCGTCGGAGTGATCACGGCCGTGGTCGGGGTGCCCGCCTTCCTGCTGCTGATGCGGCGGGGCGGCTACGCGTTCGGGGGGCGGTGAGCGTGCGGATCGACATGGACGACGTGCCGGGCGGTCCTCAACTGCGCGTGCGGCGCGGCCACTACGCGTTCGGAGGTAGGTGACCATGCGGCTCGACATCACCGGTGTGACGGTCGACGTGGCCGGTGCCCGGCTGATCGACGACATCGAACTCGCCGTGGACAGCGGGGCGTTCGTCGGGCTGGTCGGCCCCAACGGCAGCGGCAAGTCGACGCTGTTGCGGTGTGTGTACCGGGCGCTGCGGCCGGACCGGGGCGCGATACGGCTCGACGGGGAGGACGTGCACGGCATGCAGTCCCGGGCCGCGGCACGGGTGTTGGCGGCGCTGCCCCAGGAGTCGGCGGCGGAGTTCGACTTCACGGTCGCCGAGGTGGTCGCCATGGGTCGGCTGCCGCACCGGGACCGGACGGCCGCGCGGGACCGTGCCGTGTGTGCCGAAGCCATGGAGCGCACGGGCGTCGGCCATCTCGCCGAGCGCGGCTTCCTCGCCCTGTCCGGCGGTGAGCGGCAGCGCGTCCTCATCGCCCGCGCGCTGGCGCAGCAACCCCGGGTGCTGGTCCTCGACGAACCCACCAACCACCTCGACATCGCCCACCAGTTGGACGTGCTCGCGCTGGTCCGCCGCAGCGGCCTGACCGCGCTCGCCGCCCTGCACGACCTCAACCTGGCCGCCGCGCACTGCGATCGGCTGTACGTCGTCGCCGGCGGCCGGATCGTCGCATCGGGCCCGCCGTACGAAGTCCTTCAACCCGCCCTGCTCGCCGAGGTGTTCGGGGTGCGCGCGCATCCCGTACGGCACCCGGAGACGGGCGCGGTCCAGCTGCTGTTCGACCTGCTCCCCGCCACCTCGTAAGAACCTGCCCCACCCGAGAACCCTGCCCCCACCCGCGTAAGGATCCCTGTGCGCAAGCTGCTCATCGCCGCCCTCTGCCTCGCCGCGACCGCCACCGGCTGCGGTGCCACCGTCGAACCACAGGCCGACGCGAAGGCGAAGTCCACCGCCGTCACGCTCACCAACTGCGGCCGCAAGGTGACCTACGACAAGGTCCCCGAGCGCGTGGTCACCAACGACGTCGGGATCACCGAGCTGATGTTCGCGCTCGGTCTGGAGGACCGCATGGCCGGGTTCGCCATGCCCGACGACAAGGGCGACCTCACCGACGTCCCCTGGAAGGACGGCTACCGGAAGGTCAAGTGGCTCTCCAAGGACCAGCTCACCAAGGAGAACGTCCTCGACGCCCGCGCCGACCTCGTCTTCGCGGGCTGGAACTACGGCTTCCGCGAGGACAGCGGTTTCACCCCGGACGCCCTCAAGAAGCTCGGCATCCCCACGTACACCCTCACCGAGTCGTGCCACAACGGCCGTACGGAGAGTTCGCGCGGCATCATGCCGCCGCTGGACGCGCTGTACGAGGACCTCACCAACCTGGGCAGGCTGTTCGGGGTGCGGCAGCGGGCCGCCACCCTCATCGCGGGGTTCAAGAAGCAGATCGCCGACGTCGAGGCGAAGGCACCGGCCGAGCGTCCCAAGGTCTTCCTCTACGACAGCGGTCAGGACCAGCCCTTCACGTCCGGTCGTTACGCCGCCCCGGACCAGATCATCAGCGCGGCCGGCGGCGAGAACGTCATGCACGACCTGGCCGACTCCTGGACCACCGTCGGCTGGGAGAGTGTCGTCGAGCGGGACCCGGACGTCATCGTGATCTGCGACTACGGGGACGTGAGCGCCGAGCAGAAGCGGAAGTTCCTGCTGTCGTACGCCCCGCTGCGGAACGTCTCCGCCGTCAAGCACCGCCGGATCTTCGTCCTCGACTACGTCGACCTGGTGGAGAGCCCCCGCAACCCGTCGGCGATCGCTCGGCTCGGGGCGTATCTGCGCGGCTGACGAGCACGGCCGTACAGCTGCGCGGCGGGTGCGGCCGGGCGGCCGTTCGGTGAGGGTTCATGGCGGGAACATGTCCACGCTGTTGCGTACGCCCGTGGCTCAACTAGCGTCTCCTGCTCGCCCGAACCGACACGAGTGAGGTTTCGATGTCCGCACGACATGCCCTCGCCGGCCTGGCCCTGGCGCCGGTGCTCGCCCTCCCGACGGCCGCCCACGCGACAACGACGACGCACACGCCCACGCCCCGACCACCCGCGCACAGAGCCCTGTTCGATCTGCAGGCCCATCGCGGTGGCCTGGGGCTGACGACCGAGGAGTCGTTGCAGGGGTTCGGCAAGGCCCTGCGGCTCGGGGTGTCCACCCTGGAGCTGGACACGCACATCACCAAGGACCGCAAGGTCGTCGTCAACCACGACCGGCAGATCAGCGGGGTGAAGTGCAGGGACACGGCCCCGGTCACGCCCGGCGACCCGCTGTACCCGTATGTCGGCAAGTACATCAAGGATCTGACGCTGGCTCAGATCAAGACCCTGGACTGCGGTTACCAGCAACTGCCCGGATTCCCGCAGCAGGAGGTGGTCAAGGGGTTCCGGATGGTCGAGCTCAAGGACGTCCTGAACCTGGTCAAGAGCTACCGCGCCAAGCAGGTCAAGCTGAACATCGAGACGAAGGTCGAGGCGGGCGCGCCCGAACAGACCTCCCCGCGCGAGCTGTTCGTGCGCCGCGTCTACGAGGAGATCCACCGCTCCGGCATCGAGGACCAGGTCACCATCCAGTCCTTCGACTGGGGCGCGCTGAAGGCTATGCACAAGCTGGCACCGCGGTGGCCGCTGGTCGCGCTCACGAACTACGACTTCCTCCAGGTCGGCAAGCCCGGCGCCTCCCCCTGGCTGGGCGGGATCGACGCCGACGACTACGGCGGCGACTTCGTCAAGGCGGCGGCCACCGTCCCGGGCCTCAAGGCGCTCTCCCCGAACTACGGCTTCCCGCAGAGCGGCAGGATCGGCGACCCGGACTTCCGCTTCTACCCCGACCCCACGATGATCTCCGAGGCCCACGCCCGGGGCCTGAAGGTCATCCCGTGGACCTGTGACGATCCGGCGACGATCGAGGCGCTCATGGACATGGGCATCGACGGCATCATCACCGACTACCCCGACCGCGTCCGCCAGATCATGGCCGACCGCGGCCTGCGCCTGCCGAAGGCCTACCGGCCCCGGCACTGACCACCTCCAGGAGGTTCCTCCCCACCGTTTTGAACACGTTCAACACCGGCGTATGCTCGCTCCGAGAACAGAGGGGGCGAGCCTGATGAAGATCGTGATTCCCGGGGGCACCGGGCAGGTGGGGACGCTGCTGCGCCGCGAGCTGACCGCGGCCGGTCATGAGGTCGTGGTGCTGAGCCGACGGCCCGGGCGCCCCGGCGACATCCCGTGGGACGGGGTGCACCAGGGCCCCTGGGCCGAGGTGGTCGACGGCAGCGACGTGGTGATCAACCTGGCGGGGCGGAGCGTCAGTTGCCGCTACACGCCCGCCAACATGCGGGCGATGATGGACTCGCGGGTGGACTCCGCCCGGGCCGTCGGCGAGGCGATCACGACCGCCGCCCGGCCGCCCCGCGTCTGGCTCCAGATGAGCACCGCGACCATCTACTCCCACCGTTTCGACGCGCCGAACGACGAGACGACCGGCGTCATCGGCGGCACCGAGCCGGACGTCCCCGACTACTGGGCGTACAGCATCGAGATCGCCCGGGCCTGGGAGCGGGAACTGGAGGAGGCCGACACCCCGCGCACCCGCAAGGTGGCGCTGCGCTCCGCCATGGTGATGAGCCCCGGCCGGGGCGGTGTCCTCGACATGCTGCTGCGGCTGGTGCGGCTCGGGCTCGGCGGCCCGGTCGCGGGCGGCGCGCAGTACGTCTCCTGGATCCACGGCCACGACTTCGTCCGCGCGGTCGAATTCCTGGTCGAGCGGGACGACTTGAGCGGACCGGTGAACCTCGCCGCCCCGAACCCGCTGCCGCAACGGGACTTCATGCGTGACCTCCGCGCCGCCTGGGGCACCCCGGTGGGCCTGCCCGCGACGAGGGCGATGGCCGAACTCGGAGCCTTCGCGCTCCGCTCGGACACCGAACTCCTCCTCAAGAGCCGCCGCGTCGTCCCCGGCCGCCTGCTCGCGGCAGGCTTCGACTTCGGCCGGCCGGACTGGCCGACGGCCGCCGAGGATCTCGTACGGCGGGTGCGGGGGTACCGGGGAGCACATCACGTGCGCTCGACCGCGCGGTTCCTAAACTGAGTCCACGGCCGAGGACAGGAGGACGATGGAACCCGAGGACCAGCCGGTGCCGGTGTCCGGTGCCGCGCCGCTCAGCTCGTACGTGGAGTCGTGGACCCCGGGTCCGGTCACGGACGAGGATCCGCTGCCGGTCGGTCCGGTGGCCGCCCTGTCGGCGGTCCTGGATCTGCCCGACGCCGTGGCGAAGGCCGGCGATCCGCTGCCTCCGCTGTGGCACTGGCTGTACTTCCTGAACTGGCCCGCGCAGGGCGGGCTGGGCCCCGACGGCCATCCGCTCGACGGCCGCTTCCTGCCGCCGATCCCGCACCGCCAACGCATGTGGGCCGGGGGCCGCTGCGAGATCCGTGAACCGCTGCGTCTGGGCGAACCCGCGGAGCGCGTGCGCAGCCTGGGCGCGCTCACCGCCAAGCAGGGCCGCACCGGGGAGCTGCTGTTCGTCACCGAGCGCCGGGAGTTCCGGCAGCGCGGGCGCCTCTGTCTGGTCGAGGAGCAGGACAGCGTGTACCGGTCGGGCCGCAGTGCAGGCCAACACCCAAGTGTCCTCGACCAGTTGACGCTCCCCGACACCGACTCGCCCTGGCAGCTCCCCGCGCACCCGGATCCCGCGCTGCTCTTCCGGTTCAGCGCCCTCACCGCGAACGCGCACCGCATCCACTACGACGCCCCGTACTGCCGTGACGAGGAGGGCTACCCCGGCCTCGTCGTCCACGGCCCGCTGCTCGCCCTGCTCATGCTCGAGCTCCCCCGCCGCCGGGCACCGGACCGCCGGGTGCGCTCACTGTCGTACCGGCTCCACAAGCCGGTGTTCGGAGGCGAGCACCTGGCGGCCTGCGGCACTCCGGCCGGGGAGGGTGCCGAGCTGCGGGTGGCCACCCACCGGGAGAACCGGCACGCCACGGCCCAGGTGACGTTCGGGTAGATCCTGCGCGGCCACCGTCAGGACGCGCTCGGGGCGGCCGGGCCGATGCCGCGCAACTGCTGGATCTCGCCGCCCAGTTTGGTGCGGAACTCCTTCAGCTTGGCCGGCTTCGCGCTGACCACCCAGCGGGAGCCGACGAGGTGCTGTCCGCCGTAGCCGCTGGCGGCGTCGAGCCAGGCGAGCTTGTACTTCTCCTCGGGGAACGTGGTGATGACCTGGTCGGCCGCCTTGGTGTGGCACACGCCCTGCCGCAGCTCGTCCGCGTCGACCCGGATCTTGGGCTTGCAGCCGATGAGCCCGGCGATCACCTCGACCTTGGCCGGTGCCACGACCCCGGCCTCGGGCGCGGCGGTCACCGCGATCTTGCCGGTCCTCGTCTCCGCGCGGTCGTCCTCGCCGCCACTGCACGCCACGGCCAGGGGCAACAGGGCCAGGCCGCCGACGAGAGCGGCGGCCCGTGGCCGGCGGGCCGGGGACGGGACGCGATCGACGCCGATTCGCGCTCGCTGCTGGAACAAAGGGCCTCCTGCTCGGTGTTGGCTCGACAGGAGGTACGGGTGTGTCCCGGCGGACGTTCAGCCCTGGCGCAGCGTGATCGAAACCACAGAAGAAAAACGCTAGCGTTTCGATAGTTGCGAGGCTACGCTGAAGCCCTAGGGGAACGATACCGTTTCGTTCACGAAGGGCCCCGCCATGACCTCCGTACTCATCGTCAACGCACCCTCACTGCAGCGACTCGGCCTGCGCATGCTGCTGGCCGCCGAGCCCGATCTGACCGTCGTCGGCGAGGCGACCAGCGCGGACGAGGCGATCCGTGAGAGTGCCGCACTCCACCCCGACGTGGTCCTGGTGGACGACCGCTTCTCCCACACGATCGGCGTCGACGCCATCCGCCGTATCACCCGATCCGGCGCGGTCGGCGAGCGCCGGCCGCGCGTGCTGGTCCTGACGCCCGCCGACAGCGAGGCCTATCCCTACGCGGCCCTGCGCGCCGGCGCCGGCGGATTCCTCCAGCCCGACGCCACGGCCGAGGAACTGATCGCGGCCGTCCGGATCGTGGCCGCCGGAGACGCCGTCATCACGCCCGATCTGACCCGCGCCCTCATCGACGCCGTCCGCGAGGGGCAACCCGCCCGTGCCACCCGTGAGGTGGGCCTCGACACGCTCACCGGGCGCGAGCGCGTGATCCTCTCCGGAGTCGCCTCGGGCTGGTCCAACGCCGAGATCGCCGAACGCCTCTCCATCGCCCCGACCACCGTGAAGTCCCACGTCAGCCACATCCTCGCCAAGATCGGCGCCCGGGCCCGCGTGCAGGCGGTGGTCTTCGCCTACGAGTCGGGGCTGGTCCGCCCGGCGGCGGCCTGAGCCGACGCCGAACTGCCGGCCGCGGGCGGGCGCACCGCGGCCGGCCGTGTGAACCGAGGTGTCAGGGCTTGACCGGCTTGCCCCGGCCCCAGGCCCAGGCGAGGCGGTCGGCGCCGGACTGGTTGGTGGTGGCCAGCCAGGGGCGGGCGACCGGGCCGGTCAGGGTCTGGATGGAGTAGGTGTCGTCCGTGCGCAGGCCGGGCCAGTACACCGAACCCATCTTCAGCTCGCGGAAGGTGTCCGTCACGGCCTGGATGAAGTTGACGGAGTTGTCGTCCGGAGTCGCCTTGTTGTAGTCGAGGCCCGTGGTCATCGGCGCCCCGAACTCGTCGGCGACGGTACGCCCCGCGCAGTCGCCGATGCGCACCTTGAGGTCGGCCACCCACTCGTCGTAGGTGGCGTAGCTCTTCCAGAAGCCGTAGTGGTGCAGCGACAGGTACGTCCCCTTCAGTCGCGGGTCGGCGCAGACCGAGGTGACGTGGTCGTTGTAGCCGGCGCCGCTGACGAAGACGCGGTTGCGGGGCACCGAGGGGTAGGTGTCCAGCCACTTCGCGGCGATGTCGGCCCACTCGGCGTCGGTGTAGCCGTGCGGCTCGTTCATCGGCTCGAAGTAGACCAGCGGGTTGTGCTTGTAGGCCTTGACCACCGTGTTCCACATGGGCCAGTACGTGGCCTCGTCGTCGATGAACCCGTCCTTCTGCGCGCCGGTGCCCTCCCAGTAGGACACGATCACCTTGAAGCCCTGGGCCGAGGCCGCGTCGACGACCGCGCGATACGACTTCCAGTAGGCGCCGTTGACGGTGTACGGGTTGATCGGCAGCCGCACGGTGTTGGCGCCGAGGTTCGCGCGGAAGGCCGCGATGATCCGGCTCGCCTTGGCGTACGTCTTCGCGTAGCCGTCGGTGGTGGAGAGACCGGACAGCTGGAGGAGGTCGTCGGCGAAGTTGTCGCGCGGGTCGGCCCAGTTCACGCCCTTGAACTGGGTCGTGCCGGTGCTCGGCGCGGTGGCGGAGGCGGGGGTGCCCGTGAGGGTCGCCCCGCTGATCGCGGTGATCGCCAGCGCCACGAAGGCGGCGCGCAGCCGGGGAGTGCGGCGGCTCGTGGCAGGGGTCTTGCGCATCGACGTGCCCTTTCAGGAGGACCGGATGTTTACGTAAACATGCTGTGCGGCAAGAGGCGGCGGGAGTGGGTTGAGAGGAGGCGGAGTCCGGATCGCCGCAGCGATGTTTACGTAAACTCGGAGGCGCCGGAATCGTGACATCCGCCCTGGCGACCGTCAAGGTTTCCCACACGTAACATCCGGTGCGCGCAGGCAGTTCGGGCATCGGTCGAAGGAGGCAGCCGTGGTGGAGCGGGGTGGTTCGGGCGTGCCCGGCGGGCGGCGCAAGCAGCGCGTGTCCATGGCCGACGTGGCCCGGCTCGCGGGTGTCTCGTCGCAGACGGTCTCGCGGGTCTCCAACGGTCAGGCCGGGGTGGTCGGTTCGACCCGGGAGCAGGTCCTCGCCGCGATGCGGGAGCTGGGCTACCGGCCCAACAGCGCGGCGCGCGCGCTGCGTTACGGCCAGTTCAACACCATCGGCGTGATCCTGTTCAGCCTCTCCTCCACGGGCAACAGCCGAACCGTCGAGGCGATCGCCACGCACGCGGCGGCCGAGGGGTACGCGATCACGCTGATCCCGATCGACGTCCCGACGCAGGACAACGTCCTGGGGGCCTTCACCCGCATGGGCGAGCTGGCCGTCGACGCCGTGATCGTCATCATGGAGATCCATCTCCTCGACACCGGCACCGGATCCTTCCAACTCCCGCCCGGGGTGCACGTCGTGGTCGTGGACTCGGACGCCGGCGACCGCTACAGCGTGGTCGACACCGACCAGAGCGAGGGCGCCCGCACGGCCGTGCAGCACCTGCTCGACCTGGGCCACCGCACCGTATGGCATCTGACCGGGCCGGAGACGTCCTTCTCCGCGCAGCGCCGGACCGAGGCCTGGCGAGCGGCACTTGAGGAGGCGGGGCGTCCGGTGCCGCCGCCGTTGCACGGTGACTGGTCGGCCGAGTCGGGGTACGCGGCGGGTCTCGCGCTGGCCGAACAGGCCGACTGCACGGCGGTGTTCGCGTCCAACGACCAGATGGCGCTGGGTCTGCTGCGCGCCTTCCACGAGCGCGGGCGGTCCGTGCCGGAGGACGTCAGTGTGGTCGGGTTCGACGACATCCCGGACGCCGCGTACTTCGTACCGCCGCTCACCACCGTCCACCAGGACTTCGCCGAGGTGGGCCGGCGGTGTGTGCGCAAGGTGCTCCAGCAGATCCGCACCGACGGGGAGCCGCGCCCCGGCACGGATCTGGTGCCGGCCCGGCTGCTGGTCCGGCGGAGCACGGCGGCTCCGCCGGACTGATCCGAACGGCAGCCCCGAGCGTCAGGCGATAGCCTCCGCGAGCAGCTCGATCTGCTCCAGCCCCGAACCGGTCGGGACGAAGATGAGCTCGTCGCAGCCGGCCGCCTCGAACGCGGCGACGTACGACTTGACCATCTCAGGGCTCACCGCCGCGCTCCCGGCGACCTGTGCGGCGACGTCACCGAGGAAGCCGTAGTAGTCCAGCAGGTATCCGTCCGCCTGGGCGCGGGCGTTCGGGCCGAGCCCGAAGTAGGCCAGGGACAGCTTGCGGGGCTTGCCGGAACGTCCGGCCTCCTGCCAGGCGGTGTCCACACCGACCGCGGCCTGCGCGAACATGTCCGGCGTGCCGCCGCCCATGATCCAGCCGTCGGCCAGCTTGGCCACCCGTCGGAAACTCACGTCGGTAGAGCCGCCGAGGATCAGCTCGGGGCCGCCCTCACGCACGGTCGCCGGGCCGATCCCGCCGGCGAATCCGCGCTCCTCGCCCGCCCAGATGCGCTTCATGTCGTCGATCTGTTCCTCGAAGCGCTTCCCGCGGCCCTTGGTGGACAGCCCGCTCGCGGCGAAGTCGTCGTCGCGCCCGCCGAGCCCCACGCCCAGGACGAAGCGCCCGCCGGAGATGCGTTCGAGTGACGCGGCCTGCTTCGCCAGCAGCGCGGCGTTCTCGTACAGCGGCGCGAGCAGCACGCTGGTCGTCAGCCGGATCCTGCTGGTGACGGCGGCGGCCGCGGTGAGGGCGATCAGCTCCTCGTAGCCCTGGTACACCAGCCGGCCGATGGTGCCGAGCGTGCTGAAGCCCGCCTCCTCCGCCTGCCGGGCCCAGTCGAGCAGAGTCTGTGGTTCGGTGCCGGGAACCGTATTCGGAAGGCCGATCCCGATGTCCATCTGTTCCTCCGGTCATAGGAACTCGTTTCGAGCCCATCATGCGCACAGGTGACGGTCGGGCGACCGGTCGGGGATCAGATTCCGACACCGGCCGGGTGACGGGCCGGGCGGCGTCCGGCCCAGCCAAGGAGCACCAGGGAGCACACCGCCGCGAGCGCGCACCAGGTCGAGACGAACTCCGTCCGCCACAGCGCCGAGCAGATCACCGCCCCCACGCCGGCCAGCACACCGAACCCCACCAGCCAGCGGTCACCGGCGAGCAGCAGCGCGCCGACGGTGGCGAGCAGGTAGCCCGCGATGAGCAGGCGCCCGTGGTCAAGGCCGATGGCGTAGCCGACGGTGTGGCCGCGGATGTCGGCGCGCACGGAACGGGTGGCCAGGCTGTAGGCCAGCACGGCGGCGGTCAGGACACCGGCCACCAGCGGAGCCATCAGCCGGGGCCTGGCGCGCGCGGGCGCGGCGCAGAGCACGGCGACGGGGACGAACACCGCGAGCAGCGGCAGGGCGATGACGGCCCAGGCGACGGTGGCCGGTCCCGTGCCCCCTCCGTTGTGCCAGACCTGCGCCTCGACCAGCTGGTGGGCGCCGAGCAGCAGGGGCAGGGCGGCGAGGGGCACGTCCCCGCGACGACGGGTCCGCGCCACGCAGACCGCGCCGACGGAGGCGATGGCGGTACCCGCCCAGAGATCGGCCGTCGCACTCCAGCACATCGCGTCACCATCACCTCGACCGTCACGGACCCTTCCGGGGCACCCACCACGCTATGACCCGACTCCTCCCTCTGCCATCCTGACCCTCGTGCCGAACCCCGCCCCCGTCACGCCCGACGCGCCCACCCTCATACGCGCCCCGCTCCTCACCCAGCAGTGGCTCGACCTCACGTTCATCCACTGGGCCGTCCAACCGGACGTCGTGGCACCGCTGTTGCCGCCCGGTACCGTCCCGGACACGCACGACGGGATGACCTTCGTCGGGCTCGTCGCCTTCCGGATGGACCGGGTGGGCTGGCTGCGGCTGCCCGGGGTGCCGTACCTCGGGACCTTCCCGGAGACCAATGTGCGGCTCTACTCGGTGGACGCGCACGGGCGGCGGGGTGTCGTGTTCCGCTCGATGGACGCCTCCCGGCTGATCCCGGTGGTGATGGGCCGCCTCGGCTTCCGGCTGCCGTACCTGTGGTCGCGGATGACCGTCCGCGCGGACGGCGACACCGTCGCCTACCGCAGCTCCCGGCGCTGGCCGGGCCCACGCGGCGCGCACAGCCGCATCACCGTACGGACGGGTGAACCCATCGGGGAACCAACGGAGTTGGAGCACTTCCTCACCGCCCGCTGGGGCATGCACAACGCCTTCTTCGGCGGCCCCGACCCCTTGGCGTTCCTCCCGAACGACCACCCGCGCTGGCCCCTGTACCGCGCGGAACTCCTCACCTGCGAGCAGGATCTCGTCACGGCCGCAGGCCTCCCCGACCCGACCGAGCCTCCGGTCAGCGTGCTGTACTCCCCCGGCGTTCCGGTGCGGCTGGGACGCCCGGCCCGGCCGGCGGGCATCCCGACGCCCTGAATCGACGGAGGGGGAGGCACGATGTCGTCGAAGGCATCCAGGCGCAGGGCCAGGAACCAACAGATGTGGGCGTCGAGGGCAGAGCAGCGGGAGGAAGCGCAGCGGAAGGCGGCACAAGAAGCCGCGGCATCCCGCCCGTGGCGACGGCTCAGGGCGGTCACCCGTGCCGCGACAGCTGCGGCATGCCTCTTCGCCCTCCTGTCCGTGGGCGTGTTCGCTGGGTGGAGTCTCCTCGGAGCGGTCGGACTGATCGGTACCCCCGGTCGTCTGCACGTGGAGTCGTGCTGGGCGACGCACGAGCCGAAGGCGTCCACGGAGTGCGGCGGCGAACTCCGCTCCCCCGGCGGCCGGTTGCTGGACCCGGACGCGGCCATCCTGGCAAACGTCAAGGTCGGCTCCACGATCTCGGTACGTGACGAGCCGGTGATGGGTCTCGAAAAGGTCGGGTTCGAGTCCGTGGTGGGTTGGGGGACGCTCGTGACCGTGGCCCTGCTCGCCTCGGTGATCTCGATACGGGAGGCAGTGCCCGTGCACGGCCTGCTGGGTCGTCTCCCTCAAGTGGTGGGCGGTCGATGGCCCGTGCGCTGTCTGGGCACGATCGCGGTCGCGGGGGCGGTGACGTACGGGGTACCCGTCGTCCACGAGCTGGTCCGTTCCGCCCTCGCGACCGTGTTCGCGAAATGATCGACCCCACACCCGAACCGCACCGGGGCCTTCGCCGTCACCGGCCGGCGAAGGCCCCCTGAGCCAGGAGTGCGGTCAGGGCGTGTGCGGGGTCAGGCGGTGTGCAGGGTCAGGCCGTACCGGTTGAGGATCTCGTTGACGGGCTGGAACCAGGTCTCGCCGCCGCTGCTGCAGTTGCCCCAGCCGCCGGAGGTGACGCCCTGAGCCTGGTCGCCGCTGATGAACGACCCGCCGGAGTCGCCCGGTTCGGCGCAGACGCTGGTCTTGGTGAGCTGACGCACCGCGCCCTGGCTGTAGTTGACGGTCTCGTTCAGGGCCAGGACGTTGCCGCAGTGCCAGTGAGTGGTCGAGCCCGAGCGGCAGATGGAGGAGCCGACGGGCGCCACGGCCGAACCGCGCACCAGTTGGTCGGAGACAGTGCCCCAGCCCAGGACCACGGGAACCGTCCACCAGCCGCTGCCCACACTGACCCAGGCGTAGTCGTTGTCCGGGAACGAGGAACCCTGGAAGGTGCCGACGTAGGAGCGGTCCCAGCCGTAGACGGCGGCCGAGGGCTGGCCGCAGTGCCCGGCGGTGACGAAGCCGCCGTACACCGAAAAGCCTATAGAGCAGCGGACGTTGCCCGTGTAGTACGGGTCGCCGCCGACCGTGCCGGCCGCGAAGGTGCCCGGCGCCGAGGCGACCGTCTCGACGGTGACCGGACCCGCTCGGCGGGCCTGGGACAGGAAGCTCTGGACATCGTTGTCAGCACGGTCGGTCCGGACGACCTCGACGACGACCGCGCCGGCGGTCGGATCGACGTGCCAACTGCTCACGCCGGCCGGGGCGTTCAGCCGGTCGATGCGCGCCTTGGCCGCGTCGAGTTCTCGCGCGCTGTGCCGGACGGTACGGATCGTGGCGCCGGTGGCACGGACGGCCTGGCGGGTGGCGGCGGAGGCGTTCGCGGTGACGGCGACGGTGAGCCGGTTGGTCTTCGCGTCGAACCAGGAGCCGCCGTATGCCGCTCCTGCCGCCTTGCGGGCCTTCGGGGCGATGTCCGTGGCGGTCGCCTCGGCCTTGAGTCGGGCCTTTGCCTGGGACTCGGTCAGACCGAAGTCCCGTTGCATGGCGGACAGCAGTCCGGCCGAGGCGGGTCGGGTGGTGGGGGTGGCGGCGGAGTCGTCCGCGGCCGCGGGGAGGGTGCCGGCGGCGGTCCAGGTGCCGAGCATCAGCAGCGCGGCCAGGCCGGCGTGCAGGAGTCGCTTGCGTCTCAAGGGAGTTGCCCTTCGTCGTTCCAACAAGGTGGGGGTGGAACAGCGGGTGCGTGAGAGCGCTCTCAAGCGTGCGCGGCAGAGCTTAGCGGTGTCATTCAGCCAGGTCCATGCCAATCACAGAGGCAGTTTTCGACCAGCGCTGGAGCAGCGTCGACGGGCGTGCCACAAGGCTCGCGGTACCGGCCGGCGGGCCGTTGTCAGTGCCCCGCGTTACTGTGCGGACATCTGACCTCTGCCCCTGCACAGGAGGCTCTCATGGCGTCACGACTCAACCCCTACATCAGCTTCGACGGGGATGCCCGGCAGGCGCTGGAGTTCTACCAGGAGGTGTTCGGCGGCACCCTCGCGCTCAACACCTTCGGGGAGTTCGGCCGGCCCGATGCGTCCCACGCCGACAAGATCATGCACGGCATGCTGGAGACGCCGAGCGGCTTCACCCTCATGGGCGCGGACACCCCGCCCGAGATGCAGTACACCCCGGGCGGCAACTTCTCGGTGAGCCTGAGCGGCGACGACGAGAAGGACCTGCGCGGCTGGTGGGAGAAGCTGTCGGCCGACGGCACGGTGATCGTGCCGCTGGACAAGCAGATGTGGGGTGACGTGTTCGGTATGTGTACCGACAAGTTCGGCATCCCGTGGATGGTCAACATCGGCGAGACGCAGGGCTGACGGCCGGACCCCGCAGGTCGCTCCCTCGCACCCCTCCGCGTCACTGCTCCCAGGGCGGCGGTCCTTCGAAGGCGAGTTGGTGCACGTCGAAGAGGACCGCCGCCGCCACACCGAGCGCCGGACCCGCCATCCCGGCCGCCCAGGTCAGGAAGGGCCTGGGCTCGAAGCCGTGCGCGCCGAGCCCCTTGGTGTACTCGGCGTGGGCCGCCAGCGAGGCGATCCCGCGCTCCAGCGGCTCACCGGTGATGTCCACGCCGTGGCTGGGCCGGCCGGTGCCGGCGAAGCAGACGAGGCGGACTCCGCCCCAGGGTTCCAGGCCCTCCTCGGCGAGTTCCGGGAAGATCCAGCGGTTGCCCGCGTCCCGGGTCGCGTCCAGCGCGGCGAGGCCGACCACGCGGTGGTCGGCCTGGTTGGTCATTCCGCCGATCATGCGGACGTCGAACGCCCCTGACACCACGACCTCCGGCCGGTGGCGGCGGATCGCGCGCACGATGTCACGGCGCAGTGCGGGGCCGTACTCGATGATCCCGTCGGTGTGGTCGAGGAACTCCACCGTCTCCACGCCGACCTCGCGCGCCCCGGCCCGTTCCTCGGCCTCCCGCAGCGGTCCTGCCTGGTCCGGGTGCAGTCCGTCGATGCCCGCCTCGCCGCGGGTGGCGAGCAGGTAGGTGACCTGTTTCCCCTGGGCGGTCCACCGTGCGACGGCGGACGCCGTCCCGTACTCGATGTCGTCCGGATGTGCCGCCACGGCCAGACATCGTTCCCAGTCCTCCGGCAGCGCCGGCAGGGCGGATCCGGCACCGAATGCGCTCGCGTCGTCGAGAGTCGTCATGTCCGAATGATGGCGCTCCCGGCGACTGTCCCGATAGAGGCGCGTATATCCGATTGAGGCGACCCTCGGGGCGCGATCCCGGCTCAGCGCGCCTGGCGCAGCGCCCGGGACAGCCCGAGGGCCGCCGTGCGTACGGCCGGGGCGAGCTGGGCGGGGCTGAAGCGGGCCCGCGGCACGGCGACCGAGAGCGCGGCGACGGCCGTACCGCCGCCGTCGAAGACCGGGGCGGCGATGCAGCACACGCCCAGGGCGGCCTCCTGCTCCTCGTAGGCGAGGCCCGAGACCTGTGCCTGTTCGACGGCCGTACGCAGCCGTACCGGGTCGGTCACCGAGTGCGGGGTCAGGCGCGGCAGCGGCTCGGCGAGGATCCGCTCCGTGAGTTCGGGGCCGGAGAAGGCGAGCAGCGCCTTGCCCACGCCGGTGCAGGTCAGGGGCAGTCTGCCGCCGACCCGGGACGGAAGGCGCAGCGGGTCGTGACCGTGGACGCGCTCCAGGTAGACCACGTCGTGGTCGTCGCGGACACCGAGGTGGACGGTCTCGTGCGTGGCCTCGTAGAGGTCCTGCACGAAGGGCAGTGCCGTCTCGCGCAGTCCGTGCCGGCGGGGCACGAGCGTGCCCAGCTCGAAGAGCTTGCCGCCGAGCCGGTAGACCGCGCCGGACCGCTCCAGGAACCCGAGCCGTACGAGGTCGGCGGCCAGCCGGTGCGTGGTGGTCTTGCTGAAGCCGGTGCGCTCGGCGAGTTCCGTCAGACGGTACGAGCCGCCGTCCGGGCGGTAGCAGTCCAGGATGACCGCGGCTTTGGCGAGCATGTTGCCCTGGTCGGTGTTCCGTGTCACGGAACAATGATTGCCGGTGTGGCACAGCCACGTCTATACCGGACCTCATCAGACCCTCGTGCGCCCGCCGTACGTCCTGGTCCCTCGTCCTTTGTTTCTCGTCCCTCGTCCCTCGCCCCTTGGAGTGGTCGCATGCCGACACCCCCCAGTGCCGACCGGCCGTCCGCCGCGGTGGTCAAGGCCGCCGACGCCCTGGCCGAGGCGGCCCGTACCGGAGTCCCCTGTCCGCCGGTACGGTCCCTGCTGCCCGACGGCGACATCACGGCCGCCTACGACGTGCAGCGCCTCAACGTGGCGCGGTCCCTGGAGCAGCGGGGCACCCGCGTCGTCGGCCGCAAGATCGGTCTCACCTCCCCCGCCGTCCAACGCCAACTCGGCGTGGACCAGCCGGACTTCGGCGCGCTGCTGGCCGACATGGCCGTCCCCGACGGGGGCACGGTGCCCGCCGGGCGGCTGCTCCAGCCGAAGGTCGAGGCGGAGGTCGCGCTCGTGCTGGGCACCGATCTGCCGGACGCCCGGATCACGGTGGCCGACGTGCTGCGTGCCGTCGACTTCGCGCTGCCCGCGCTGGAGATCGTCGACAGCCGGATCGCCGACTGGGACATCAGCCTCGTCGACACGGTCGCCGACAACGCCTCCTCAGGCCTCTTCGTCCTCGGCACCAGCCCGGTGCCGCTGACCGCGCTCGACACGCGCGGGGTACGGATGACGATGAGCCGCGCGGGCGAGCAGGTCTCCGCGGGCACCGGTGCCGACTGCCTCGGCGGGCCCCTCAACGCGGCCGTCTGGCTCGCGTCGACCCTCGCGGCGGCGGGCGATCCGCTGCGGGCCGGCGACATCGTGCTCACCGGGGCGCTCGGTCCGATGGTGGCCGTCGACCCGGGTGACGTCTTCGAGGCGCGGATCTCCGGGTTGGGGTCGGTGCGGGTGACGTTCGCTGCGGACGAAGAGTCGCCGGAAGAGCCGACGGAAGCGTCCACCGAAGGAGACCGGCGATGACCGACGCCCTCCCCACGTCCCGTACGAACGAAGGTACTTCGGCCCGCACCAAGGTCGCCGTCATCGGCTCCGGCAACATCGGCACCGATCTCATGATCAAGGTCCTGCGTACCTCGGACGTCCTGGAGATGGGCGCCATGGTGGGCATCGACCCGGACTCCGACGGCCTGGCCCGGGCCCGCCGCTTCGGGGTCGCGACCACGCACGAGGGCGTCGACGGCCTGGTGCGGCTGGACGAGTTCGACGAGATCGGGATCGTCTTCGACGCCACCTCGGCGGGCGCCCACCACCACAACGACCGGGTGCTGCGGGACCTCGGACGCCGGGTGGTGGACCTGACGCCGGCCGCGATCGGCCCGTACGTCGTGCCGTCCGTCAACCTGGACGAGCACCTGGACGCCACGAACGTCAACATGGTCACCTGCGGCGGCCAGGCCACGATCCCGATCGTCGCCGCCGTGCGCGCGGTCACGCCGGTCCACTACGGCGAGATCGTGGCCTCCATCTCCTCCCGCTCGGCGGGGCCCGGAACGCGCGCCAACATCGACGAGTTCACCGAGACGACCGCGTCGGCCATCGAGAAGGTGGGCGGCGCGGCCCGCGGCAAGGCGATCATCGTGCTCAACCCCGCCGAGCCGCCGCTGATCATGCGGGACACCGTGTACTGCCTGGTCGGCGAGTGCGACGAGGCCGCGGTGACCGCGTCGGTGGAGGAGATGGTCGGCCGGGTGCAGGCGTACGTGCCGGGCTACCGGCTGAAGCAGAAGGTGCAGTTCGACCGGGTCGCCGACGACGATCCGCTGCGCGGACTGCTGCCCGCCGCCACCCGCGGCCCGGCGGCCCGGGTCTCGGTCTTCCTGGAGGTGGAGGGAGCCGCCCACTACCTGCCGTCCTACGCCGGCAATCTCGACATCATGACGTCCGCGGCGCTGCGTACCGCGGAGCGCGTGGCGACGCACCACACCCCGGAGGCGGCCAAGTGACCAGGCTGTACGTGCAGGACGTGACCCTGCGGGACGGCATGCACGCCGTCCGCCACCGCTACACCGTCGAGCAGGCCCGCACCATCGCCACCGCCCTGGACGCGGCCGGCGTCGGCGCGATCGAGATCGCCCACGGGGACGGCCTGTCCGGGTCCAGCGTCACCTACGGGGTGGGCGCGCACACCGACTGGGAGTGGATCGAGGCAGTGGTCGGCGCCACGCACCAGGCCGTGCCGACCACCCTGCTCCTGCCGGGCATCGGCACGGTGCACGACCTCAAGCAGGCCCACTCGCTCGGCATCCGCTCGGTACGGATCGCCACCCACTGCACCGAGGCCGACATCTCGGCCCAACACATCTCCGCCGCGCGGGAGTTGGGCATGGACGTCGCCGGTTTCCTGATGATGTCCCACATGGCGGAACCCGCCGAACTGGCCCGCCAGGCCAAGCTGATGGAGTCCTACGGCGCGCACTGCGTCTACGTCACCGACTCCGGCGGCCGGCTCACCATGGACGGCGTGCGCGACCGGTTCCGCGCCTACCGCGACGCGTTGGACCCGGCGACGGAGACCGGCATCCACGCCCATCACAACCTCGCCCTCGGCGTGGCCAACTCGGTCGTCGCCGTCGAGGAGGGCGCCACCCGCGTCGACGCGTCCCTCGCAGGGCAGGGCGCCGGGGCCGGCAACTGCCCCCTGGAGGCGTTCGTCGCGGTCGCGGACCTGATGGGCTGGGACCACGGCTGCGACCTGTTCCCGCTCATGGACGCGGCCGACGACGTCGTACGACCGTTGCAGGACCGCGACGTACGGGTGGACCGCGAGACCCTCACCCTCGGCTACGCCGGCGTGTACTCCAGCTTCCTGCGGCACGCGGAGACGGCCGCGGCCCGCTACGGCCTCGACACCCGCTCGGTACTGGTGGAGGTGGGCCGACGTGGGATGGTCGGCGGCCAGGAGGACATGATCACGGACATCGCGCTGGATCTGGCGGGACGGGGTGAGGGCAGAAGGGCCCCTGCCTTCTAGGGAGTTCCTATCGCCAGGTCCGTACGGGCCGCCTTGTGCAGGGAGTTGAGGGCCTCGACGAGCGACGCGCTCAACTCCTTGTAGTCGGTGGGCGCGCCACTTGCCGGAGAGTTGGCGGGCGCGCTGCCGGCCGGATCCCGCGCGAACCAAATGACCGCCCACAGGCGCTGGTTGACCGTCATCGCGGCCCGCGAAGCCGCGTCGTCCCCCAGCAGCATCAGTCCCTCGAACAGGACGGAGCGTCGCGCCTCCGCGGCCTCCATCGCCGCCAGCGGTGCGGCGCGGTCCTCGTCCCGTCCGTGCGCCTCGACCGCCTGCCGGGCCGCTCGGGCCGCCTCCTTCACACAGGAGATGTAGTCGATGTAGGTGTCGAGTTTGCGCTCGTCCCACCGTGTGGCCATCGTCTGCCGGAACTTGGCCCGCTCCGCCACGCTCGTGGCGAAGTACGAGGTGAGAGCGCCCAGCAGGACGCCGACGAGAGTGATGATCTGGCTTGCCATGCGGATCAAGTTAGCGGCCCGATACGGCGGTCGTCGTGTTCCGCCCTCACCCCCCGGGACTCGCGCAGATGTCCTCCGGCGGGCGGAACGTGCGGTCGCCGTCCGACTCGCCGTTCACCTCGCTCCGTACGGTCTCCAACTCCCCCAGCAGTGAGGCGAGATGACCTCGGGAAGGGTCCCGGAAGAACTCCAGCACGGCCCGGTGGAAGGCGTCGCGCAGTTCGGGTGGCATCACGTCGGAGGCGTCGAAGCACAGGGTGCGGGCGCCGGAGGTCAGCAGGGAGTCGATCTCCTGCTCGTTGGGGTCCGTGGGCGTCGTCGGCGGCAGCCCGGCCGGGTCCGGGAACAACGGCCGGACCGCCGGGTCGGCCTGCGCCCGCCAGATCTCCCGGCCGGCCGGGCTGGAGAGCCGTTCGACCAGTACCTGCGCCGCCTCGTCGTCGCTGAAGACGGCTGCCATGTCGCCCGAGACCTCGAACGTGTCCTGTTCCTCGGACCGCCCGTCCAGATAGCGGGCGGACGGCTCCACGCGCACGTCCTTGCCGGCGTACACGTACCGGATGAAGGCGCTCTGGTGCTCGTGCGTGCAGTCGAAGCCGGGTGAGTCGAGCAGGCCGCGCGGCTGCCCGCCGGGGCCGGACGCGCCCTCGAACGACGTGGTCAGGGAGTGCTCGACGGAGGCCGGGGAGCGCTTGCCGAGCAGGCGTGCCCAGGTGGTCCAGGCCCGTTCGACGGCCGGGGCGCGCCAGTCGAGCCGGCCGGTGGCCCACCGGGTGTAGACGTCGGGGCCCGCCTGGTGCAGCAGGATGTCCTCGACCCAGTCGGTGCCGGGCCAGCCGGAGGTGGCCTGCGAGGCCATCCCCACGCACCAGGTGGGGTCGGCACTCGACGCGCCCTTCTTGCTCCACACCAGGCTCTTCAGGTCGACCTTCAACGGCACCCAGTACGTGCGGCGTCTGCTGTCCACCAGGAGGGTCGGCGACCACGGGGCGTAGGCGCGTTCGGCGCTCTCCTCGGCGAGGGGCTTCAGCCTGTCGCGGCGTGCGTACTCGGTGAGTTCGCCGATGCTGTTGAGGATCGCCACGTCCGGCGGATCACCGGCCTCCAGCTGCGAGACGAGCGTCTCACGGAGCGAGCGGGTGCCTTCGTAGGTGTACCGCTGTCCGGTCCCGTCGTCGAGTTTCGCGAGGGCGGCCTCGAAGGCCTCGCCCTCCTTGCCGGTCCACGGGCCGAGGACGACCAGCGGGTCGCGGGGGTCCGGCGTGCAGCCGGGGACGAGGGCGAGCAGACAGCCCGCGAGGAGAACGCGCAGCGGGCGGCGGAGGAGGAGGCGCACGGACTGGGTCATGAGACAGGTCATGAGACGGCTCCCGGGCGGGTGACGACGACGTACTCGCGGCGGTAGCCGTGCAGGGCGCCGGCGATCAGCGCGGCGGCGACCAGACCGGTCGGGAGAACGAAGGGGGCGGCCCCGTCCAGGACGGCGAGTCGCCCGTCGGCCAGACCGCCGTCGATCCGGGCCCGCAGAACCTCGATGGACCGCGGTTCCGGACCGTCGAAGGGCCGCTCCTCCGCGATCACCTCGATCCGCGGCGAGGTCCGCTCGGCGAGCGCGTCGGCCAGCGGCACGGCCGCGTCCTGCGCGTGCTGGGCGAGCAGCGCGTCCGCCGTCAGGAGCGGTACGGCGAGCAGCGGTACGGCGGCGGCCACCAGCGGGAGGCTGAGCCGGATCCGAAAGCGACGGCGCAGGAAGGAGACCGTCCGCCACAGTCCGGCGGCGAGCAGGACGAAGGCGGTCCCCGCGACGACCGCGGCGGCGAGCACGCCCGCGCCCCACGCGGCCCGGTGCGCGAGCCGCTCCCGCAGCCGGTGTTCCAGGCCAGACACCCGGTCGACGATCGAGGTGGCGCTGGAGCCGGTCGCCGCCGGGCACGGTGGGTGGGCGTCGTCGGCCTCCGCCGGGGCGACGAACGCCGAGCAGAGCATGCTGCGCGCGTAGGTCAGCTCGGCGGTGCGCAGCACCGGGTCGGTCGCGTCGCCCTGCGCCCGGCCCACCCAGCCCGTGTAGTCCACGACGAGCGCGGAGACCACCCGCAGTTCCTGTTCCTCGGCGACCGTCAACGCCCCGCTGCGGGTGACCTGGTTCAGGCTCTGCGTCGCCCGCGCCACCCGCGTCCGGTACCGCTCGCTGAGGCCGCCGAGCTCCGCCGCCCGCCCCTCGGACAGGCTTCGCTCCGCTTCGCCCTGCGCGACCAGCAGCGAGTTCCTGGCGTCCGCGAGGTCGACCAGGGCAGGCACCACCCGCTCCCGTACGTCGGCGGAGTCGTCGCGCACCCCCGCGTACGCCCATCCGAACGCGCCGAAGCCCACCACGGCGAGCAGCGGCAACGCCACCAACCGGTCGTGCAGATACGCGCGGTTGCGCCGACCGGTGGCCGCCGGCCAGGCGTAACGGCAGGCGCGGCGGGCGAGTTCGCCGATCACCGCCGCTACGGCGGCCGCTGCCTGAACGAGTCGGGCGGCACTGCGCGCGACGTCACGGAGGTGAGGGTCCGGAGCCGGTCGGCGGCTCTCTTCCCGAGCCATGGGCTGTCCCTGTGGTGTCGGAAGGCGAGCGGGCGGACTTCGTAGGCACGGTCCAGCAGGGTCTCGGCGACGGCCGCGTCCGCGGGGGCGGCGGAGCGGGCGGCCTGGTGGGCGAGGGTGACGTAGAGCCGGGAGAGGTCCTTGCGCACAGCGGGTCCGTCGGTGGGGAGGCCGAGCCGCGGGTCGGCGGATGCCGAGAGAGCGGCGAGCCCGGCGGCGTCGAGGACTCCCCGCGCGAGCACGTCCCGCACGCTCTCCCACACCTCGGTGGTCATCCGCACCCGGGCCTCCTCGTCGGTCAGCCCGTGCGCGTGGAACAGCAGGACGAGACGTTCCAGCACCCCGCGCAGCAGCAGCGGTACGTCCTCGGCGCGCTCGACCGTCCGTGCGTGCTCGACCCCGATCCGCACGGCTGCGGTACGGGCCGCGGTGCGGTGGCGGGAGTGCCTCGGGACGGCGTCCAGTACGCGTACGGCCTCCTCCTCCGCCCGTTCGCCTCCGAGGGCGAGGCGGGCGCGTGCGGCACCGAAGGCGGCACCGCCCAGGGACGGATTGCGCAGCCGCACGGCCTCGTAGAACGTGAGTGCCTCGGACCATCGCCCCAAACGCTCGGCGCAGTAGCCGAGCGCCAGCTTGGGCGCGTACTCGCCGGGTATCGCCGCGTACACCCGGTCGAAGTCACGCCTGGCGTCGGCGACCTGGTCCCGGGCGAGCGCGACGAGCCCCCGGTGCCAGTCCAACCTCCAGTCGTACGGTGACCGTTCCGTCCCGACCGACGCCTCGGCGGCACGCAGCTCGCGCTCGGCGGCCTCCGGCCCGTCGGCGACCGTCCGCAACCGCAGCCGACAGCGCAGGAGATGGACCTCCGTGGAGTCGCTCCAGACCGCGGTGTGCTGCAACAGCGCCTCCGGGTCGGCCTCACCCAGCCTGCTCAGCTCCGCGTGGTGGTCGTCGTCGCGGTCGGGCCGCGGGACGGGCAGCCGCTGGGCCGCCTGCGCTGGCGTCGGTGGTGCGTACAACGACGGCGCCCGGGGCGCGGCCCAGCGGGAGAGGGGCGGCGCGGAGCCGAGGGCGCCGTCGAGGGCGTACGGCGTCTGGAGGAACAGCGGGGACGGCTCGAAGGTCTCCGTCCCGGTTCTAAGCGACCTCAACTCCCTGAAGACACCCCGCAGTTGTTCAGCCATCTCGCGGGCGTCGGCAAACCGCTCGGCCCGCTCGGCCCGGGTCGCGCGGTGCAACACCCGGGCGAGCGAGACGAGGCCGAGGCCTCGGGGGGCGGGGGTGGTGGGGCCCGGGGCGGTGGGGACGCGACCCGCGTCGGCGTCCTGTGCCGCCTCGGCCGTACCCGGAGCCAGCGAGGCCAGGTCGGCGAGGGCGGCCAGGTCCTGGGGTGACGTGCCGAGGCCGGTCAGGCGCCGCAGCGTCTCGCCCAGGCTGAACAGGTCGTCCTGGCCGGTGGATCCACCGTCCGTACCGACGGTCGGCGCGCGGAACCCGTACGTCGTCATCCCCGGCGCCCCCGTCGCCCGTACGCTCCCCACGTCGATGATCTTCGTCGCGGTGCCGTCGTGCATGACGTTGCCCGGCTTCAGATCGCCGTAGACGCGGCCGGGCCGGTCGGCGTGCAGATGTCCGAGCGCGGACAGGATCCGCACACCGTACGCCAGAACGAACTCGTGGAAGCGGCGCCCGCCGAACTCGTCCGGGTTCAGCCGCGCCCGCGCCCGGACCTCCTCCAGCGTCAGCCCGTCCACGTACTGCAGGACGAGGAAGTCGCCGACCTCGGGGTGATGACCGTAGTTGAAGACACGGATGATGTCGTCGTGGCTGAGGTCGACCAGGGCCCGCCGCTCGCGGGCCAGCGCACCGGCCGCGAAGGCCGCCTGTTCGGGGTGGAGGATCTTGATGGCAACCTCGCGGTCGTCGACCTTCGTGTCGAGCGCGAGGTAGACCTCACCCATCCCGCCGTAGCCGAGCGGGCGGATCAGCCGGTACTGGCCCGCGAGCAACTGACGGGGAGAAACGGGCAGTTCATCCGCGTCGACGCCGAGAGACGCCGCGCGCTCCAGCAGCGTGATCGAGGGCAGCACGGTCGGATCCGGGTTCTCCTCGGGCAGTTCGACCTGCGCGGCCCGCAGGAACATCGGCTGCCCAGCGACCACGAGCGGCCCGAACGACCCGTCCGACTCCGGCACTTCACCGAACCCGTCGTTGCCCGCGGCCTCCTCCATGTCTCCTCAGAATAGGGCCGGGGTGCGGGAATGACTCCTTGCGATCCGGCCGTGAATCATGGCGCCCCGATCGTGACGTCCCCCTCACGGCGCCCGCATCTCGGCATCGCCGGGCTCACCGGGCCGTGGATGCGTCGCCGGCCGGGGTCTCCCGATCAGGCGGCTCCCGTCGAAGGCCTTCCCGCTCGGGCGAAGGCGTCCTCGGCCTGGGCGGCAAGCGTGGCGACGAGTTCCGCCGCGGGCGGCAGGTCGTTGACGAGGTCCACGGCCTCGCCGGCCCACACCGGCAGTGGCGGCAGCTCGCCCCGGGCGACGCCGGCCTGATAGGCGTCGCGGGCTCGGGGGTCGGCGGCGAGTTCCGCCTCCCTGCCCCGCCAGCGGTCGAGGTAGGGATGGCCGAGCGTACGAGCCGTGTACCGATCCGGCCAGGGTGATGACCTGGCGATGTCGAGCACACGGTTGCGTTCCGTGTCCTCCCCGCGCCCCGCCACGATCGCCCGGGCGCTCGCGGGCTCGACCAGGGCCTCGGCCGTGGCCTGGAACCTGGTGCCGATGAGCGCGCCCGCGGCCCCCAGCACGAGGGCGGCGGCCACGCCACGGCCGTCGGCGATCCCTCCGGCAGCCAGCACCGGCACCTCTCCCGCCAGATCCACCACCACCGGCACGAACGGCAGCGTCGCCCGCCCGTGCCGCGCCCCGTGCCCACCGCTCTCCGTGCCCTGCGCCACGATGACGTCGGCCCCCAGATCGAGCGCCCGGCGGGCCTCCTCCAGATCGGTGACCTGCACGATCAGCGCCGCACCGGCGGCCCGGACACTCCCGACGAAGGGGCCCGGATCACCGAAGGAGAACACCACGGCGTCGGGGCCGTACTCCAGGGCCTGTTCCACCGCACCGGCATCGGCCGCCCAGCACAGGAACCCGACCCCCCACGGCTGCCCACCCCCGGCCACGACCGGCAACTCCCGTGCCAGCCAATCCCGTTCACCACCGCCTGCGCCGACCAAGCCCAACCCGCCACCGCGCGAGACGGCGGCGGCCAACGCTCCGCCGGCCGACCCGCCCATGGGCGCCGAGGCGATCGGGTGCCGTACACCGAACAGTTTCGTGAACGCCGTCGACAGAGTCATGCCTGTCATCATCGACTGGAGAGAACCCGAGGGAGAAGGAGAACGGACATGACCGCACTCACCACCGCCGAGTCTCTCCACAGCACTCCGGAAGGCCTCCTGTGGGAACCCAGTGATCGCTGGGTACGCGGCCGAAAGGACAAGGTGACCGTCGTCGACAGCCGCCATCCCGTCCTCGTCTGGGAGCCGGGTGTCCCCGTGCCGCTGTACGCCTTCCCTCGCGCGGAGGTGCGCGAGGACCTGCTCCGCCCCGCGAAGAACCCGCCGACCGGCACGCACACCGGCTCGCAGATCTTCTACGACCTCGAGGTCGACGGCGAGCTGCTGGAGAACGCCGCCTGGACGTTCCCCGCCGCCGACCTCGCCGACCACATCGCCTTCGAGTGGTTCCGGCGTACCGGCAAGGGCCTCGACCACTGGTACGAGGAGGAAGAGGAGATCTTCATCCACCCGCGCGACCCGCACAAGCGGGTGGACGCCATCCCGAGCAGCCGGCACGTCCAGGTCGAGATCGACGGCACGGTCGTCGCGGACACGCACCGCCCGGTGCTCCTCTTCGAGACCGGTCTGCCGACCCGCTACTACATCCCGCGCGAGGACGTCCGCCTCGAACTGTTCACCCCCACCGACCACCACACCGGCTGCCCCTACAAGGGCACCGCCGCGTACTGGTCCTGGGCCGGCGAAGGGGACGTCCCGCCCAACCTGGTGTGGAGTTACGCCGCTCCGCTGCCCGCGGTGGGCGCGATCCAAGGGCTGCTCGCCTTCTACAACGAGGTCCTCGACATCACCGTGGACGGCGAGCGTCTGGAGCGACCGGTGACCCACTTCAGCAAGCACCGGCCGTAGAAAGGACGTCGGGAGACGGAGGACTCCGTTCAGACGCTCACGTGCCGAACGAGCCAGGACATCATGTCGCTCAAGTCCCCGACGGCGTCCACCACCACGTCCACCGCCTCCGGGGTGTGCAGCCAGCCATCGCAGCCCAGCGGTCGCACCGCGATCAACGAGCGGTGCCGCAGCAGTTCGGCACGCGGATGGTCGGCCGGATAGCCACGGGGGACCCGATTCATGAGGTCGCCGGTGACGTCGTAGTCCCGTTTCCTCAACTCCTCCACGATGGCGGGGAGTTCACGACCGCTGCCCTCCGCGGCCACCGCCTCCCGGAACCTGCGGATCTCCTCGGGCACGGGGTACCACCACGCCCCTTGGATCCGCAGTCCGTCGAGGTCGAAGCGCAGCCCGAACTCGACATGGCGCGCGAGCCGGATCACGGCTCCTTGGTGCTGCCACCACCAGGAGTTCGTCCGGTAGTGCCAGACGGAGAAGTCCTCGTACGCGGTGTCCCTGTCCGCCAGATCGTTGAGCAGCGCGATCATCGGCCGGCGCACCAGTTGTTCGCGCTCCCTCCGACACTGCTCCCGCACCGACTGCGAGGGCTCGCCCTCCAGTCGGAGCAGCACGTCGAATGCCCCCTCGGGCCACCCCGTGAACCGTCCGCCCATGCGGAGACCCTACTTGCCCATTGGGGCAATTCCACTGCCCCCGTCCCTGTCTTCGCGGCCGGAGACGTCCTGTCGGTCAGCCGCTAGCGTCCGAGCGTGAGCTCGAACATCCCGCCGACGCCTCCGGCCGTCCGCGATGGCGCCGAACGGGCAGCTGCCGAGCCGGCGTCGAGCACCCCACAGCCACCGAACGGAGATCGTCCGCGCCGTCGCGGCCCCGGTCCCTTCCTCCTGATCGTCGCACCCGCCCTGCTGGCGCTCGTCGGGGTGTCCGGCTACCTGGCCCTCACCGGCGGCCTCTCCCCCGCACTGTCCCAGGGCGCGGATCCGGCACCGACGGACATCAGCAACGTCGATGCCTCGTACGTCCCTTGGCTACGCAAGGCGACCGCCGACTGCGCGGTCGTCACGCCCGCCGTGCTCGCCGCCCAGATCGATCAACTCTCGGGTTGGAGCGACGACACCGCGAGCCTCTCGCAGCAGGGCATCGCCCGCTTCACGGACGCCCAGTGGCGGAAGTGGGGCCGGGACGCCGACGGCAACGGCCGCTCCTCACCGCACGATCAGGTGGACGCGATCATGGCGCTCGGCCGGCAGGACTGCTCGCTCGCGAAGAAGGTGACGGCCCTCAGGACCGAGGGAACCATCAACGGCGACCTCACGGACCTGACCCTCGCCGCGTACGCGGTCGGGACGGACGCGGTGGCGAAGGCGGGCCGCGTGTCCGGCAGCGCGCTCACGTTCGTCGACGCGGTCAAGGGACGGCGTCCGCAGTACGACGCACTCGTACGGCGGACTCCCGAGGACACCGGGGGCCAGAACGCCTCCGCCCTGCTGTCCCCGCCGGTGACCACCCTCACGATCACCTCCCCCTTCGGCTCGCGCAAGCACCCGCTCACCGGCGTCACCAAGCTGCACACCGGGGTGGACTTCGGTGCGCCGAAGGGCGCCCAGGTGTCGGCCGCGCGGGAGGGCCGGGTCGAGTTCGCGGGCATGACCACGGCGTACGGACTCCGCGTGGTGATCGACCACGGCACCATCGAGGGCAAACGGCTGGAGACCACGTACAGCCATCTCTCCGCTCTCCAGGTCACCGTCGGCCAGTCGGTGACAGCGGGTTCACCGGTCGGCCTCGTCGGCTCCACCGGCCTGTCCACCGGTCCCCACCTGCACTTCGAGGTCCTCCTGGACGGCCAGTACACGGACCCGGTCCCTTGGCTCAACTCGACCGGCTGACACACGGACAGCACCCACCCGAGTGCGGTACGCCTCCCGGTACGCGGCCGGAGAGGAGCCCATCTGCCGGCGGAAGTGACCCCGCAGGGCCACCGGGGAGCGGAAACCGCAACGTGCGGCGATCTCGTCGACGGAGTACTCGGAGGTCTCCAGGAGGCGCTGCGCCTGGAGAACCCGCTGTGTGGACAGCCACTGCAACGGAGCACTGCCCGTGAGTTCACGGAAGCGGCGGTCGAAGGTGCGCCTGCTCATGTACGCGCGTGCGGCGAGCGTCTCGACGTCGAACTGTTCGTGGAGGTGCTCCAGCGCCCAGGCGACGACGTCGGTGAGCGGGTCGGCGGCGGTCTCGTCCGGCAACGCGCGGTCCAGGTACGTTCCCTGGCGTCCTGTCCGGCGCGGCGGGACGACCAGACGGCGGGCCAGTGCGTCGGCCGCCTCGTTGCCGTGGTCGGCGCGGACGACGTGGAGGCAGAGGTCGATTCCGGCGGCGGTGCCCGCCGAGGTCAGGACGTCTCCGTCGTCGACGAAGAGTTCTCGCGGGTCCACATGCACCGACGGATAGCGCTTGGCCAACGTCGGTGCGTACATCCAGTGGGTGGTCGCGGGGCGGCCGTCCAGCAGGCCCGCGGCGGCCAGGACGAACACTCCCGTGCCGAGTCCGACGATACGGGCGCCTTCGGCATGCGCCCGGCGCAGTGCGTCGAGCGCGTCCTCCGCGGGCAGGGAGGTGATCGAGCGCCAGGCCGGTACGACGACCGTGCCCGCGCGTGAGACCGCTTCCAGGCCGTACGGGGCGGTGAGTTCCACGCCCGCCGTGGTCCACAGCGGACCGTCCTCGCCGGCCGCCGCCAGCAGTCGGTAGCGCGGCACGCCGGCATCCTGGCGGTCGATCCCGAACACCGACAGCGGGATGGAACTCTCGAAGATGGGGCCGCCGCTGAAGAGCAGCACGGCGACGATCTCCTTGCGGCGGCGTCCGGGGGCCTTCTGTGGCGCCGTCTCCGAGACGCCGGGATTCGGCTTCCTCACCGTGGTGAGCGGGGATGGTGCGGCCGGCCCGAATCGGCTCACCAGAGTCCGCAGCTGAGCGCCGGCCCGCGGTCGGTTCCGCAGCACACGGCGCACACGCATGCGCAGTTCCGCCTCGACGTCGGCGACCGTGTCCTGCTCACCGCGTCGGACAGCGTGAAGCAACTCGCTCTGCGCTCGGTCCAGCTCCTGCCGGACGCCGGTCGCGCGCGTCTCGCCGCCCGGTTCGTTCTCGACGAGAAACGTGACCAGGGCGTCGCGGACAGCCGGCCAGGAGTCGTCCCGCATGCGCTTCACCAGCTCAGCCGCACAGACCGCGACGAAGTCGTTCAACGGTGCCCCGATTCCCCAGCACTCTCCCGGCAGTCGATGGACTACCGGAAACACGGTAAGAGGAAGGACCAACTCTGGACAGCCGACGCGAACTTGAACTCGTTTTGCCAGACCCCTGGCCGACCGCCGCCGCAACGATGCCGGTCCACGACCGTGCTTTCGCTCACCCTCATGGCTCACCGCGAGGTTCCACCTTGGCTCTTGCCGTCCAACTCAGTGCCGCGGCTCTGGCCAGGTGCAGGTGTGCGCGTTCCTCGGGAAGTCCCGGCCCGTGCATGCGGACGTGGTGGAGATGCAGCAGGTCCGGGAGCAGGACCTGTGGGGACGGCGTCCCCACACCATCGAGCGCGCTGCGGTACGCGGCCAGCGCGGCGCGGCGTGCCGACCAGCTCGCGGTGACGGACGCGTCCAGCATCGGGGTGCCGGGGGCCCTCGCCGTGAAGAGGGCGGTCGTCAGGGCGATGGTCTGGTCGTAGACCGCTCGGCGCGGTGCGCTCCGGTCCGTGTGGGTGTGACCGACCAGCCAGCGCATCGCCGTCGCGTCGTCCCCGAGCATGCCGACAGCGATGTCCACCATGCTCGCGGCAGTCACCGCACCGGCGTCGGGGGCACCCCCGCCAGCCTGCGCGGTCAACTGGGCGAGGACGGCGGCCGCGTCGGCGGCGAAGTACTCCTCGGCCACGTCCATCACCGCGGGACCGCCGAAGCGCGCGGCCTGCGGATAGTACGTCTCCAGACTCGCGTGGGTGATCAGACCCGCGCGTCGAAGCCGCCGGGTCCACTCGCCGACCTGCCCGACAGCGATGCCGAGTGTTCCGGGCGCGCAGGCCAGACGCAGAACCAGGCGGTCCTCGGGATCACGGTCGCGGACGAACCACCAGCGTGGCTCTCCCAACTCCCCCAGCAGTGACGGCAGATGCCGGGTCAGGAGCGGATCCTGTCGGTCGCGGTGCCCGTGCAACGTGATGGAGAGCAGGTCGCCGCAGCCAGGCAGACGAGCGTCCTCGCGACCGACCTGGCCGACCTGGCCGACCTGGCCGACTTGATCAACCTGACCGACGAGTCCGACGACATCGCTCGATCCGCGGACCGGCGCGCAGGTCCGGTCCACAGCGGCCAGAGGGATGACGACCTCGTGCGCGCGCCCACCGGCCCAGCCCAGGTCCCCGGGCTCCGGTGCGGCACGTAGCAACGCCTTGCCGTCGCGCTCCACATGGGCACGGAGCAGGACCCGGTGCGAGGCCTCCGCCAGGTCCAGGTTCATGCGCCGGTCCCCGTCGCCCAGGTACACGTGCTCGGGCAGGGCAACGTCACGACGCCACTCGGCCAGAGCCTTGTCCCACTGCGGCCACGGCGTCCGCGCGTCGGGCAGGTCGTCGCTGCCGAGGGTCCAGCGGGCCGGGGACAGTACCGTGCGCCCGTAACGCACCGCGGGGAGGAACGGCAGACCGGACACGGCGGCTCCCCACGCGAACCCGGTGCACGGAACGGCCAGGGCCACCGGTGCCTCGATCAGGAACCGCGCCAGCGGATGGGTGTGCTGGGTCAGATCCACCGCGCTCAGCAGCATCGTGTGCACCGGACGGCGGCGGGAGACCGAGACCAGGTGCACCTGCTCGTCATCGGCCGTCACCGCCAGGTCGGTCACGGGCAACTGGCCCGTGTCCGGGCCCTGGTAATCACCGAGGGGGATCACCAACTCCGCCACCTGCGGGGCGTGCGCGACGTTCGCCGAGCGTACGTACAGCGGGGCGGTGCTGATCTGCGCGATCAGCGCGTCCTGTTGTACGCCGGGCAGTCGGGCGTACACGTCGCTCATCCGGCGGCGGTCGTCGGCGTCGAACAGGTGGAGAAATCGTCCGGTGGCCGTTCCGGCCGCACGGGCCACTCCGACGACGTGCAGCGTGAACTCCCCTTGTTCCAGGGCGGATACGCTCGCGGCGTGGATCCGCACGGTCACCTCGGTGCTCGGCTGTACGGGTCGGTCGGGATCCGCCACCGCCAGTTCGTCGATCGCGGCATCATCGAGTCGGACGTCGTGGCGGCGTCTCATCGCGGCGGTGTACGCGAGCCCCAGCAGCCGACTGTCGCGGGCGGTCAGCGTCGGGGCCGTGGACGCGCCGGTGGACCCTAAGTAGCCGGACGGGTAACCGAGTTGGTCGATGGCGTCGAGAACAGGTACCACCGCTCCCGGACCGTAGCGCTCCAGGAAGCGACCGTGCCAGGCGACCCACCCGGGGCTCAGTGCCGCCCGCGGCGCCAGACGGGTCAGTACCGCGGCGGCCGACGCCACCTCCTCGGCCACCGCCTCCGGGATCACCAGGTCCCAGCCCAACCGCAGGTCGAGGGCGAGCGCGGGTTCCGCACCGGGACACACCCGTCTCATCACGGCGCTCACCCGGGCACGTTCAGCACGAGCACCCACACCCGCACCCGCATCCAGACCCGCGGCGGTCACGTCATCGTGCCGTGCCAGTCCCGCCGCGACCTCACGCAACTCGGCGGCTTCGGCCGCGGGCAGCTGCTGCACCTGCCCGAGCAGGACGGCGATCGGATCCGAGGCGGTGATCGCGGGCCGCAGACCGGTGATCAGGAATCGCTGTCGTACGAGATTCGCCAGCAGGTTCTCGATCGCGGTGGCCGAAGCGTCCGGGAAGCCGGCGGAGAGCGTCTCGGCGAGAACTGCCCACAGAACCGGGCCCCTTGCACCGTCCATGGCCATGCGGACCGGCCCGGTGGCGCGTATCCCCACATGCACGGGGTCCCCGCCGTTCGCACTGCTCGCGCGGTGCTCGATCTTCAGGCGTCCGTCGCGCTCGAACGCGAGGCTGGAAGCGAGCAGCGTCAATCGCGGTCGCAGCTGCCGGTGTTCCTCCAACCGGTCGACCAGAGCCGCGGTCCACGCTGCGTCCGGCCTGGTGACCGTCTGATGCCCGGTGTCCGCACGCAGCGCGGGAGTTGCCTCGATACGGGCGGCCTGCACACCGGCGAACAGACCGAAGGGAGTGGCACGTGAGCGGGCGCGCAGCAGGTAGCGCAGCACCGAGAACACCGCGCGCCGCACGGCGAGTTCCGGCACCGGCTCGCCGTCGCAGATCTGATGCACGCGTCTCGCCAGGTCCGGGCTGGAGAACTCGACCGCGGTGGCGAAATCCGTTACCTGCCAAAGTTGTTGAAACCACGCCTGCCACGAGTCCCTATGCGCGGACGGGCCGGTCAGGTCCGGCCAGACCGTCGGGTGGTCGGGACGCCAGACCGCCGCCCGAACCACGGCCGCGTCGACATGGCGGTACAAACGGCCCTCCAGCAGGTCAACGGCGTTGTCCTCTATACCGTGTTGGCCACTATTTTTCCGAACCACCCGGCGCCGAGGGCGATTATGAGTCATGGTCATTGTGGCGGCTGCTGCGCAGCCCCGGTGCCGCGGAGTCTCCATGAGCCGTTGACCTGGCTGAATTCCGACCCGCCCAAACGACGACGTATGGGCTGTTGACGCACCTGCGGTCTGGCTAGCGTGGGCGCCACGTACGGCAAGTGGCACATACGGCAAGCGGCACATTCCCATCACGTTCGCGAAGGGGAGAAAATCATGACTGCTGCGACTCCTGAGAAACTCGCCGATGAGGAATTCGGTGAGCTCGAAGAACTCCAAGTGATCGATTCCAGCGAGCTGAAGCTCGGCGCGGCGTACCACACGTACACCTACATCGCGGCGGAGAGCACGGAGGACATCCCCGACTAGGACGTCCGGGAGCCGAGGCAACTCTTCGACGGACGAGACCGGTGGGACGAGGAGGTGGGTCGTGCCGTCCAGCCAGTCGGCGGACCCTACCCGCACCGACGTCCTGCTGATCTTCCCGCCGCAGACCGAGGCCAGGTTCTTCCCGTATCTGAGCCTGCCCTACCTGACCGGCCATCTGCGCCGCCGGGGTCGGCGGGTGCACCAGGCCGACTTGAACATCGCCGTGCTCCACGAGCTGCTGCGACGTCCGGCGCTGCTGGACGACGCGGTCCGCGCCCAGGACACGGGTGACGGCGGTACGGCCGTGGGCGACTGGTATCGCCGGGAGGTGGCCGACGTCTTCGCCGCGCACATCGGCGAGTTGCGTGCCCACGTCCTGCACAAGGAGCCGGCCGGCGAGCTGGGCCCGGACCGCGCGGTCCGGCTCGCCGGCCTGGCCCTCGAACTGCTGGTCCGCGACACCTTCCTGGTGCGGACCTGGGAGGACCTCGGCCAACTCGACGCTGCCGTACGCCGGGCCGCGGACCGGCCGCCCACCGCGTCGGACGTACCGGTCGCCTCGCTGCACCGTCTGCTGGCCGGTCTGCTCGGCCGGCATCGCCCGCGGGTGGTCGGCCTGTCGGTGGCGTTCTTCAGCCAGCTCGCGCCCGCGCTGCTGATCGCCGCCTGGGTCCGGCGGCTGGCGCCGGACACCCAAATCTGCCTGGGCGGACAGCAGGTGATGCTCCGTCACGACAGTCTCGCCAAACTGCCCGGAGTCCGGGAGACCGTCGACGCCCTGTGCCCGACCGCCGGGGAACAGCCGCTCGAACGCTGGCTGGACGCGCTGGACGGAACGGTTCCGCTCACCGCCGTACCCGGTATGACCTGGCTGCCACGCTCCGGGGCCGAGCCGCGCACAGGGCCCCCGGTGACCTTGCTCTTCCGTGACCTCGGGCCGCCCGACTTCACCGGACTGCCGTTCCGCTCCTATCTCAACGACGCCCTGGAGCTCGCGATCGTCTCGTGCGTCGGCTGCTACTGGGGGCGGTGCGCGTTCTGCTCGTACGGCAACCGGTCGCTCCCGCAAGGGAGTTACCAGCAGGGCACCGCGACCCAGATCGCCGACGCGGTGGAGACCGTCGTCCGCGTCACGGGCACCCGTTTCGTGTCGGTCGCGGACGAGAACACCAACCTGCGGCTGATCCAGCGAGCGATGCGCGCGGTACGCGAACGCGGGATACGGGTCCGGTTCGGCGTGCGCAGCCGGCTGGAGGGTGCCCTCACCGACCCGGAGTTCTGCCACGACCTCGCCGCGGTCGGCTGCGCGATGATCGCGGTCGGCTACGAGGGCACCTCGCAGCGCCTGTTGGACCGGGTGGACCGGGGCGTGCGCGCGGCCGACTACCAGCGGATCCTCGACAACCTCGACGCGGCGGGCATCACCGTCCGGTTCACGGTGATGGGCCAGGTCCTGGACGAGACGCCGGACGAGTTCGAGGCTTCCCTGCGCTTCCTCGTCGACAACGAGCGGCGGATCGGCATCGACGCGCTGGAGCTGATGGTGGCGGAGCCGGGCAGCAAGCTCGTAGACAGCCCGGAGGAGTACGGGCTCGCCCTCGACTCCTCGGAACGCCTCGCGGGCAACCCCGAGTTGAGTTACCTGGCCGGCCGGGTCGGCCACCCCCTGTCCGTCCGCGGCGGCCCGACGCGCAGCGAGGCACTGGACCGGCTGGTGCGAGTCTTCGACACCGTGAAACCGGGCCGGGCGAGCAGTTCGGCACCGTCGCGCCCCACCCCGAACGGCCATCGCACGCCCACCGTCGCGGCCCTGCGCCCGCACACGTGGGTACGCGCCGTCCCCGCGTACGCCGACGAGCGCACGGTCGACCGCGTCACCCTCGCCGACCTCGTCCGGGAGCGGTTCTACGCACTCCCCCGCACCGACGTGGACCAGCGCGCCGACGGCCTGCTCACGGCCCGCACCGACCGCGGCCGCCGCCTGCTGGCCCGCCTGTCCGACGCAGCGGCGGGCACCCCCGACCCGGCACATCCAGCCGACCCGGCCCCCTCAGCCTCAGCCGGCCCGGCCCCCTCAGCCAGGAGCTCGTCATGACGCAACCGCCGCGCACCGCACCCGGCGGCACCCGAACCGCCGCCGTCACCGAAGCCCCGCGCCGGATGGGCCTGGGCGTACTGATGGACATGCCGTGGGGCGGTGGACGCCTCGGCAGGCGCGGCATCGGATTCGTGGAGAGCGACGACGGCGGCGGAGACATCACCGACCGGGTCCGCGCCTTCCTGCACCGCCACGGCGGCGACTTCGCCTACTCGGCCCTCGCGTTCCAGCCGCGCTCGCGCGCCCGCATACGGCCGGCCGACTACGTGCCCGCGTACGACCGCTTCTTCGAGGCCGTGCCCGCCGGACTGGCGCGCGCTTTCCACCAGACCGAGCTGAACATGGGCACGCCCGAGCGCTACGACCGCCGCCCGGCCGCCGAGTTCACCAACGAACTGGCCGCCCGCTACGGCTTCTCCTGGGTGGTCGAGGACCTGGGCATCTGGAGCCTGCGCGGCCTACCGATGCCGTATCCGCTCCCGCCGCCGCTGACCGAGCCGGGCCTGGAGCTCGCCACCCGGAACGTGGCGGAGGCGGCCCGGCTGCTCGAACCGCCGCTGCACGTAGAGTTCCCCGGCTTCACGGAGGGCGGTTCGTTCGTCCTGGGGCACATGGACGCCTTCGAGTACTTCGCCCGGCTGGCGGACGACGCCGACGTGCGGGTGACGCTCGACGTCGGCCATCTGCTCAGCTACCAGTGGCTGAGAGGACGTACCGGAAAGAGCATGTACGACGGGATCGAGGCCCTGCCCCTCACCCGCTGCCGCGAACTGCACCTGTCGGGCTGCCAGATCGTGGGCGGCAAGTTCCGCGACCTGCACCACGGCGTCCTGCTCGACGAACAGTTGGAGCTCACCGAGTATCTGCTGCCGCGCTGCCCGAACCTCCTCGGGGTGTCCTACGAGGACCCGATGTACCGCGAGGACGGGCAGTTGGTCGAGAAGTCCCGGCCGAACTACGCACGGCTGCGGGACCTGGTCGCCGACTGGCAGCGCGGGGAGGTCGCGTGACCACGGTGGAGCCGGGCGCCTCGCTGGACGGCGAGCAACTGACCGACCTGCTCATGCGGTTGCTGCTGGACGCGGACCTGCGGGCCCGGCTCGCGGACGGGGGCGCCGAGGCCGTCGCGGCGGATGCCGGCGAGCTGGAGTGCCTGGCCTCCGTCGATCTGGATGAACTGGACACCACCGCAAGGCGGTTGCGCTCCCAAGTCTGGCGGCCCGGCAGCGGCGGCAGCCTCGCGACCACGTTCCCGCGCGGCCTGCGGCTGCTCCGGGACGCCGGTGCCACGGAGTCCGACCTGCTCACCGGTTTCCTCGGCTCACCGCACTTCGCCCGGTACCGGCTGATCCCGTACACCGCCCCCGGGTTGTCGGCGGAGGAGGCGTTCGCGTCCTACCTGCTGGACGGCGTCGGGGCAGGGGGGCTGCGCGACACGGTGACCCACGAGCTGATGATCGCCCTGTTCACCTCGCTGACGTGCGAGCAGCCACTGTCGTTCGTGATCGAGGCGGAGGGGATCGTCCCCACCGACCGGGGCCATGCCGCCGTGCGTGCGTATGCGGCGGCGTCCGTGGCCACTTGGGGGGCCACCGCCGGCGGGCGTCCCTCCGGGGAGACCCAGGGTGCGGACGAAGTGCACTACGCGTACTTCACCGCGTCCGCCGGACTGGCTCACGGCGTGGTGTCCGGGCGGGTGGCGGCGGCCTTCGAGGCCGAGCCGTCGGACCGGCGCGAGACCGCGCGGCGGGCACTGGCCGGCCGCGGACTGTGGTGACGGGGAGAGGAACCGCCTTGCACATCGTGTTGGTGGACATGCCGTGGTCGTCGCTCGACGCGCCGTCCCTCGCGCTCGGCATTCTCAAGCGCCGGATCCTCGACGTCCTCCCCGACGGCGCCGCGGACGTCGAAGTGGTGCACGCCAACCTCGACTTCGCCGACTGGGTGTCCGCACGTACGGAATACGGCTTCGACGAGTACGAGTTCTGCTCGACCTCGTACTTCTCCGGGCACAGCGAGTGGATCTTCTCGGCCGCGCTCAACGCCCAACCCCGTTGGCGAGTGGCCGAGTTCACCGAACACTTCGGCGAGAAGATGCCGGAGCCCATGTTGGCCAAGGCGCGCGAACTGCACGAACTCGCGCCGCTGTTCGTCCGGGAGATCGCCGCCAAGATCGCCGCCACGGCACCGGACGTGGTCGGCTTCACCACCACCTTCGCGCAGAACGCGGCCGCCCTCGCGGCGGCCCGCGCGGTCAAGGAACTGGCACCCGGCACCACCACCGTCTTCGGCGGCGCCAACTGCGACGGCCCACAAGGCGCCGCGCTGCACCGCAACTTCGAGTACGTCGACTTCGTCGTGCGGGGCGAGGGCGAGATCGCGTTCCCGCGGTTGCTCGCCGCCCTCCGCGACGGCGACGCCGCCGACCTGGCCGCCATTCCCGGTCTGTGCCGGCGTGACGCGCAGGGCCGGTCCGTGGCCCATCCCATGAACGCCGCCCCGCTGCCTCCGGGCGCACTGGTCACCCCCGACTACGGGGACTACTTCGAGCGGCACGCGCAGTCCACCGCGGGTGGCTGGGTGGAGCCGCGACTGGTGGTGGAGGCCTCGCGCGGCTGCTGGTGGGGCGAGAAGCACCACTGCACCTTCTGCGGCCTCAACGGCTCGTTCATGGAGTTCCGCAGCAAGGACCCGCGGCGGTTCGTGGACGAGATCCTCGGCCTGGTCGAGCGCCACCGCATCCTCGACGTGTGGGTCACCGACAACATCCTCGACATGGCCTACCTCAACTCCATGGCCCCGCTTCTCCAGGAGTCCGGGTACGACCTGCGGCTGTGCTACGAGATCAAGTCGAACCTGCGCCGTGAGCAACTGGCCACGCTGTACGCGGCCGGAGTCAGCTACGTGCAGCCCGGCGTGGAGAGCCTCAGCAGCCGGGTCCTGAAGCTGATGGACAAGGGGGTGACCGGCTGCCAGAACGTACGGCTGCTGCGGGACGCGGAGACCGTCGGCGTCAACCTCAGCTGGAACTACCTCTACGGCTTCCCCGGGGAGACCGACCAGGACTACGACGAGATCGTCGACCAGCTGCCCGCGCTGCACCACCTCGGACCGCCGGCCAACTCCACCCGGCTGAAGGTCGAGCGGTTCAGCCCCTACTTCGACCGGCCGGAACTGGGCTTCGCCGACCTGCGCCCCGCCTCGCACTACCACCACATCTACGACCTGCCGGAGCACGAACTCGCCGACCTGGTCTACATCTTCGACTCCACGAACCAGGGCATCGCCGGTGACTGTCTGGACCGGCTGCGCACGGCCGTCGCCGACTGGACGCGGGCGTACCCGCGCAGCCGCCTGACCCACTGCGACCTCGGCACACACATCGTCCTGGTCGACACCCGCCCGGACTTCTCCTGGCAACTCCTCGACCTCACCGACCCGTTCGAAGTGACGGTGTTCCGACTGCTCGACACACCGCACAGCCCGGCGGCACTGCTGCGCAAGGCCGTCGCCCGGTGCGCGGACGCAGGGGAGTCGGCCGGCGAGGTGACGGAAGAGCGAGTCGCCGAGCTGCTGGCACGCTGGCGCGCCCTCGGCCTGGTCTTCGCCGAGGGCGGTCACTACGTCCAGGTCGCGCCGGCGGTGGCCAACCAGGACCTGCTGCGGCTCGACGGCGCCGGACTGCACGGGGACGAGATCTCGTTGGTCCCGGCTCTGGCGGCCCCCTCCACGGGAGACACGCGATGAAGCCGCAGCTGACCCTATGGAAGGACCGCGACCCGGCGGCCATGCGCCTGCCGGGCATCCACTACGGCACCCTCGACGGACCGCCGGACGACCCGGCGCACGCCGTCGCACAACTCGCCGCCGCCGGCGTCCAGTTCGTCCAGGTGCACGAGCCCGTGGACCTCACGGATCCGGACGGCGCGTCCGCGGTAGCCGTGCTCCTCGCCCTCCGGGAACTCACCAGCCACGGCATAGCGGTGGACTGGACACTGCGCATGCCCGACCCGGCCCAGTGGCGGTCGCTGAGCCATCTGCACCCCCCGGCGACCGTCTTCCGCGGCTCCACGGGAGAGGCTCGCGAGGAACTCGTGGTCACCGCGTGGCGCGACTCGTTCCACATCGCGAAGTGCGGCTACCGCCGCGGCCCCGGCTTCCTGGAGATCCGCGACCACCGCTGGGGCTCCTTCCGACGCCTGGTCGTCAACGCCCCCCGGAGCACGGCGTTCCAGGGACTGCTGGACGGCGTCCCGGTGGTCGCGTCGGCGTCGACGGAGCGGGTCCTGGAGCGTCACCTGCGCGAGAACCTGCTCCATCGCGCCGGGCGCTACCTGTGGTGGACGCCGTACCGCCTACGACGCTGGCCGCTCAGCACGACGATCCCGTAGGAACCTCTCGACCCACCGTTCCGTCAACTCGTCGGCCTGACGCCGGATCCCCGGAGCCGGCACCGACGCGGGCGCCTCGACGCCGAGGAAATCCAGGCAGCCCGACAGCCCTGCCTCGTAGTCGGCGACCAGGTCCTCGTAGACGACGGTGTACGGGGTGACACCGTGCCGCCCGAAGTAGTCCTCCCAGACCGCCGCGTCGCGCTCCAGCATCCGCAGATGCCGGCGGATCTCCTCGTAGCTGTACGGGGGTTCGGCACGCGAGCTCCCCTCCGGCAGAAAGGTCCCGTCCAGGATCCAGACACCGGTCTGCTCGGCCATGGTGTATGAAACGGCCTGCCGCAGCCGGTCCCTGCGCCGGATCCAGATGTACCGGGGTGCCTGGAGGACGTCGTACGGGTCGACCTCCAGGCTTCCGAGATGCCCCGCGTGGATCCGTAGCCCGAACACGCCGTTGGGGCTGGTCCGGCACGTCATCAACTGCCGCACATAGCCCGCCGCCAACTCCTCCGGATCGCCGGAGTCGAACCCCCACCGCTCGAAGTAGTCGAGCACGAAGGCATCGGCGAAGTAGTCCTCGGCGAAGCCGGCCAGCCCGGTGTGCCACAGGGCACGGGCGAGCATGTTGCTGCCGCACCGGGGGGTCGACGCGAGCACGTAACGGACGGGCGGCAGACCGGTGAAGGGCGGGAAGTCGAACTCCGGGCCGTTGGTCCGGTAACGGAGTGCCATGGGAAAACCTTCGCGCCCGGCGCCAGTGGCTGTCACCTGGTCCGCCGCATTCCGAGGGCGCGCAGCAACGCCCTGGACCTCACCTGCACGCTGGACCCGGGCCCGGTGGCCACTCGTGCCAGGACCCGCCTCCACCAGCGAGACCACGACCCACAGCCGCGGCGCCCCGCATGGTGCGGCCGGCGCTGGAGAGTCTGCGAAGTCCCGTATCCGTCACGGAAGGACGGGTGTTTCGTGACGCGCCCGGTGCGCTTCACGCGGCGCTGCGGTGCGAGGAGTGCGGGGCCCTGCTCGAGGCCCGGTCCACCGGCCGCCCGGCCCGCTACTGCGGAGCGACCTGCCGACAACGAGCCCGTCGCCGCCGCCTCGGACCGACGACGGATTCCTGGCGGAGGACAAGTCGCTGGAATGTCAGGAGGCCACGGGCCGAAGCGGTGCGCCCTTCGTGGTCACGGGGAAGTCGGTGCGCCGGCCGGCGTGACCAGCCGGCCGGGGACGCGTCAGCGGCGTCGCTGGTCGGCAAGCAGTTCGAAGTCGCCGTAGCTGTTGTCGACCGGGTTGACCGTGACGCCGGGCGCGACGATTTCGTCGATGGCGTCAAGCACGTCGGACGACAGCGAGGCGTCCGCGGCCGGCAGAAACGCCTCCAGCTGGTCCATGGTGCGCGGGCCGATGATCGCCGAGGTGACGCCGGGGTGGTTGATGACGAAGGCGACGGCGAGCTCGATCAGGGTGAGACCCGCCTTCTGCGCCAGGAGCGCGAGCTGTTCGACGGCGTCGAGCTTGCGCTGGTTGGCAGGGGTGTTCATGTCGAAGCGGGCCTGGGGGCGGGCCGCGGAGGCGGGACCCTCGGTGGCGTTCTTGCGGTAGCGACCCGACAGCCAGCCGCCGGAGAGCGGACTGTAGGTGAGGGTGCCCATGCCATGACGGCGCACGGTGGGCAGTACGTCCTCCTCGATGCCACGGACCAGGATCGAGTACGGCGGCTGCTCGGTCACGAACCGCTCCAGGTGGCGCTCCCGCGAGGTCCACTGGGCCTCGACGATCTGGGAGCCGGAGTAGGACGAGGAGCCGATGTAGCGGATCTTGCCCTGGTGCACGAGGTCGGAGAGGGCGCCGAGGGTCTCGGCGACGTCCGTGTCGGGGCTGGGGCGGTGGACCTGGTAGAGGTCGATGTGGTCGGTGTCGAGCCGGCGCAGGGAGTTCTCGACCTCGCGGATGATCCAGCGCCGTGAGCCGCCCCGCTGGTTGGGGTCGTTCCGGTCCATCGGCATGAAGAACTTGGTCGCCAGGAACACATCCTCGCGGCGGCCCTTGAGGGCCTTGCCGACGATCTCCTCCGAGACGCCCGCGGAGTACACGTCCGCGGTGTCGACGAAGTTGATGCCCGCGTCCAGGGCGTGGTGGATGATCCGGATCGAGTCGGCCTCGTCCTCGTTGCCCCAGGGGCCGAACATCATCGCGCCCAGGCAGAGCGGACTCACCTGGACACCGGTGCGGCCGAGCGGTCGGTACTGCATGAAGGGGTTCTCCTCGGGTGTGCTCAGTCGTACTGAGTCGTCAGCAGTTGCAGTCGCTCGTTGTCAGTCGTAGTCGGTCGCTGTCGGTCGCTGTCAGTCGTTCGCGGTCGGGACGACGGTCCCGGTGCTCGCCCAGCTGGCGAGGAGGCCCAGGGCCTCCTGCGCCGGGGAGTCGGGTTCGGGCGTGTAGAAGTTGAGGCGAAGGCCGGGATCGGCGGGCAGGTCCATCGCCTCGTAGGGCAGGGCCAGATCGCCGACCAGCGGATGGTGGAGGTTCTTCACCCCCGCGCGGTGGAACTTCACGTCGTGGCGGGCCCAGCGGCGGGCGAAGTCGTCGCTTCTGGTCGTCAGTTCACCGATCAGGTCGGTGAGCGCCTTGTCGTGCGGCGCCCGGCCCGTCTCGGTGCGCAGGAAGGCGACGGCATCGCCGGCCCCCTTGTCCCAGTCGACCCAGAACTCCTTGCTCGCGGGGTCCAGAAACATGAAGCGGGCGCTGTTGACCGGCCCGCGCTGGGCGAACAGCGGCGAGTCGAAGAGGGGTGCGTACAGCGCACGGCCCAGCGTGTTGGAGGCCAGGATGTCGAAGCGCGCGTTGCGTACGTACGCCGGCACATCGGTCATCGAGTCCAGCAGTCGCAGGATCGTGGGCCGCACCCGGGACGCCGTCACCGTGGGGCGCCGGCCCGACGGTGTCGCCGCGCGGGCCAGGTCGTAGAGGTGAGTGCGCTCGGCCTCGTCCAGCTGGAGTGCGTGCGCGAGGGACTCCAGCACCGAGTCCGAGGCGCCGGAGAGGTTCCCGCGCTCCAGGCGGACGTAGTAGTCGACGCTCATGCCCGCGAGCAGCGCGACCTCCTCACGGCGCAGGCCCGCGACGCGCCGGTTGCCGCCGCCGTAGACCGGCAGTCCGGCCTGCTCGGGGGTGATGCGGGCACGCCGGGTGCTCAGGAACTCGCGGACCTCGGCGGCCACGCTCTTCTTGTCTCTGTCTGCCATCGTCCAGATCCCTGACATCGTTCCGCCGCCGGTGATCGCGCCCCGGTGGGACGGTCCAGCGCGACCTACGACGGTCCCGCCGTGACCTTCACCGTAGGTCCGTCCGCGAGGACCCGCGAGGTACTGCCAGTACCTGGAAGACCAGTGACTCCCACTCCTGAGCCCGTACGGGGTTCTCTTGGAGGAGAACGGAGGGCCGGGAGTCCGACACCGGGCCCTCACCCCGCGGCGAAGGACACCACTGTGCGCGCAGCTCTCACGTTCGACGGGACCGGCGACATCGCCATGCCGGAATCCACGCCGCCCGTCGCGGTGCGTGCGGCTGTCGGCGAGTCGGGCGCGCGGCGGCGCGCTCGTCCCCCGGATGCTCTACCTCGGCACATCGTTCCCGCATGCACCCGCCCGCACGAAAGGTCCCTGTGATGCAGACCCTCACCCTCAACAACGGCGTCGAGATGCCCGCCCTCGGACTCGGTGTCTTCCAGACCCCGCCCGACGAGACCCGGGCCGCCGTCACGGCCGCGCTCGACCTCGGCTACCGGCACATCGACACCGCCGCCGCGTACGGCAACGAACGCGAGGTCGGCCAGGCCGTCCGCGCCTCCGCCGTGCCCCGCGAGGACCTGTTCATCGAGACGAAGATCTGGATCAGCGACTACGGCTACGACGAGACCCTGCACGGCTTCGACAAGAGCGCCGCCAAGCTCGGTGTGGACCGGATCGACCTGCTGATCCTGCACCAGGCGCTGCCGTCGGACTTCGACAGGACCCGCGCCGCCTACCGCGCCCTGGAGCGACTCCTGGCGGACGGCAGGGTCCGGGCGATCGGCGTCAGCAACTTCATGGTCGACCACCTGACCGCGCTGCTCGACAATGCCACGGTCGTGCCCGCCGTCAACCAGCTGGAGATCCACCCGTACTTCCAGCAGCGCGCGGTCCTCGACTTCGACGACGAGCACGGCATCCTCAACCAGGCGTGGTCTCCCATCGGCGGCATCACCTTCTACCGCGGACAGGGCGAGGACCGCGGGAGCGTCCTCGATGACCCGGCCGTCACCGCGATCGCCGAGGTGCACGGCAAGAGCCCGGCCCAGGTGCTGCTGCGCTGGGGCATCCAGCAGGGCCGCTCGGTGATTCCCAAGTCGACCAAGCGCCACCGCATCGCGGAGAACGTGGACGTCTTCGACTTCGCCCTGACCGCGGACGAGTTGAAATCCCTCGACGCCCTGGAGACCGGCCGGCGCGGCGGCCCCGAGCCTTCGGACGTCACCCTCGCGACCTACGGACGCGCCATCCCCGAGGCCTGACATCACCTCGTATCCGCGCAAAGGAATCACATGCCCACCACCGTCAACGGGTTCGGCACCCACGAAGCAGGGGCGCCGCTCGTTCGCGTCACCGAGCCGATGCCGATCGACGCCTTCGCCCTCCTCCGGAACGGTCGGTCCCTCGTGGGATCGCTGTTCGGCGGCATCGCCGAGACGCAGGAGATGCTCGACCTCGCGGCCGAGCACGACGTCACGGCCGACATCGAGCTGATCGACGCGCAGGACAGCAACACCGCCTACGAACGGATGCTCGCTTCCGACGTCGGCTACCGGTTCGTGATCGACGGCGCGACTTTCGCGCCGACGCAGGCATGACCGCCCGTGCCCTTGTGAGGAGGAGACGAACATGGCGGCACAGCCCCTGACCGTGCTGGTGATCGGCGCCACCGGCAGCATCGGACGGCTCGTGGTGGCCGAGGCGCTCGCCCGCGGACACACCGTCCGGGCCCTGGTGCGTGACCGTGCGAAGGGCGCCCAGCTGCTCCCCGCCGACGCCGAGCTCGTTGTCGGCGACGTGATCCGGCCCGAGACCCTGCCCGAGGCGGTGGCCGGCGCCGACGCCATCGTGCTCACCCTCGGCTCCTTCGGCACCGGCGCTTCCTCGCCGGAGACGGTGGACTACGCGGGCGTACGCAACGTCCTGACCGCCCTGGGCGCCCAGGAGGGCGCGCGGCCCCGCGTGGCGCTGATGACATCCATCGGGGCCACCACGCGCGGCAGCGGCTACGGCCGTCTGCTGGAGTGGAAGCGCCGCTCGGAGCGTCTGGTACGGGCCAGTGGCCTCACGTACACCATCGTGCGGCCGGGCTGGTTCGACATGAACGGACCCGACGAACACCGGTTGGTGTTCCTCCAGGGCGACCGCCGCCGCTCCGGCGGCCCCGCCGACGGACGTGTCGCCCGCGCCGACATCGCACGGGTCCTGGTGGCGGCCCTCACCGCTCCCGAGGCGGCCGGCCGTACCTTCGAGCTGGTGGCCGAACAGGGAGCCGCGCCAGGCGACTTGGGGCCGTTGTTCGCTGCGCTGGACCCGGACCCGCCCGGCTCCCTTGACGCGGTGCGGGACGAGGCCAACATGCCGCTCGACGCCGAGCCGCGACGGGTCCGCGACGACCTCGACGCCGTCAACTGACCCTGTCCGGCCGGGTAGCACCCGCTCCCGAGCTGACGACGCTCGGACGGACGAGGTGGTACGGCGCGATGTTCCGCCCCTCCCGCGGGTTGGTTCAGCGGGGTGTCCTGACGTAGGTGTACGGGGCGGAGACGTATGCGTTGTGGTGATCCGCGGCACGCAGGGCGGCAGTGAGCCGCCGGCGCGGTTTGAGGCCGAGCTCGGCGGTGGCGTGAAGGGCGCCGAGGGCCAGTTCGTCCCCGGAGCCGACAGCGGTATATCCCACGGCCGGCTCGCCGACCTGATAGTCGTCATGGATCTCGAAGAGACGGCCGTGGACGCCTACGAGGAAGACGCCGGCCTGTTCTTGCTCGGAGTCCTTGCGGGCCCAGCCACCGTCCTTGAGACAGGAGCGGACGGCGTTGATGAAGCGCGTGGCCATGAATCGGTCGAGGTCGCCTTCGGGGTGTGGTGCCTCGAACGCGTGGTGCAGGAGCTGGCCCATACGGAACGAGGATGTGAACCCGAGTACATAGGGACCGTTGGAGAAGACCTTCGGGTCGCGGCGGATCGTGAGCTGCGATCCGCTGCTGGCTGCCGAGTCTCCGGCGATGTGCACCCGCCCCCGATGGACCAGGCCGACGATGACGGTCAAGTCACCACCTCCAGGGACGAGTTGGGTCATTGTCGTCTGGCATGGCCCCGTTCTGCCCTCTTCCCGGGCGGAGTTACCACTTCCGCAAGGAGAACTCGCTCGGTCTCATGCTCCCGCCGGGTCGCGGGTCCCCCGCCTCACTCGTCGTTCACCCAGCGCATGAGCCGTTGCAGTGGGTAGAAGCCGTCGTGGGAGAGGCCCGGCGGCATTCCGCCCGCCCTGCCGAGGGAGACCACGCGCTGGACTCCGGCGCAGGCGAGGGCGTCGCGCAGTTCCGCCTTCCGGCTGTCCGGGTACACGCCGACCGTCTGTGTGGCGACTCCGGTGTGGGCGACCGCTTCCGTCAGCCCGGCGACGGGGACGACGTCGACGATCTTTCCGTCCGGGTGGAAGTCCACCGGCTCGGGAGAGCGGATGACCAGACCACGACCGTCGTAGCCGCCCCACACCCGGTAGTCGGGCGTCATGGACCGCAGGACGTCGATCTCCTCGCGCAGTGCCGTGCTGACCCGCGGGCCGTCGGCCGAGCTGAACTCCCTTGCCACGCCCAGACGTTCGCACAGCAGGGCGGCGTAGCGGTCGGCGTCCGCCCAGGAGCCCTCGACGAACTGGAAGCGGCTGGCCACACAGGCCTGTTGGTTGAAGAACGTGGCGTCGGCCGCGCCCGCGTCGGCGGCTCGGGCGAGGGACTCGGGCGACTCGAACGCCTCGCGGCCGATCAGTGAGATGGAGGTCTTGGGGTCGAAGGAGACCAGCTCGAAGCCCGGGCCGACGTACCGCAGTGCGCCGCGGATGGTGGCCTCGCCGCCCCAGGCGACCAGCTTGTCGAAGAACTGCGGGCGGAACAGCACGCTCTCCACCGTTTCGTCGCCACCGCGCCAGTACACCGCGGAGAAGGAGCGGACCACGGGGTGGCCGGGAGCCACCGCCGCCATCGTGCGCAGGATCGCGGTCGCGGTGAAGAGGTCGTTCGAGGGCAGCTTCAGCAGGTTGACGCCCTTGGTGAGGGCGCCGCGCACGACGGACATCGCGGCGACGCCGGGTGCGTTGCCGGCGATGATGTGCACCAGGCGGGGCGGGAACGCGCGGGTGGCCGCGGTCCGGTTCTCGGGCAGATGCACCTCGCGCCAGCCGTCGAGCACGTCCGCGCCGCCGAGTTCGTGGTCGATCTGGGCGTACAGGCCCGGCCGTTGGAAGCTGCGCCACAAGACGGCGTAGGCGCGTTCGAGGACCTCGGCGGGCAGCGGGCTGACCCGGACCATGCGGTCGAGGGCCTCGGCGAGCAGGCCCTCGCGGTCCGCTTTGAGGGCCTCGCCGGTCCCCACCAGCAGGTCGACGATCTCCGCTACGGGCACGTGGAAGGCGGGGCCGGGTTCGGTGCGCGGCCAGACGAGGCGGTCCAGGTCGAGTGCCGGTGCGGTGAAGGCGGAACCGGCTCGGCCGTACGCGACGGGTGAGCCGTGGTCGACCTCGCCGCGCACCACGTGCACGACCTCGGTGTCGGTCGTGGTGCTCATCCGTGGATCATCCCCCGCACATAGGAGTCGAGTGTCGCGGCGCAGGTGATCTTGTCCTCGCCGCCCAGGTCCCCGTAGCGCCGGATGTCCGGCAGGACGGTCGGTCCCGGCCGGCCGCAGTCGCACGGCGAGAAGTCGACGAAGACCCGGTCCCCGCTGATCAACCCGCCCCACCGGCCCTCCAGCGATACGTCCAGGAAGGCGAACCGGCCCTCCACCAAGCCCTGTTCGGTGTTCAGCAGCTTCTCGCCCGGCTCGTCCAAGACGAGCGGGATCACCCACGGCGGGACGTGGTAGTTGCCCGACTCGCATGCCACACACGACCCCTGAAGCTCCGTCATGCCGTAACTGCGTACTCGCCGTACGCCGTCGTAGAAGGCGGCGAACTGCTGCTGGTAGTCGTCGGGCAGGACCCCGTTCTTGTTGCCGCCGCCGCTGAGGACCAGCGTGTCCGGGTGGAGGCTCCCGTCGGGTACGCCCTGGGCGCGCAGGGCCTGGATCAGGGTGAACTGCTGGTTGTTCATCCCGGCGATCAGCAGCGGCTCGGTCCGGTGTGCGGCGATGTCGTCGACGATCTGGCTGACGGCCGCGCCGAGTTCCGCCTCGCGGGCCCCGGACGCGGCCTCGAAGGAGCTGATCTCCTGCGGGGTGGCGGTGCCCTCCGCCATCCGGCGGCGCAGCAGGGCGCTGCTCATCAACTCCGAGACCCGCATGGGTTCTTCGGTGAGCAAGCGCGTCTCTCCGGGCCGCGCGAAGACGTCCGCGTGCCAGCGGTAGCCGTCGATCGAGCGCATCGGACCGCTCGCCGGTGCCAGGAGGTAGCCGCGGCGGGTCCGCTCCGGCGGCAGCGGGTCGGGCCAGCAGGTGAGGTTCTCCAGGATGTCGTGCAGGAAACTCAGGTCGCTCGTGGCGCAGTTGAGGAAGGAGACCTTTCCCGAGGTGCCGCTGGTGATGTAAGGGCGGTGGCCGGCGGCGGTGACGCGGTCGGTCCATTCGTCGATGTCGGTCACGCCCTCGACGTCGACGTCGCCCGGCTCGACCACCGAAACGGTCGTGTACCAGCGCAGGAGACGGTCCCACCGCCCGCCGGTGATGAGGGAGAGGGGGTACGACTTGTAGCTGGTGTGGGAGAACAGCAGGGGTACGAGGTCGTCGAGACCGTTGATCCCGTGTACGCCGGTCTCGTCCGCCCTGGTGCGCAGCAGCGGGATGCGCTCGCGGTGGGCGGCGAAGGCCTCCCGTGCCGCTTCGAGCTGCAACTCCCGCAGGTCCCGGGCGGGTTGGTCGAATGTGTCACCGGACCGGACGAGGGTCCGGATCTGTTCGCGTGCGCTGGGCACGGCAACCACCTCAATCGGTCATGACGTCGGGTTGTCGGCGAGGTAGGAAGACTCGATGGCATCGAGGTCGCCACGCAGTTCCTTCGGGGTGCCGGTCATGACGACGCGGCCCCGGCGCAGGACGTAGACGCGGTCGGCGATGTCGAGCACCTTGCGTACGTGCTGTTCGACCAGCAGTGCGCCCAGGCCCTGGTCGGCCGCCTCACGGACGGCGCGCAGGAGGCGGTCGACGACCAACGGGGCAAGGCCGAGGGAGAGTTCGTCGGCCAGCAGGAGCCGGGGCGTACGGCACAGGGCACGCGCCAGCGACAGCATCTGCTGCTCGCCGCCGGACAGCATGCCCGCGCCGGTCTTCAGGCGTTTCTCCAGTTCGGGGAAGAGCGCGACGGCACGGTCGGTCGGCACGCGGCCGACCCGTAGGTTGTCCGTGGTGTCGAGGCGGGTGAAGACGGCCCGTTCACCGACATAGGCGAGGCCCTCACGGGCGCGGCGGTGCAGGGGTGTGTGGCCGGGGTTGCCGAGCCAGCGGATCTCGCCGCCGATCGGGGCCAGGTCGCCGGAAAGCGCCCTGAGAGTAGTGGTCTTGCCCGCGCCGTTGGGGCCGAGGAGGGCGACGACCTCGCCCGGCCGGACCTCCAGGTCGAGGTCGCTCACGACGGGTCGGGGGCCGTATCCGGCGGACAGGGCGTGGGTCGCGATCAGGGGCACAGAGGTGTCGGACACGGGGTTGCTCCTCAGCCGGAGTCAGCCGGACGACGCGGTCGTCAGCACCTTGCGGACGTCGACGAAGGTGGACCCGGCCTTGGCCCACTCGATCTTCCCAGCGCGGATGGTGAGTTCGGTGGCGGTCGTGTTGTGGATGCGGTCGAGACCCTTGATCGGCAGGGCCGTGGACGCCTTCCAGGTCAGGGGCGGGGTCAGGCCGCCGGTGTCGATGCCGGAGGTGGTGTCGAGTTCCTGCACCAATGCCTTGGCCGAGACGGTCGGCAGCTTCTTGGCCGCCTCGGTGAAGACCCTGAAGGCGACCCAGGTCGTGGCGTTGGCGCCGTTGGTGGTGTCGATGTCCTGGCCCTTGGCCGCCTTGACGAAGTCCTTCCACACCGCGTCGGAGGTCGGCGGGTAGTAGCCGGTTATCGCGGCGCCCTCCAGCGGGCCGCTGCTTCCGCCGGTACTCGCGGCCAGTTGAGGGGTGAGGTTGCCGACGACGCTGGCGAGCTTGGTCTTGTCGCCGGACTGCACGTAGGACTTCACGAAGAGGTCCGAGGCGGTGCCCAGGATGACGCTCACGCAGTCGCTGCCCTTGGTCGCGGCGACCTGCGGGGCGAGGTCGGTCGCGGTGAGCGGCACCTTGAGGTCCTTGGGCGCCGTCCCGCCTGCGGAGGTCACGCCCAGGGTGAGGAAGTGCGAGACCACGGCCGCGGCGGCCACGTCGTACCGTACGCCGGTGATCTTCTTGCAGCCCTGTTCCACCAGTTGGCGGCCGTGGGCGGCGAACACCACCGGGGTGCCGCCGTTGACCGGGAAGGACAGCGGGTTGGAGAACTCCGCGGCGGAGACGCCGGTCCCGCCGATGTAGGGGATGCCGGCCTTCTGGAGGATGGGCATGTAGCGGTCTCCGGCGAGGCTGTACGAGCCCACGACCGCGGCCACCTTGTCCGCGACGGCCTGCTGAGCGCACTTCTCGGCCTCGTCGGGGTCGCCCTTCTCGTTGCAGAACTCGACTTTCAGGGGTCCGCCCTTGATCCCGCCGTTGGCGTTGATCCACTTCTCGTAGGCCTGGGCGGTGAGGTGGATCCCGGGCTGGGCGCTGCCCTGGGTGTTCTCCGGCGCCCAGACCATCACCTTGACCGGGGTGCCCTTCAGCGACGAGGTCTCGGCCGAGCTGCCGGCCGCCTCTCCGCCGCAGCCTGCGGCGAGCAGGGCTCCGGTCACCGCGAGAGCGCTCGCTGCGGCAGTTCTGCTTCGGCGTGAGTCGTTCATGGTCCCTCCGCGGGGCTCGCGCCCAAAGTGGGCGACGTCGAGATGCCGAACAGCATGGGGTGCATTTTTGGGTTAGTGAAGTACTCTCGGCACAATTATTTAAATGAATGCACTGTCTCGTCCCGCGTCTGGGAGGTTCCTCGGATGGACGACGTCCTGCGCTTCGCGCTGCTCGGCCTGGGGCTCGGCGCCCTCTACGCGCTCACCGCGCACGGCATCGTGCTGGTCTACCGGGGCTCCGGCGTCCTGAACTTCGCGCACGGCGCGATCGGAATGGCCGGCGCCTACGTCCAGTGGGAACTCGCCGTCCATCACGGTGTGCCGTACTGGCCCGCCACCGCGTGCGGCGTGCTCACCTCCGCCGTGCTGGGCGTGCTCACCCACCTGTCGGTGATCCGCCCGCTGCGCAGGGCGTCCACCCTGGCCCGGCTGGTCGGCACCCTCGCGGTGTTCATCGTGCTCACCGCGATCGCCGTCAAGCGCTACGGCGACAGCCTGCAACTGGTGCCCGGCAAGCTGCCCACCCGGCTGCTGACGATCGCCGGGGCAACGGTCTCCGAGGACCGCATGTGGCTGCTCGGCATCGCGATCGCCGTGACCGCGGCACTCCATCTCCTCTACAAGCGCACCCTGTTCGGCCTCGGCACCACCGCGGTCGCCGAGAACGAGGGCGCCGCCGCCGCGCTCGGCTGGTCCCCGGACCTGCTCGCGGCCGGCAACTGGGCGCTGGGTTCCGCGCTCGCCGGGCTCACCGCCATCCTGATCGTGCCGGTGATCGGCCTGTCGGTGACCGGGCTGACCACACTGCTGCTGAGCGCGCTGGCCGCCGCCCTGGTCGGCAGGTTCTCGTCGTTCCCGATCACGCTGGCGGGCGGTCTGGTCATGGGGGTCGCGCAGTCCGAACTGACCCGCTTCGGCTCCGGCGTCACCGGACTCGCCTCGTCGGTGCCGTTCCTCTTCATCGCCCTGGTGCTAGTCGCGCGAGGGCGGGCGCTGCCGCTGCGCGGCACGTTCCTCGACCGCCTCCCGGCCCTGGGGACCGGCAGAGTGCGTCCCGTCCCGCTGACGCTGGCCGTCGTACTCGGGTTGGTACTGGTGAGCCTGTCCACGCCGCTGTGGGCCGACGCGATCACCAGCACGCTGGTGCTCTCGCTGATCATCCTGTCGATCATCGTGGTCACCGGCTATGCGGGGCAGGTGTCGCTCGCGGCCTACGCCCTCGCCGGCACCGGCGCCTTCATCGCCGGACATGCCGCGGCGGACTGGGGCTGGCCCTTCGAACTCGCCCTGCTGGCAGGCGTGTTGGGCACCGTGCCGATCGGCCTGCTGTTCGCGTTGCCGGCCGTGCGCACGCGCGGGGTCAATCTCGCGATCATCACGCTCGGGCTCGGCACCACCCTCGAAGCGATGGTCTTCCAGAACACCGACCTGTCCACGACACCCGGCAGCGACGGCATCGCGGTGGGCAAGCAGACGCTCTTCGGCGTCAGCATCTCCGGGGTCGACCATCCGCAGCGCTACGCCGCCGTGGTCCTGGTCCTGTTCGTCGCCGCCGCGCTCGTGGTCGCCAACGTCCGGCGCAGCCGCACCGGCCGACGTCTGATCGCCGTACGGGCCAACGAGCGGGCCGCCGCCGCCCTCGGCATCGACGTCCGGGCGGCCAAGCTCTACGCCTTCGGCCTGTCCGCGGCCATCGCCGCGCTCGCCGGAGTACTGACCGGCTTCCGCTCGACGTCGGTGGTGTTCTCCGACTTCGCGAGCTTCGACTCCGTCACCGCGCTCGGGCTCGCCGTCATCGGCGGGGTCGGCTTCCTCATCGGCCCGCTGTTCGGCGCCACGTTCGCCGCGGGCACGGTCGGCGCCCGGTTCGGGGACCTGGTGCTGCCCGGGCTGAGCGAGTGGATGCCGCTGATCGGCGGAATCGTCCTGGTGCTGACCCTGGTGGGCAACCAGGACGGCATCGGCAAGGAACTCGGCAGGCAGGCGCGGGGGCTTGAGCGAAAGCTACGCCCACAGCGCTCTGCCGTCGCACCCGAGGAGGAGCCTGATCCCCTGCCGGACGTACCGCGCGCCGCGCCCCTCCCCCTCCAGATACGCGGCCTCACCGTCCGCTACGGCGGTGTCGTCGCCGTCGACGGGCTCTCGCTGGACGTCGAACCGGGCCGGGTGGTGGGCCTCATCGGTCCCAACGGCGCCGGCAAGACCTCCGCTATCGACGCCGTCACCGGCTTCACCCGGGCCGCGTCCGGCAGCGTCCGCCTCGGCGAGCGGGACGTGACCCGCGTACCGGTGCACCGCCGGGCCGCAGCCGGGCTGAGCCGGTCCTTCCAGTCGCTGGAGCTGTTCGAGGACATGACGGTCCTGGACAACCTCTACGCCGCCTGCGAGCGACCGGGCCGGTGGGCCTGGCTCACCGACCTGATCCGTCCGGGCAGTCGCCCGCTGCCCGCCCAAATACTCGTAGCGGTACGGGAGTTCGGACTCCAGGAGAGCCTGGAACGGCCGGTGGGTGATCTCTCCTACGGCGAGCGGAGGTTGCTGGCGATCGCGCGGGCGGTGGCGACCTCGCCGTCCGTGCTGCTGCTGGACGAACCGGCGGCAGGACTGTCCGACGACGAGACACGGGAGTTGGCCCAGCTCGTGCGACGGCTCGCCGAGGACTGGGGCATGGGGGTGCTGCTCGTCGAGCACGACGTCGACATGGTGATGAGCGTCTGCGACCAGGTCGTCGTCCTGGACTTCGGCCGCCGGATCTGCGCCGGCACCCCGGAGGAGGTGCGCCGCGATCCGGCGGTCCGGGCCGCCTACCTGGGCGACCTGGAGCCGGAGACGCTGTCCTGACGGCGGTTCAGGCGTCCCGCAGGTCCGCCACGTACGGCTGGTGGGAGAGCAGTCCGCCGTCCACGCGCAGGGTGTGCCCGGTGATGAACGCGGACTCGTCGGAGGCGAGAAAGACGACCGCCGAGGCGACGTCCTCCGGCCTGCCGAGGCGCGGGGTGAGGTGATGGCGGAGCATCTTCTCCCGGATCGCCCCGTGCGCCAAACCGGCGCTCGCCAGCGTGACGATGAACCCCGGGGCGATGGCGTTGCAGCGCACGCCCTGCTTGCCGTACTGGGTGGCGACGTACTGCGTGAGGTTGATGAGGGCGGCCTTCGAGGCGCCGTACGCGGGATTGCGCAGGTCACCCGCGAGTCCGGCGCCGGACGAGGTGTTGATGATCGAGCCGGCGCCTCGGGCGATCATGTGCGGGACGGCGGCCTGGATCGCGACCATGGTGCCGCGCAGATTGATCCGCATGGTGTCGTCCCAGACCGCAGGGTCGGCCTCCAGGACGGTGAGGTCCTGGCGGGCGGCCAGGTGAGTGGCCGCCGCGTTGTTGTGCAGGACGTCGAGGCCGCCGTAGGTCTCAACTGCCGTGGCCACCATGGCCCGTACGGAGTCGATGTCGCCCAAGTCGACCGGGACCGCTGTGGCGGATCCGCCGGCGGCCCGGATCTCCTCCGTGACCGCCTTGGCGCCGTCGAGGTTCAGATCCGCTACGACCGTGTGGGCACCCTCGGCCGCCAGGCGGCGGGCGGTGGCGGCACCGATGCCGGACGCGGCGCCGGTCACGATCGCGATCTTGTCGTCGAGTCGGCCCATGACTCAACCACCTTTCTCAGTCGGTGAGTTCGCTGCCGACGACGGAGACGAAGGAGACACATTCGCCGGGGCCGCCGCCGAGGTTGTGGGTGAGGGCGAGGGTGCGGCCCTCGGCCACGGACCCGACCGTCCGCTCGGGCGGTGCCTCGCCGCGCAGCTGGAGCCAGGCTTCGAACATCATGCGCAGTCCGGAGGCACCGATGGGGTGGCCGAAGGCCTTCAAGCCGCCGTCCGGGTTGACCGGCAGTGCGCCGTCCAGGTCGAAGGCACCGCTGGTGACGTCCTTCCAGGCCTGACCGCGCGCGGAGAAGCCCAGGTCCTCCATCAGCACCAACTCCGTTGGTGTGAAGCAGTCGTGGACCTCGGCGAGGGCGAGTTCGGCGCGCGGGTCGGTGATGCCCGCCTGCCGGTAGGCCTCCTGGGCCGAGACGACGACCTCGGGGAAGGTGGTGAAGTCGTAGTCGGGGTCGAGGAGTCCGTCCGCAGGACCGGCGACGAAGGACAGCGCCTTCACGAAGATCGGCTTGTCGGTGTACCGGTAGGCGTCCTCGGCGCGTACGACGATCGCCGCCGCCGAACCGTCGGAGACCCCCGAGCAGTCGAACACGCCGAGCATGCCCGCGACGATCGGCGCCGACCGGATGCGCTCCAGCGGCACCTCCTTGTGGTACTGGGCGCGGGGGTTGCGGGCGCCGTTGACGTGGTTCTTCCAGGCGATGCGGGTGATGACGTCCTTCAACTCCTCTTCCGCGAGGCCGTACTTGGCGGCATACGCGGGAGCGAGGAGGGAGAAGTTCGCCGGGGCGGTGATCTCGCCGCGACTGTCGTCGCCGGCGCCCGGCATCGTGGTGCCCGAGAGTCCGGACATGCCGGAGTCCTTGAGCTTCTCCACGCCGACCGCCATCGCCACGTCGTAGGCGCCGGAGGCGACCGCGTAACAGGCGTTGCGCAGCGCCTCGGAGCCGGTCGCGCACATGTTCTCCAGGCGGGTGACCGGCTTGTACGGCAGGTGCAGCGGGCGGCTGAGGGTCAGTCCGGAGACTCCGGACGCCTGGGTGCCGAGCCAGAACGCGTCGATGTCGTCGAGCGTGATCCCGGCCGAAGTGACCGCCTCGCCGACGGCGTCCACCAGCAGGTCGTCCGCCGAGCGGGTCCAGTGCTCGCCGAAGGGCGTGCAGCCCATGCCGACGATCGCGACCCGGTCCCGGATTCCGTGCGAGCTCATGCGCCTGTCCCCTCGGTCTCGCCGGTGCGTACCGGCCGGGCCTTCCAGAAGTAGTTGTGTACGCCGGCGGCGGTGACCGTGCGCCGGAAGGTCATCTCGACCCGGGCGCCGATGACGGCGTCGGCCTCGGTGGCGTCGGTGAGCTGGCAGCGGAAGCGGCCGCCGCCGTCGTAGTCGACGACCACGACGAGCATGGGCGGGCTCGGGGTGTGGGCCAGCCGGTCCACGGTGAACGTGGCAACGGTGCCGGGGACATGCTCCATCGGCTCGTCGGTCATGGCGTCGATGCTCCGGCAGGAGACGCAGACGCGGTCCGGCGGCAGATGCCGGGTCCCGCACTTCTCACAATGGGAGGCGACGAAGCCGTACTTCCAGCTGGTGCGGCGGTGCGCGGGCGGGGCGTAGGGCGGCTCGGGATCCGGTCGGCGGGGTGGTTCGCGGTCGAGGAGGCCGCGCCAGGAGAGATAGGTGGCGTACGGCATGGGGGTGCCGCCCGCTGCGATCTGCGCGGCGACCGGGCGGGCGGCACGGTGTGCGGGGAGGGCGTCGGTGGTGCGCAAGAGCAGGACTCCTGCGCCGTCGCCGAGGACGACGAGCGTGATGATCCGGCCCGGTTCGGCGCGGTCAAGGACATCGGCGAGGAGCAGGCCGGGCTGGGCGGTGCCGGCGTTGCCGATCTGCGCGGTGAGGTCCGCGGTCGCCGCCTCGGGCCGTACACCCGCGGTACGACGGACCGTCGCGCACGCGCGCGCGTGCAGGCCGGAGACGATGAGGTGATCGATGGCGCCGCGGTCCAGGCCCGCCTGATCGAGGGCGGCGCTCAGCGCCTTGTCCGCGAGGGAGGCGTAGATGTCCTCGGCGAAGCGTTCCTCCCAGACGCGGGAGGCGGGCGCCCCGGGCAGCCGCCAGCGGTCGAGGATCTCGTCGCTGACCGTGTCGTGGGCGAGCAGCTCCGCGAGCACGGGGGCTCCGTTGCGGTGGCCGCCGAAGGCGAACGCCGCCGCGCCGTCGCCGCCCGCGGCCTCGTCGCCGCCGCCGGGCAGGCCGGTGCGCAGGTCGGACAGGACCGTGAGGGTCGGTACCGGGGAGCGGGCGGCGGTGACCAGCGCGCCGAGGCCGGAGCGGACGGAACCCGCCATGTCGGCGGCGAGGACGTGCGGGTCGAGGCCGAGTGCGGCGTGGACGGCGGTCGCATTCGTCTTGTCTAGGTAGGCGGGCGCGGCGGTGGCGAGGAACAACTGGCCGATGCGGGTCCGCAGTCCGTCCCTGGCCAGGGCGGAACGGGCCGCCTCGACGGCCATCGAGGTGGTGTCCTCGTCGTAGCCCGCGACCGCGCGCGTGCCCCGGGACGGGGTCGTCCCGAGGGTGGCGGCGATGTCGGCGCGGGCGAGGCGGTGGTACGGCACGTAGGCGCCGTATGCGATCAGTCCGGGCATCAGCGTCCTCCCTTGGCGTCGGTGGTGTGGGTGGGCCGTTCGAAGACCGCGGCCAGGCCCTGTCCGCCGCCGAGGCACATGGTCTCCAGGCCGTAGCGGGCCTGGCGGCGGTCGAGTTCGCGCAGCAGGGTGGCGAGGATGCGGCCGCCGGTGGCGCCGACGGGGTGGCCCAGCGAGATGCCGGATCCGTTGACGTTGAACCGTTCGAAGTCGGCCTCGGTCAGGGCCCATTCGCGGGTGCAGGCGAGCACCTGGGCGGCGAAGGCTTCGTTGAGTTCGATCAGGTCGATGTCGGCGAGTTTCAGCCCCGCGCGCTCAAGTGCCTTGGCCGTGGCGGGTACCGGGCCGATGCCCATCGTCTCCGGGGGCACGCCCACGACGGCCCAGGAGACCAGGCGGGCGAGGGGGCGCAGGCCGAGTTCGGCGGCGCGCTCGGGGTGGGTGACGATGCAGAGGGCGGCGCCGTCGTTCTGTCCGCTGGCGTTCCCGGCGGTGACCGTCGCCTCGGAGTCCTGCCGTCCGAGTACGGAACGCAGGCTCGCGAGTTTCTCCAACGTCGAGTCGGGGCGCGGGTGTTCGTCGGTGTCGACGACCGCCTCGCCCTTCCTCGTCCGTACGGTGACCGGCACGATCTCGTCGGTGAAGCGGCCCTCGCGCTGGGCTGCGACCGCCTTCTCGTGGGAGCGCAGGGCGAGTCGGTCCTGCTCCTCGCGGGGGATCGCGTACTCGCGCCGCAGGTTCTCGGCTGTCTCCAACATCCCGCCAGGGACAGGGTGGTTGACGCCACCGGACGTGACCCGGCCGCGGGCCAGCCGGTCGTGCAGGGTGGTGCCCGCGCCGCGCACACCGAAGCGGACGCCGGTGGTGTAGAACTCCGCCTGGCTCATGGACTCGACGCCGCCGGCCAGCACGAGATCGCTCGCGCCGGTCTGCACTTGCATCGCCGCCGTGATGATGGCCTGTAGTCCGGAGCCGCAGCGGCGGTCGATCTGCAGTCCCGGCACCTCCACCGGCAGACCGGCGTCGAGGGCGGCCACGCGGCCGATGGCCGGGGCCTCGCCGTTGGGGTAGCACTGGCCCAGCAGCACGTCGTCGACGGTGGCGGGCGGGATGCCGGTGCGGTCCAGTACGGCGCGTACGACAGCGGCGGCCAGCTCGGTCGCGGGCACGTCGCGGAAGACGCCTCCGTAGCCGCCGACGGGGGTACGCACGGGTTCGCAGATCACCGCGTCACGCAGGAGGGCGGACATCAGCCATGCCTTTCACGAGGGGTCACATGTACCGGCCGCCGGTCACCTCGAGAACGGCTCCGGTGACGTAGCTCGCCATGTCGGAGGCGAGGAAGAGGACGGCCTGGGCGACCTCGGCGGGCTCGCCCGCGCGAGCCAGGGGGATCTCGGCGAGCTTCGCGTCCCAAGCGGCCGGCGGCATCGCCTCGGTCATGGCGGTGCGGATCAGGCCGGGCTGTACGGCGTTGACGCGGATGCCCGCCTTGGCGAGTTCTTTGGCGGAGGCCTTGGTGAGGCCGACGAGTCCGGCCTTGGCCGCGCTGTAGTTCGTCTGACCGAAGTTGCCGACCTTGCCGGCGATGGAGGAGATGTTGACGATGCTGCCGCCGCGTCCGTGCGCGCGCATCGCCTCGGCGGCGTGGCGGGTGCCGTTCCAGGCGCCGGTCAGATGGACGTCGACGACCGCGCGGAAGTCGTCCACGGCCATCTTGCGCAGGGTCGCGTCCCGGGTGATCCCGGCGTTGTTGACCATGACGTCCACCGGGCCGAAGGTGTCGGCGCAGTGGGCGACCAGCGCGGCGACCTCGTTCTCGTCGGTGACGTCGCAGCGCAGCGAGGTGGCCGCGACGCCGTTCTTGGCGAGGCGTTCGGCGGCTTCCGCGGCGACGACCTCGTTGATGTCGCCGAGGACGACGGACGCGCCCGCCGCGCCGAGCACGCCGGCGATCTCGAAGCCGATGCCCTGTGCGCCGCCGGTGATCACCGCGTTGCGGCCGTCCAGCAGTCCCATGTCAGCCCGCCCTTGGCTCGACGCCGTCCCTCGCTATTTCTTCTAAATAGATAACCTATTATGCTGAAACAATCAATACAACGATCGGCTGGGCGGGCGAGGCCGGGCGAGGGGAGCACACGGGTGGACATCAGCTATCCGGCGGAGACCGAGACGTTCCGCACCGAGGTCAAGGGGTTCCTCGCCGAGGCGCTGCCGCCGGACTGGAAGGGCATCGGCGCGCTCGACGAGGAGGCCGCCTGGGCCTTCGCCCGGGACTGGCGGCGCCTGCTCGCCGAGCACCGCTTCCTCTCCCTCACCTGGCCCGAGCAGTACGGCGGCCGTGGCCTGTCCAAGCTCCACCAGGTGGTCCTGATGGAGGAACTGGCCCTGGCCGGTGTGCCGTTCGGGCTGCCGCAGGACACCTTCGGCGTGAAGATGCTGGGCAACACACTGCTGCGCTGGGGAACGGACGAGCAGCGCAGCCACTTCCTGCCGCGCATCCTCAGTGGCGAGGACACCTGGTGCCAGGGCTACTCGGAGCCCGACGCGGGCTCGGACCTCGCCTCCCTGACGACGCGTGCGGTCCGCGACGGCGACGAGTGGGTGATCGACGGCCAGAAGGTGTGGACGTCCGGCGCCCACCACAGCGACTGGATCTTCGTACTGGCCCGCACGAACCGCGACGCCCCCAAGCACCGCGGTATCTCCTTCCTCCTCGTCCCGCTGGACCAACCCGGCGTCGAGGTACGGCCGTTCCGCATGATGAGCGGCCAACTCCACTTCAACGAGGTCTTCTTCAACGGCGCCCGCACCCGCGCCGACCTCGTCGTCGGCGGCGTCGACAACGGCTGGACCGTCGCCCAAAGCCTGTTGGGCGTGGAGCGCGGGGAGGAGGCGGCGACCAACCCGATCCTGTTCCGGGCCGAGGTGCAACGCCTGGTGGAACTGGCCCGCTTGTACGGGAAGGACCAGGATCCGGTCATCCGGCAGCGGATCGCCTGGTGCTGGTCCAAGGTCGAGATCATGCGCTGTCTCGGCTACCGGATCCTCACCGGCTGGCTCAAGGGCGCGGAGCCCGGCCCCGAGTCGTCGATCGCCAAGCTGTACTGGAGCGAGTACCACACGAAGGTCACCGATCTGGCGATGGACATCATGGGTCTGCACGCTCAAGTACCGGTAGGCCGCCCTCCGTTGCGCACCTACCGCACGGACGATCCCGGCGCCGCGAACTCCTCGGCATCCTGGTCGACGACATACCTGATCGCCCGCTCCGGGACGATCTACGCGGGCACTTCGCAGGTGCAGCGGAACATCCTCGCCGAGAAGGTACTGGGGTTGCCGCGCGAGCCGAGGCTCACGAACCCGTAGGCCGCTCGAAGGCGTCGAGGCCGGGAACCGGACGCGGGCCGGTCCCCGGGCGCCAGCCCGCGTCGAGCTTGCGCAGGCCCACGCCGTCCGGTGCCCAGATGTGGCAGCTGTTCAGCACGCCGGCCGTGGCGCGCGGGCCGTTCGCGGGCTCGCCCGCGTCACGACGGCGCGCGTTCGCCGACATGGCCGCCTGCACCACGGCGGGGCCCAGCACCCGGGCCAGTTCGTGGAGGTGGGAGCAGCCGAGGACACCGCGGAACCGCTCCTGGATCGCCCGGTTGTAGCCGGAGCCGACGCAGAGGCCGACCAGGCTGTCGAAAACCGGGGTGATGAACGGGCACTCGGCGTGCGGAAACGTCAGCATGTCCGCGTCGGCGGCCACGATGGTCAGGTCCGCGAGGCGTACCCGCACCGCCAGCACCATCCGGTGGATGTCGGCGGCCTCCGGCTCGGCCCACGGCCGCTCGTCCCGCAACTCCGCCTCGACCGAGATCTCCTCGCCGCTGGGCTCCTGGTGGGCGGTGACGGTGATGGTCCGGCGGTGCAGGGGGAGTTCGGTGCGGCTCATGACGATGCCTCCACCGGCTCCGGCACGTTCTCCCCCAGACCGGCGAACTCCGGTTGTCGGCGTTCGATGAAGCTGCGCACGCCCTCGCGGTAGTCCGGGGCGCGTTTCGCCGTGGCCAGCAGCGCGGCGGCGGTGTCGCGGCTCTCGGTGAAGCTTCTCGCCTGGTCGTCGACGAGTTGCCGCTTGATGAGGGACATCGCGTACGGACTGGCCGAGCGGGCGAGTTCCGTGGCGTACGCGAGCGCGGCCGGGAGCAGTTCCTCCGGCTCGACGAGACGGTTGACCAGGCCCATCGCCTCCGCCTCCGCTCCGGCGATCCGGCGTGAGGACAGCAGCAGGTCGCTCGCGTTCCCGTAGCCGACGAGCCGGGGCAGGAGCCACGAGACGCCGTCCTCCGCCACCAGTCCGCGCGCGCTGAACGCGGCGGCGAACTTGGCGCCCGGCACGGCGAACCGCACGTCGCACATGAGCGCCTGGTTGAAGCCGATGCCGGCACAGGCGCCGTTGACGGCGGCCACCAGAGGCTTGGGGAACGACATGGGCCGGGTACGCGGCGGCAACCGGTCGGTCGGCCATGGGCGCGCACCGGAGGACGCGCCGTCCAGCACGCTCATGTCCATCCCCGGGCAGAAGCTGCGTCCCGCGCCGGTGAGGACGACGGCCCGTACCGCCGGATCCGCCTCGGCGCGGTCGAACAGCTCGTTGTAGAGCAGTTCCATCTCCAGCGTCCAGGCGTTGTGCCGCTCGGGCCGGTTCAGGGTGAGCAGCATGACTCCGTCGCCGGTCAGCTCGCTGAGGATCACCGGGGCCGCATGCTCGTTCATCGAGGTCACTCCCAGAGCCCGCGTTGGCTTTATAGCTAGATGAATCATCTATATACCCAACCATGACCCAGACGCCAGATCAGGCCCCGCCGACAGAAGATCACCCAACCCTTGACCTGGTACCCTCGATGCACTAAGACGATTCATTTTGCTATATGACGGAGGAGCCCGCCGTGGCCGAGGCAGCCCGCGCAGAAACGCCCACCGTGCCCGTACCCGCGCGTGGCCGCGTCGGACGCCAGGTGCGTGTCCCGAAGACCGCCGAGCTGGTCGCCGCGGAGCTTCGCCGCCAGATCGTACGGGGCGAGCTGAAGCCGGGCGACGCCCTGCCGCCGGAGTCGGGGCTGATGGAGCAGTTCGGCATCTCGCGGCCGACGCTGCGCGAGGCGTTCCGCGTCCTGGAGTCGGAGTCGCTGATCACGGTGCGGCGCGGTGCGCACGGCGGCGCCCGGGTGAGTGCGCCGGACTCCGATGTCGCGGCCCGCTTCGCCGGCCTGATCCTCGAATACCGCGGCGCCACCCTGGGCGACGTCTACCGCGCCGCGGCCGTCATCGAGCCGCCGTGCGTGCGCCAGTTGGCCGCCAAGCACACGGCGGACGACATCAAGCGACTGCGCGACGCGGTGGCGGCCGAGAAGACCGTCCTGGACGACCCACTGGGCCTGGTCGAGGCCCAGGACACCTTCCACGCCCTGCTGGTCGAGCTGACCGGCAACCAGACGCTGATCCTCCTGTGCGGCATGCTGCGCAACATCATCGACCGGGCCAACGCCTCGTACACCGCGGCCGCCACCGACGCCGAGACCCAGAAGGCGCAGGCCCTGAAGGGGCACCGGGCCCATGTGCGACTGGTCGGTCTGATCGAGTCCGGCAAGGCGGACGAGGCCGAGAAGCTGTGGCAGCGCCACATCAGCGGCGCCGACGACGTGGTGAACGGAGCCGGCCCCAAGACGGTGCTCGAACTCATCGACTGACCGGGCGGATCCTCATCGACCGACCGGGCGGACCTTCGTCGGCCGACCGCGCGGATCGAGGCTCACCGAGCCGTTCCCACCCTCACCCCTTGCGTCTCCGAAACAGTTAGATAATTATAGGAGGCATACTGAATAGATCTGGGGTCCGGAGGCGACGGCCATGGCCGAACAGCGTAAGCGCATCTTCGACTGCGACCAGCACATGTACGAGGAACGGGACTCCTTCACCCGCTACCTCCCGAAGGAGTTCCTCGGCCAGGCAGTGGCCCCGGTGACACTCCCGGACGGCCGCGAGGTGATCCTCGCCGGGGACCGGATCGTGGTCTGCCTGGAGCCGGAGTTCGGGCAGGTCTACCGGCCCGGTTCGCTCAAGGAGATGCTCAAGGCGATGGCCTCGGGCAACCCCGACGAGACGTACCAGTTCGAGCCGATGCACGAGTCGTACCAGAACCGCGAGGCCCGGCTGCGCGTCATGGACGAGCAGGGCCTGGACCAGACGATCATCTACCCGGGCGGGTGGGCACTGGTCGCCGAGGAGTACGTACAGGGCGTCGAGCCGCTCTACGCCAACTACCACTCGTTCAACCGCTACATGAACGAGGTGTGGGGCTTCAACCACCAGGACCGCATCTACTCCCCCGCGCTGCTGTCCCTGCGCGACCTCGACCACGCGGTCAAGGAGCTGGAGTACGTCCTGGACCAGGGCGCCCGGTTCATCATGCTGCCGACCGGGCCGCAGTACGGCCGCTCACCGGGCGACCCGTACTTCGACCCGTTCTGGAAACTGGTCAACGAGGCCAAGGCCAGCGTCTGCTACCACATCAGCGAGTTCTACTACAACTCGCACGTCGCCCCCGCCTGGGGTCATGACGCGAGCCCGATCCACTTCCGGATGTCTGCCTGGCAGTGGATGAACACCTACGGCCAGCGCCCCATCGAGGAGACGCTGTCCGCGCTCATCTTCGACAATCTCTTCGGACGCTTCCCCGACATCAACGTCCTGGTCTCCGAGTTCGGCGCCGAGTGGGTGCCCCACTTCGTCCGGCACATGGACAAGAGCCGCGGCATGGGTCGCAACGGCCCGTGGATCGGCGGCCAGTTGACGGAGCGACCCAGCCAGGTGTTCCGCAAACACATCCGCGTGGTGCCCTACCCGGAGGACGACATCCCGAGCCTGGTCAAGCGGCTCGGCTACCACGAGTCGATCGTGATGGGCTCGGACTTCCCGCACGCTGAGGGCATCGCCAACCCGGCCGACTACCGCAAACTCCTCGCGGAACTCGACGAGTCGATCCAGGACGACATCATGTACAACAACGCCCAGCAGCTGATCAGCCGCTGAACCACGCACTTCCCCGCCTGGCGGCGGACCGGGTCATCGGACCAGGTCCGCCGCCAGGTTCGCGATGTTGGTGAGCAGCGCCGTGCCGCGCCGGGAGTGGTCGTAGCCGGCCAGCGGGTAGCCGTTGCTCAGGCAGGCGAAGGACAGGCCGGACTCCGGGTCCATGAAGCCGAGTTGGTAGGCGGCGCCCGCGCTGCCGAAGAGCGACGGCGAGCCGGTGGAGGGCAGCTGGCTGCCGGCGTCCGGACCGGCCACCGTCACGAACAGTCCCATGCTGGTACGGCGGCTGCCGCCACCCCCGTAGATCTGCTCCCCGTACGGGAGTTGGGTCAGCCGGATCCGGGTGCCCTCCGCAACCGCCTCCGGCTTCCACAGGCCCGAGTGCTCCAACGCCTGGAAGTACAGGGCGACATCCGCGGCGGTGGCGACCAGGGCATGGCTGGGTTCGCCGGCCGCCAGGACGCGGGGGTCGGCGAGGTACCACGGCCCCCAGGGGTCGGGTTCCTGGGTGTCGTCGGTGCGGTCGGTGGCGGTCATCGGGGCGACGGTGCCGGGTTGTCGGTTGACCGGGACGCCGAGTTCGATCGAGGTCAGACCCAACGGCCGGGCGATCCGCTCGCGGAGGTAGTCGGCGAAGGGCAGCCCCGTGCGCCGCTCGACGATCTCGGCGATCAGCCAGGCGGCGGCCGTGAGATGGAACTGGAAGCGGGTGCCCGGCGGGGTGTCGAGCCGCCAGCGCCCGAAGGCGGCGAGCCGTTGCTCGCGGTCCAGCATCTTCGGGAAGCCGAGAGGGGCGAAGGGGAAGCCGGCGGTGTGTGTGAGCACCTGCTCGACGGTCACCGTCTCCTTCCCGTTCGGCGCGAACTCCGGGATGATCGAGGCGACTTGCTCGTCCAGGTGCAGGAGTCCCTCACCGAGCAGCTTCCACACGACACCGGCGACGATCGACCGCCCAACGGATTGCAGGACGTACCGGGTGTCCGGTCCCGCGTCCCCCCAGGTCTCGAACGCCACCAGGCGACCGCCCCGCGCGACGGCGACCTGCGCCGACGGCAGCGGTCCGTGCTCGACCTCCAGCCGGATCCGGCGCAGCAGGACGTCCAGCCGGTACGGGTCCACCCCCACGCTCTCCGGGTCGACGACGGAGTGGTCAGTCATGGGCTTCTCCTTGGCCGGGCTCGCGCAGTCGCTGCCGTACGACCTTGCCGTTGGCGTTGCGCGGCAGGTGGTCCACGAACCACCAGCGGACGGGGACCTTGAATCCGGACAGCCGGGTGCGGGCGTGCGCCCTGAGCGAGGCGGGTTCGGGCGGGGCGTCGAGGTCGGCCGGCACGACGAAGGCGACGACGGTCTGTCCGAGCCGTTCGTCGGGGGCACCCGTGACGGCCACGTCCGCGACGTCGGGGTGTGCGGCCAGGACGGTCTCGACTTCCAGCGGGTGGACGTTCTCGCCGCCCCGGATGATCATGTCGGTGCCGCGGCCGTACAGATAGAGGTAGCCGTCCTCGCCTACACGGCCCAAGTCACCGCTGTGCAGCCAGCCTTCGGCGTCGAACCGGAAGAAATGGTCGGCACGGGCGTGGATCTCACCGATGCCGTCCGGTCCGGTGTCCCGCACCCGCAACTCGACGCCGGGGGCGGGCCGTCCCACGGACCGCAGCAGTTCGGCGCGTCCGGCGACCGCCTCCCGGTGGTCCTCGGGGGTGAGCACGCTGATGGGCGAGCCCTCGGTCTGCCCGAACATGTTGAGCATGCGGACGCCGGGCATCTCCTCGTACGTCCGGCGCAGGGTGCCGGGGCGTACGGGAGCGCCGCCGTACTGGAGGACCCGCAGCGTCTCGTGGTGTGCCTGGCCCGCCGTCAGCAGGGTCTCCAGCATCGCCGGGACCATGCTGGTGTGGGTGACGCCGAGCTCGCGCAGCAGAGCCCAGCCCTCGACGGAAAAGCGGGGCAGGCCGGTGATCAGCGCGCCCGCGGCCAGGGCGACGGCGATGTTGCCGAGGCCGGCGATGTGGTGGAAGGGGGCGCTGCCCCCGTAGAAACCGTCCGGATCGAGCGCGCAGAGGCGGCCGTTGACGCGGGCGCGGGCGGCCAGGCGGCGTTGGGTCATGCGGACGGGTTTGGGGAGGCCTGTCGTGCCGGAGGTGTGCAGGACGACGGCGAGGTCGTCCGGCTCGGCACTCAACGGCCTTGTGCTGGGGCGGAGTTCGGGGACGACAACGACCCGGCAGCTGGACAGCTCGGCGACCTGTTCGCCGAGTTCGGCGAACTCGGGCTGCGCGACGAAGAGTTGGGACCCGGACGCCTCGACCACTGCCGCGATCTCGTACGGCGTCATACGGACGCCGAGCGGGGCGAGCGGGTGGCCTGACCCGGCGCCGCCGATGACGAGCGCGAGGGCGTCGGCCGAGGTCGCGGCCAGAGCGGGTACCGGGGCGCCGAGGTCGAGGCCGAGGGTGTCCAGCCACTCTGCGGCGCCGGCCGCCCGGTCGAGGAGTTCGTGTCCGGTCCAGGTGAGGTCCTCGAACCGGACGGCGGGACGGGAGTGGTCGTAGGCGGCGGCCACCGTCGTCGTCCAGGTGAACTCCTCCTCGCCACCCACGGGTTCAGGGCTCCAGCAGGGCCGAAGCGGTGCCGGTGACCACCTCGGCGCCGTCCTGGGTGACGGTTCGCAGCGAGAAGTGGGCGACCGGGCCGTCCGGCGTGTCCTCGACCGACTCGACGGTCGCCGTGGCGGTCAGGGTGTCGCCCGGCCACACCTGGGCCTTGAAGCGCACCCCGAAGGTCAGCAACGATTCGACGCCGACCCAGTCGGTCAGGACGCGTCCCGTCATGCCCATCGTCAGCATGCCGTGGGCGAAGACGCCGGGGTATCCAGCGACCTCGGTGGCGAACCGCTCGTCGGTGTGCAGCGGGTTGAAGTCGCCGGACGCGCCCGCGTACTGCACGATCCGGGTCCGCTTCAGGTCGTCGACCAGCACGCTCTCGCGCGTCTCGCCGACCTTGACGTCGTCGACGCTCAGGGTCATCGGGCGTCCTTCCGGGTTGCGGGGCCCTCGGGCACGACGGCCACGGTGCGTGCGCTGACGACCGGTTCGCCGTCGGCGTCCCTGTACTCGGTGATGCGCTCACTGAACAGCAGCAGGCCGGTGCGGCCCTGCTTCTCCCAGCTGCGTCCGGTGACGGTGGTGGCGTACAGGGTCTCCCCCGCGCGCACCGGCCGGTGGTACTCGAAGTGCTGCTCGGCGTGCAGGCCGCCACCGCCCTCGGGCATCACGCCTGGCCGCGCGCCGGACCCGAACCACTCCTCCCCCGACTTGGGCCGCAGCCGGTAGTCGGGATCGTGGTGGGCGCTCGCCATGGTGAAGGTGGGCGGCGCGAGCGCGCCCTCGCCGACATACGCCGGATTCTCGTCACCGATGGCCCGGGCGAACGCCAGGATGTGCCCGGCCTCGACCGGGAAGGGCTGCCCTGTCATCTTCCAACTCCTCGGTCAGTACGGCAGGAACGCGTCGCGGGTGGCCTCGTCCGGGTCGAAGTCCGGGGGCAGTCCCTCGAACTTGGGCTCCCGCTTTTCCACGAAACTGGCCACGCCTTCACGGAAGTCCGGGGAGCCCGCGAAGAACTCCATCGCGGAGTAGGAGCGGGCGAGCGCTTCGGTGAAGGGCCGGTCGAGGTCGCCGTACACCTGATGGCGTACGACGGCCATGGCGCGCGGTGAGCAGTTGCGGGCGATGTCGCGGGCGTAGGCGCGGGCCGCGTCGAGCAGGTCCTCGGGCTCCACGACCCGGCTGACCACGCCGAGTTGCTTCGCCTCGTCGGCGTCGAAGACGCGGCCGGACAGCAGGAGGTCGAGGGCGTTCTCCAGGCCGACGACGCGCGGCAGCACGTAGGGGAGGTTGTACTCGCCGGCGAGGCCGCGGCGGGTGAAGGCGGTGGTGAAGCGTGCCCCGCGGGCGGCGAAGCGGACGTCGCAGATCAGGGCCTGGACCAGGCCGATGCCCGCGCAGGCGCCGTTGACGGCCGCGATGAGCGGCTTGGGCATGGTCCGCCTGCTGTACATGGGCACGCGGGCCTGGAGGTTGAGGGACTGGCCCGGCTGCGCGTTCTGTTCCAGGCGCTGGACGTCCATGCCTGGGCAGAACGCCCGGCCGGCGCCGGTGACGATCACGACGCGGACGGCGGGATCGGCGGCGGCCTCGTCCAGGAGGGCGAAGAAGCGGCGCTCCATGGGGAGGCTCCACGCGTTCTTGCGCTCGGGCCGGTTGAGGGTGACGGTGGCGACACCGTCCTCGTCGACCTCGTACAGGACCAGGTCTCGGTCGGGTTCGTCCGGCATCGCGTCACTCCTCGGTCAGCGGTTCGATGGCGTCGATGGGATGGATGGGGTCGATGGGTTCTCCGACGCGCGGTCGCTCGCCGGAGATCGTCACCACCACCTGCCCCCGGGCGCAGACGATCCCGTCGGTCATCACGTCGACGTCGGCGAAGTGCAGCCTGCGGCCCCGTCGGACGCAGCGCGCGTAGGCCACGGCCTCCGGGCCCCGGGCGGGCGCGAGGTACTGCACGGACATCGAGACGGTGCTGAGCAGACTCCCCTTCTGGAAGTCGTGCCCGGCGATCACGGCTCCCGCGCCCGCGGTGTCGATGAGCGCGGAGATCACTCCGCCGTGGAAGACGCCTTCGTGGGCTGAGAGGGCTTCGGTGTAGGGCAGGACGACCTCGACGCCGTCGGGGTCCCAGCGGACCATGCGCACTTGGCAGAGGCGGTTGAACGCGACGCCGCGCTCCCAGCGGGCCCGGAACCACTCGCGGCGTTCGCGCTGTTCCTGGTCGGTGAGGGTCCTCGCCGCGACGGTCATCCGCACGCCCTCCGGTCTCGGCCGGTCAGCCGGTTCATATAGTTACATGAATTGGATAGTTGAAGCAATCATCCGAGACGCAGCCAGAGCGCCAGATGTATTATTTATATAACTCATTCGATGTCTGTGAACAGAGGGAGACCTCGATGCCGTCGACCGCCCTGGCCGGGATCCGCGTCCTCGACCTGTCCCGCATCCTCGCGGCACCGCTGGCCACCCAGATGCTGGCCGACCTCGGCGCGGAGGTCATCAAGGTCGAGCGGCCGGGCACCGGCGACGACTCACGGACGTACGGTCCGCCGTTCGCCCCCGGGACGGACACCGCGGCCTTCTACCTCTCCTGCAACCGCAACAAGCGGTCCGTGACGGTCAATCACGCCACCGCCGAGGGGCAGGAGCTGATCCGCTCGCTCGCCGCCCGCTCGGACGTCCTGGTGGAGAACTTCCGCGCGGGGACACTGGCGAAGTACGGCCTTGACCACGAGAGCCTGCTGGCGCTCAACCCGCGCCTGGTCTATCTGTCGGTCACCGGCTTCGGCCAGACCGGCCCGTACGCGGGGCGCCCCGGCTACGACGGCATCTTCCAGGCCATGTCCGGGATGATGAGCGTCTCCGGGCACCCCGCCGAGCCGATGAAGGTCGGCGTCAGCGTGGTCGACATCCTCACCGGCCTGTACGCCTCGACGGCCGTCCTGGCGGCGCTACGGCACCGGGACGCCACCGGCGAGGGCCAGTTCGTCGACCTCTCCCTGCTGGACTGCGGGCTGGCTTCGCTGTCCCACTTCGCGATGAACTACCTGGTGTCCGGGGAGGTTCCGCGCCGGCGCGGCAACGGCGGCTACGGCGGAATCCCCTCCCAGGCCTTCCACTGCGCGGACAAGCCACTGTTCCTCGTCGCGGGCAACGACAAGCAGTTCGCCGCGTTCTGTACGGCGGCCGACCGCACCGACCTGCTCCAGGACCCCCGGTTTGCCACCACCTCCGCCCGGATCACCCACCGGGAGGAGATCCTGCCGGTCCTCGAAGCCATCATGCGGACCCGCACCCGGGACGAGTGGCTGGCCCTCCTGGACGAACACGACGTGCCGGCGGGCCCGTTCAACGAGATGCCCGAGGTCTTCGCCGACCCTCAGATCCGGCACCGGGGGATGCTGGTCGAGGTCGAGGACCCGGTGTCGGGCCCACTGCCGCTGCTCGCCAATCCCATCCGGCTGACGGCGACCCCGGTCGAGGGCTACACGCCGCCGCCCGCGCTGGGCGAGCACACCGCCGAAGTCCTGTGCGGGCTGGTCGGGGTGACGGTGGATCAGCTCACGGGACTGCGTGCGCGGGGTGTCGTCTAGGGACCTCACCCGATGAGGGTCCGGCCGCCCTCCAACATCAGCGTCGCGCCGGTCAGATACGCCATGTCATCGCTCACCAGCGAGGCCACCGCCCGGCCGATGTCCGCCTCCGGGTCGCCGAGCCGCCCCAGCGGGATCTCCCGCGCGAGTTCCTCCGCCTTCCGCGGATGCGCGGCGAGATAGTCCTCCGCCGCCGGGCTGAGTGCGGCCGGGCAGACGACGTTCACCCGGATCCCGTACGGCCCCCACTCCCGCGCGGCGACCCGGCTCAGCCCACGGATTGCCTCCTTGGCCATGGCGTACGCGGCGAAGGTCGCCTCGCCCTGCACCGCCGCCGAGGAACCGAGGTTGACGACACTGCCCCGACTCTCCCTCAGGTGGGGCAGGGCGGCCTGCATCGCGTGGAAGACGGCCAACGGCCCGCTGCGGTAGGTGAGTTCGACATCGTCGTACGACGTCTTCTCCAGCGGTCGCTGCACCGAGGACTGGGCGTTGTTGACGAGCACGTCGAGGCCGCCGAACTCCCGTACCGTCTCGGCCACCATCCGGTCGACGTCGTCCCGCTCCCCCACGTCCCCGACGACGGTGTACGCCCGCCCGCCGCGCTCGGCGATCTCCCCGGCGGTGTCCTTGAGCTTGCTCTCGGTACGGCCGGTGATGACCACGGCCGCGCCCTCGGCCGCGAGCGCCAGGGCGATGCCCCGGCCCACGCCCTGTCCTCCGCCGGTGACCAGCGCCGTCCTGCCTGCCAACCGTGCCATCACGTCTCCTTCCAGAAGGCCGTCCAGGTGGGGAAGGCATCGGGCAGCGCCGGATCTCCCGCGCCCTCCCAGCCGTTGAAGCCGACCGCCTGAGGGCGGTCGGTCACGTCGGCCGCGTACCAGTGCTGTTCGCGGCGTCGGGAGAAGTACCAGTCGCCGTCCACGCGCGCGTAGTCGTCGAAGTAGCAGATCGCCATCACGATCCACCGGTCCCCCACCTCGTGCTCGGCGCGGCAGTAGACCGCGCCAGTCGCGGTGTCGCGGCCGGTGAACTCGACGCGGTGGCCGCAGATTTGGTGCACCGACCGGTGGAAACCGCGTACCAGCGGCTCGATGTGCTGCCGGAGGACCTGTCGCCCTCGCCCGTGGCGTCCCATGTCGACGTCGGGGCGGAAACAGCCGACCCAGGCGTCGAGGTCGCGGGAGTCGACGGCCAGGGCGTAGCGGATGGGCAGTTGCTGGATGGCCTGGTGGGACTCGAGGCGGTCGAGGCGGTCCTCGGTCGAGGTCATGGCCGCGGCTCCTTGGGCAGACCGAGGAGCTGCTCCCCGATGATGTTGCGCTGGATCTCGCTCGAACCGCCGTAGATCGTCTCCGCGAGGGACAGCAGGAACGAGCGCTGCCTGGTGTCGAGTTCGTAGTCCTCGCCGACGATCTGCCCGGCGGGTCCGGCCACCTCCATGACCAGGTGGCCGAGTTGCTGGTGGCGTGTCGAGGCGTACAGCTTCGCCGTGGTGGCCTGCGCACCGGGTGTGCGGCCCGCGGTCAGTTCGGCGAGAGTACGCAGATTGGTGGTGCGCATGATGCGCACGGAGATCCAGGCGTCCAGGATCCGGCGGCGCAGCATGGGGTCGTCCAACGCGCCTCGGGTGCGGGCCAGTTCGATCAGCGTCGCGGCCTCCCGCTCGAAGCCGAGTTGCTGGGGCAGCAGGGTCGTGCCGCGTTCGATGCCGAGCGTGGCCATCGCGGTGCGCCAGCCCTGACCGACCTCGCCGACGACCATGTCGGCGCCGGTGCGCGCGTCGGAGAGGAAGACCTCGGCGAACTCGTCCTGGCCGGCGAGGTTGCGGATGGGCCGGATCTCCACGCCGGGCTGGTCGGTGGGCAGGAGCAGCAGAGTCAGGCCTGTATGGCGACGGGAGTCGGGGTCGGTGCGGGTGAGGACGTAGAGCCAGTCGGCGTGGATGCCGAACGAGGTCCACACCTTCTGCCCGTTGACCACCCACTGGTCGCCGTCGCGCTCGGCGCGGGTGCGCACAGAGGCCAGGTCGGAGCCCGCGCCGGGCTCGCTGAAGCCCTGTCCCCACAGTTCCTCGACGGCGAGGACCGGGGGCAGGAAGCGCTTCTTCTGGGCCTCGTCGCCCATCGCGAGGAGCATCGGGCCGAGCAGGTCGAGGGCGTTGACGGTGGCGCGGTAGGGGGCGTCGACGCGGGCGTACTCGTACTCGAAGACGATCTCTTCCAGGAGTCCGAGGCCGCGTCCGCCGTACTCCTTCGGCCAGCCCACGCCGAGCCAGTTCCCGGCGGACAGCTCGCGGTCCCAGGCGAGGCGTACGTCCCAGGCCGCGCCGTCGGTGGGGCCGCCCACGCCCCGGTGCTCGGCGAACTCCCCGACAAGGTGGTCCGCGAACCAGTCCCGCAGTTCGTCGCGGAAGTCGCGTACGGCGGGCCCGAAGTCCACTTCCATGTCTGCTTCTCCTGGGCGTCAGATGCCGAGCCGGGCGGCGAGCAGTTCCCGGTGGTACGCGGGGGTGCCGAGCAGCACTTCGGAGCTCTTGGCCCGCTTGAGGTAGAGGTGCGCGGGGTGCTCCCAGGTGAAGCCGATGCCGCCGTGCACCTGGATGCCGTCGCCCGCGACCTTGGTGAACGCCTCCGAGCAGAAGGCCTGGGCGAGGGCCGCCGCGACGGCGATCTCCGTCTCGTCGCCGGCGTCCAGGGCCCACAGTCCGGCGTACGCGGCCGAGCGGGCGGACTCGATCTCGACGAGCATGTCGGCGCACTTGTGCTTGATGCCCTGGAACGAGCCGATGGGGCGGCCGTACTGCTCACGGATTTTGGCGTACGCGACCGACGCGTCCAGCGCCGCCGCCGCTCCCCCGACTTGTTCGGCGGCCAGGAGGACGGCGGCCGTGGCGAGGGTGCGTTCGATCACGGGCCAGGCCGTGCCGTCGGTGCCCAGCAGACGGGCGGGGGTGTCCGTGAAGGTGATGCGGGCCTGTTTGCGGGTCTGGTCGAGGGTCGGGAGCGGGGTGCGGGTGAGGCCCGGGGCGTCGGCGGTCGTGACCGCGAAGAGGCTGACGCCGGCGGGGGTGCGGGCGGCGACCAGGAGCAGGTCGGCGAGGTGGCCGTCGGGGACGTACGTCTTCGTGCCCATGAGCCGCCAACTGCCCGCTTCCGCACGGGCGGTGAGCAGGATGCCCGGCTCGTCCCAGCGCCCGCTGTCCTCGGTGAGGGCGAGCGTGGCCACGGTCTCGCCGGAGGCGATGCCCGGGAGGAGGTCGGTGCGGGCGATCTCGTCGTCGCAGCGCAGCAGTGCCTCGGCGGCCAGGGCGACGGTGGCGAAGTACGGGGCGCACAGTAGGGCGCGGCCCGCCTCCTCGAAGACGACGCCGAGGTCGACGTAGCCGAATCCGGAGCCGCCGTACTTCTCCGGTACGGCGAGCCCCTGGAGCCCGATCTCCGTGGCCATCCGCCGCCAGGTCCCCGGGTCGTGTCCGCGCGGGTCGGCGGCCAGGCGGCGCACGTCGGCCTCGGTGGCGTGCCGGGTGAGGAACGACCGTACGACCGTGCGCAGTTCGTCCTGTTCCTCGCTGAAGGTGAGATCCATGCCGAGCTTCCCGTCCTCGGTGCACCCGTGTGCCGGACGCTTGCCGCCCGCCTCTCGATACAGTTAGATAATTATAGTATCCGCACCGATTGCACCAGGAGCGCGACGTGACCGATCCCTACGCCCCGTTCACGAGCCTGACCTTCGAGCGGCCCGCGCCCGGTGTACTGCGCATCGTGCTCGACGCGCCGAACCTCAACGCCGTCGATCCGCGCATGCACGGTGAGCTGGCCGACGTCTGGTCCGTCATCGACCGGGACGAGGAGACCCGCGCGGTGCTGGTCCAGGGGGCCGGCAAGGCGTTCTCGGCCGGTGGGACCTTCGACTCCATCGAGGTCATGACCGAGGACTACGCCGTGCGGGCCCGGACGATGCGGGAGGCGCGCGACATGGTCTACGGGGTGATCAACTGCTCGAAGCCGGTGGTCTCCGCGATCCATGGTCCGGCGGTCGGTGCGGGGCTGGTCGTCGGCATGCTGGCGGACATCTCGATCGCCGGACGCAAAGCGAAGATCGTCGACGGGCACACGCGGCTCGGGGTGGCGGCCGGTGACCACGCGGCGATCTGCTGGCCGCTGCTGTGCGGGATGGCCAAGGCCAAGTACTACCTGTTGACCTGCGAGGCGCTGACCGGCGAGGAGGCCGAGCGGATCGGCCTGGTGTCGAAGTGCGTGGACGACGAGGACGTGCACGCGGAGGGCCTACGGGTCGCGAGCCTGCTGGCCGCCGGGCCCGCCAGCGCACTGAGCTGGACCAAGCGGTCCCTCAACCACTGGTACCGCACTGCTCAGCCGCTCTTCGAGGCCTCGCTGGGGCTGGAGTTCTTCGGGTTCGGCGGGCACGAGGTCGTCGAGGGGCTCGCCGCCCACCGTGAGAAGCGCGCCCCGGACTTCGAGGGCGTGGGCGGCAAACACCCGATCGACCTGTGACCCACGGACGCACGAGGCACCAAGGACGAGGCACGAGGAGCCCGCGATGACGGCAGAGCCCACCACGGCAACCGAAATCCCCCCGCTGGTAAGGGGGTTGACCTACGAGGAGATGCCGGTCGGGCAGGTCTTCCGTACCGCCCGCCGCACGGTCACCGAGACCGACCTCGTCAACTTCGTCACCTGGGGCAGCTTCAACGAACCGCTCTTCTGGGACGCCTCGCACGCGGCCGACGGCGGCTACACCGGACGCCTGGTCCCGGGCGCGCTGACGTACTGCATCGCTGAGGGACTGGTCCTTCAGACGAACGTGCTGCACGGCACGGGTCTGGCCTTCCTGCACATGGAACTGACCGTGCGGGGACCGGTCTACGTCGGCGACACGCTGTACGCCGTCGTGGAGACCACCAGCTGCCGACCGTCGAGCAAGCCCGGCCGGGGCGTGGTGGCCAGCCGCATCACCGTACGCAACCAGCGGGACGAGGACGTGCTCGTCTACACGCCGGTGCGGCTGATCCGCGGCCGGGACTACGAGGCTCCGACGCGCTGATCCCGGGGGCCGGGCGGGACCAGGGTCAGCCCGGCCGCCGGACCTGGTGTCTCAGGGCCCGCGAAGGCTCCGGCCCGCAGCCAGTCCGAGGGCATCGGCGGGCGCGGCGGGGGCTCGTGGTCGGGGACGGCCATCGCGTAGAGGCGGGTGTAGCGGAACTTCGCCTCCAGGTTGTCGAGCACCGACCAGTACTCGTAGCCGCAGACGTCCACACCGCGCTCGATGACCCGGCCCAGCCAGGACAGCCGGGCGCGCAGCAGGGACCGGCGGCGGGCGTCGTCGCTGTGACCGGTCTCGTCGACGAGGTCCAGGTCGCCCATGCCGTTGTCGACGACGGACAGCGGCGGCAGCAGGTCGCCGTAGAGGTCGTGGAGGTCCGCGACGGCGTCGGCCAGGCCCTCGGGGAGGATGGGCCAGCCGTACGCCGTCGTCTCCACGTCGTCGAAGGGGACGACCGCGAAGCCCAGGCCGACGAGGAGGCGGTTGACCTCGTTGAGCCTGCTCTGGCACTTGTCGGCCGGCAGGGCCCGGGCGAGGTTCTCCGGTGCGGTGACGCGGAACGGGGTGTGCCAGGACAGGCCGAGCAGGTCCTGCGGGGTGGCAATGAGATCCAGGTCGTCGGGGCGCACACAGCCGGTGTCCTCGATCGGTGAGACGTCGCCCTCGGTCACCATGTGCTCGCCGTGCAGCAGGGGGTCGAGGAAGAGGCGGTTGGTCCAGCTCAGCAGGCGGTCCAGGGCGAGCCGGTCGAAGGGGTCCTCGGTGGCCGCGTAGCCGCCGACGAGGGTGACCGTGGTCCCGATCCGGCCGCTCGCGCCGGCAGCGCGGAGCGCGCGAGTGGCGAGTCCGTTGGCGAGCAGGATGTGGTGGACCGCGGGCAGGCCGGCGCGGCCGATGCCCCTGCCCGGCGTGTACATCCCGGCCACGTGGTCGGCGAGGGTGGGTCCGGCCAGGTCGGTGGAGGTGATCCAGCGGGTGACGCGGTCGCCGTAGCGGCGGCCCAGCTCGGCGGCATAGGCGGCGAAGTGCTCGGCGGTGTCGCGGTCGAGCCAGCCCCCGGAGTTCTCCAGCCAGGACGGCAGCGACCGGTCGAAGAGAGTGAGGCAAGGGCGCAGTCCGAGCGCGAGCAGGGAGTCGAGCTCCCGGTCGCAGCGGTCCAGGGCCGCGTGGTCCCAGCTGCCGGGACCGTCGGGCTGGAGCAGCGGCCAGCCGGCGACCATCCGGTGCGTGTCGGGCGTGACGCCGACGAGCTGCCGGATGTCGTCGGTCCACTGCCGGAAGTGGCCCCCGAGCTCCGCCGACGGCGGCGGCGGAGCCGCGATGGCGTCCGCGGTGGCGACTCCCCAGTCGACACCGTGGAAAGAATCGTGCAGGAAACCATCGCTCATGGTCACCGTCCCGGGCGGAATAGCTAACGCATTCAACTGAATGCCCGCCATCCGGACGCTAACACTTCAGGAAAACGACGACAACGTTTCGGACAGATCTCATCGATCCGTCAAAGTGTCACACCGTGGCCGGTTCGAGTCGAGGGCGAGGTGGGCCACCCTTCGGACCGACACGGTGGTCGGCATGTTTCGGCCATGATCCGGAGCACGTAGGGGGCAATGAGTCGACTAGCGCTTACGCCGACGCCTACTCCCCCAGGGGCCGGAACTCCTCCTCCCGCCACCAGGGGTAGAGGGCCGGCATGTCCTTGCTGACCCGGCCCGGGAACTCGGGCGTCCGCTTGGCGAGGAACGACTCGACGCCCTCCACGGGGTCCGGGCCGCCGCCGATCTGGCTCATGATCCGCGAGTCGAGGCGGTGCGCGGCCATCGGGTGGGGCTCGCCGAGCATCCGCCACATCATCTGACGGGAGAGGGCGACCGAGATCGCCGAGGTGTTGTCGGCTATCTCCCGGGCTAGTTCGTACGCCGCCGGCAGCAGCTCCTCCGGCGGGTGGACGGAGCGCACCAGCCCGGCCGCCAGGGCCTCGTCGGGTCCGAAAACGCGGCCGGTGGCCACCCATTCCATGGCCCGTTGCATCCCCACGGCCCGCGGCAGGAACCAGCTCGCCGCGGATTCCGGCACGATGCCCCGGCGTGCGAACACGAAGCCGAACTTCGCCGAGGTCGAGGCCAGCCGGATGTCCATCGGCAGGGTCATACTGGCCCCGACGCCCGCCGCGGGGCCGTTGACCGCCGCGATGACCGGCTTGGTGCTGGAGAAGATCCGCAGCGCGACCCGGCCGCCGGTGTCCCGGTGCCAAGCTCCAGCCCTGCGGTGGTCGAAGGACGACCCGCCGGAACTGACATCGGCCCCCGCACAGAACCCGCGCCCGGCTCCCGTCACCACGATCACCCGTACGTCGTCGTCGGCGTCGGCCGCGTCGAAGACGTCGAGAAGGTCGCCCATCATCCGCGGGTTGAAGGCGTTCAGCTTCTCGGGCCGATTGAGCGTGACGGTGAGGATCCGGTCCACCACCTCGGCCCGCACGGTCTCGTACTCCTGCTCCGGCATGCGCGTCCTCCGTCGGGCTCGGCACTCCACGACCTGATTCTCATAAAGCTCAATTAGTTATAGCATTCAACTCTACTGAACTGTTCCTGGATGGTGGCGGTGGAGATGACGGATCTGGTGGTGACGGCCCTCGGGCCGGTCCGACTGATCGAGCTGAACCGGCCGGACCAGCTCAACGCGATGAGCGAGGAGCTGCACTCCGGCCTCGCGTCGGTCTGGGACACGGTCGCCGAGGACCCCGAGGCACGGGTGGTCGTGCTCACCGGCCGGGGCAGGGCGTTCAGCGCGGGCGGCAACTTCGACATCATGACCCGGGTCCAGCGCGACCCCGTCTTCCGGCAGCAGAACGTCGACGAGGCCCGGCGGATCATCATCGGCTTGGTCCGCTGCCCGTTGCCGGTGATCGCGGCGGTCAACGGGCCTGCCGTGGGCCTCGGTTGCAGCCTGGCCCTGCTGAGCGACCTGGTGCTGATCGCGGACGACGCCTATGTGGCCGACCCGCACGTCCAGGTCGGTCTCGTCGCGGGCGACGGCGGCGCGCTCGTCCTGCCCCTGCTCGTCGGCCTGACCCGCGCGAAGGAACTCCTGTTCCTGGGCGAGCGGGTGAGTGCCGAGGAGGCCGTCCGGCTCGGCATCGCCAACCGTGTCGTACCGAAGGACAAGCTCCTGGACGAGGCCATGGACCTGGCCGGACGGCTGGCCGCCCTGCCCGCGCAGGCCCTGCGCGGCACCAAGCGGGCGGTGAACCTGCATCTGGAACAGGCCATGGCCGCCGTACTCGAGCCGGCACTGCTCGCGGAGCGGGACAGCATGCACGACCCGGACCACATCGCCGCGGTGGAGCAGATCATCGCCTCGCGCGGGCGTCGCCGCGCCGGTACGGAGGGCTGAACGGCATGGACTTCGCGTTCAGCGACGAGCAGGAGGAACTGCGGCGCACGGTAAAGGCGTTCCTCGCGCACACCTCGCCCGAGACCGAGACGCGGCGGCTGATGGAGACGCCGGAGGGCTTCGACCGGACGCTGTGGCACCGGATGGGAACGGAACTCGGCCTCCAAGGGCTGGCCGTCCCCGAGGAGTACGGCGGTGCCGGGTGCGGGCCGGTCGAAGTGGGCGCGGTCATGGAGGAGTTGGGCCGGGCGCTGGTGTGCACGCCCTTCCTCTCCTCGGCCGTGCTGGCGACGACCACGCTGCTGCGCTGCGACGACGAGGACGCCCGCAAGCGTCTGCTGCCGGGGCTCGCCTCGGGCGAACTGGTCGGGACACTGGCCCTGACCGAGGACTCCGCCCGCTGGGATGCGACGGGAGTTCGACTCAACGCCCGTGAAACAGGCGGGCGTTGGCTGCTCGCCGGCCATAAGACGTTCGTTCTCGACGGCGCCACCGCTGATGTAGTCCTCACCGTGGCGAGAACCGACGACGGCATCGGCGTCTTCTGGGTGGACGGCGACGCGGCCGGACTGACCCGCACTCCTCTGCCCACGATGGACCCGACCCGCCGACAGGCCCGTCTCGACTACGACGACGTACCGGCGACCAGACTGCGTACGCACGGCGATGGCTGGGACCTCGTCTCGCAGGTGCTCGACCGGGCCGCGGTAGCACTCGCCGCCGAGCAGGTCGGGGTGGCCTCCCGGGCGCTGGACATGGCAGTGGACTACGCCAAGGTGCGGCACCAGTTCGGGCGGCCCATCGGCTCCTTCCAGGCCGTGAAGCACCTGCTCGCCGACGTCCTCCTCGAAGTCGAGTCGGCGCGTGCCGCCGCGCACTACGCACTGCTCGCGGCAGCGAACGAGGACCCGGAACTGCCTGCGGTGGCGAGTCTGACCAAGGCCTTCTGCTCCGACGCGTGTCTACAGGCGACGGCGGAGAACATCCAGGTCCACGGCGGCATCGGCTTCACCTGGGAGCACCCGGCCCACCTGTATCTGAAACGGGCCAAGACATCTCAACTCCTGTTCGGAGACCCGGCGTACCACCGCGAACTCCTCGCGCGTCGCATCGGGTTGGACGCGGTCACAGTGGACGGAGCGGCATGAAGGTCGACGGAAAGCTCAGCGTGTGGGGTACCGCGGAGGTCGTGGCGGAGGCCCGGCACCACGAGAAGGCGGGCTACGACGGGCTGTGGGCCTCGGAGTCGAAACACGACCCGTTCCTGCCGCTGCTGCTCGCGGCCGAGCACACCGACCGGCTGGAAGTGGGCACGGCGATCGCGGTGGCGTTCGCCCGCTCCCCCATGCAACTCGCCTACACCGCACACGACTTGCAGACCTACTCCGGCGGGCGCTTCTCGCTCGGTCTCGGCAGCCAGATCAAACCGCACATCGAGCGGCGCTTCGCCATGCCGTGGAGCCGTCCCGCCGCCCGTATGCGGGAGTACGTGAGCGCGCTGCGCGCCATCTGGGCCGTCTGGAACGAGGGTGAGAAGCTCGACTTCCGCGGTGACTTCTACACGCACACGCTCATGTCCCCCTTCTTCTCTCCCCCGCCCGCGCCCGGCGGCGCCCCGAAGGTCTTCGTAGCGGCGGTCGGGGAGGCGATGACCCGGGTGGCGGGCGAGGTGGCCGACGGACTCCTGGCGCACGGCTTCACCACCGAGCGGTACCTGCGGGACGTCACCCTCCCGACCGTCGAGTTGGGCCTCGACCGGTCCGGTCGCACACGCGCCGACTTCTCCGTCTCCCATCTCCTCCTCACCGCGACCGGCCGCACCGAGAAGGAGTTGGCCCGCGCGATCGACGGCACCCGCCGCCAGATCGCCTTCTACGGCAGCACACCCGCCTATCGCGGAGTCCTGGAACTGCACGGCTGGGGCGAACTCGGCGACGAGCTGAACGCGTTGTCGAAGTCGTCCCGCGAGGACAAGTGGGAAGCGATGGGCGGGCTCGTCGACGACGAGGTCCTGCACACCTTCGCGGTCGTCGCGGAGCCGGAGCGGGTGGCGGGCGAGATCAGTCGCCGGTACGGGAGTCTGGTCGACCGGGTGTCCTTCTACACCGCGTACGAGATCGACGCCGAAGTATGGGAGCCGATCGTGCAGGAGCTGCACGGGAGTTGACGGCACATCAGCCGAGCAGGTCCAGGACCGTCGTCATGGACCTGCTCTGCAACAGGTAGTCCTCGGCCTCCTGAAGATGCAGGCGCCACAGCTCCTCGGCGGCCTCGGTCCGGCGCCCGGCGACCAGTTCGACGAGGGCGCCGTGGGCGCGGAAGCCCCGGCGGTTGGCCCGGATGTTCTCGGGGCTGCCTGCATCGAGGTCGACGTGGGACCAGTTCGCCTGGTCGATGATGTGCCGGACCATGCCGTTGAGGACGCTCAACGTCTCGTTGCCGGCGAGTTCGACGACGAGGGCGTGGAACTCCATGTGGGCACGGATGAAGGCCGAGGGGTCGTCCATCAGTCCTTCCGCCTCGGCGACGGAGGCCCGCAGCCGCTCAAGGTCCCGGTCGGTACGGCGCTGGGCCAGCAGTCCGGCGCACGGCGCCTCGATGACCGTACGAGCGTCGTAGACGTCCTTGAGGGTCGTGCCGCGATACTCCAGGACGACTCCCGCGTAGCGGGCGGCGACCGTGCCCTCCGGGACCTGCACCCGTGCCCCGCCCCGCGCGCCCCGGCGCACGCTGATCAGCGACTCCGACTCCAGTACCCGGAACGCCTCGCGCAGCGTCGGCCGGGAGACGGCGAACTCGGCCATCAGGGCCGTCTCCGCGGGCAGCGCCTCCCCCTCGGCCAGTTCCCCGCGCACGATCTTGCGGCGCAGCTGTGCCGCCACCAGCTCGGCCATCTTGGGGACCCGTACCGGCGTGTTCGCCACGGCATCCATCTCCTTCAGTCGCCTGGGACCGGCACGAAGTACGGCAGGGTGATCTCGTCGGTGAGGGACCGGAAGTCCACGCGCACCCGCATGCCGATGGTCACGTCGTCCGGGTCGCCCGCGTCGACGTGGGACAGCAGGGTGCCGCCTTCGTCCAGGTCGATCACGGCCAGCGCGAACGGTGTCCCGAAGCCGGGGCCGGGCGCGCGGTGGACCACGGTCACGGCGTAGACGGTGCCCCGGCCTGCGCTCGGCACGTACCGCCAGTCCGCCGACATGCAGCCGGGGCAGGCGGGTTCGGGGACGAGGAAGCGCAGCCCGCAGGCCGGGCAGTGCGGAACGACGAGGTCACCGCGCCGGGCCGCGTCCCAGAACGGCTGGGACAGCGCGGTGGGGACGGGGACGGGCCGGCTCATCGTGTCCTCCCCAGGACGCTCATCTCGTAGTGCTGCGCGCCGGAGCCCGCGTTGCCGACGACCGCGAGTTCCGCGCCCTCGACCTGGTGGACGGCCGTTCCGCGCAACTGCCGTACGGCCTCGACGACTTTGAGGGTCATCTGCTGGGTTCCGTTCCACGCGTACGCCAGGCAGCCGCCGTCGGGATTGACGGGGTGCTTGCCGCCGACGGCGATGGCGCCGCTGGCGGCCAGGGGCCCTCCTTCGCCCTCGCCGCACAGCCCGAGGATCTCCAACTGCCGGATGATCTCGAAGGAGTTGGGGTCGTAGAGGGAGAAGACGTCCACGTCCTGGGGGCCGATGCCCGCCATGGCGTAGGCACGCGTGGCCGCGTCCCGGCCGAGTTGGCCGACCTCCCGGTACAGCGCGGGGTTGGCGTACGCGGCCTGGTGGTACTCCATGCCGCCGCCGAGCACGGCGACGGGCGGGTGGGGCAGGTCCCGGGCCCGTTCGGCGGTGGTCACCACGAGGGCGGCGCCACCCTCGCCGACGATGCAGCAGTCCAGCAGGTGGAACGGCGTGGCCACCATGCGGGAGGCGAGCACGTCGTCGGCTGTGTACGGGCCGCGGCCGTACATCATCGCCTCGGGGTTGGTGGTTCCGTTGTTGCGGACGGTGGCGGCGACCTCCGCGAGCTGGTGGGCGGTCGTCCCGTACTGGTGCATGTGCCGGGCCGCCACCAGCGCGAACTGGGCGACGACGTAGCTGCCCCAGACGTCGGCGAACTCCAGCGGGACTCCGGCACCGACGGGGCCCGCGCCGCGCGAGACCAGCTTGCAGCCGCCGACCACGACGGTGTCGGCGAGTCCGGCCCGTACGGCCGCCGCCGCCTTCAGCAGGCCCCGCGAGCCGGCGTTGTCGAGCATCGAGTCGCTGGTCCAGCGCAGGTCCCGGCCGAGCATCCGCGCCCAGGAGCTGCCCTCGCCGGGCACCCCGCCCGGGCCGGGCCAGTCGACCTGGGCGCCGTCGACGTCCGCCGGGGTCAGCCCGGCGTCCTCGATCGCGCCGCGCACCGCTTCGAGGGCAAGGCCCATCGCGTCGCGGTGCGGGAGGGACAGGGCCTGCTCGGTGGCGTGCACGCCGACGACGACGGGTTGGCGGTCGGTCACGGCGTCACCGCCCCGCGCCGAGCGTGTCGCCACCGGGATAGCCGCCCCCGCCGAAGCGCTCGTCGAGCGCCTCGTAGTCCTTGGCGAAGTCCTTGGTGCGCGGCAGCGCCTCGACGAACTCGACCGTCTTCGGCTTCTTGTACGAGGCGATCCGCGCCCGGCAGTGCTCGATGACGTCCGCGGCCGTGACCGGTTCGGCGTCCGGGTGGAGGACGACGACCGCTTTGACGTCCTGCGCCCAACGCTCGTTCGGGACGCCGATCACTGCGGCCTCCTTCACCGCCGGGTGCGACTCGATGCAGTTCTCCACCTCGGCCGGGAAGATGTTCTCGGCCGCCGACTTGAGCATGCGGGTCGTGGTGCCGAGGAAGCTGATCGTGCCGTCCGCCTCACGCCGGCCGAGGTCGGTGGTGTGCCACCAACCGAAGCGGAAACGCTCCTCGTTGATCTCGGCCCGGTTCCAGTAGCCGAGGTGCACGAGGTCGCCCCGGGCGCAGATCTCACCGGCCTGGCCGATCCCGCACTCCTTGCCGGTGCCGTCCAGGATGCGTACGGCGGTGAAGGGGCCGGGGCGTCCGGCGTTGCCGGTGCCCGTACCGCCGTAGGCGCCGGTCACGGCGAAGCCCGTCACCTCGGTCTGGCCGTAACCGCGACCCTCGCCGCCGCCATTGCGGGTGAAGCGGCTGGTGTCGGTGGGGACCGTGCCCTGCCACAGGGGGGCGGCGACGCTGGCCCGGAGGTTCGAGAGGTCGTGGCCCGCTTCCCGGTTGAGGGCGACGAGTTGGGCGATCGTCGGCGGCATCAGGTACGCGTGCGTGCACCGCTCCGCCGCCAGCAGCGGGAGCAGGTCCTCGGCGACGACCCGGCGGACGACGACGTTCTTGCCGCCGTGCACGAAGGCCGGGACGCCCCAGAACTGGTAGTTGCCGATGTGGAACATCGGTCCGGCGCCGAGGAAGGCCGTCTCGGTGCCGATGTCCCCCATCCAGGCGGCGCTCGCGCCCATGGCCAGGAGGTTGCGGTGCGAGAGCATCGAGCCGGACTGGCGTCCGGAGATGGCCGCGGTGTAGATGACCAGGAGCGCGGAGTCCGGGTCGACGTCGACGGCCGGGTCCTCGGCCGAACCGGAGGCCAGGAAGGACTCGTAGGAGCCGGGGCCCTCGGAGTCGTGCCGAAGCCACAACGCCCGGTGGTCGCTGCCCAGTTCGGCTCTGGCCTTGGCGACCGTGTCGCCGATCTCCTCGTCCTGCCAGACCACGACCCTGGGGTTGAAGTCCTCGACGGCGAACGCCATTTCGGGGGCGGCCCAGCGCCAGTAGCCGGCACAGACCATGGCGCCGATCTTCGCGGCGGCGCCGAGCAGTTCCCAGATACGGAAGGAGTTCTGTCCCAGCCAGAGGATCCGGTCACCGGGGCCGACCCCCGCGATCGTGAGGGCGTTGGCGAGACGATTGGTGCGCTCGTCCAACTGCGGCCAGGTGAGACGGACTTCGCCGTCGACGAGGGCGATGCCCTCGGGGTAGGACCTTCGGTGCTCGCGGATGATGTCGCCGAACGTCAGGCGGCGGGCGGAATGCATGCTCTTGGCTCCCAGGGCTTTCGGAAGGCGGGTGTCAGACGCGGCTAATGCCGACACCCTTGACGTGGACGAACTCGTCGAGACCCGCCTTGCCGCCCTCCCGGCCGAACCCGCTCGTCCCGACGCCGCCGAACGGCGTGGTGGGCGAACTGATGGGGTTGGGGCCCGGGTTGACGTAGACCGTCCCGGCTTTCAGACGGGGCACCAGACGGTTCACGCGCCCGATGTCACGGGACTGGATGTAGGCGGACAGGCCGTACTCGGTGTCGTTGGCGAGGGCGACGGCCTCGTCCTCCGTGTCGAAGGGGGTGACGGCCAGGACCGGGCCGAAGATCTCCTGCTGGGCGAGGTCGCTGCGGTTGTCCACGTCGGCGAAGACGGTCGGGGAGACGAAGTAGCCGTCGGCGCCGATGCGTTCACCGCCGTACACGAGCCGCCCCGCACCACTCTCGACCGCCTTGTCGATCACTCCCTGGACACGGTCGCGGGCGGCTTCGTCGATGAGGGGTCCGATGTACGTCGCCGGGTCGAGCGGGTCACCGACGGGCAGGTGCGCGACCACACCGGCGACGCGCGCGACGACCTCGTCGTAGATCGACCGCTCGACCAGCAGCCGGGTCGGCAGTGCGCAGCCCTGGCCGGTGTTGCTCATGGCGAAGGCCGCGCAGTACGGCACCACGGTGTCGAGGTCGGTGTCTGCGAAGAGCAGGTTGGCGGACTTGCCGCCGAGTTCGAACAGGACGGGTTTGAGGGTCAGCGCCGCGTCGGCCATGATGCGGCGTGCGGTGGCGGGTCCTCCGGTGAAGGAGATCTTGTCCACGCCGGGGTGGGTGACCAGGGCCGATCCCGCGTCGCCGAGTCCGGTGACGACGTTGACGACTCCCTCGGGGATGCCTGCCTCGCGGGCCAGGTCGGCGAAGAGCAGCGCGGAGAACGGCGTGGACTCGGCCGGTTTGATGACCACGGTGTTGCCGGCGGCGAGCGAGGGCGGGACCTTCATCGCCAGGGACAGTGCGGGTGAGTTCCAGGTGATGATGTGGCCGATGACGCCGTAGGGCTCGGCGATGGTGTACTCGACGTTCTCGTGCGGGCTGTAGGCCGCGCCGACCATGCCCTCGATCTTGTCGGCCCAGCCGGCGTAGTACTCGGTCCATTCGGCGACATGCGGTCCGACGTTCGTAGCCCAGCCGCCGACGCAGATGCCGTTCTCCAGCGGGCAGATCGCCGCGAAGTCGGGGATGTGGTCGCGGAGGAGCTGCGCGAAGCGGGTGAGCAGGCAGCGGCGCTCGGCGGGGCGCATGGTGCCCCACACCTCGAAGGCCTGGCGTGCGGCGGCGACGGCCCGGTCCACCTCGGCGGGGCCCGCGAGCGGGATGTGCGCCTGGACGAGGCCCGTCGCTGGGTTTCGGTGCTCGTACTGGCCACCGCTTGTGTCGGTGAGGTCCTTACCGCCGATGACCAGGCGGGGGCGCGGCAGGTCGTGCTCGGCTCTGTCCTGGTGCAGCTTCACGTCGACCGTGACCACGGTTGCCTCCTTGAGCCGCATCCCGCATCCCGCGCATCTCGCTTAAATAGCTAACCTATTTATCCAAGACAGTCAATGCGTTCGCCCGAGTGTCACAACCCCAGCGACCGCCCGATGATCTCCTGCATGATCTCCGAGGTCCCGCCGAACACCCGCTGCACCCGGCTGTCGCGCCAGATCCGGGCGATCTCGTACTCGTTGACGTAGCCGTAGCCGCCGAACAGCTGCATACAGCGGTCGATGACCTGCCAGCCGGTCTCCGAGGTCCAGTACTTGGCCGCCGCGGCCTCCTCGGGCGTCAACTCGCCCTGGAACAGGGCCATGATGCAGCCGTCGACGTAGACGCGGGCGGCGCCCAGCTTGGCCTTGACGTCGGCGAGGGCGAACCGGTTGGCCTGGAACTCCCCGATCGGCTGCCCGAAGGCGGTACGGGTCTTGGCGTAGTCCAGCGCCAGTTCGTACGCCCGCTCTGCGGCCGCCAGCGAGGAGACGGCGATGGCGAGGCGCTCGGTCGGGAGGTTGCCCATCATGTGATAGAAGCCGCGGTTCTCCTGCCCGATGAGGTTCTCGGCGGGGACGCGGACCTGGTGGAAGAAGAGTTCGGCGGTGTCCTGCGCCTTCATGCCGACCTTGTCCAGCTTGCGCCCGCGCTCGAAGCCCTCCATGTCCCGCTCGACGACGATCAGGCTGATGCCCTTGTGCCCGGCTTCGGGGTCGGTCTTGCATGCGACGATCACCAGGTCGGCCAGGATGCCGTTGGTGATGAAGGTCTTGGAGCCGTCGATCACCCACTCGTCACCGTCCCGGCGGGCGGTGGTGCGGATGGCCTTGAGGTCGGATCCGGCAGCCGGCTCGGACAGCGCGAGTGCGCAGATCGTCTCGCCGCTGGTCACTCCGGGCAGCCAACGGGCCTTCTGCTCAAGGGTGGTCAGGTGCATCAAGTAGGGCGGGATGACGTCGTTCTGCAGCCCGAGCCCGATGCCGACCGAACTGGTGGCCGCCATCTCCTCCGCCATGATGGCGTTGTAGCGGAAGTCCCAGATCCCCTGGCCGCCGTACTCCTCCGGGAACTGCCAGCCGATGAGTCCGGCCTTGCCCGCCGCCGCCCACGCGGCCCGGCTCACCTGCCCGTCCCGCTCCCACTGCTCGGCGTACGGGGCGCATTCCCGCAGGTAGTAGGAGCGGGCGGTCTCCCGGAACAGCTCGTGCTCCTCGGTGAAGATCGTTCGGCGCATGCTCGACTCCGCTCAGGCATCTCGCTTATTTAGCTGAAGTAGTTATACGATAGCGCTGTATCGGCAGCCGGACGAGGGAGGGCGCGTGAGCGTACGGGACAAGGTGGCTCTCGTCACCGGAGCGGGCCGCGGCATCGGCGAGGCGATCGCCGACCGGCTCGCCGCCCAGGGAGCCGCTGTCGCCGTCTGCGATCTCGACGCGGAGGCGGCCGGCAAGGTCGCGGGCCTGCTCGCGGAGCGGTACGGCGTGCGCGCCGCGGGAGTCGGCGCGGACATCTCCGACAGCGCGGCCGTACGCACGGCCGTGGACCGGGTGGCCGCCGAACTCGGCACGGTGGATGTCCTGGTGAACAACGCGGCCGTCGACGTCATCGGGCGGTTCGCCGACAGCTCCGAGGAGACCTGGGACCGGATCATCGCCGTCAATCTGCGCGGGACGATCACGATGACCCGGGCCGTCCTCGACCCGATGATCGAGCGGGGCGGCGGCCGGATCGTCCACATCGCCTCGGACGCCGGCCGGGTCGGCTCGTCCGGCGAGGTCGTGTACTCGGCGACGAAGGGCGGGGTCATCGCCTTCGGCAAGGCTCTGGCCCGCGAGGTCGCCCGGCACGGCATCACCGTGAACAGCGTCTGCCCGGGGCCCACCGACACCGCGCTGCTCGGGCAGGTCGCCGAGTACAGCCAGAAGATGTACGACGCGACCCTGCGGGCGATCCCGCTGCGCCGCGTCGCCCAGCCCGCCGACATCGCCGGTGTGGTGGCCTTCCTCGCGTCCGACGACGCCGCCTACATGACCGGGCAGACGCTCTCGGTCAGCGGCGGACTCACGATGGTCTGAGGTGAACACCGTGCTGCGTGTCGAACTCCGGGACAGAATCGCCGTGTTGACCCTCGACCGGCCGGGGCAGCTCAACGCGATCGGGTCCGAGACCGTGGACCGGCTCACCCTCGCCCTGGCCGAGCTGCGCGACAACGACGACGTACGCGCCCTGGTCGTGACCGGGGCGGGCCGGGCCTTCTCGGCCGGGGCCGACATCGGGGAGATCGAGTCGTTCACGGCACCCCGGCAGTTCCACTCCTTCGTCCAGCGACTGACCGACGCGTACGCGCTGTTGGAGGACTTCCCCAAGCCCTCGGTCGCGGCCGTCCACGGGTTCGCCTTCGGCGGCGGCCTCGAACTCGCGCTCGCCTGCGACCTGCGGGTCGCGGAGCGGAGCGCCCGGCTCGGCCTGCCCGAGATGAAGCTCGGCGTGCTGCCGGGCGCGGGCGGCACACAGCGGCTGCCACGCCTGATCCCACCCGCGATCGCCAAGCAGATGATCCTCACCGGCGAACCGATCGACGCGGAACGGGCCCACGCGCTCGGACTGGTCAACGAACTCGCCGAGCCCGGCGAGGTGTTGGGCGTCGCCGAGAAACTCGCCGTGGCGCTGACGGCCGGGGCCCCGCTGGCCCTCGCGGCGGGCAAGCGGCTGATCGACTACGGCCTCGGGATGGATCTGGAGGCGGCGATCTCGTACGAGCGCGAGACCGTCTCGGTGCTCTTCTCCACCGAGGACAGGGTCGAGGGGCTGAAGGCCTTCCGGGACCGCCGACCCGGCGATTTCCAGGGCAAGTAGCGGGCGTACCGACAGACAGGGAGGTGGGTTGTGCGGCCACTGGAGGGCATTTCGGTCGTCGAGCTGGGCATGTGGGTGGCGGCTCCGGCCGCGGCCACCATGCTCGCGGACTGGGGCGCGGACGTGGTGAAGGTGGAGGCGCCGACCGGCGATCCCAACCGCTACACGCTCCGGCACGTCGGCCAGGACATCGACAGCGCGCCCCCGTTCGAGACGGACAACCGCGGTAAGCGCGGGATCGTCCTCGACCTGCGCTCGGAGGACGGCAAGGCCGTACTGGAACGGCTGCTGGAGCGGGCCGACGTCTTCGTCACCAACCTCCGCCCCGGCGCGCTGGAGCGGCTGGGCCTGGACCCGGACGAGCTGCGTACCCGCCATCCCCGTCTGGTCGTCGGCACGTTGACCGGTTACGGCTGGACGGGCGCCGAGCGCGACCGCGCCGGCTACGACGTCTCCGCCTTCTGGGCGCGGCCCGGCATCGCCGCCATGCTCAACCCGGCGGGCGAACCACCGCCCGGCATCCGCCCAGGGCTTGGTGACCGCACGGCCGCGGCGAACCTGGTGGCGGGCGTACTCGCCGCGCTGCTGCGCCGCGAACGCACCGGCGAGGGCGGTGTGGTGGACGTGTCACTGCTGCGGTCCGGCACCTACGCGAACGGGAACGACCTGGCCCTGCAGAACTTCTTCGGCAGGCGCGGCCGCACCCGGCACCGCACCGAGCACGAGTCCCCGCTCTACAACTCCTACCGGGCCGCCGACGACCGCTGGTTCTGGCTGGTCGGCCTGGAGGGCAACCGGCATTGGCCCGGCGTTATCAAGGCACTCGACCGCGCGGACCTGGAGACGGACGAACGGTTCGCGACGGGCAAGCAACGACGTGCGCACGTAAGGGAGTTGATTGCCGTGTTCGACGAGGAGTTCGCTCGGCGGCCACTGGCCGAATGGGCGGCGCGGTTCGACGCCGAGGGCGTGTGGTGGGCGCCGGTGCAGACGCTCGCGGAGGTCGCGGCCGATCCGCAGGCCGAAGCCGTCGGGGCGTTCGTCGAACAGCCCGGCATGGGTGACGCGCCACCGCTGCGGACCGTGGCGACACCGGTCAGTTTCTGGGGTGTTGACGACAAACCGCGCAGCGGTGCGCCGACGCTCGGCGAGCACACAGACGACGTACTCCGCGAACTCGACACAACCGGGAGGTAGCAGGTGGGCATCCTCGACGACAAGGTCGCCGTCGTGACCGGCGGTGGCCGGGGTCTTGGCCGGGCGCACTGCCTGGCGCTGGCCGAGGCCGGCGCGACCGTGGTGGTGAACGACCTCGGCTCCGGCGTGCACGGCGAGAGCACCGGCGACTCCCCCGCCGACGAAGTCGTGGCCGAGATCACCAAGTTGGGCGGGCAGGCGGTCGCCAACCACGCGTCGGTGACGGACTGGGCGGCGACCGAGACCTTGGTCGCGGACACGGTCGCGGAGTTCGGGCACCTGGACATCGTCGTGAACAACGCGGGGATCGTGCGCGACCGCATGCTGTTCTCGATGACCGAGGCGGAGTTCGACGCCGTGATCGCGGTCCATCTCAAGGGCACCTTCGCGCTCACCCGGCACGCCTGCGCGTACTGGCGCGAGGCGTCGAAGCGGGGTGAGCGCGTCACCGGCCGCGTCATCAACACCACGTCCGGGACCGGCCTGTTCGGCAACCAGGGGCAGTCCAACTACGGTGCCGCGAAGGCCGGTATAGCCGGGCTCACCGTGCTCACCGCCCTGGAGATGCGCAAGTACGGTGTCACGGCGAACGCCATCTCGCCGATCGCGGCCACCCGGATGACGGACGGCCTGTCCGTAGGCGCCTCCCTCCAGGCCGTCGACGGCTTCGACCCGCGCGACCCCGCCAACGCCTCGGGCGTCGTCGTCTACCTGGCCTCCGACAGCGCGGCCTGGCTGACCGGCCAGGTCCTGCGCATCGAGGGCAACCGGCTGAACCGGCTCCAGGGCTGGACCGTCGCCGGCGTCCACCCCAGCGTGTCGGGACAGGCCCTCACCCACGACGAACTCGTTGACGCCGTACCGCAGTTGTACGGCGTCGCCCCCGCGGGACGGGCCACCGGAGTCGCTCAGTGAGGGCGCCGGGCCATGACGTCGCCGCGCTCGTGCTGCGGGCGACGCTAGGCCCGATGCTCTTCGCGCACGGCTGGAACAAAGTCGCCGGGCCTGGCAGGCTCAAGGGCACGACGGGCTGGTTCGAGTCACTCGGACTGCGGCCCGCGGAGGTCCACGCACGTATGGCCGCCGGGACGGAGATGGCGGCCGGCGTGGGGATCGCGCTGGGCGCGGCCAATCCCCTCCCGGCGGCGGCAACCGTCGGTCTGATGACGGTGGCGGCCCGAACCGACCATCGAGGCAAGGGTTTCTTCGTCTTCAAGGGCGGCTGGGAGTACGTCGGTGTCGTGGGCGGCGCGGCCGTCGCCCTGGCGGCGCTGGGCCCCGGCAGATACTCGCTGGACGGGGTGCTGCGCCGCCAACGCGCGGGCGCGGGGCCCGCGTTGCTGGCCCTGGGGGTCGGCACGGCGAGCGCCGCCGCGCTGCTGGCCGCGTGCTACCAGCCGGAGCGAAAGCCGGACGAGACGGAAACAGACAACCAAGGGCGATAAGGGAGTCGACATGGACGCGGCTGACTTCAGCGCGGTGCTGTCCGAGGTCCGGCGCTTCGTGCGCGAGCGCGTCGTACCACTTGAGGCGGAGATCGACGAGAAGGACGAGATGCCCGCGGAGATCCGCGAGGCGGCCAAGAAGATGGGCCTGTTCGGCTTCGCACTGCCCGAGGAGTACGGCGGGCTGGGACTGTCGATGTACGAGGAGGCTCAGTTGATGTTCGAGCTGGGGTACACCACCCCGTCCCTGCGCTCGATGTTCGGCACGAACAACGGCATCGCCGGGCATGTCCTGATGGTCGGCGGCACCGAGGAGCAGAAGGCGGACTGGCTGCCGAGGATCGCCACGGGTGACGTCCTGGCCTCGTTCGCGCTCACCGAGGCGGAGGCGGGTTCCGATCCCTCGACCCTGACCACGCGGGCGCACCTGGAGGGCGACGAGTGGGTGATCAACGGTGCCAAGCGGTACATCACCAACGCCCCGCTCGCCGACGTCTTCATGGTCTTCGCCCGCACCGACCCCGACGCCCCGCGCACCCGCGGCATCTCCACCTTCCTGGTCCCGGCCGACACCCCGGGCCTCACCGTGGCTCCCAAGGACCACAAGATGGGCCAGTTCGGCGCCTGGACGGCGGACGTGTACTTCGACGACGTCCGCGTACCGGCGTCCGCGCTCGTCGGTGGCGAGGCCGGCCTGAACCGGGGCTTCGGCACGGCGATGGGCTGCATCGCGCACGGCCGGGTGCACATCTCGTCCCTGTGCGTGGGCATGGCCGAGCGGCTGGTCGACGAGTCCGTCGCATACGCCCGCACCCGCCGCCAGTCCGGGAAGCTCATCGGCTCCTTCCAGCTCGTACAGGGTCTGATCGCCGACTCCATGACCGACTACTACGCCGGCCGCGCCACGGTCCTGGAGGCCGCCCGCGCGTTCGACGCCGGAACGGACACCAAGATCGGCCCGTCCTGCACGAAGTACTTCGCCAGCGAGATGGTGTGGCGGGTCGCCGACCGCGCGGTCCAGGTCCACGGCGGAGCGGGCTACATGCGCGGGGTCGCGGTCGAGCGCTTCTACCGCGACGCCCGGCTGTTCCGCATCTACGAGGGGACGAGCCAGATCCAGCAGGTCATCATCGCGAAGGCGCTGCTGGGCGAGGCGGCCCGGGGCTGACCCACACCGAAGACGAAGGCCCCCGCTGCCCCGGGGGCCTTCGTCTTCGTGCAGACCCAGGCTCAGATCCCGAGCCGGTCCAGCAGCCGCTCGTGATACACGGCGGGCCCGCCGAACAGCAGCTGCGAGGACTTCGCCCGCCGGAAGTACAGATGCGCCGGGTGCTCCCAGGTGAAGCCGATGCCGCCGTGGACCTGGATGTTCTCCATGGCCGCGAACATGTACGCCCGTGAGCAGCAGGCGTGCGCCACGGCCGCCGCGACGGGGAACTCCGCCGAGCCCTCGTCGGCCAGTCGCGCCGCCTCCCGGGACGCGGCCTCGGCCAGCTCCACCTGGACGAGCATGTCCGCGCACTTGTGCTTGACCGCCTGGAAGGAGCCGATCGGCCGGCCGAACTGGTGCCGGGTACGGGCGTATTCGGCACTCGCCTCCAGACACCTGCGGGCCCCGCCCGACTGCTCGGCGGCGAGTGCGACCGACGCGATGTCCAGCACCTTGGCCATGGTGCGCCCGGCCGACCCGTCCGCGCCGATGAGGATCGCGGGCACCGCGTCGAACGTCAACCAGGCCATCGCCCGGGTCGCGTCCAAGGTCTCCATCGATACGGCCGACAGTCCCGAGGCTTCTCTCTCCACCGCGAAGAGCGAGGGACCCGCGACGGTGCGGGCGACGACAAGGATCAGGTCGGCGGTCGTGCCGTCGATGACGAAGGACTTGCGGCCGCTCAGCTTCCAGCCGCCATCCGTGTCCGGCACGGCACGCGCCGAGATCAGGGCAGGGTCCCAGGACCCGCTGTCCTCGGAAACCGCGAGCGCTGCCGTCGTCGCGCCGGCCGCGATACCGGGGAGGTGACGCGCGCAGGCCTCCCGGTCACCGGAGGCGAGCAGCGCCTGGGCCGCGAGCACGACCGTCGCGAAGAAGGGCGCGCACAGCAGGGCGCGGCCCATCTCCTCCAGCACGACGCCGAGTTCGACGAGGCCGAAGCCGTCGCCGCCGTACTCCTCCGGGATCACCAGGCCCGGCACCCGCAGTTGGTCGGCCGCCTGCGCCCACACCGCAGGGTCGTAGCGCGGCTCGCTCTCCATGAGCTTGCGGACGGCTTCTTCAGCCGACTTGACCTCCAGGAACTCCCGTACCGAGGCCCGCAGTTCGCGCAGTTCGCTCTCGTCGGCCGTCATGACCGCACCTCCTTGGGCAGTCCGAGGACGCGTTCCGCGAGGATGTTCTTCATGATCTCCTCGGTGCCGCCGAGGATGCGCAACGCGGGGGTGGCGAGGAGGAGTTCGGACCAGGCGTAGGTGCCCCACCGTCCGGTGTCGGCGATGATCCGGGGGCCGAGCACGTCGGACACGAAGTGTGCGGCGCGGGTGAGGTTCTGGCCGTACATCAGCTTCGAGACGGACATCTCGGGGCCCGGCGTGCCGCCGGCGCGCAGTGTGCGCAGGGCGCGGGTGTTGAGGTGCCGGGTGGCGAGGGTGTCCACGAGGAGTTCCGCGAGCCGGGCGCGCAGGGCACGGTCGTCCCAGGTCCAGGTGGCGCGCATCAGGGCCGAGAGGTGGTCCGGGGACAGCGCGGCGGCCACGGGTCCCACGCCCTCGCTGCCGACGGTCGCGCGCTCGTTCATCAGGGTGGTCAGGGCGACCGTCCAGCCGCCGTCGACCTCGCCGAGCCGGTGGTCGTCGGGGATGCGGACGTCGGTGAGGAAGACCTCGTTGAAGTCCGCGCCGCCGGTCATCTGGCGCAGCGGCCTGACCTCGACGCCGGGTGCGTCCATGGGGACCAGGAAGGCCGTGATGCCTCGGTGCTTGGGCGCGTCCGGGTTCGTGCGGGTGAGGGCGAGGCCGATCTGGCTGTGCTGGGCGACCGAGGTCCACACCTTCTGGCCGTTCAGCACCCAGCCGTCGCCCTCGCGGACCGCCCGGGTGGCGACGCTCGCCAGGTCGGATCCGGCGCCGGGTTCGCTGAACAGTTGGCAGGCGATGGCGTCCCCGCGATACAGCGCGGGCAACCACCGTTCCTTGATATGGGGTTGGGCGTGGGCGAGGATCGTGGGTCCGATCATGCCGAGGCCGATCACGCTGAGCACTCCGGTGTCGGCGACGTCGTACTCGGACTCGACGGCGTCGTAGAGCAGGTCGTGGACGGGGGTCAGGCCCCGGCCGCCGTACTCGACCGGGCCGGTGATCCAGCCGAAGCCGTGCTCGTGGCGGACGCGTTGCCAGTCTCGCGCCCGCTGTACGTGCTCCCGTTCCGCCTCGGGCGGGAGGCTGCTGAAGTACGCCATCGAGTCGTCGCCCTCGCCCCAGGTCGGGGCGGTGCGGTCGGGGGCCTTCGGCGCGTGGGCGTCGAGGAAGGCGCGTGCCTCGGCCGCGAAGTCCTGCATGTCGTCTGCCATGTCCGCTCTGCCCTCAGGTGCTCAGGATGGTGACCGCCGAGACGCCCGGCGCGCCGTACAGGTGGGTGTAGCCGACGCGTGGTGTGCCGGGGATCTGCCGGTCTCCCGCCGTGCCGCGCAGTTGGAGGACGATCTCGTGGATCTGGCGCAGTCCTGACGCGCCGATCGGTTCGCCGTTGCCGAGGAGTCCGCCATCGGTGTTGACCGGGAGTCTGCCGCCGATCTCGGTGGCGCCCTCGGCGATGAGGCGTTCCTGCTCGCCGTCCTTGCAGAGGCCGTTCTCGGCCATGTGGATGACCTCCGATCCGGCGTCGGTGTCCTGGAGTTGGGCGACGTCGACGTCCTCGGGACCGATGCCCGCACGTTCGTACGCCTCCCGCGAGGCGTCCACGGTCGGGCTCGCGACGACCTCCCCGACGGGGAAGGACGGGCTCTGCACCTCGAAGGCGCCGAGCCGACGGCTGCGCAGGGCGGTGGACCGGATCCGTACGGGCTTCCCGGTGTACTTGTGGGCCTGGTCGGCCCGGCACAGCACGAGGACCGCCGCTCCTTCGTCCGGGCCGCAGTACATGTACTGGCGGAGGGGGTGGTTGAGGACCGGGGAGGCGAGAATCTCCGCCACGGACAGGGGAGTTCGGCGCCAGGCCTTCTCGTTGCGGGCCGCGTTGCCGAAGTTCTTGGCCGCCACGCGCGCGAGGGTCTCGTGGGAGATGCCGTGGTCGTGCATATAGCGGTTGATCTTCATGCCGAAGAAGTGGGTGGTGAGGAAGAGGCCGGTCTGCCCGTACCAGGACGGGATGCCGGCCACGGACGGGTCGGCGGCGAACGCTCCGCGCGGGTGCTTGTCCAGGCCGATCGCGATGGTCAGGTCGTGCTCTCCGGTCTCGATGGCGCGGGCGGCCAGCGCCACCGCCGTACCGGCCGTGGCACAGCCGTTGAACACCCCGCGTAGGGGTACGCCGGTCAGGCCGAGCCGGGCGACGATCGCGTCCGGGTTGGCGACCTCGTAGCTGCCGATGTAACCGCCCTGTATCTGCGGCCAGTTGACGCCCGCGTCGGCGAGCGCGAGCCGTACCGCGTCCGCGCCCATGTCCAGTGCGGGCTTCCCGGGGAACCGGCCGAAGGGGTGCAGCCCCACGCCGATGATGACGGCCTCGCTCACGGTGTCTCCTCCTCGGCCGGGGCGAACGCGAACGTCACGATCTCGGTGCCGTCGTCCCGCACGGTGTAGGGCACGAGCGTCAGCCGCATCTCCTGCCCGATCCGCAGCTTGTCCGGGTCGGGTTGGGTGAGGCGGGCCTCGACCAGCAGTTCGCCGGGGAGTTCGATGTACCCGACCGCGTACGGCTCGAAGGTCTCGGGGCCGTCGTACGGCGGGGACGGGGGCCGGAAGTCCTGGGTGGTGTACGTCCAGAGCGTCCCGCGGTCGGCCAGGAGCCGTTCCTTGGACTCGGTGCTCGCACACCGGACGCAGTCCGGGGCGGCGGGGAAGCTCACCAGTCCGCAGTCCGTGCACTCGGAGCCGATGAGCCGCAAGGGTGTGCTCTCGTCGGGCGGCCAGGTGAACAGGCCTTCAGCAACTGGTTTTTGAGTAGTCGTCATGTCTTCAGGCCCCGTTCCGGTTGCCCAGCGCGTCGGCGTTCGGAGCCGCCTTGGCCACCAGGTTCGGGACGACCGAGGTCAGTTCCTCCGGTGTCCAGCGCGACTCCGCGCCCACGCCGGGACCGTTGACCCAGCCTTCGAGGACGGTGATGCGGTTGCCGACGACACCGAAGACCCGGCCGGTGACCTCGCGTGAGGCGGCCGAGCCGAGCCACACCACGAGGGGCGAGATCGCTTCGGGGGTGAGGTCCTGGGCCTCGGCGGCCTGTCTCATCATCTCGATGTCCTCGGTGAGCCGGGTGAGCGCGGTGGGCGCGATGGCGTTCACCGTCACGCCGTAGCGGGCGAGTTCGGCCGCGGCGATGACGGTGAGGCTCGCGATGCCGGCCTTGGCCGAGCCGTAGTTCGACTGGCCGGGGTTGCCGAAGATGCCGGACGGGGAGGTCGTGTTGATCACCCGGGCGTCGTTGTCGTGACCGGCCTTGGCTCGCTCGCGCCAGTACGCGGCGGCGTGGTGCAGGGTGGCGAAGCTGCCCTTGAGGTGGACGCCGATCACGCTGTCCCAGTCCCGCTCGGTCATCGACACGATCATCCGGTCCCGCAGGATGCCGGCGTTGTTGACCAGGACGTCCAGGCCGCCGTAGGCGTCGACGGCCTGTCGGACGAGCCGGCCCGCACCGTCCCAGGCGGAGATGTCGTCCGTGTTGGCCACGGCCTCGCCACCGGCCTTCTTGATCTCGTCGACCACGGTCTGGGCCGGCCCGGCCGAGGCGCCTCCGCCGTCGCGCGCGCCGCCCAGGTCGTTGACCACGACCTTCGCACCGTGCGCGGCGAACGCCAGGGCGTGGGCCCGGCCGATCCCGTTGCCGGCGCCCGTGACAATCACGACCCGGCCGTCGACCACTCCTTCGGACATCCTCAACTCCTCGATGATGTGAGCTGGTTGGCCTCGGCGAACAGGACCCGTGGGTCCTCGCTGCCGCAGGCGCAACGGCCGGTGAGTACGCGTCCGGCGATGCCGAGCGGGGTCTCGGGAAGCAACGAGGTGCGTCCCTCCCCCGCCGCCACGGACAGCTGTCCGTCCCGCGTGTCGACCCGCCACTCGGCGGCGTTGACATGCGCGCCGCCTCGCTCGGGGCACTCCAGGGCGAGGGCCGGTCCCACGGTCGCGATCAGGGCGGCGGACACGCCCACCCCGCGCAGCACCGGTACGGCGGCGGGCCGGGCCAGCACGAGCGGCGTCGTCCGGAACATCTCACCGACGTCGGCCGCACCGGCCAGCCCCTCCAGGGTCTCCGCCGACAGGCCGATGACCGCGTGCGGGGCGAGTTCGCGATGGAAGACGGCGGTCCTGCGGTGGTCCCAGCCCATCGCCTCGGCGATGCCGTACGGCACCTTCAGAGCGCGCAGGGCACCGATCACCGCGTGGCCCCAGAAGCCCTCGAAGCCTGAGGTGGTCAGCAACGCCCGCTGTCCTGCGGCGAGTCCGTGGTCCCGGAACCGTGCGGTCACCCAGTCGGTGTCGCGGGCGAGTTCCGCCCAGGTCAGTTCCATGTCCCGGATGCCGTCGGAGGTGGGGAAGCGTACGAGGTAGGCGAGTCCGGGCCGGTCGAGGGTGCGGGCCCGGGCCAGAGTGTCGGCGCGGGCCATCAACTCTTCACCACCCGGGGGAACTTGGCGACGCTGGTCATGGTCTTCAACAGGTCCTCCTCGGTGCGCATGTCGAGCACCGGCTTGACGCCGGTCCGCTCGCGCACGGCCTCGCCCAGGCGTCCGGCCAGGGCGTCGACGTCGCCGGTGAGCCGGGGGTCGTAGCCGACGCGCAGGCGCAGTTCGTCGACCTCGCGTCCGGCGCGGACGATCTGGAAGACGCCCGCCACGGTCTCGGGCTGGTCCTCGACCGCCTGCCAGATGTCCCGCAGGACCACGGAACGCCCCTGAACGAGGGTCTCGTCGCCGCGCCTGCCGGCCACCCACATCCGGGCGTGGGTGCGCCCGCACCCGCAGCGGTCCCTCGACAGGCGGACCAGGTCCTCGCTGCGGTAACGGATCAGTGGCGCGGCCCGGTTGTCGAGGTCGGTGGCGACCAGCTCGCCCAGGTCACCCTCCGCCGCGTCGCGCCAGCCGTGCTCGTCGACCTCGACGCACTCCGCGAAGACGGTGTCCTCCCAGAGGTGGAAGCCGTCGTGTTCGCGGCACTCCCAGGCGGTGCCGGTGTCGGCGGCGCTGGTGTACTCGTAGACGTCGATGCCCCAGTCCTCGCGGATCCGCTCGCGCATCTTCCGGCTGAGGGGCTGTCCGGCGCAGGAGGCGCCCTTGAGAGAGGAGAACGCCTCTTTGAGGTCCGTCCGGGCGGCCAGGTGCTCCAGCTCCACCATCTGCGGATACATCATCTGGAGGTAGGCCGGACGGTAGGTGCGCAGGGCCTCGACGACCTCGTCCATCTTCCCGAGCCAGGTGTCCACCTCGATGACGACCGCGCCGAGCGCCTGGTAGCCGGGGTCCATGAGGTTGCGGAAGGTGCCGGGCGGACTCAGCACCCGGTCCCCCGGCCTGAGGCCGAGTTCCCACAGGTCACGCACCTGTGCGGTGACCAGGGGCGGGGCGTCCTCCCAGATCTCGGCGAAGAACTCCGGGTCGCCCGTGGTGCCCGAACTGGAGGAGACGGAGGTCAGTTCCTCGGTCGGGACGCAGAGCAGACCGCCGAAGGGGTCGCCGGTGCGTGCCCGCTGGGCGCGCACCATGTCCTTGGTGATGAACGGGACGCGGGCCCGGAAGTCGTCCAGGGTGCGGACATCGCGCGGGTGCACCCCGTGCTCGTCCCAGAGCGCGCGGTAGAAGGCGGAGTTGCCGTAGGCGTACTCGACGAGCTCCACCACCCGCTCCTCCTGCCGCGCCCGCAGCTGGTCCCGGGCCATGGTCTCCACCTGTGGCTCGAAGTACCTGTCAGCGGTGTCCCTGTCCCCGGCCATGGCGCCTCCTCGCGGCTCAGCTGCCCAGATCTTCCAGCTATCAGCTCAATCAGTCAACTAATTCGACTGAATCTCGGGGAACCCTCGCGCTCGCTCGATCCATATAGTTAACTATTAGCACTCATTAGAGCCCCGGGAGGGCGATGTGAAGATCGTTGTCTGCGTGAAGCACGTGCCCGACGCCACGGCGGACCGCACCTTCACCGAGGACGGCACCACCGACCGCGCGTCCGTGGACTCACTGCTGTCCGAACTCGACGAATACGCGGTCGAACAGGCCCTGCGGATCGCGGAGTCGAGCCCCGGCGTCGAGATCTGCTACCTCACCGTCGGCCCGGACGACGCGAAGGACGCCCTGCGCAAGGCGCTCGCCATGGGCGGCGACTCGGCGATTCACGTGGCCGACGAGGACATCGAGGGCAGTGACGTGTTCGCCACCTCGCTCGTGCTGGCCGGGGCGATCCAACGGCACGGCTTCGATCTCGTGCTGTGCGGGATGGCTTCGACAGACGGCGGTGCCGGAGTCGTACCCGCGCTGCTCGCGGAGCGGCTCGGTGTCGCGGCCGTCACCCACATCGAGGAACTGACCGTCGAGGACGGGGCGTTGACCGGCCGGCGCGAGGGCGACACCGCGACCGTGCGAGTCCGGGGCGGTCTGCCGGCCGTCGTGTCGGTCACCGACCGTTCCGGCGACGCCCGCTACCCCTCCTTCAAGGGGATCATGGCCGCGAAGAAGAAGCCCCTGGAGACTCTCGGTCTCACCGATCTCGGGATCGACGCAGGGCAGGTCGGCCGTACGGCCGCGAGGACGGCGGTGGACACCGCGAGCCGGCGTCCGCCGCGCACCAAGGGGGAACTCGTCTCCGACGACGGGACGGGCGGGATCGAGCTGGCCGCGTTCCTCACCGCCAAGAAGTTCGTCTGACCGACGAGTTCGCCTGTCCGACACGTTCCTCTGACCGACACGTTCGCCCGACCGACCCAAGGAGCCCAGCACCGTGGCCGAGATCCTCGTACTCGTCGATCACCTGGACGGCGTCGTCCGCAAGCCGACCTTCGAACTCCTCACCCTGGCACGCCGCTTGGGCGAACCGTCGGCGGTCTTCCTCGGCCCGGGCGCGGACACCGCGACCGAGGCCCTCGGCCGGTACGGCGCGCACAAGGTGTACGTCGTGGACGCACCCGAGGTCGGGGAGTTCCTCGTCACTCCGGCCGTCGACGCCCTCACCCAGATCGCCGAGAGCACCACCCCGGCGGCGATCCTCCTGCCGTCGAGCCCGGACGGCAAGGAGACCGCCGCCCGGGTCGCGCTCCGCTTGGGGTCGGGGCTGATCACGGACGCCGTGGACGTCACGGCGGGTGCAGACGGCCGCCCGGTCACCGAGCAGTCCGCGTTCGCGGCGACCTACCAGGTGACGGCGCACGTCACCCGGGGCGCGCCGGTGATCACGGTGAAGCCGAACGCCACGGCACCCGAGCCGGCCCCCGTCACGCCCGAGTTGGAGAAGCGGGACATCGTCTTCGGCCCCGCCTCCACCGCCGTCCAGGTCCTGTCCCGCACGCCCCGCGAGCGCGGCGACCGGCCCGAACTGAGCGAGGCGGACATCGTCGTCTCCGGCGGCCGGGGCGTGAACGGCGCCGAGAACTTCGCCGTCATAGAACGTGTCGCCGACGCCCTGGGCGCGGCCGTCGGTGCGTCCCGGGCCGCCGTCGACGCGGGCTGGTACCCGCACAGCCACCAGGTCGGCCAGACCGGCACGCAGGTCTCCCCGCAGCTCTATCTCGCGGCCGGCATCTCCGGGGCGATCCAGCATCGCGCGGGCATGCAGACGTCCAAGACCATCGTCGCCGTCAACAAGGACGCTGACGCCCCGATCTTCGAACTCGCCGACTACGGCGTCGTAGGGGATCTCTTCCAGGTGCTTCCGCAGCTGACGGAGGAGATCGAGCGCCGGCGGAGCTGATCTCCGCCTCCCCTGACCTCCGCTCCCCAGAACTTCCACCCGGCCTTCCACTCGGCGGCCGATACGATTAAAATCGCTAACTGATTGCATCTATTGACCCGAAGGAGCGCCATGACGAAGATCTGGGTCAACTCCGGGGACTCCCATGTGATGGAGCCCGACGACCTGTGGATCCGGGCGCTGCCGCCGCGCCTCGCCGACCGGGCGCCGCGCAGTGAGCGCGGTGACAAGTACGAGGTGCTGTACATCGACGGCGAGCGCATCGACCGCCAGCTCAACGACTTCATGGACGCCATGCGGCCGCCGGGCGCCCGGGATCTCGACGTACGTCTGAAGGACCTGGACCAGGAGGGCGTCTGGGGTCAACTGGCCTTCCCCTCCATGGGGTTCTGGCTGGTGTCGATCACCGAGCGGGAGCTGGCCCGGGAGACCGTACGGGCCTGGAACGACTGGGCGCACTCCGAGGTCCTGGGGAAGCAGAAGCGCATCATCACTCCCGCCTGTGTGTCGACCGCCGACGTCGAGGACGCGGTCGCCGAGGTGGAGCGGGTGGCGGAGATGGGCTTCCAGTCGGTGTTCCTGCCGTGCCAGACGCGGCCCGGCGAGGAGTACGCCCTGGACCGCTGGGAACCGCTGTGGACGGCGGCCGAGCGGGCCGGGCTGGTGCTGGGCTTCCACATCGGCACCGGCGGCGAGAACGTGGTCTTCCGCGGGCCCGGCGGCGCGGTCGTCAACTACATGGAGACGACCTATCCGGGCATGCGTGTGGTGTCCCACATGGTCGCGGGGGGCGCTCTGGACCGCCATCCCGACCTGAAGATCCTGATCGCGGAGGGTGGCGCGGGCTGGGTGCCGGCCATCGGCGACCGGATGGACGAGGCCTACCGACAACACGGCATGTTCGTCCGGCCGAAGCTCAGCCGGCTGCCGAGCGAGATCATCAGGCAGCAGGTGTACGCCTCCTTCCAGCACGACAAGAGCTCGGTGGAGATCGTCGAGTCGACGGGCTACCGCAACGTGATGTGGGGCGACGACTACCCCCACCTCGAAGGCACCTACGGCCACACCCAGTCCACCCTGCGCGAGCTGTTCGACGGTGTGCCCGCGGACATCCGCGAGCGCGTCACCCGCGGCACCTTCGACGAGCTGTTCCACCTGCCCGAGCAGAGTCCTCAGGAGGCGGCCGTCTGAGCGGCGACACCCCGATGAACAGTCCGCCGTATCCCGAGGATCTGGAACAACCGGGCCTCGTGCGCACCGGCCGGTCGACCTTCGTGCGGCCCGTCCGGCCGGAGGACGTCGACCGCCTGGTCGCCTTCGTCGGCGGACTGTCCCGGGCGACCCTGGCCTACCGCTCGCTCGGTCCGGTGGTCCGCGCCCGCGACGACGTGATCCGGCGCGGCGCCCACGTGGACTACCTCAACGAACTGGCGCTGGTCGCCCTGGCCGGTGACGAGATCGCCGGTCTGGTGCGCTACGTCCGCGACCCCGAGGAACCGGAACACGCGGAGGTCACCTTCACCATCCGCGACGACCACCAGAGCGAGGGGTTCGGCCGGCTGCTCCTGGAGCACATCGCCGCTGCCGCGCGCACCCGAGGCATCCGGGTCCTGGAGGCCGACGTCCTCGCCGACAACACCCGCATGATCAACGTGTTCCTCGGCTCCGGCTACCGCGTCGAGTCCGGGCCGCCGGGCCAGATCGTCCACTTCGAGATCGCCGTCGACCCGCAGGCCCAGGCCGTGGCCCGCGCCGAACGCCGCGAACACACGGCCGTACGGCGCTCCCTGCGACCGCTGCTCGAACCTCGCTCGGTCGCGGTGATCGGCGCGAACCGCGGCCCCCTGACGATCGGCCACGAGATCGTCGCCAACCTGCTGCGGGGCGGCTTCCGCGGCCCGGTGTTCCCGGTCAATCCGCGGGCCGAGCAGGTCGCCGGGGCACAGGCGTATCCGGACGTCCGGGGGCTGCCCGAGGTGCCGGACCTGGCGCTGGTCGCCGTACGGGCCGAGGCGGTGCCCGATGTCGTACGAGAGTGTGCGACGGCCGGCGTCAAAGCGGTGGTCGTCGTCTCAACCGGCTTCGGGGAGACGGGAGTCGAAGGCCGGGCGACCGAGCTGGAGCTGGCCCGCTTCGCCCGCGCCTCCGGGATGCGCCTGGTGGGCCCGAACTGCATGGGCGTGGTAAACACGACGCCCGCGGCCCGGCTGGCCGCCACCTTCTCCCCCGCGCTGCCGGCACCGGGTCGGGTCGCGATGTCCAGCCAGTCCGGGCCGCTCGGGCTCGCGGTGCTGGACTTCGCACGGCGGCTGCGGCTCGGCTTCTCCGGGTTCGTGTCGGTGGGCCACGCCATGGACGTCTCCACCAACGACCTGCTCCAGTGGTGGGAGGAGGACCCCGAGACCTCGGTGGTCCTGCTGCACGTCGAGACCTTCGGCAATCCGCGGCGCTTCGCCCGCATCGCGCGCCGGGTCGCCCCGCGCAAGCCGATCGTCGCGGTGCACCCGGGGCACGCGGACGCGGCGGTCGACTCGCTCTTCGCCCAGTCCGGCGTGATCCGCACCCGCAGCCTCCAGGAACTCTTCGACGTAGCACTCCTGTTGGCGCACCAGCCACCACCGCCGGGCAACCGGGTCGCCGTGATCACCAACGCGGGCGGCCCCGCCGCGCTGACCGTCGGCGCGTGCGAGGCGAGCGGCCTGCGGGTGCCCGCACTGGGTGAGCACATACGACACGCCCTCCATACGGCGCTCTCGCCCCGCGCGGACGTCAGCAACCCGATCGACCTCACCCCCATGGCCACCGCCGCGCACTACCGGCGGGCCCTGGACGCCGTACTGGCCGACGACGGCATCGACGCCGCCGTGGTCCTCTTCATGCCGCCGCTGGCGGACAAGCCCGACGAGGTGGCGGCGGCGATCCTCGACGCGGCCGAGGCCGCGCCGGAGAAGCCGGTGGTGGCGAGTTTCCTGGGCGGCGCGGGCGTCGCCGATCTCCTCCACCGGGGCGAACTCGTCGTACCGACCTACGCGTTCCCCGAGTCCGCGGCGGCCTCGCTCGGCCACGCGGCGGCGTATCAGACGTGGCGCAGCACCCCCGCGGGAGTCATACCGGACCTCGCGGGGGTCGCCCCGGACCGGGCCCGCTCGCTGGTCACCGGGTGTACTCCCGGGGCCGTACCGCCGCGGGTCGCCGCCGAGTTGCTGGCCTCGTACGGCATCTCCGTACGGGACACGCACGCGCCAGGCCCGGACGCGTTCCTCTCCGTCCGCGCGGACCCGGCCTTCGGCCCGGTGATCGCGTTCGGTCTCACCGGGGACTACGCCGACCTCATGGCCGATGTCGCCCACCGGATCACCCCGCTCAGCGACCGCGACGCCCGCGAGATGATCCGCTCGCTGCGGGCCGCCCCGCTGCTGGACGGCCGGGTGGGCGGCCCGGGGGTGGACCTGCCGGCCCTTGAGGAGACCGTCCTGCGGATCTCCGCGATGGTCGAGGACCTGCCAGAGATCGAGTCGATGGAACTGCGTCCGGTACGGCTGCTGCCGCCCGGCGACGGCGTGGCCGTCGCCCGCGCCACGATCCAACTCGCCGACAACACAAGGAGAGGTGGCCCCTCATGAAGGTCGGCATCTACTTCGACATGCGCAACCCCCCGCCCTGGCAACAGAGTTGGTCACGCGTCTATGGATTCGCCCTGGAGATGTGCGAGGAGGCGGACCGACTCGGCCTCGACTCGGTCTGGTTCTCCGAACACCACGGCTTCGAGGACGGCTACCTCCCGCAGCCGCTCACCATGGCCGCCGCGGTCGCGGCCCGCACGCGCAGGGTCCGGCTGGGCACCGCGGTCATTCCGGCACCCCTGCACGCGGCCCCCGAACTCGCCGAACAGGCCGCGATCGTCGACATCATCAGCGACGGCCGCCTGGACCTCGGACTCGGCACCGGCTACCGCGTACCCGAGTACCGGCTCTACGGCGCCGATCTCGCCAAGCGCTATTCCACGACGGACCAGCGCGTACGGGAGATCCGCGGCCTGTGGTCCGAGTCCCTGGTCACCCCCGGCCCGGTCCAGGACCCGTTGCCGATCTGGCTCGGCTACCAGGGCCCGCAAGGCGCACGTCGGGCCGGACGGCTCGGCACCGGGCTGCTGTCCCTCAACCCGGCTCTCCTGACGCCCTACCGGGACGGGCTCGCCGAGAGTGGCTACGACGCGTCGGTGGCCCGGATGCAGGGTTCGTTCACCACGTTCGTCACCGAGGATCCCGACGGCGACTGGCCGGTGGTGCGCAAGCATCTGGCGTACCAGTGGGACAGCTATCGCCGGTACATGGTCGAGGGCACCGAGCAGTCCGTCCCTCGCCCCATCGACCCCGAGAAGTGGCGGGAGACGGGACTGCGGGCGACCGGTGTCGGCCAGTTCCTGTACGGCACCCCGCAGGACATCGCCGATGCCGTCAAGGCGTACGTGGCGGGGTTGCCCGCGGAAGGGGTGTTCCTGTGGGCCTCGCTGGCGGGGATGCCCGAGGAGATGGTGGCGCGCCAAATCCAGCTGATCGCGGGGAAGTTGCGTCCGCTGCTTGCCGATGTCTGATCAACACGTCTGATCCGCACGCCTGGTCCACATGTCTGATCCATATGTCTGATCCGAGGAGAAGCAGCGTGACGAGTACGACTGGTGGGGCCGGTGGAGTCACGACGCCGACGGGGCCCTGGGCGGGTACGGATTTCCAGGAGCCGCCCCGCACTCCGGGCGGCGTGGCGCTGTGCGGCGCGTGCCGTGCCGCCGGTTCCTGCCGTCTGGGTGTCGAGGGCGAACGGCTCGACGAGGACGGCGTGGCGGTGTTCGAGCTCACCTGTCCCCGCGACCAGGAGGGCGGGCCGAATGTCGCTCACGGCGGTTGGACGGCGGCCGTACTGGATGACTGTCTCGGTCATCTCCCGCTCCTGCACCGGGTGTTGAGCGTCACGGCGGAGCTGAGGGTGAGCTTCGTGAAGCCGGTGCCGGTGGAACGGCCGCTGGAGGTCCGGGCCTGGGTCGAGCGGCGGGAGGGCCGGCGCTGGTACATCGCGGGCGAGATGGTGCTGCTGCCGACCCGTGCCGTGCTGGCCCGGGTCTCCGGGATCTGGGTGACCCGCGACCAGGGCCACTTCGCGCGGCACGAGGCGTGGCTGGCCGCCCAGGAGGCCAGCGGCGAGAACCGGAGCGCGGCTCAGTAGGACCGCAGCCCCATGCTGCGGGCGATGCCGTTGCGCTGTATCTGGCTGGTTCCCCCGGAGATCGTGGCCACGATCGACTCCCGGTAGCGGAAGCTCATCACGCTCTCGGTCGAGAAACCGTGCCCGGCACACACCTGCATCCCGAGCCGGGCAGCGGCCACATACGTCTCGGACCCCTTCAGTTTCGCCATCGAGCCCTCCCGGGTGCACGGCCTGCCCTGGGCGAGCAGCCAGGCAGCGCGGTACGCCAGCAGCCGGGCGGAGTCGATCTCGGTCTGCAGGTCGGCCATGTCATGGGCAAGCGCCTGGAAGTTCCCGATCGGACGGCCGAAGGCGTGCCGTGTACGGGAGTACTCCAGCATCTCGTCCAACGTGGCCTGCGCGGCGCCGAGATAACCCCCGGTGATGATCACCTTCTCCAGTTCGATGTTGGAGAGCATGACCTTCCAGCCCTCGTCGCGCGGGCCGACAAGGTTCTCCTTCGGGATCAACGCGTCATTGAAGAAGACCTCGTTGGTCCCGAGGATGTGCCGGGCCAGCGTCGGCGTCCGGCGCACTTCGACGCCTTTCGTCGCGGGATCGACGAGCAGCAGGCTGATACCGCCGTGTTTGGGCTCGCGGGGACCGGTACGCACATAGGTCGCGATGGTCGTGTCCGGTAGACCGCCGCCGGTGCACCACGCCTTCTGGCCGCGGACGATGAATCGGTCGCCGTGGTCCTCGGCGGTGGTGCGCAGGGCGGCGGCATCGGACCCGCTGTCGGGCTCACTGAGGCCGACGGCGAGCCGATGGCGCCCGGTCATCACCTGCTCACGGATGAAGTCGCGCTGCGCCTCGCTGCCCCAGCGGAACACGGTGATCCCCGGGATGAGCACGCCGATGTAGCACATGGCGACATCGAAGCTGGCCCGCCCCAACTCCTCGGCGATCAGGATGAGTTCGAGTGGACCGCCCCCGTCGCCGCCCTCCTCCTCACTGAACGGGAGGGAGAACCACCCAAGATCGGCCATGCCGCGGAACAGTTCGGGCGGCACGACACCCTCCTCGTCCCAGCGCTTGGCCCTCTCGGCCGGACACACGTCGGCGACGAACTGCCGTGCCGTCGCGCGCAACAGGTCCTGCTCGTCGGTCAACCCGAAGTCCACGGCCGCTCCTCACCCACGCCAGGCTATTCATCTAGCTAATTATTCTATGTTAGCGGATAAGGCGGCCCAGTCGGAATGCGTCGACGAGGCGCGACGCCCTGCGCGCGGATCGCCCATGGGCCACCACGTACGGCCGCGCCGACCGCGGGCCACACGTAACGGCCTCACACCCCACCCTTGCCCCGCCCCTCTCCGCCACCTAGCCTGATTTTGTGCCGCTAATAAACAAAACCCGATCGCACAGCGCCGTGCCGGGCAACCGCAGCGAGCTCGCACGCCTCCGCACCGCTCTCACCGTCTTCTTCGCCCTCGACGGCTTCGTCTTCGCCGGCTGGGTCGTCCGCATCCCCGCCATCAAGCACCAGACCGGCGCCTCCGCCAGCACACTCGGCCTCGCTCTCCTCGGCGTGTCCGCCGGCGCCGTCATCACCATGATGATCACCGGCCGGCTCTGCCGCCGCTACGGAAACCACCAGGTCACCGTCGTCTGCGCCGTCCTCCTCTCCCTCAGCGTCGCCCTCCCCCCGCTCACCCACTCCGTCCTCGCCCTCGGCCTCGTCCTCCTGGTCTTCGGCGCCGCGTACGGCGGGATCAACGTCGCCTTCAACAGTGCGGCGGTCGACCTGGTGCGGGCCCTGAAGCGGCCGATCATGCCCAGCTTCCACGCGGCCTTCAGCCTGGGCGGAATGGTCGGCGCCGGGCTCGGCGGACTGGTCGCGGGCGTGCTCACCCCGACCCAGCACCTGCTCTGTCTCACCGTGATCGGCCTGCTCGTCACCGCGTTCGCGGGCCGTGTCCTGCTGCGCATCCAGCCCCCGGAACCGCCCGAGACCGCACCGAGCCGGCAGCCCGCGCCGCGCCGTCTGGACTCCCGCACCCGCGGCCTCGTCATCACCTTCGGCCTGATCGCCCTGTGCACGGCCTACGGCGAGGGGGCCCTGGCCGACTGGAGCGCCCTGCACCTGGAACAGGACCTCGACGCCTCGGCCGGCGCGGCGGCGGTCGGTTACTCCTGTTTCGCGCTCGCCATGACCGTCGGCCGGCTCTCCGGCACCCGGCTGCTCGAACGCCTGGGCCGGACCCGGACCCTCATCTCCGGCGGCACGGTCGCCGCCTTCGGCATGCTGCTCGGCGCCCTCGCCCCCACCCTCTGGGCCGCGCTCATCGGCTTCGTGATCACCGGCCTCGGCCTCGCCAACCTCTTCCCCGTCGCCATCGAACGCGCCGGCACACTCGCCGGCCCGGACGGCGTCGCCATCGCGTCCACCTTCGGCTACGGCGGCATGCTTCTCGGCCCACCCGCGATCGGCTTCATGGCCGACTGGTTCTCCCTCCCCGCCGCCCTCACCAGCGTCGCGGTACTGGCGGCGACGGCAGCGGTGATCGGGCTTGTGACACGGGGCGCGGCCGAGCGCTGACCCGTCGAACCGCGGGGCCTCGGCAGATCAGTCCGGGTCAGCCCACCGGCCCGGTACTCCCCCGCACCACCAACCGCGGCGCCAACACCACTTCCCGCGCCTCGGTCCGCCCCTCGTCCAGCCGCTCCAGCGCGGCCCGTACCGCCTGCCCCGCCTGTTCCTTCGCGCTCTGGCTGACCGTGGTCAGGTCGAAGCAGCTCAGGCGGGACAGCGCGTCGTCGTCGTAGCCGGCGACGGAGACGTCGGTGGGCACGCGGACCCCGGCCCGGGTGAGCGCCGCGAACACGCCGATGGCGGACTGGTCGTTGAACGCGACCACGGCGGTGGGGAGTTGGTCACCGTCGAGGAGGTGACGGGCGGCCCGTTCGCCCGCCGCTTCGGTGTGGTCGCCGGGCAGGACACGGACGTACTCGTCGAGACCGTGGCGGCGCATCGCCGTGCGGTAGCCGCGGCGGCGGTCGGTCGCGATGACGCCCTTGCCGCCGTCGACGTAGACGATCGAGCGGTGTCCTTGCTCCGCCAGGTGGTCGACGATCTGGCCGACGCCGTCGTCGTCCGCCGTACGTACGACGTCCAGTTCGGCGCCGGGGATGCGGCGGCCGACGACGACCACCGGGGCCTTGCGGTGGAGGGAGGCCAGGGTGTCGGCGGGGGCGATCGGGCCCAGCAGGATGAGGGCCTCGCTGCGGAAGGCGAGGAGGGTCTCGACCGCGGTGTGTTCGTCGCGGGTGCGGGTCTGGGTGCTCAGGACCAGGTCGTAGCCGACCTCGGCCGCGGCCGTGTGGAGGTGCTCGACCAGTTCGGCGTGGAAGGGGCTGTGGATGTCGACCATCACGCCGAGCAGTCTGCTGCGTCTGCTGGCCAGCAGGCTGGCGTTGCGGTCGGGCTGGTAGCCGAGGGCGGCGGCCGCGTCGAGGACGCGGCGGCGGGTCCGCTCGCTGGGGCCGGGGGCGCCGCGCAGGACCAGGGAGACCGAGGCGGTGGACAGGCCGACCCGCGCGGCCACGTCCTCCAACCGGGGCCGGGAACCTGCGTCGACCACTGGGCCTCCTGTCGGAATCTCCTCGCGCAACACCCTTGACACGCCCGTGAAACCGGTCTGATAGTACCAGGACTTAAAGCGCTTTAAAAAGTTCTATTGCCTGGACATGGATCCGGATCGGGACAGGGGTCTCGGACCCGGATCAGGGCTGAGAGAGGACTCCACATGGCTTCTGAGTCGATCGGCGTGGCCGTCATCGGCGCCGGCATGGCCGGACGCGCGCACCTCGGCGGATACCGGACCGCCTCGACGTTGTACGACGCCGGGCTGCCCGAGGTCCGGCTGGTCGCCGTCGCCGACACCCACGAGCCGTTCGCCCGTGAGGCCGCCCGTCGCTACGGCTACCGGCGGGCCGAGACCGACTGGCGGGCGATCGCCGAGGCCGACGACGTCGACGCGGTGAGCGTGGTCGTCGCCAACCCGCTGCACCGCGAGATCGTCGAGGGGCTGCTGGCGGCCGGCAAGCACGTGCTGTGCGAGAAGCCGCTCGCCCCGACCGTGGCCGACGCCGAGGCGATGGTGAAGGCGGCCGAGGGCACCGGGCTGGTGGCCGCGACCGGGTTCACCCTGCGCCGCTCGCCCGCGATCAACGGCATACGGCAGCAGCTCGGCGACGGCGGGCTCGGGCGGGTGCAGCACTTCAACGGGCACTACTGGTGCGACTACGGGCACAACCCGGGCGCCCCGATCAGCTGGCGGTACCGCGGGCCGCTGGGCTCGGGGGCGCTGTCGGACATCGGCAGTCACCTCGTCGACCTGGGCGAGTACTTCTGCGGGCCGGTGGAGAGCGTGCGGGGCGCGGTGCTGTCGACGCAGGTGCGGGAGCGGCCCGTGCCGCTGGGCACCGCCGTGGGGCACTCGGCGGACGTCCGGGTGAGCGAGGAGCGGGAGGCCGTCGAGAACGAGGACATCGCGACGTTCACCGCGACCTTCGCCTCGGGCGCCGTCGGCACCTTCTCCGTCTCCCGGATCGCCTGCGGTCTCGCCAACTCCCTTGGTTTCGAGGTCTTCGGGGAGGGTGGCGCGGCCACGTTCGACATGGCGCGACCGGCCGAGTTCGGCTTCGCGGACTCCTCGCTGCCGGCCGCGACCGGCGGGTACCGGCAGGTCGTGGTCGGCCCGCAACACCCTTATGTCGCAGGCGGGTTGCCGATGGACTTCCCCAGCGTGGGCCACGGTCAGAACGACTTCTTCACCTGGCAGGCGCGCGCCTTCCTGGAGCAGATCGCGGGCCTGGACCGGCTGCCGCACTGCGCCTCCCTCGCCGAGGGTCTGCACAACCTGCGGGTGCTCGACGCGATCGTCGCCTCCGCGAGCGCCGACGGCCAGGCCGTCACCGTCCAGTGAGCGGCCCGTCGACGAACCCCGTGATGAACCAAGGAGCCACGCGATGAAGCTCGGTGCCTACACCGCCGTCCTGCACGACAAGCCCCTGCCCGAGGCGCTGCGGATCCTGCGCGAACTCGGCCTGGACAGCGCGGAGATCAACTCCGGCGGCTTTCTGCCCGCCCCGCATCTCCCGATCGCCGAGATCAGGGCGAGCAAGGCCGCGCGGGACGCGTACCTGGCGCTCTTCGCGGACGCCGGTGTCACCCTCACCGCCCTGAACTGCAACGGCAATCCGCTGCACCCCGACCCCGAAGTGCGCGCCAAGCACGGGCAGGACGTGCGCGACGCGATCGAACTGGCCGCCCTGCTCGGGGTGAAGCGGGTGGTGACCATGTCGGGGCTGCCCGCCTCCGATCCGGCCGGCGGGCTGCCGTCCTGGTCCGTACTGCCGTGGGACAGCGCCTACTTGGACGCCCTCGACTACCAGTGGGGCGAGGTGGCGATCCCGTACTGGAAGGACATCCAGGCGCGGGCGGCCGACGCCGATGTGAAGGTCTGCATCGAGATGCACCCGCACAACCTCGTTTACAACGTCGGCACGATGGAACGCCTTGCCACGGAGATCGACGCGACCCATGTGGGCGCCGAGATGGACCCGAGTCACCTGTTCTGGCAGGGCATCGACCCGGTCGCGGCGGTACGCCGGCTCGGCAACCTCGTCTACAACGCGGCCGCCAAGGACACCCGGATCAACGAAGAGGCCCGGATCAACGGCGTCCTCGACCATCGCCACCAGCGCGTGCTCCCCGACGAGCCGGACGCCGTCTCCCTCGGCGGCCGGTACACGCTCAGCCGCTGGCCGAAGAACGCCTCCTGGGACTTCGTCGCAGTCGGGCGCGGTCACGGCGTCGAGTTCTGGGCCGAGTTCCTGACGGCGCTGCGGGACGTCGATCCCGGCATGGCCGTGAACATCGAGCACGAGGACCAGGAACTCGACCAGTTCGAGGGCCTGCGCCTGGCCGCCGAGAACCTCAGGGCCGCCGCGGCCCGCATCTGAACGCCGGCCCGCGTGCGGCCGCCGACTCCCGTCCCCCTGTTGCACAGTGAGGTGCATCGACCATGAACCGCTCGACAACTCGCCCCACCAGTAACCGCGTTCGCAGAATCACCCCCGTCGTGGCCGTCGCCGCGGTGGCCGCCCTCGCCCTCGCCGGCTGTTCCAGCGGTTCCGGCGGGAAGAAGTCCGAGGAGAGCACGGCCGACGTCTCGGCCGGGAAGGCCTCCACTCCGCGCATGACCATCGCGATGGTCACCCACGCGCCCTCCGGTGACACCTTCTGGGACACCATCCGCAAGGGCGCCCAGGCAGCCGCCGCCAAGGACAACGTCAAGCTCATCTACTCCAACGACGAGACGGCCGCCGACCAGGCCAACCTGGTGCAGAACGCGATCGACCAGAAGGTCGACGGCATCGCGGTCACCCTGGCCAAGCCCGACGCGATGAAGGACGTGGTCGCCAAGGCGGAGCAGGCCGGCATCCCCGTCGTCGGCTTCAACGCGGGCCTCACGGACTGGAAGAAGCAGGGGCTGCTGTCCTTCTTCGGCCAGGACGAGTCCGTCTCCGGGCAGGCGCTCGGCACCAAGCTCAACGGCACCGGAGCCAAGCACGTCCTGTGTGTGATCCAGGCGCAGGGTGACGTCAACCTCGAACAGCGGTGTGCCGGGGTGAAGAAGACCTTCGGCGGCAAGACCGACAACCTGTACGTCAACGGCACCGACATGCCGTCCGTGAAGTCGACGATCACCGCCAAGCTCAAGACCGACTCCTCCATCGACTACGTCGTCACCCTCGGCGCCCCGTTCGCGCTGACGGCGGTGCAGTCGGTGTCCGAGTCGGGCAGCAAGGCCAAGGTCGCCACCTTCGACCTCAACAAGGACCTGGTGGCCGCCGTGCAGAAGGGCACCATCCAGTTCGCCGTCGACCAACAGCCCTACCTTCAGGGCTACTTGGCGGTCGACTCACTGTGGCTCTACAAGACCAACGGCAACTACAGCGGCGGCGGCGAGGAGCCGGTGCTGACCGGCCCTGCCTTCGTCGACAAGTCCGACATCGCGAGCGTCGCGAAGTTCGCCGCGAAGGGAACCCGTTGACACCATGAGGATCGCACTCGACCCGTACATGATCCGCAATGTCCCGCTGCTCGAACTGCCCGCCGTCGTGGCCGAGTTGGGCTACGAGTGGATCGAGCTGTCACCCCGCGAGGACTTCATCCCGTTCTTCCGGCACCCGCGCGTCGACGACGGCACGGTACGCGCGTTCCGTAAGGCCCTGGACTCCGCCGGCGTCGGCATCACCTCGCTCCTGCCGCTGTTCCGCTGGTCAGGGCCGGACGAGGACGACCGACAGGCCGCCGTACGGTACTGGAAGCGGGCCATCCAGATCGCCGCGGACCTCGGGGTCACCAGCATGGTCTCCGAGTTCAACGGACGCCCCGAGCAATCCGACCGCAGCGAGGCCCAGTTCTGGAGGTCGCTGGAAGAACTCCTCCCTCTCTTCGAGCGGGAGGGCATCGGCCTGGCGCTGGAGCCGCACCCCGACGACTTCATCGAGAACGGCTACGACGCGGTCAACCTGATCCGGGGCATCAACCACCCGGCCGTCAGCTTCCTCTACTGCGCCCCGCACACCTTCCACATCGGCGCCGACGCCCCCGGCATCATCAAATACGCCGGTGACCTCTTGACCCACGTCCACCTGGCCGATGCCTTCGACCACACCGCGTCCTCCGGCAACCGCTACATCCTCAACCCGCCCGGCACCCCGGCCCGCATCCACCAGCATCTGGACATCGGGCAGGGCGAGGTCGACTTCGACGAACTCTTCCGCGAGCTCAGGGCGAACGGCTTCGACGGCACTCTCACCGCCTGCGTGTTCGCGTGGGAGGAACGGGCCCGCGAGTCCTCGGTGTTCATGCGGGAGAAGATCACGGAGTACCTGGCCGCCCACCCGTGACGGCCCCAGCAGTGACAGTGGTGGCGGTGGCGAACCGAAAAGCGCCGTCACCGCTTCCCACCGTCAGCCACACGTACTCTCCCTCCCTGACCAGCCTGAGCGCGATGTGGTCGCAGCCGGGGCAGCGGGCGGTCAGGCCCGGTTCGGGCCCGTAGACGTGGAGTTGGGCGAGCGGGCCCGACCTCGCACAGCCCGGGCAGCGCCACCAGGCCGTGGTGGGTTCCGCCGCGAGGATCTCCGAGAGCGGGCCGGCTAGGCAGTTGCCGTCGAGGTGCGCGGTTTCGTCAGCCATCGTGGCCTCCGGTCAGCCGAAGCGTTCGGTACGGATGGTGGTGGGGTCCCGTCCCAGGTCGACGAGGAGGTCGGCCACGGTCTCCACGAAGGCGGTGGGGCCGCAGACGTAGACCGGACTGGTGGGTTCGAGTCGGGCGGCCGGCTTGTCGAGGTCGGCCTGCGTCAGGCGGCCTGGCGCGCGGGGGCTGCCCGGCGGGGCCTGTCGCGTGTACAGCAGGCGCACGTCGAGGTGCGGGTCCCGCTCGGCCAGGTCGTCGCGGTACCAGACGTCATCGGGGGTGCGTACCGAGTACAGCAGGTGGAAGGGAGCCTCGGAGCGCGCCTCGCGGTGGGCTCGGATCATGGCCGCGAGGGGTACGACTCCGGAGCCGCCGGCGACCAGCAGGGCGGGCTCGGTCTGTTCCGGCCGCCACACGAACCAGTTGCCCAGCGGACCGCGCACCTCGACCTCGGCGCCCTGCGGCAACTCGTCCGTGAGATACGGGGAGACTTCGCCCTCGGGGACGCTCTGCACACCGAGTTCGATCCGGTCGCCGTCGGCGGGCGCGGCGAGGGAGTAGCTGCGTACGGCCTGGTAGCCGTCGTCGGCGGTGAGCCGTACGTCGACGTGCTGGCCGGGCAGATGCCCCGGCCAGCCCGGCGCGCTGAAGACGAGGGAGCGGGCCGTGGCGGTCTGTGGGCCGCGCCGGTCGAGGCGGGCGGCGCGCCAGGTGATGGCCATGGTCAGTCGCCCCAGTTGCGCTGCTCGCGCCAGGGGTCGCCGTGGTTGTGGTAGCCGACCGACTCCCAGAAGCCCGGCCGGTCGTCGTGGGTGAGCCGCAGTCCGCGCACCCACTTGGCCGACTTCCAGAAGTACAGGTGCGGCACGAGCAGCCGGGCCGGGCCGCCGTGCTCCGGCGAGAGCGGGAAGCCGTCGTAGGTGTGCACGAGCCACGCCTTCCCGCCGAGGAGGTCCGTCAGCGGGAGGTTCGTGGTGTAGCCGCCGTAGCTGTGGGCGACGACGTATGCGGCCGTGGTGTCGACGTTCTCGAGGAAGGCCTCGACGGGGACCCCGCGCCACCGGGTGTCGAACTTCGACCAGCGGGTCACGCAGTGGATGTCCTTCGTCGTGTCCTCCTGCGGGAGGGCCAGCATCTGGTCCCAGGTCCAGCTGTGCGTCTCACCGTTCTCGGCCGTCACGGTGAAGGCCCACGACTCGGTCGCCACCTTCGGGGTGGGCCCCGCGGACAGCACGGGGAACTGTTCGGTGGGGTACTGGCCGGGCGGCAGCCGGTCCGCCAGGGACCGGGCGCGCCCGCGGAATCCGGGAGAGAAGGAGCTCATGGACGTCATCTCCTGACCTCGTCGGGCGCCACGGCCGGACATCACCGGGGCGCGCCCGGTCCTCGCCGGGGCATGGCCGGGCGCACGTCCATCATGTGCCGCACTCCCCCTCGACCGCACTCGATACGGCACACTCGCCCCCATGGACACCACGGACTTCGTCGCCCACCTGGACCGGGAGGGCCGTCTGCTGGCCGCGGCCGCCGAGCGGGCGGGGACCGATGCGGAGGTGCCGACCTGCCCGGAGTGGCGGGTGCGGGATCTGGTGCGGCACACGGGCATGGTGCACCGGTGGGCGGCCGCGTTCGTGGCCGAGGGGCACACGGCCTACCACCCCGACGGCGGGCTGCCCGAGCTGGACGGCGCCGAGCTGCTGGCCTGGTTCCGCGAGGGCCACGGCCATCTCGTCGAGACCCTGTCCGCCGCGGCTCCCGATGTCCGGTGCTGGCAGTTCATGCCGGCGCCCTCGCCGCTCGCCTTCTGGGCCCGGCGGCAGGCGCACGAGACCACCGTGCACCGGATCGACGCCGAGTCCGCGCGGGGCGGTACGCCCACCGGGATCTCCACGGACTTCGCGGCCGACGGCATCGACGAACTGCTGCGCGGCTTCCACGCCCGGTCCAAGAGCCGGGTCCGCAGCGAGGAGCCGCGGGTGCTCCGAGTGCGGGCGACGGACGCGGACGACGCGGTGTGGACCGTACGACTGTCTCCGGAGCCGCCCGTGACCGTACGGGGCGAAGACGGCGAGGCCGACTGCGAACTGGCCGGGCCCGCCGCGCAGTTGTACCCGGCGCTGTGGAACCGGCAGCCGTTCCCGAGCGTGACCGGGGACGCGGCGGTGGCCGCACTGTGGCGCGAGAAGTCGGCCGTCACCTGGAGCTGACCGTCGGCGGACGGCCGACCGTCAGGCGGTGAGCATCCGTGTCAGTACCGCGCGCTGTACGGGCAGCACCTCGCCGTGCAGTGCGCGTCCCTTGTCCGTGAGTCCCACGCGCACGCCCCGCCGGTCCTCCGGGCACATGGTGCGCTCGACGAGGTCGTCCTTCTCGAGCCGGGCGATCAGCCGCGACAGCGCGCTCTGGCTCAGGTGGACGCGCTCGGAGATCTCCTGCACGCGGTAGGCGCAGGCGTCGCCCGCGAGGACGTCGAGCACTTCGAAGTCGCTGGCGCACAGGCCGTGTTGGTGCAGCGCGCGGTCCAGTTCGCACTGGGTGCGCGCGTGCAGCGCGAGGATGTCCCGCCACTGGTCCACGAGCCCCTGCTCGGCATTCTTGGCGGCCATGCGGGCACCGTAGCAGAGAACCAAGATTATTGCACGTACATTAAATGCGTTTGCATTCCATGCATGTGCATGTAGTGTCTGCGGACATGACCTCACCGCTCACCATCCCCGCGTCCGACGGACGCTGGACTCCCCGGCTCTGGGGCACCCTGCTGGTGCTCTGCGCCGCGATGTTCCTGGACGCGCTGGACGTGTCCATGGTCGGCGTGGCCCTGCCGTCCATCGGCTCCGACCTCGACCTGTCCACCTCGACGCTGCAATGGATCGTCAGCGGCTACATCCTCGGCTACGGCGGTCTGCTGCTGCTCGGCGGTCGCACCGCCGACCTGCTCGGCCGCCGCCAGGTCTTCCTCATCGCCCTCGGCGTCTTCGCACTCGCCTCGCTGCTCGGCGGCCTCGTCGACTCGGGCCCGCTGCTGATCGCCAGCCGCTTCATCAAGGGCCTGAGCGCGGCCTTCACGGCCCCCGCCGGCCTGTCGATCATCACCACGACCTTCGCCGAGGGCCCGCTGCGCAACCGGGCCCTGTCGATCTACACCACCTGCGCGGCCACCGGCTTCTCGATGGGCCTGGTGCTGTCCGGCCTGCTCACCGAGGCCAGCTGGCGGCTGACCATGCTGCTGCCCGCGCCCATCGCCGTGATCGCCCTGCTGGTCGGCCTGAAGCTGCTGCCGCGCAGCGAGCGCGAGAAGGACCACAACGGCTACGACATCCCCGGCGCCGTCCTCGGCACCGCGTCGATGCTGCTGCTCGTCTACACGGTCGTCCAGGCACCGGAGTCCGGCTGGGGCTCGGCCCGCACCCTGCTGTCCTTCCTCGCGGTCGCCGTCATGCTGACCGTCTTCGTACGGATCGAGCGACGCTCGGCCGGTCCGCTGATCCGGCTCGGTGTACTGCGTTCCGGCAACCAACTCCGCGCCCAGCTCGGCGCGATGGCGATGTTCGGCTCGTACGTCGGGTTCCAGTTCCTGGTGACGTTGTACATGCAGTCCCTGCTCGGCTGGTCGGCGCTGCACACCGCGCTCGCCTTCCTGCCCGCGGGTGCGATCGTCGCCCTGTCCGCGACGAAGATGGGCGCGATCGTCGACCGGTTCGGCACGCAGCGGCTGATCGTCGTGGGCTTCGTACTCATGATCACCGGATACGCGCTGTTCCTGCGCGTCAGTCTCGACCCGACGTACGCGACGCTGATCCTGCCGTCGATGGTGCTGATCGGCGGGGCCTTCGCGCTGATCTTCCCGTCGCTCAACATCCAGGCCACCAACGGCGTCGAGGACCACGAACAGGGCATGGTCTCCGGGCTGCTCAACACCTCGGTGCAGGTGGGCGGCGCGATCTTCCTGGCCGTCGTGACGGCGGTGGTCACGGCGGGCGCTCCCGGGAACGCCGACCCGCAAGCGGTCCTGGACAGCTACCGCCCGGGCCTGATCGTGGTCACGGGCATCGCCGCCGCGGGTCTCCTGATCTCCCTCCCCGGCCTGCGCACCCGGCGTCGGCAGCGGTCCGTGGTGGTCGCCAAGTCCACATCCCAGGAGGCGGAGCGGGTTTCGGTCCGCGACTAGGGGGACGCCTCCGCAGTGTGTGCCCGGCGGGATCCGATTCCCGCCGGGCACACGGCTGAGCGGCCGGCTCACGCCGTCAGGAAGTCGGTCAGGGTCTTGTTCACGGTGTCCGGACACTCCAGGTAGCCGTAGTGACCGCAGTCCGGTATCTCCGTGTACCGCGCCCGCGGTATCGCCTCGGCGAGTTCGCGGGACAGGTGCGGGCGGACGACCAGGTCGTCCTGGAAGCCGATGACCAGGCAGGGGCGGTCGATCGCCCGGTAGTGCGCCAGACGGTTCGGGATGACCTCCATGCCGAGTTGGCGACGGACCGCCGCCGGGTCGGGCGTGCTCATCTCCAGCACGGCCAGCCAGTCCCGCAGCCTCTCCTCGTCGTTGAGGGTGCGCGGGGAGAGGTTCTGCAGCGCGAGCTGGTAGGCGGAGACCGCAGGCGGGAGTTCGACTCCGCTGTCGGCGAGTTCGAGGTCGGCCGCGGCCATGGCCCTGATCAGCTCGTCGGCGCGGCCGCAGCTCGACATCAGGACCGCCCGGCTGACGAGGTCGGGCCGGGCGAGCAGGAGTTCCTGCGCGATGATCCCGCCCAGCGAGTGGCCGACCACCCGGCAGGGCCCCTCCCCCAGGTGCTCGATCAGGGCCGCGACGTCCGCGACCATGTCGCCGAGGGTGAACCCCGCCGCGCCGGCGGCGGTCAGTCCGCTGCCCCGGTTGTCCACGGTGATCACCCGAAGGCCCGCCTGCCGCAGCGCGGGCACCTGGTGGGCGCGCCACACGCGGCCGGGCGTACCGGTGCCGGGCACCATCACGACCGGCTCACCACGACCGTGGTCGTCGAACCAGAGATCGACTCCGTTCACGTGTGCCCTCGGCATCGGTGTGCTCCTCCCTGACGGCTGATGGCTTCAGCGCGTGGACCGCGGCACGGTCACTGCCCGGACCAGACCGGGTCACGCCCCTCCGCGAAGGCCCGGGGGCCCTCCTGCGCGTCCGCGCTGTGCATACGCCGTTCCTCCCAGGCGTAGCGGGTGGCGAAGGCCTCTTCCAGGGGGCGGTCGAGCGAGCGCATCACGGACTCCTTGATGGCCCGCACCGACAGCGGGGCGCTGCGGACCAGGTCGTCGGTCCAGGCGGTGACCCGCTCGTCCAACTCCCCCGGTTCTACGACCTCGTTGACCAGACCGAGGCGGAGTGCGGTGGCCGCGTCCATCCGACGGCCGGTGAGGAGATGTCCCATGGCGGTCTTCAGGGGCAGCTGCCGGGCCAGCCGGAAAGCGCCGCCCGCGCCGGGGACCAGCCCCAGCCGCGCCTCGGGGAGGGCGAACACCGCGTCCGTGGCGGCGACGACCAGGTCGCAGGCCAGGACCAGTTCGAAGCCGCCGCCGAGTGCGTAGCCCCGCACGCGTGCCAGGACGGGCTTGGACAGGGAGAACCGTTCGGTGAGCCGTGGCCAGCCGGGCAGACCGCGGCTGCCGAACGTCGTAGGCGCCGTTCCGGCCGCGGTGAGCCGGGCGCGTTCCCTGAGGTCCTGGCCGACGGAGAACGCCCGGTCCCCGGCGCCGGTCAGGACCACGGCGCGGACCTCGTCGTCGGCCTCCACGTCGTCCCAGACCGCGGCGAGTTCCTCGTGCGTGCGCAGGTCCATGGCGTTGAGGACCTCGGGCCGGTCCAGCGTGACGCGGGCGACGCCGTCCTTCTTCTCGTACCGCACCCGCGGGCGGTCGGCGTCGCCGGCGCCCGCCGTCACGAGGAGCCCGCCGCGAACCGGCCCACCTTGTCGATCACGTCGGCCCCGTAGAGCCGCAGCGCCTGCTGGAGCGCGAACTCGGCCATGTACGCGCGGAAGGCGTCGGCCGGTTCGTCGGCGAGGTTGAGCATGTGCCGGTTGGCCAGCACCGCGTCACCGTCGAACCGGGCCAGGGAGCGCTCCACGGCGGCGTCCAGTTCCTCCGGCTCCACCACCTCGTCGACCAGCAGCCGGGCCGCCGGTTCCGCTGCCCGGATCCGGCGTCCCTCCAGGACGATCTGGCGGGACAGCCGCGGTCCGACGTACCGGCCGAGGCGGAAGTTGGCGACGCCCGGGATGATGCCCTCCTTGGCGGCCGGCAGGCTGAGGTAGGCGTCGGAGGCGGCCAGGACGTGGTCGAAGACGAGCAGCAGCTGGGCGCCGCCGCCGATCGCGAAGCCGTCGACGGCCGCGACCCAGGGCTTCTCGGTGTACGGCGTGTGCCAGGCGGCGGGGTTCTCGGTGCGGATCCCGCGGACCAGCTTGTGCAGGTAGCCCAGTTCGCGGCGGAGCAGGAAGTCGACCAGGGAGATGTCGCCGGAACTGAGGTTCTTCAGGTTGATGCCCGCGCTGAAGACCCTCCTGCCCCGGTAGCGGGGGTGGCTCATCTCGCCACCGCGCACCAGACCCACCCGGACCTCGGGGTCCAGCAGGGCCAGGTCGACGGCGGTCTCCATGTCGTCGACCTGCTGGTCGTCCTCGGCGTTGAGGCGGTCGTCCCGGCAGAGGGTCAGCCGGGCGACCCCGTCGCGCCGCTCCAGTCGTACGGCCGTCGTCCGTACAACTCCCGTCCGGCGGAACTCCGGGAGCAGCGCGAGCGCGCGGTCCGTGGGGCGGAGCATGGCCGCCAGGAGGTGGGGTCCGGCGACGGGTGAGCGCAGGACGGCCCGCAGGAAGATGCCCTGGTCGATCTCGTGGCCTTCCTTGTCCGCCTGTCGGCGGTCCCGCTCCCGCGCCAGCAGAGACTTCGCGGGCACGAGACCGGGGTAGGCGGTCGCGGCGGCCTCGACCAGTTCGCCGATGCGGAGTTCGCGGGCACGTCCGTCGGTGAGGCGGTCGTAGACGGCGTCGGCGTGGGCGTCGAGGAACCCGGCCCGCTCGGCGCGTGCCCGGTTCTTCACGGCGTCGGCCGCAGCCCGTTGTGCGGCGGTGCGGTCCGCCGGAGCGGGCAGCGCCGACAGCGTCCTCTCGGTCTGCCGCACGGTGTCGCTCAGCCGCTGCCAGCCGTCGAGCACGGGCCCCGGCCTGGGCGGTGCCGTCGTCATGCGGCCACCTCGTCGGCGGCGCCGCGTCGAAGTACGCGGTCGCAGGCCGCCAGGTGCGGCCCGAGGGCGTCCTCGAAACTGGTGTGCTGGGCGTCGAACAGCAGCTGACGGCGGATGGCGATCTCCTTGCCGGACAGCTCTTCGATCAGCTGGTCCGCGGCGGCCGCCGCCGCGTCCGCGTTCTCGGCGAGTTCGTCGGCGATGCCCGCTTCGAGGGCGTCGGACGCGGAGAGCGGCTGCCCGTAGAGCACGGCGCGGCGGACGCGGGCCGCACCGGCGAGGCGGACGAGCCGATAGGTCGCCATGCCGGGCCAGGTGGACTCTCCGTCGAAGGACACGAGGAGCCGGACGTCCGGGGTCGCGATACGGATGTCGGCGACGAGGAACGCGTCGAGCGCCGTTCCCCCGCAGTCGCCGTCGGCGAGGGCGACGACCGCTGCGGGCAGTCGTTCCAGCCTCCGCAGCACCCGCTCCCACTTGCTGACCAGAGCCACGTCCAGAGCGCCTGTCCAGCCCGGCTCGGGCGCGCCGGTGACCCGCAGGGTGACGATCCCCCCGGGGTCCCGGTCCTCGGCCCGGTCGCACAGGACGGACAGGTCCTTGACGGTCCCGAGGCTCAGCGGCCGGGTCCCGTCCACGGTCGCGGTCAGTACGTCACTCATGTCTCGCACGGCGTTCTCCCCCGTCGTCACCACTGGACCAGCGCCGTCTCGAGCGTGGATCCCGGACCCATCGTCATCAGCACCCCGTAGTCACCGGGCGTTGTCACCTGCTCGTCGAGAAGCCGTTCGTAGGAGAACAGGAACGAGCCGCTCGACACGTTGCCGTAGTCCCTGAGGACCCCGGTGGTGTGCCGCAGGTCGTGGCGGGTCAGCCGGAGGTTGACGCTGACCGCGTCGATGACCTTCTTGCCGCCGGAGTGGACCAGCCAGTGACCGATGTCGCTGCGCCGCAGGCCGGTGCCGGCCAGCAGCCGGTCGACGACGATCTCGGCGTGCGCGCCGACGACGTACGGGATCTGCGGGTCGAGGTAGAAGCTGAACCGGTCCAGCTCGCGGTCCCAGTCGTAGCGCATCGCGTCGATGGCGTCCGGGATGATGCAGCTGGCGAACTTCAGGACGGCCGGCCCTTCGGTGGCCCCCGACACCTCGTCACCCGGCCCGGACAGCAGGGCGATCGCGCCGGCTCCGTCGCCGAAGAGGCTGTTGACGACCGCGGTACGCATCGAGGAGTCCATCGCGTACGCGGCGGAGCACGCCTCCGCGCACAGGACGACGGCGAGTTCGCCGGGGTGGGCGGCGGACCAGCCCGCCACCACGTTCAGCGCGTTGAGGCCCGCGTTGCAGCCCATGCCGACGATGTCGCTGCGGCCGCAGTGGCGGTCGATGCCGAGTTCACGGATCATCAGAGCGCTCAGGCCGGGGGTGAGGAAACCGGTGGAGGAGACGCAGCACAGATGGCGCAGGTCGGAGAGTTCGGCACCGGCCCGCTTCAGGCAGGCGCGCAGCGCCTCGGCGCCCATGCCGACGGCCATGGCCTTGTGCTTGTCCAGCAGATCGCCCTGCGGCTCCGGCCGGCGGACGCCGTCGGTGTCCGGTTCGGGCAGGGTCAGATGGCGCCGGTCGATGGCGCTGTTGCGGAAGACGGAGCCGATCCTGGCGTCGGTGATGGCGAAGGCGTCGAGCACCTCCTGCTGGGTGTAGACGGTGGGCGACGTGGCGGTGCCCACGCCCACGATCCGCGGCCGGTACGGCGTCTTCAGGGCCCCGTCGCCGGTCAGCACCGGACGTCGGTCGAGCGCGTCGAGCCGGTCGAGGCCGTCGAGTCGGCCGAGGCTTGTGGTCATCGGAAGGTCCACCCCCACATACGCGGCTTGCCGCGCGGTTTCCGTGCGCTGACAGCGGTCACTTGTCCTCGTCGCCTTTCTCCGTGGAACGGTCGGGAAACGATGGTGAACTGACGTGAGTGCGTTTCTTCAGCGCGCCTGCGCGCTGTACGCCTCGATGAATCGGGCGAGCCGGTCGATGCCCTCTTCGATGTCCGCGTCCGTCAGATAACTCGTGGACAGTCGAAGGGAATCGAGGCCGCCGCCCTGTGGATAGAAGTAGTTCATCGGCGTCCAGATGACGCCGAAGTCCTGCGCGGACCGGGTCAGGGCCGCGTTGTCCGCCGGGAAAGGGACATGGACGGTGAGGAAGAATCCGCCGGTCGGTTCGTTCCACCGCACGCCGAGTTCCGCACGCCGGGCGGCCGGCAGGCGGAGGTCCAGCCGGCGCAGCGTGGAGCTCATGGCCTGCCCGTAGTGGGCGGCGGGTTCCGCGTTCAGTTCCGAGATCCGGCCGGCCGCCGACAGCAGGGCTCCGGCGACGGCGGCCTGGCTGAGCGACGAGGTGTTGACCGTCACCATGCTCTTGATCTTGGCGAGTTCGTCCGCGAGGAGACCGATGCGGCCCGTGTCGTCGGCCACGCTCTGGTCGGCGACCACGAACCCGACCCGCGCTCCCGGGAAGACGGTCTTGGCGAAGGAGCCGAGGTGCACGACCGTGCGGGAGCGGTCCAGGGACTTCAGGGTCGGGAGCGGTGTCCCCGGGCTCACCCAGCGGTAGGGGCTGTCCTCGATGACCAGGATGCCGTGGTGTTCGGCCAGTTCCAGGAGCGCGGCCCGGCTCGCCGCGTCCATCGTGGTGCCGGAGGGGTTGGAGTGGTCGGGGACCACGTAGACGGCACGGGGCCTGCGCCCCGCCGCCCGCTCCCGCCGGATCGCCGCCTCGACGTCGGCGCAGGCGAGCCCGTCCTCCCGCTCCGCCACGGCGGTGACCGACACGTCCAGCAGCCGGGCCGCGCCGGTGATGCCCACATAACAGGGGCTGGCCACCAGGAGGACGTCGTCCGGGCCGCGGAAGAGGGCCCGCAGCACCAGCAGCATGGCCTCCTGGGCGCCGACCGTGATGACGATCGACTCGGCCGGCACGTCGATGTCCTCGTCCACGTGCAGCGAGTCGGCGACGATGTCGCGGATCTGCCCCGCCGTCGGGCCGTACTGGTACATGGCGGTCCGTATCTCGTCCCGCGACCGGCCCTGGGCCTCCAGTTGATCCAGGTACGTACGGAGATAGGCGAAGATCCGCTCCGTGTCGAAGAACCCGTCGTAGGGCCGTCCGGGGGCGAAGGAGATCGCGTCCGGGTAGCGGTGCGTGACCTCGTTCAGGAAGTTCATCGTGTCGAGGACCGGGTCGGCGAGGCTGCGGTGCAGCTCGCTTCTGCGCAGATCGGGCCCGGCCTCCGTCGCCCCCGGCTCCGTGCGGAATTCCGGGAGGACGGGCACCGGGTCTTCTCGGGTCAGCCGCGCATAGTCGTCCAGGCTCCGTCCGGCCATGGATATCCCCTCGGCGGTTCGCATTTCGGCGTGTTGATTTCGGCGGCCAGGATCACATGATTCCAACCGGCGTCACAATGCTGTCCAACACGCCAAAATGCTCACTTGGACGGGGAGTTGCCGAGGCATTTCCCTGGCGGCCGACAATGCCGTACGTTTTTACCCTCCGTTGGGTGCGCAGGGGAGATCCGTGAAACTTCGGAGCTCCGTCGGCAGATCCTTTCGTCTGCGTACCTTCAGTTTCCGGTAGATTTTCGTCAGATGCTGCTCGACCGTGCTGACGGTGATGAAGAGCTTGCCGGCGATCTCCCGGTTGGTGCAGCCGGACGCGGCGAGCGCGCCCACCCTCAGTTCCGCCGAGGTGAGTTCGAGCAACGAGTCCGGCACGCCGTTCGTGGAGAACAGCTCACCGGTGGGTTCACGGAAGGGCTCGGCGTCCGCGGAACGGTGGTGCTGCGGCAGTTCCTCCGGTTCCGGGCGGCCCGTCGGAGCTTCCCAGGGCCAGGCGCGCTCCCGCTCGGCGGTGTCCCGGTACGCCGACCGTACGGCCTCCGTATCGGCCGATGGTCGCCTGAACTCCGTGTCACCGCCGGCCTCCAGGAGCCGCAACGCCTCCTGGAGCAGGGGCAGCCGCTCGTCCGGGGCGCTGGTGGCGACCAACGCGCGGAGGGTCGCGAATGCGGAGCGGGGCCCGTCGCCGCTCAGCTGCCAGGGCTCGTCGCTCACCCCGAGCCGTGGTTCCTCCCCGCGCGGGGCAGGTCGGCGCCGATAGGTCTCCCGTCCGCGAACGCTGTCACCCGTCGCTTCGAGCGCGGCCGCCACGCCCGCCCGCCAGTCCACGAGTTCGGGCAGGTCGAGCCCCCACCGCGCCATCAGCTCCCCACAGGTCTCGAAGTGCCGCAACGCGGCGCCCGGCCGTCCCGCACCGAGGTGGTGGCGGCCGAGCGAATGGAGGTAGGGCAGGGCGAAGGGCGTCTCGAACATGGCCGCGGGCACGGGCACGTCGAGGTACGCCATGGCGGTGTCGAAGTCGCCGCCCGTTGTCGCCGCCCGCACCGCCAGGGACAGCGGAACGCCGATCACGACACCCCATGCCTCGGAGCCGACCAGGGTCAGCGACGCCCGGGCCGCCTCGGCCGCCGAGGGGATGTCGCCGACGCGGAGCGCCTCTGCCGCGGCGTGTGCTTCGAGCAGGGCACGCCGCATGGGCACGCGCCGGTTTCCCGGTTCTTCCAGCAGTCGTCGGGGCCACGACTCGGGGTCGTCCGTGCGGCGTCCCTCGGTCGTACGGAGGAACAGTCCGGTGGGTGGGCTCGCCAGGCGGGCGACGGGGGCGATGCCGCGTGTTCCCGGCGGACCGTGCTCCGACGTGACCACCCCCGCCGTCAGGTCGACCATGGCCCCGGCCGGGAGCCGGGCGGGGACCGTGGACATGAGGTCCGGTCCGGGCGGCGGGTCGGCCCGGGGATCGCCCTCCGACCCGGGCTGCCAGAAGGAGAGTTGGAGCCGGACCAGCCGCAGACCCGCCCGGACGGCGGACGAGGCCGGGCCGACGCCGTCCCAGTGATCGGCGGGCTCGGCGGCGGCCCGGCCCTCGATGATCCGCAGCAGTGTGTCGGCCTGGGCGAAGTCGCCGCGCCAGGCGAGCTGTTCGACGGCCACCAGGGCCTGGGACACGGGCAACCGGCCGTCGCGCACCATGCGGTCGAGCTGCGGGAGGTACCGGGAGGCTCTCGGCGGGTCGATCAGCCACTGTGTCTCGGCGAGCGCGGCGGTCACCGCGGCCTCCTGCCCCGGGTCCGTGCAGATGCCGGAGGCGTGCCGCAGGTACTCGACGGCCGTGCCGATGTCTCCGGCGTCCCGGGCGTCCCGGGCGGCGCGCCGGAGGATGCCGGGCTGCCAGGCGGCGGCGCCGGGGTCGTGGGTGGCGAGCAGCTGTTCGGCCACGGCGATGGCGGAGGCCCCGCTCTCGTGGAGCAGGTGGGCAGCCGCGGACCGCATCGCGAACAGGTCCTTGGTGGGGATGTCGGCGAGGACGGCGGTCCGGGCGCGCTCGTGCCGGAATCGCACGCCGGAGACCAGGCCGGCGGCGTGCAGTTCGGCGATGCTGCGACGCACCGAGGTGATGTCCTCGCCCAGGAGGTCGGCGACCAGCGCCGGGCTCGCCTGCTCACCGAGTACGGCGAGCGCCCGGGCGGCGGAGAGCAGCGCCGCCTCGCCGCGGTGCAGACAGCGCAGTACCGCGTAGCGGAAGGACTCCCCCGGCACCGGGACGCGTGTACGGACACCGACGGGCGCCGGCCCGGCCGGACCGCGCCCGACGGTCGGGGCCGCGCCGTCGGACGGCCGTTCACCGACGGCCTCCGGGTCCAGGAGCAGCCGGTCTCCGGTCTGTTCCGGAGCCGCGGCGAGGGAGGCGCCGAGCACGTCCTGACGGGACGGGGTGTGGCTGCCGCCCGCCGACCGGTTCGACGGAACCTGGCCGGTGGGTGCGTCACGGTCCGTCGCGCCCTTGCCGGTGAACGTCCCGCGGTCCGGCGGGACTTGGCCGTCGGAGGGCTCCTGGCGCGACGCGCCCCGCCCTGGGGAACCGTTCCGTGCGGGCGTGTCCTGACCGGTGCCCGCCCTCCGGCCCGGCGCGCCGGGTTCCTGCGGTCTGCCGTCCTCCGCCACGTCGTCGATGAGGGCGTGCAGCAGCAGCGGGTTGCCGCCGCTCGTGCGCGTCCACGGCTCGGCGGCCTCCCGGGCACCGGGCGGGATGACCCCGCGGGCGGCCAACTGCCCGGCGACACCGTCGAGTCCGAGCGTGCCCAGCCGGACGCGGTGGCTGGAGGGCAGGTGCAGGGTCTCGGCGTGGAAGGTCACGAGGCCCTGCTCGTGGCAGGAGCTCTCGGTCAGCACGACCATGATCGGGGCCGTGTCGATACGGCGGATGAGATAGCTGAGGCAGTCCAGTGAGGCGTCGTCCGCGAAGTGCACGTCGTCCACCGCGATGACCAGCGGCCCCTCGCCGGCGAAGCCGATGACGGCGCGGCAGATGCGCTGGAGCAGGGCGAGCGGGACCCGCCCGGCCTCGATCGCCGCGAGACCGGCGACAGCACCCGCGCCGTCCTCCGCGGCGAAGGGGTACTCCACCATGCCCTCCGCCCGCATGGCGCTCATCAGCCGGTCGACGAGACCGAGCCAGTCGAATCGCTCGCTCGCGGAAGCCGTCACCGAGAGGAAACGGCCTTCCTGTGTTCCGACCCAACCGGCGAAGCTCTGGATCAGAGCCGTTTTCCCACAGCCGACAGGAGCGTTCACCAGAGCGACCGCGCCCTTGCCGTCCACAGATCTCGAATAGATCTGCTGCAGCAGTCGTAGTTCTGCGTCCCTTTCACTGAGATTCACGTCTCGGAACTTCAAAGGACCCCCCGTGATCCATTTCCGTACGCACGGCGGCGCCGCACTCGATGCCGCCGACTCGAGAAACCCTCGCAATTGGTTCAGGATTCAATTTGAACCGCCTCGGGCCTGCGCCGATGCAGACGGCCGATACCGGCGACCGATACAGATGTGGGGGGATGAGTTACAGCCCTGCCGGATGCGGAAGAAGCGATACCTTCAGGATACCGGCTCGATCCCGTCGCCCGTCGTCTGGATTTCGGACAGGTGGGCCGGAGTGTATCGATCGTTTTGAGACATCCTCCATTTCGGCATCGTGAAATCGTCCGGGGGCGATGACAGGCCGAGAACTGTCCACATATTGAAACGCACAGGCCGGGGCGCAGGCCTGAGGGGACGAGTCAGCGAGTTCCGATGGCGGCCACGCAAAAAGTGACGCGGGTTGCGCGCGGACCAAACAGCGCAAACCAGTACGTGGCGATCCGGCGGAAAGCACGCGCGTCACGGACCCGAGCGAACCGCCGCCGACGTCGACGCGTGCCCGGAAGGCACCTCGTACCTCCACTTCAGCACACCGCGCTCACGTCCCGGCGGTGGCCGGTACCACCCGGGTGCACGCGGACGGCCGGAAGGTCACCCTCGCCACAACTGGCCGAAACACTTCTGTGGCCACGTGGGTCAGAGGGGTGCGTCGGCTCTGCCGGTAGATCGATCTGAGCCATGCAAGTGGAATGTTTGCCGCCGGGACCCGGTCGGCGCTGTCGGCACCGGCTTCGGCGGCGTCTCCGGCTCGGCCGCCCACCCCTCGCCACGGAGGGTACGGAGTACGGGTGTCGCCAGCTCGGACGGGACCGGGATCCGTATCTCCAGCGCGCCGCCGACCGCGTCACCGCCGGCCGGCAGGACCGCCGTCTCCTCCGGGACGACTCCGAACTCCCCCACCACACGCAGCAGTTCGCCCAGCGCGCCGGGACGCCCGGGGACGACCACCACAATCCCGGCGTCGGTCACCCCGCCGCCCGCCCCGACGACCGGCAACACGGCCAGGCCCTCGACTCCCCGGTCGAGCAGATCGACCATCGCCCGCAGACCGCGGTCGCGTCCGCTCGGGCCGGCGACGAGGCTGAGGTCGGGGGTGGATCCGAGGGTGGATCCAGGAGTGGGGTCGGACCCGGAAACGGTCTCCGGCGCCGCCTCGGCCAGCAGGTCGAAGGCCGTCACCAGACGGGACAGGTCGGCGTGCAGTTCCCTGACGACCCCGGCGATGGCCGGGGCGTTGGCCTGGAGGATGTCGCCCCAGAGCCGGGAGTCGCCGCCCGCGATCCGGGTGACGTCCCGCAACCCCTGCCCGGCGAACCGGGACATCCCGTCGGGCCCTTCGCGCAGTCGCGCGGCCATCAGACTGGCCACCAGGTGCGGCACGTGCGAGGTCAGGGCCACGACGTCGTCGTGGTCGCGGCTGCCGGTCAACACCGGGACCGCGCCGCACAGTTCCACCAGCTCCCGGGCGAACCCCAGCGCCAGGTCGGAGGTGCACGCCGACGGGGTGAGTGCCCAGGGCCGGCCGTGGAACAGGTCGGCCCGCGCGGCCAGCGGACCGGACCGCTCGCGTCCTGCCATCGGGTGCCCGCCGACGAAGCGGGCCGGGTCGGGAGCGTGGCTGAGGGCCATCCGCACGGGCACGGACTTCACGCTGGCCACATCGGTGTAGCTGCGGGCCAGGAACCGCCGCTGGGCCCCGGCGAGCACCTCGCCGACCGCACTCGGCGGCACCGCGAGGACCGCCAGGTCCACCGGCCCGACGGGTTCCTCGGCCAGCCCGGCCCCCAGCGCGGCCGCCGTCCGCGCGGCCGTCGGGTCACGATCGGAGAGAAAGACCGTCACTCCGCGCAGGCTCGCCGCGAGCGCCACCGAGGTGCCGATCAGCCCCGTACCGACGACGGCAATCGTGCGCACCATGAGACATCACTCCGTCCAAAAGCCATCGACGTGCGAGTGAAATGCGGACCGAGTTTATGAAGCAGTGCCCTCCGACTGCCAGAGCAGACGAATACCGATATGGATCGAGCCTGCTCCGCTTTCCCGTCCAACCAATGCAGCCCGTCCCGCATGGCATTTTCCGCAGGCCGCGCCCTACAGTGCAGAAAACTCGTTCCTTTTCTGGTTGGGGGACACATGCGGGATATATCGAGTACCGGGGCCGCGGATCCGCTCGGCGACCTCTCCGTCGACTATGTCGAGCTGTACGTCGAACATCTGGAGGAAGCGGTATTCAACTGGGTCGACCGGTACGCGTTCACGGTCAGCGGCACCGGCGGTTCGGCCGACCACCGCAGCATCGCGCTGCGCCACGGCCGGATCACCCTGGTGCTGACCCAGGCCACCTCGGATCAGCACCCCGCCTCGGCCTACGTCGCCGCGCACGGTGACGGTGTCGCCGACATCGCGCTGCGCACCGCGGACGTACGAGCCGCGTTCACCGCCGCCGTCGCCCGTGGAGCCCGCGGCCGCCGCGGTCCCACCCGGCACACCGAAGGCGGCCCCGGCACGGCGGGCGGACCCGAGGTCACTGCCGTGCTCGAAGGGTTCGGCGACGTCGTGCACACGCTGGTGCAGCGCGCCCCCGGCGAGGGCCCGGGGCTGCCGTCGGGGTTCGTGCCGGCGCTGCGCGGCCACGACGAACGGGCCGACGACGTGGGCCTGGTGGACATCGACCACGTCGCCGTCTGCCTCGACGCCGGCGACCTGGGACCGACCGTGGACTACTACATGCGCGCCCTCGGGTTCCTCGACGTCTTCGAGGAGCACATCGTGGTGGGCGCACAGGCCATGGACTCGAAGGTCGTGCAGAGTCCCTCCGGCTCGGTCACCCTGACGCTGATCCAACCCGACGCGTCCGCCCAGCCCGGGCAGATCGACGAGTTCCTCAAGGGCCATCAGGGCGCGGGCGTCCAGCACCTGGCGTTCTCGTCCGGGGACGCGGTCCGATCCGTACGCGCGCTGGGGCGTCGCGGAGTCGATTTCCTGAACACGCCGTCCGCCTACTACGACCTGCTCGGCGAGCGCATCGAGCTGGATCCGCAGCGGCTGGCGGACCTGCGGGCCACGCACGTGCTCGCGGACGCCGACCACGGCGGGCAGTTGTTCCAGATCTTCACCGCCTCCACCCACCCGAAGCACACCCTGTTCTTCGAGGTCATCGAGCGGCAGGGCGCCGAGACCTTCGGCAGTTCCAACATCAAGGCGCTCTACGAGGCCGTGGAACTGGAGCGGACGGGTCAGCGTGGCTTCCAGCCCTGATCCGGAGCCGACGGCGGGCGGCGCCGGCGTGGTGAGTCCGTTCGTCACCGAGCCGGAACGGGCCCAGTCCCTGGCTGACTTCGAACAGGCGGCCCTGGCCGTACTGCCCGCCGATGTCCGGGACTTCGTCGCGGGTGGCAGCGGTGCCGAGACGACGCTGCGCGCCAATCGCGCCGCGTTCGACCGCGTCTTCGTGGTCCCCCGGATCCTGCGGGACGTCTCCGCGTGCACGACGGACGCCACGCTGCTGGGCCGGTCGGTGAGCATGCCGGTCGCCGTCGCCCCGGTGGCGTACCAGCGGCTGCTGCACCCGGAGGGCGAACTGGCCGTCGCCCGTGCGGCGAAGACGGCCGGTGTGCCCTTCACCGCCACCACGATGAGCAGCGTCCCGGTCGAGGAACTGACCGCCCTCGGGGGCACCGTGTGGTTCCAGTTGTACTGGCTGCGGGAGGCGGAACGGTCCCTGAACCTGGTGCGCCGGGCGGAGGACGCGGGCTGCGAGGCGATCGTGCTCACGGTCGACGTGCCCTGGATGGGGCGCCGGATCCGCGACATACGCAACCGCTTCACGCTGCCGGCACAGGTGACGGCGGAGCACCTCGCGCACGGCGCGGAGTCCGCGGCGCACCGCCGTCCCGGGGACGAGGTGTCCGCAGTGGCCGCCCACACCCGGCAGGCGTTCTCCTCCTCGGTGACCTGGCGTACCGTCCGCGCGCTGCGGGAGTGGACGAGCCTGCCGCTCGTGCTCAAGGGCGTGCTCGCGCCGGAGGACGCGGTGCGGGCGGCGGAGGCCGGGGTGGACGCGGTCGTGGTCTCCAACCACGGTGGCCGTCAGCTCGACGGCGCCCTCCCCGGCGTCGAGGCGCTGGGGCCGGTGGCGAAGGCGGTCGGGGCGCACTGTCAGGTGCTGATGGACAGCGGAGTACGCGGGGGCACCGACGTGCTGCGGGCGCTCGCGCTCGGCGCCGACGGTGTCCTGGTGGGGCGGCCGCTGATGTGGGGCCTGGCCACAGCCGGCGAGGCGGGCGCGGCCCGCGTGCTCGCACTGCTGGCGGACGAACTGCGGGACGCCCTCGGTCTGTCCGGTTGCGCGGGCGTCGCCGAGGCGGCGCGCCTGCGCACGGTCCGCACCGGCGCGGAGGCGGTGAACCCCTACGGGGGCGAGTAGCGAACAGGGGTCGTCGACATGGGGAGGCCGCCCCCCCGCCGGCAAGGGGGGGGCCGCCCACGGCACCCACCCCACCGCCACGCCCCCCCACCCGCCCCGGAACCCCGGGCGCCCACCCGCCGCGA
>NZ_JBIVKB010000021.1:0-182550 GCF_044750545.1 Streptomyces sp. NPDC088794 | reverse complement strand
CGTCCGCCTGCCGGCGCTCCAGCTCCAGGATGGCCTCGCGGGCGTCGACGTTCTGCCGCGTGATCTCCTTCTCCTCGTGGCGCTGGAACTCGTTGATGCGCACGTGCTCGATCGCCGTCAGCTCGGTGATCTTGCGGATGCCCTGGGCGTCGAGGACGTTGGCCGGGTCGAGCTGGGTGAGCGGTGTCTGCTCCAGATAGTCGATCGCCGCGTCCTCGAGGTGGTAGCCGTTGAGGTCAACGCCGATGACCTCGATGATCCGGTACCGCAGCTCCTCGCGCTTGGTGTACAGGTCAGTGAAGTCCAGCTGCTTGCCGACGGTCTTCAGCGCCTCGGAGAACTTCGCGTGGAACAGCTCCTGCAGCGTGTCCCGGTCGCTCGCCCTAGCGGTGCCGACGGCCTGGGCGACTTTGACGACGTCCTCGGCGGTCTTGTTCACCTTCACGAAGAAGGAAATCCGGATGTCCGCGCGGATGTTGTCCCGGCAGATCAGCCCCTCTTTTCCGGCCCGGGTGATCTCGATGGTCTTCACCGAGATGTCCATCACCTCGGCCTTGTGCAGCACCGGCAGCACGACCTGCCCGGTGAACGTCACATCGACCCTGCGCGTCTTGGAGACGATCAGCGCTTTGCCCTGCTCCACCTTCCGGAACAACAGAGAGACGACGAGTACGGCAACGAGGCAGACGGCGACGAGCACGCCGACGCCCACGATCATGGCAGTCATGACATACGTCCTTGAGGCGTAAGGGAGTTGAGCACGAAGAAGGAAGGGGCCGGAGGTGAGATCCGGCGGAGATGTCGGGGCTCAGGCAGCGCGATGCCGCGCGGCGGCACGGGATGCGCCCCCATAGGGGTCGCGGCTCCCGGCGCCTCGTAGCCCCGTGTCGTCGCCCGTGCGAGCCTCGCTCAGCACGGACAGCGCGGGTTCATCCGGGAAGAGGCTGTGCAACGGCCGCACGATCAGACAGGTCACGACCCAAGCGACCAGCAGAGCGCCCCCGGGCGCGATCAGGTGCAGCAGCCAGGTGACAGGCCCGGAGGGGCCGAACACGGCGACCACGACCGCCGCGCCGACACTCAAGGACCAGGCGAGCACCGTCAGCACGGAGAAGGCAACCGCCACCGGCACGCCGCCCATACGCCATGCCCGCAGGTCCACGTCCGTGTCGAAGCTGTCGACGCCGACGGCGCCCACGGCACACAGAAGCCAGAAGCAGACGACCACTCCGAGGGCAGCGGTCAGCAGGATCGTGGGCAGGCCCGTGGCCGCTACCAGAAATGTCCGCATCCCCTGATCCCCCTTTCCGCCCGCGGCGCGCAACTACGCCAGCTTCGACGGCGCACAGTCGTTCCGGGTTTCGATGCCGGTCACCTGCCGGTGCCCGGCATCGAAACCATCCGCCGTGGTCCCCGCGATCCATCCTGCATGACCCGATCCCGACCGCGCATTGCCGGTTCCCGGCAAAGTTCATTAGGATCTGCGTGCCGGTGGCCGCTAAGAAACCGTCACCGACGCGTCAAAATTCCGGGGGACGGCGTGACAGACCGACAACTTCCTGAGCGGTTCCTGGACGGCGACGCCGAGATCCTGACCGACGTGTCAACCACCGGTCGGCGCGCTGCTGGTGGTGGAGGCACTGAACGGAATCGACGGCGTCTACTGCCCACTCCCCGACGGCGGCATGGTCGCATTCACCACCGCCCCGGCAGCGGGTGCTGCCCGGGCCGAGCACGGTCCACCGTCGGCCCTTCCCGAAACCGTAAGAACCTCGACTGCCCCGCCTCGGCGGTCGGCGGCTAGCCTCGGGGCATGAGCGTCGAGACGAGATGCGCACGTACATGAATCGGGCATCGCTCTTCTGTGACGTCTCCTTGGCGCAGCGCCTCGACCGAGTCGAGGCCGAGCTGATGGCAGCGGCGGCCGAGGCTGCCTGTCTGCGCCGGGGAGACGATGTCGGATTCGTGAGGCGAATGGCCGGCGGTGTGGCCGCGTTCGCCGAGGACGGCTCGCCGTTCAACAAGATCGCCGGCCTCGGATTCGCCGACGTGCCCCACGCGGACGCACTCGACGAGATCGAGCGCGCCTTCGCCGCTCGCAGTGCTCCGGTGCAGGCCGAGGTGTCAGCGTTGGCCGATCCTGCGGTCGGCGCCCTGCTCACGGCGCGCGGCTATCGGCTGGAGGCGTTCGAGAACGTTCTCGGCCTCGCTCTCGGCGGCGCGTACGAGCGGGTGGCTCCGCCTGACATCGACGTCCGGGTGGCTCGCGATGAGGAGTTCGACGCGTGGCTGGACGTGGTGACTGACGGGTTCGCTCATCCCGACGGACAAGGGGTTCCCTCGCACGAGGAGTTCCCGCGTGACGTGCTCGCGAACGCGGAGCGGGACTTCACGGCGGCCGGCGTGGTGCCGTACATCGCGCTCTGTGACGGCAACGTCGCCGGAGGCGGCAGCCTCCGCGTCGCGGACGGCGTCGCCCAGCTCACGGGTGCGGCGACGGCCCCAGCCCACCGCCGTCGCGGCGTGCAGACAGCCCTGCTCGCGGCTCGGCTCGCCGACGCCGCTACCGCCGGATGCGACCTCGCCGTCGTGACCACGCAGCCGGGTTCCAGGTCCCAGCAGAACGTGCAGCGCCGGGGATTCCACCTGCTGTACACCCGCGCCGTGCTGGTGAGAGGGGTCCCACCGACCGGAACCGCGCCCCACTCGGCTGCGTCGGTCGACGTCCCGGACAGGGTGAGCGTGGTGCTGTACGACGGCCCACGGGACAACATCAGGCCGCTGTTCGAACTGGCCGAGGACTCACCGGCACAGCTCGACTCCTACATCGAGGACGGGCGCGTGCTCGTCGCGTTGCGGGGAACGGACGCGGTCGGTCATCTGCAATTGGTGGCAACCGACCAGGGCGACACCTTCGAGATCAAGAACATGGCCGTACGGGAAGACCTTCAACGCGCCGGCGTGGGCAGCCGTCTGGTGCGCCGGGCGATCGACCTGGCCTCGCGCGAGTCGGGACGACGCATGCTGGTCGCCACCGCTGCGGCCGACACCGGCAACCTGCGCTTCTACCAGCGACAGGGATTCCGTATGCGGACCGTCGAACGGGACGCCTTCACCGCCCATACCGGCTACGCATCCGACACCCTCATCGAGGGTATTGAACTGCGGGACAGAGTCTGGCTCGACCTCCTGCTCTCTCCACAGTCCGTCTCGGAACGCAGTTCCTAGGGTATGTGCGTGCCCCACCTCCGCCCTGCGTTTCGGGGTGAGCAAGGTGCCGCAGGTACGAACACCGGGCTGGAGCGCCTGCAGTTGCGCCTGCCGTGTCGGTCGGTCAGTGTGCCGCTGCCGTTGGTGAGCGTCACGAACTCCCCCGGCACTCGACCTCCGGTTGCCTCTGGGACATCGGGGCGCACCACCAAGGCAATGGGCGTTCGGTCGCATGAAGGTGGTGTTGCGGTTGGTGAAGTCGTTCTCCGGGCCGCCCGAGCCGGGGTCCAGGTACGACAGTCCGGGGCCGGCCGGTCCGATCCAGCCGGCGTCGGCCTGCGGCGGGATGGTGTAGCCGAGGTGCTGGAGGCTGTAGAGGACGTTCATGGCACAGTGCTTCACGCCGTCCTCGTTGCCGGTGATCAGACAGCCGCCGACGCGGCCGTAATAGGCGTACTGGCCCTGCGAGTTGAGGAGGCTGGAGCAGGCGTAGAGCCGCTCGATGACCTTCTTGGTCACCGAGCTGTTGTCGCCGAGCCAGATCGGGCCGGCGATGACCAGGATGTCCGCGGCCATCACCCGCTCGTGCAGGGCGGGCCACTCGTCGACGGCGAAGCCGTGCTCGGTCATGTCCGGGTGGACGCCGGGGGCGATGTCGTGGTCGACGGCACGGATCTCGGACGTGGTGACACCGCGCGACATCATGATCTCCGCGCTCTTGTCGATCAGCCCTTGGGTGTGGCTCTGCTGGGGCGGCGGCTTGAGGGTGCAGTTGATGAACAGGGCAGTGAGGTCGTCGAATCGGTAGGCGTCGTCGGTGGCGGGCGTCGTGGTCATGGGCAGCACTCCTTCATGCGGGACCACCGGTCGGCTCCCCGTCCGGATCTGAGCCGCGGCTCACCGGCAGCGTCTCTCCCGGACGGCGTTGTAGAACACCGGCAGGGCACCGTTGGTGCCGGCTGCGGCACCGGCGTAGCGCACCTCGCAGACCAGGTCGGCCCATTCGGGGCGGCCCGCACAGGTTCCTGTGCCGTGGCGGACCACTAGGTGGTCAGCTGGGTTCCCGGGTCGGTTCCGTTCGACTTGGGCATGAGCGACTTGACGGCGCGGCCCTAGTCGTCGAACTCGGTGATCCGGGTGATCGCCAGGCCGCCGGGGTCCTGCACGTTCTTCGTGGCCAGGCCCTTGGCCCAGTCGTACTCGGTGGTGGTGACACGCCCGTCGGCCATCTGACCGGGATAGGTCAGCAGTTCGGCGCCGACGGTCTCCTTGGTGGGCTGGTTGACCACGGTGGCCGAGCCGTCTGTGGGACGACCGGCGTCGTAGGACGTGGCCGTCCACGTACGACCGGGAGCCGCGGTGCCCGCGGCGAGCAGGACGGTGCCGTCGGCGGCCTTGAGGTCCTTCCCCACCGTCAGCATGCGCAGCAGACCGCGGGAGTCGGTCGAGCGGGAGCCGTCGGCGGCGAAAGTGGTCTCAGTGGCCAATAGGCGGGCCCTCGCTGGGGATCCGGCCGCGTCGGAGCCCAGTCCGAGCTCGGCGAGCTTGGCCGTGTCCTTGGCGGTCAGCCCGAGAGCGAGCGCGCGGTTCGCGGCCGACAACTCCATCACCGTGTTGCCGTACCGGTCGTACTGGGTGGTGGTGATGTGGTCGCCGGGGTTGTGCTGGTTGACCTGGCGTCCGGAGGCGTTCATGTAGAGCACCATGGCCCGGGCGTAGTCGGCCTTCGACAACTGCGCACCGTCGGAGGAGGAGGACACCTTATCCGCGGGGAAGACCGCGGTGGCGTCGACGGGAGCCTCGTTCTGTCCCCACGTGGCGACATCGGCCGAGCCCATCGTGGCCGGGGCCGTCGTCGGGGTGAGCGGAACGTTGTAGACGACCGTGGAGGTCGCCGTGCCGGAGACCTGGTCCTTCGTGCCGGCTGCCAGGGTGGGCCTCTGCACGGACAGCAGCATGCCGTCCGAGGCACCCGTCACAGCGGCGACCTTGCCGTAGTTGAACGTCCACGGCAGTTGTCCCGGCGGTGTCAGGGTGCTGACGCGGCCGGCGGAATCGTAGGTGTACGTGGTCTTGAGCGCGGGGCTGATCCCGGGGTCCCACACCTGCCGCAGACTGCCCTGCTCGTCATAGGCGTAACGGGCCACGCCGACCGCGGTGGAATTGGCGGCGCCGGGTTCGGAGGCCCACACCTTGAGCTCGGAAACCTGGCCTGCGATGTCACCCAAGGCACTGGCGGTGGCGGTGGTCGTGATCGCATAAACGAAGGCCAGGATCTTGCAACCGCGGGGCGACGGGGTGGCCTCACAGGTGGTGGCCGTGACCGCGCTCGTGGCACCGATGATGCGCTTGGGGCGGCTGACCCGCTTGCCGTCGATGGTGACGACTTCGGAGACCACGAGGCTTTCCCCGCCGTCGATGCCGGACTTGACCGAGCTGGACAGCTGCCAGGTCGGGGCGTCGGCGGCGGCCTTCTTGAAGGTGGTCACCGAGCCGTCGTCCTCCTTCAGGGTGAAGGAGGACGAGAATCCGCCGGTCAGGGCAAGTTCTTCGAAGCCGGTCTCGGGGATCCAGCCGTTCTGGGCCTGGTTGGCCGGCGCACGCACCGGCACGGGCCGTGAGACCGTGGCGAGCGGCGCCGGCGTCAGGGGCACCCACGGCTCTGGTGGCCTCGCGGGGTCGCGCAGGTGTGCCGACCACGACCCTGCGGCGGTCACCACCGCCATCGCCACGTTGTCCAGACGTCTTCCTGGAGTTGGTTGGCGACATTCCCGTCGAGACGGGGCGTGCGCCCCCCGGGCCCCGCCCCGCGCCTGGTCACGTCGAGTCCACTGGAGGCGTCCGGCCTCACCGTGGTCGGGTTTCCGGCTCCGTCGTATCGGACGGTGGCCCCGTACCTCACCCTCCAGTCGAACCAGTCGAGCAGGAAGACCTCATGCGACGTGTTGTGCCGCACCGCGAGCCAGCTTCGGAACTGGTCCTCGCCACCGGTCCCGACCAGCCGCTGCTCCTCGTTGTCACGCGTCACCGTAAACGGCGCATGCGTCCACGGGGAGTCCTGCATGCTGATGGACTGCTTGCTCCGGTCCTCCGCCCCGAACTCCCTCTGCCGCTCGCTCATCCACGGCTGCCGGCCCTCCCCGCTGTCCTGGGCGGGCAGGTCGCGAACCGTGTCCTTGTACAACGCCCGTCGGTTCCGCGACGTGGGATCGGTCGGCTTGTAATAGAACTTTCTCGTCGACTTGTAGACGGTTTGCAGGAACCCGACCGTGTATTCGCCGACGCGGTCGGCCGGACCCGTCGCCGTGACGTCCCCCTGGATACGGAAACCCACCCATCCGCCTTGCCCACCCCCTATGACTCCCACTCTGAGGCCGTCTCCGTGTTGGCCGACTTCAAGGTCGCCCACCTTGTCCCCGTTGTGCTCCACGTTGGCCGATTCGAACCTGACCGTGTCGTCCGCAGCGTCGGCCGTGGTTCCGGCACTGCGCCAGGGACGCCAGGGCTGCGCGGGGCGGTCCGTCGTGGTGAACCGCGATTCTCCCTTGACCGCACGGGAACTCCGGGAACCCGCGCCCGGAAACCGGGCCGTGGCACCTTGCCCACCGGTACGGGGCACGACGCCGGGAGACGCGTCACAGCGTGCGCTGTCCGGGCGGTACCGGCCGCGGTCAGCGAACACGGCAGCACCCTTGGCAGACGTCTCTCGCCCGGCCTGGCCACCACCCCGGGCACCGACAGCGCGCACCGCCGTCGCCGGACCCGCGTCCGGCCTGCCGTGAGCGCGCTGGACCGTGTCAGGTAGGTACCGCGCGGACCGTTCCACCGCACCGGACGACACCCGGTCCGCCTCCCCTGCCAGCGGATCGTCGACCAAACCGATGTTCGGTTTGGCCTGGATGAAACCCCGCACGCCACGGTTGCCGTACCGGCTTTGCAGGTTCAGCAACCCGCCGCGGGGGTGTGCAGGGTGAAGCACGATCGACGCGGACCTTTGCGTGGCGGTAGCCGGCGCCTTCGGCTCCGGCCTGACCTCACTCTGACGGGAACGCATGCGAAGCATCCTTTCCGTTCGTCGCACCAGTACCGAACTCTCCCGCGGAAAGGATCTTGCCCATCTTCTGGTACTCGCGCCGGGTGGCCCGGAGCAGATGCCCCATCGTCACCACCCCGCCGTCCGCGGCGGCGAGGAAGGCGCCCGCGAGGGCGATGTTGCGGATGTTGCCACCGGGCAGGTCGATCTGGCGGGCGAGCAGGTCCAGGTCGAGGCCGGCGTCCAGGGGGACCTCCTTGGGCCAGACCTGTTCCCAGATACGACGGCGCTCCTCGACCCCGGGAACCGCGAAGTCGATCATGACGTGCAGGCGGCGGATGAACGCGTCGTCGAGGTTCTTGCGCAGGTTGGTGGCCAGCACGACCACCCCCTCGTGCTGCTCCATGCGCTGGAGCAGATAGCTGGTCTCCAGGTTGGCGTACCGGTCGTGCGCATCGCGGACCTGGGAGCGCTTGCCGAACAGGGCGTCGGCCTCGTCGAAGAAGAGCACGGCGTTGCTGGTGGCGGCCTCGGCGAAGATGCGCGAGAGGTTCTTCTCGGTCTCGCCGATGTACTTGCTGACCACCGTCGACAGGTCGATCTTGTAGAGGTCCAGGCCGAGTTCGTGGGCCAGGACGTCGGCGGCCATGGTCTTGCCGGTGCCGGACGCTCCGGCGAACAGCACGGCAAGGCCCCGGCCGTTGGCCAGTTTCCGCTCGAATCCCCAGGTCTCGTACACCAGGGCCCGGTAGCGCACCTGATCGGCGATCTCCCGTAACTGCTCCATCCGGTCGGCGGGCAGCACGATGTCGTCCCAGGTGTAGTGGGGCGTGATCCGCTGGGCCAGTTCGCCCAGTTTGCGGTTGGACTGCAGGCGGCACGCCGCGTACAGGTCGTCCTGGGTCATCCGCGGTGCGCCGGGGGCGCGGGCGTGCGCCAGGTTGCGGGCGGTCGCCGCGGCGTCCTGGATCTGGCCGCCGGTCAGCCGGAACTTACCGGAGACTGCGGCCAGATCCAGCGCGGTCCGGTCCGTCCCGTCCTGCCCGTCGAACGCGGTTTCCCAGAGGCGCGTCCGCTCGGCGTAGCCCGGAGCGGGGAACTCCAGCCGTACGAAGGTCATGCCCGGCGGTGGGTCGGACGGTTCCCACGCGGTGTCGCCCGCCAGGAACACCGGGGCGGGGTGGGCCGCCAGCGTGGACAGCAGCAACGCCAGCCGGGGACGAACCTGTTCGCCGAGGAGCGCGTCGGCGTTCTCCCAGTAGGTGACCGCGCCCTGCAATCGTGCCTCCCGGTCGACGAGAGCGACCAGTGCCGTGAACTCCTCCATCGGACGTTCTGCGAGCAGATCCGCCGACACCACCAGCAGCGGCGCGTTCCAGCGCCGGGCGCAGGCGGCTGCGGCACTCTGCTTGCCGACGCCGTAGGGGCCCTGGCAGTAGACGGCGAGGCGGTCGTCGGCATGCTCGGCCAGCCGGGCCAGGGACGCGCCGAACTCGGTGGGGAAGTGCAGGTCGTCGAGCGTGCCGGCCGGTGCGACGAGCCGCGCGTACGGTTGCAGCGGGTCGGCCGGTTCGTCGTCCTCCAGCAGGAACGCGGCGACGCGCGGGTCCAGTCGGACACCGTTGCCCAGCAGGGAGTGCGTCGGTGTCGCCGAGTCCTCCGTGAGCGTGATCAGCCGGTGCCGGACCAGCGGCGCCGACGGTGTGAACCGGGCCCGCGCGGCGGCACGCGCCGCGTGGTCGGAGCAGAGGATGTCGAGGGCGAGGCCGACGGTGGGCAGCCGCCGGGTCAGGTCGTCGTGCAGGTATCCGTACAGCCGCTCGTAGCGACGGTCCGTCTCCGGAGCGAGGCACATCACGACGACATCGATATCCACCGGGTGCAGCTCGAACAGCCCGGCCAGGACCACCAGCCGCAGGCTCACCCCGTCCCGCACGCTGTGCGCCACGCGTTCCGCGATCTCAGCCGAAAGCCTGTCCAGTTCCCCTTCGGCTTCCGGGTCGCCGTCCACGGGTGGGGTGTTGTCGAACGCGTCCTCCAGCAGCGCGTCCACCTCGGCGTCCGTGACGTACAACGCGGAGAGTTCATCGGCGGGCTCGTGCCGGGAGCGCCGGGCCCGTCGGACCTGTCTGCCCAGCAGTACGTCGAGCCGGGCCAGCTCCGCCAGCAGGTGCCGCGTCGAGTCGACATAGCCCGAACCACTCATGCTGCCCTGCACCTCGTCCCCGTCATGGTCAGCCGATCCTTGCTCCCGGACCGGCCGACCGCTCGAGGTCCGGCCGCCGGAGCCGGGCGGATCAGCCGACTGTAAGCGGACGGCGTCCACCGGCGCAGCCTCATCGCGGGAAGAGGGCCGCTGCATCGGGATCACGCTCCCGTCCGTCCGCTCCGACCGCGGCCGGGAGTCGTCGGAGCCGCCCGCGCCTCGTACCTCGTACGTCGACCGCGCGCCCCGGACGCCACCCGGCAGGATGTCCTCGGCCCGGTCGGCCCGGATGTGTTCGTAGAGGACCGTGGTGTCCGCCGAGGGCCCCACCCCGAACTCGTGGTTCACCACCGAGGTGCACCGCTGGTACTGGCGGAGCGCGGCGGTGCGGTCGCCGGCCGCGTAGTGCAGTCGCATCAGCTGTCGGTGGGTGGGCTCCCGCGCCGCGTCGTGGCGCAGTACGGCCTGCCCGAAGCCGACACCCTTCGCATAGAGTCCGTGTGCCTCGCAGTGGCCCATCAACTGGTCCAGCATCGCGAGATTGGCCTGTCTCAGGCGGTCCCGTTCGTGGTCGCACCAGTCGTGGTACCAGGTGGCGAGCAGGTCCCCCCGATAGAGGCCGAGCGCGTACTCGACCCTGTGCGCCTGGTCGTCGGAGAGGGCCTGGCCAGGTGTGTCCCGGACCTTCGCGTAACTCTCCTCGAACGCGTCCACGTCCAGCCACCAGGACGCCGCCGGGTTGATCCGGATGGAGTTGGGATCGACGACGACAAGCTCGGGTGTCTCTTCCCCGGGTGCCCGGCCGGGCTCGCTCGGCCGGTCCTGTATGGCCGAGTTGAGGCGCCACAGGGTCTGGCGCAGGTACTTGCGGGCGACGCCAGGCTCGATGTCCGGCCACAGCAGCTCGGAGATCACTTCACGGGTGTGTGTGCGTTCCCGGTGAATCAGTAAGTAGCCGAGCAGTTCAAGGGCCTTGCCCGGCGGGGTCGTCAGGGTTTGGCCGCTTCGTCGAAGATCCGCCTCGCCGAACAGCCTCACCTGTATGCCATGCACTACGACTCTCCCTCGAACCCTGCCGGTTCACCCCGGCCGGCGCCGGGAGGACACCCGTGCAACGGCACCGAGGCGGACGTGTCTTCATCAACTTCCTTTGAAATCAAGGGACTTGATGGCACCACATAAAAGCACACAACACCTTCACCTTTCCCTCACGGGCGGCCGTCACTCACAGGAAGGCGACGATCTGAACCCGCTGCCGAGCCGTCCCCAGGACCACGTCCCGGCTCGACTCGGCCAAGCAGGGCCCCGCGCCCCTCGCAGTACAGCCCGGCGACAGGACCCGCCGGGCCACGTTCTGCACGGAGTGCCCTGCCGACTGCGCCGACGAACCGCCGAGCGACCGACCAGGAGCACGACGACGCCTCGCCCCACCTCCGGTGCCCGCCCGCGGACCACTCGCCCCGAGCGTCACCACCCGGCCCACCCGGCCCGCCCCACACCCCCCTCGGGCATGCCCTGAACGCGTCTACGCCTCGAACCCGGCCGCGAAGGCGCCTTGCGCCCCTGTCATGGATCCAGTCACAATTCAAGGAACCACCATGACTCCATGACAGATCGGAGTCAAGCATGCGGTCGCAGGGGCAGGCCACCGAACTCGTAAGGTGAGGGCTCGTCATTGATCGCCGCGCGCGGCACCACGGCCCGTACCCGTAAGGAGCGCATGTTGGCCACACAGCCGGCCTTCGGAAGAAGAGTGCGAGCGCTCAGGCTCCGGGCGGGCATGTCCCAGGCCGCGCTTGCCGGGCCTGAACTCTCGGCGAGCTACGTCTCCCTGATCGAGAGCGGTAAGCGCGAACCGAGCCCTGAGGTCGCCACCGCACTCGCGGAGCGGCTCGGGGTGACTCCCGAGTCGCTCCAGTCGGAGTACACGGACGTCCCGGAGCACGGAGCCGAGGGCAATGGCACCAGCAACGGGAGCACCGGCGCCGACGAGCGGATCGGCCTCATGGAACTGCTGCTCAGGGCACGCAGAGAGGAGGAGGAAGGCACCTCCGACATGGCCGCCGAGCTGCTCACCTCGATCCTCGACAGGGACGGCGGGAGCTCACACCGTGACGTGCTCTGGGAGGTCCGCTGGTCGCTGGCGCGCATCCACGAAAGCAACGGCCGCGTCGACGAGAGCCGGCTCCTGTTGCGGAGGCTCCTCGACGACGACTACACCCGCTCCTCGGCGGAGAGACTGGAACGGGTCGCCCGGCACCTCGCCGAGCTCAGCCTGAACAACGGCGGCCTCGTCGACGGCCTGCGGTTCGCCCATCTCGCATGGACTCTGGCCGAGCCCCGGCAGGACACCGCCGGCGCCGTGCGCGCGGGCACCGTGCTGGTGAACGCCTGCGCGTGGAGCGGACACGAACGCTGGGGACGCGAGGTGGCCGACGCGCTCGTCGCGCGGCTCTCGGACAAGATTCCCTGGCCGCAACGGAGTGCCGCGTACCGGGAGTCGGCCCGGCTGTGCCTGCTGACCGACGACTACCCCCAGGCGCGGACCTGGTTTGCGAAGGCCCTGGAACAGATCGACCCGCGGAAGGACATCAACGCCTGGGCGGAGGCGGAGTACTACCTGGCGATCGCCGAGTTCCTGGTCGACCAAGACCTCGACGACCAGGCGGTCGAGCGGGTGGGCAGGGCCCGGCCGGTGATCAATGTGCTGGGCCACACCAGCATGCTGGTCCACCTGGCCGTGCTCGAAGGGCATCTGGCCCTGAGGCGGGGTGAGTACGACCGGGCCCGGCTGATGGCCGACGCGTCGGTGGCGGCCGGGTCGTGGCCCGCGACACACGAGGTCGGCGTGAACCAGCTGTGGACGGCGCGGCTCTACCGCGCGCTGGGCGACACGGCCACCGCGACCGGGGTATACCGGCGGGCGGCCGAGCTGTGCGAGCAGGGCGGAGCGGCGTACTTCTGCGCGTACGCGTGGCGGGAACTCGCCGAACTCCTGGCCTCGGGATCCGGCGACGGCTGAAGCGGCGGTCGTGGCCACCCGCCCGGGACCCCGACGCCTTGACTTCTGACGGCATGCATGACTCAAACTGTCACATGTATGACTTCGAGCGCCGAGTGCTGTCACGGTCACCGCGTGGCCCCCGGGCTGTGTGGTCGACGGCTTCCGGACAGGCGTCGTAGACCGTGTCGCCCGGCTTGAGGAACCGGCCGCCCATCGCCTTGTGCCACCGGCCACCGGCCACCGGCCACCGGCCACCGGCACGAGCCGTCTCGATGGCCATGCGGACCGCACCGTTGCAGAAGAGCAGGGCATGCTGCTCCCGTTCGGCCTGCTCGCCGAGAACCCGGCCACGGCGGTTGGCGCGGAATGGGCTACGTCGTCCGTGTCCGCGTCCCCGCCGACGTGATCGGCCCGAGCGGCAGGTCGACGCGGTCGCCACATCATGCCGCCACGTACATCACCTCCTTCGTCATCGCCGGCGTCGTTGCCGCGCAGGGGACGCAGATCGTCGGGCAGGTCGGGAAAGTGGAACAAGTGGCGGCCCTGCATGGTGATGCCGCCGCACAGCGTGGCGGCCCGCCCCCTCATCCAGAGGGCGTCAGCTGTCAGACCGGCCACGGACCGCATCCGCACCAGCTGCCGTCCGTGCCGCGCAGGGCGTGACCGCGCCATGGGATGCCCCAGGTCCAGCGCCCTTATGCGGAATCGAGACCGTCGTACGCCCCTTCTTCCCGCAACCCCAGGGCTGCGCTGTGTGTCCAGGAACATGGCGTCTGGCGGGCGCCGGCGATCGCACTCTCTGTCGCAGGTCGTGGCAGAGGATTCAGCAGTCGAGAAGAGGAGGAGCCATGCTCGATCTCAGGGGTGTGCCGGTGACGGCGGTGATGGTCGGGATCCTGGTTCTGACAGGGTGCGAGAATTCCGCGGCTTCGCACGCCGACTCAGGTGCACGCTCCTCGTCACCTACTGAGACTCCTTCTGCACCGGCAGACCCGCCTCCGCCCGTCCCCGCCGACACCATGCCCACACCCCCGCCGTCGCGCAGCTCCGCTACCCCGACCGGGGCCACGGCATCTTCCACTCCCGCCGGGACGGCTACCTCCGGCTGCCACAACCTGACCGCCACCAGCACGGTGAAGGCCGCGGTGACCGCGGCGTACCAGCGCAGCTTCCCCCGCTTCACCCACATCCGGCCGGTGCCGCAGCAGTTCTTCTACGGTCGGTGCGGCGGTGTCCGCTACGCAGCCACCCGATTCGAGCCCACCCCCGGCGCCACCAACGAGCAACTCGTGGGCATGCAGGACGAGGGCAGCGCCACCAAGTACTTCCGCGGTACGCCCACGGGCGTGTGGAGCTACCTCGCCACTGACGGCTTTCCCCGTGCGCCGCACGGCTGCGGCGATGTCCCACAGATTCCCGAGTCCCTGGCCGCGGCCTGGGGGAACTGCTCAGTCGGGTAGCCGACCCCCGAGATCAGGGCCCCGTCACGCCGGGCCCGGTGACGGGCTGCGGTACCCGTGCAGCCCGGCCGCACGGAGACTGCCGGATTCAGGCAGTGACGACGGACCGTGCGCGGGGGCAGACTGCGCGCCGAGGAAGCGCGGAAAGGGCGTGGGACGTGGTGGTTTTCCTGTGGTGCTGGATCGGCCTGTTCACAGTGGTGCTGCTTCCTCTCGGCATCGCCATGCTCCGTGGCTGGGCGCCGAAGAGGGCCCGCGTGCGGTGGTCCCCCGCGCGGATCCGGGTGCAGGGTGTCTCCGCGCTCGTGCTGTACGTCGGCGCCCTGGTGCCGCCGGTGGCCGAACTGGCGGGCATGCCCGCTGAGGCAGCCGACATCCTGCGCTCCGCGACCTCACCCCATCTGCTGTTCCTGAGCCTGGGACTGCAGGGCGGCGCGGCCCTGACCGACTGGTTCGGACGGCGGGCCCAGCCGTGGACGCCCGCGCCCATGGCGCAGCCCCGGGAGTGCGGCTGACCGGCATCCGAAAGGCGAGGGCATACGGTGCTGAAGAGCCGGGTCAGAGCGAAGTACGCACACCTGTTCACGTCTCCCGCGCAGGCCCGGCGACGGGCGCGCCACTGGACCGCCTTCGCCGGCGCGCTCGTCGCGTCGCCCTTCGCCATGCTCGCCGTGGCGGCCACCGGCCTGATCCCCGCGGAGGCGGCGATCGCCCCGGCGCTGGTCGCCGGACCGGCCGGAATGATGCTGTTCACCGAGGTGAACACGGAGAAGCGGCAACAGCACCACTCCGGAACCCTGCTGACCGCGCGGACACTCGCCGGCGAGCGCACCGTGGACCTGTCCCGGATCGAGCGGGTACGGCTGCTGACCTACTTCTCCCGCAGCGGTGTCTCGCAACGCGTCCTGCTGGTCCGCGACGCCTGGGGCATGTCCCTCGGTCTCACCAGTCCGGCCTCCCACAGGGCGCTGCGCCAAGCCCTCGAACTCCTGCCCAGGCGCGGACCCCGGCCCCGGGTGAGCAGGGCGGCGCTGGCCCATCTCGACATGCCCTCCGCCCCTGGCCGCCTCGCCGTCCACACCGCCACCGTCTGGCTCGCCACGGTGCTCGGAATCTGCGGCTACATGGGCGCCATACTTGCACTCTCCGACTGAACCCCGAACCCTGAGCGCTGTGGATCGGTCACCGGTGCGGCTTCCCCAGGCCGGCCTCTTGCTGGCCGCGGGTCGGCGGCGGTGACCCGCCGCCGACCGGCACCCCGATGCGGGACTTCCCGCTGTCACCGTGCAGGTGAGAGGCGTTCAGGACTGCCGGGGTCCGGCATGGTGGCCGCCGCTGTGTGGCTCTGTCGTTCACGGCGTCGCACGGTGGTCGCGCCGTGCGACCGGACGAAAGACAGGGAGCGAGTTCGTGAACGGCAACCCGCAGTACCACTGGCTCGCGCTGGGGCCGTCAGCGTGCTCCTGCTCCCGCTGTCGACAGCGATGCCCCTCGGATGGGTTCCGCCGTGGATGCGCAAGCGCACCGGCGGCCTCCGACTGCGCGCCTTCGGACTGTTGCGCCTGGACGCGGGCGCGCTGGCCAACGGCGTACCCCGGCTCGCGAACGCCTCGTACGACACGATCATGGTCGGCATCACTGCCGGTCTCGGCTGCTCCGTGCTCGCGGGCCTCCTGTTCATCCTGGCCAGAAGCAGGGACGCCCGAGCCCGGGCGGATTCCGCGCTGCCAGAGCAGGCGGCGGTACTTGTCGTGGTCGTAGCCGCGGTCGGCCAGGAGGGCGTCCGGGCGTCGGCGCGGTCTGCCGACCCGGCCCCCGATCGACGGGATTTGTCGAGCAGCGGCAGGAGTTGGGTGACGTAGTTGCGGTTCCCGCCGGTCAGCGAAACTGCGAGCGGGATGCCCTGGCCGTCGACGATGAGGTGGTGTTTGCTGCCCGGACGTGCTCGGTCGACCGGGCTGGGCCCGCTTTGGGGCCCCTGCGAGCCGTGCGGACGTGCGAGGAGTCGATCACCGCCCGGGACCAGTCCAGCTTGCCCTTCGAGCGCAGCTTCTCCAGCAGCAGCACATGGAGTTGGTCCCAGACGCCGGCCTCGTTCCAGGCCGCCAGTCGCCGCCAACAGGTCATGCCGGATCCGAAGCCCAGTTCTTGGGGCAGGTACTCCCACTGGATGCCTGTATCCAGGACAAAGAGGATCCCGCACAGGGCCTGCCGGTCCGGCACCCGAGGTCTGCCCTCGACCAGCTTCAGACCTGGTCCGGGCAGCAACGGCTCGATCAGCCACCACAGTTCATCCGACACGATCCACGACTGCGACTGATGTTTCGCCACCACCAGACCAGCGAGCAGACAAGCCAACAGTTACATGATCAAGTGCTTTTGTTAGAGCCAGTACGTCCGTCTCCTGTGACGATGACGGTGAAAGCAACGGCGCCTTCGGCACGCCCGAAGATTTTACGGTTGACTATGTTGTGTCCGCCATTGCGAACAACCAGTGCGGGCGGCACAACACCGCTAAGCAGAGCCTCAAGCTCACTGGTCGAGGGGCTGCAGATTCCGCCGGACGCTTAACCCAAATACCTGGCTCCGACGGAGGCCGCGTTTGGTTGAAGTGACGTCCCCAGTCACACAAGAAGCAATGTGTCGGCGCGCCTCGACGGAGCGTCAGGACCCGGCCGTTCGCGCCTTGACCAGATGTGGGAAGGTCACCCTCGGCGGACGGGTGCAGCAGCTCACAGGGAGGCACACGCACCGGTCCTACAGGGAGGGAAGCCATGGGGTTGGCCATGTGCCCGCTGTGCAGCGAGGACGAGGACATCGAAGTGGTCCGGACGCTCGACGACGGGCGCCGGATCGTGAAGCACCGGTGCGGCTACGAATGGGCACACGGGGAGCCCATTGCCGCGCGGAAGGAGCAGTCGGACTCCTTTACAGACCTCAAGGCCCGCTTCCCGAAGCCCGAAGACCTGGAGCCTCAGTGGCTGGAGCGCGCGGCCCGGCTCAAGGAGCAGTACCTCGCCACCAAACCCGGCTTCGACCCCGAGGTGGCGGCCTACTGGGCCAGGTACCAGAAGATCTTCTCCCCCGACGGGCTGCTGACCTGCGACCCGAGAAGCCTCAAGGACTTCGCCAACTCCGATGTCGGCGCCCACCCGGGCAACCAGGCCACCTTCAACTCCGCCTGGAATGCCATGGGCGACACCGCAGCCGGTGAGTCGACCCGCCAGACGATCGAACACCTCCTGTACGGACCCGCCGAAGTACCCCTCGAAGACCGGCTGCAGGAGCTGCTCGCCGGCACCAGGCCATTCGCCATGACGGGTTTCAAGGAAGCCCTGCTCACCAGGGTGCTCTGCGTGGTGCAGCCCGACCGCTTCCTGTCGATCCTCAAGTACACGACGCAGGCGGGCGGCAAGCGCGAGATCGCACGGATGGTCTACGGCCTGGAACTGCCCGCACCCGAGTCGGTGAACTGGACCCTGGGACGGCTCATCCTCTGGAGCAACGACCTCCTGCACTCCCTCGTGGGCGAGGGCTTCGCCAACCAGCAGCACTCCGCCGCATTCCTGTGGTGGGCCAAGGACCAACCCGCAGACACTCACCGGTAGCCGAGTGCGCGACCGGGTCGGAAACGCTACGCCGGCAGGTGCCGGACCTGGTTGTCGTCCGTCACCTCGTACAAGTCGATGCGCAGTTGTCGTCGTACCCACGGCGGAACGCGCTCGGCGGCCTTGACGGAGGAGGACGGCACGACCAGCGCGTACCGAATGTCCTCTGACTCACTGGTCATACGGCGCAGGAGCTGCCCATACGCGATGTCGGCGGCGATGCCCTTGTCACTGGTTCGCCCCTTGGCTTCACAGATCAACCGCTCGCTCCCCCGCACCGCCTCGATGTCGGTCCAGCGGTCTGCCGGAGTCACCGGCGTCCAGCCCTCGGCCAGCAGCCAGGTGCGAAAGGCATCGGTGACCCGGGCCTCATCACTGTCGCGCGCGAGGATCCTCCTCAACACCGCACTGTCCGCCGCTCGGTTGCGACGCAGGCGGCCTCGGCCGTCCGCGTCGAGGTCGGCCGGTCGGATCACCACGAGCCGCAGACCGTGGGCCGGGATCTCGGTGTCGCGCCGAGCGTCGTACAGGGCCCGCTGCTCGCCCCGGTGGACGCCGCTTACCGTCAGTCTGTCCGGCTTGTCGAAGTGCGGTACCGGCTGGTCGTGCTGCACCTCCCGGTACTCGACCACGAGTTGATGCCCCTCCCAGTAGGCGTCGACGGGCAGCCTGACCTGCCGCCCACCGGCTCCCGGGTCGCCCAGCAACCAGTCGAACTTGTGCTGGGCACGGGCGGTCTCACCCAACACCTCGTTGCACAGACCGATCGCATACGCCTCGTCGCTCTCATCCCGCGTCTTCATGACCAGGCATGATGCCAGCCGGCACTGACAGTGACGAGGCGATCCCCAGCGCCGAGAACCGACGCCCTGCACCTCGCACCATCGGCAGGGCACCCATCCAGGCGAGTACCGTCTGTTGCCATAGGCGAATGACACACTGCGCGCCATGTCCTCTCACAATGCCTTTCGTACGTCGGCACCTCGGGCGCTTCGTGATCCTGACATGCTGCGAGACCGGTTGAACGCGGTCCGGACCGAACCGGCCGTGCGTCCCCTCAACGACTGGGTGGAGAAACTGCGCGGTCAGCTCGGCGACGGCGAGGCGGTGCCGTGGTTCGATCCCGCCAGCGGTGGAGTCGGCGCACGCAGCCTGTTCCTCCTCGAAGCCCCGGGCCGCAAGTCCATGGGTGCCGAGGCCGAACTGCGGCGCACCGGCAGCGGGATCATCTCCGTCGACAACGACGACCAGACGGCGCAGAACTGCTGGACGTTGCGTGCCGAGGCAGGTCTGCCGTACCGGGAGTCCGTCCACTGGAACGTCGTGCCGTGGTACCTGGGAACAGCGGACCGGATCGCCGCACCCGGGCGAACGGAGATACAGCGCGCGGCTCCGTTTCTCCACGAAGTGATCACCATGCTGCCGGCGCTGGAGGTGGTCGTCCCCATGGGACGTAAGGCTCAGGCCGGATGGGCGACCTACCAGGAGCGATATGCGCCCAAGGTCCACACGCTCCCCACCTGGCACCCCAGCCCCCGGGTGTTCGCCTCCCGGCGCAGCGCACGTCAGGAGATCCTGCAGACCCTTCAGGAGGCATCGCGGCTGCTCGACACGACGTGACCGTCGACCGACCGTCCTGGGCAGCACGCCAACTCGCCGGGCACCGGCCGCAAGTGCAGCATGCACTCCGCGCCGAGCCCGAACTGCAGCGGGCCGGTCGTGGCCGTCGTGACGTTCGACGACGCAGGAGGCAAGGACAACCACTGGTACGTGTGCCAGTGGTGGCTCACCAACAACCCCGACGCGGTCGCCTTCCGCCGGCGGAGTCGTCACAAGGATGCCTCGCACGGCTGAGGGCGCCTGCCCGCTCAGTGCCAGTGTGTTCCGGCGCAACGCCTCCCGCGGCAAGAAGACCTCCGTTGTCCAGGGCCTTGCGCCGAGCCCGGGACGCATCGTTCATGTGTACGCCACGTGACGAGGGTTGTACGCTGCAAAGGTGGAGGGGGACAAGTATCGTTTCGGGGAATTCGAGCTGGACCTGGCACGGCATCAGCTCAGCCGGGCCGGTGAGCCGGTGCACGTCGAACCCCGGGCCCTGGACCTGCTGTGTCACCTGGTCGAGCACCGGGACCGGGTGGTGCCGAAGAACGAGCTGCTCGACGAGGTGTGGGGGGATCGCTTCGTCAGCGAGGCCGCCCTCACCACGGCGCTGCGGACCGCGCGCCTCGCGGTGGGGGACACCGGGAGCCTGCAGCAGGTGATCCGCACCGTGCACCGGCGCGGCTACCAGTTCGTGGCCGCGGTGACGGCCGTCGCGGACGGCCCGTCCGCCGCCGATGACCGTGAGAGGCGCGTCGAACCGGCGGCCGGTGACGAGCCCGTCGGCGCCGACCGCCAGACCATCCGGTTCTGCCGGGCCGTCGACGGCACCCGTATCGCCCATGCCTCCGTCGGCTCAGGTCCGCCGCTGCTCAAGGCGGCCAACTGGATGACCCATCTCGACCTCGAATGGTCGACCCCGGTGTGGTCGCACTGGCTGCGCGGCCTCGCCCGCAAACGTCGGCTCGTCCGCTACGACGAGCGGGGGTGCGGCCTCTCGGAGTGGACGGTGCCCGGCTTCACGTTCGACGACTGGGTCGACGACCTGGAGACCGTGGTCGACGCCGTGGGACTCGACCGGTTCCCCCTGCTCGGCGTGTCACAGGGGGGTGCGGTCGCGGTGGCCTACGCCGTGCGCCACCCCGAGCGGGTCAGCCGGCTGATCCTCGCCGGCGCCTACTCACGAGGACGGCAGGTCCGGGCCCGTACCGAGACGGAGCGCGACGAGGCAGCGCTCGACCTGGATCTGGCGCGGGTGGGATGGATCCACGAAGACCCCAGGTTCCTGCGGGTCTTCGCCTCCCAGTTCCTACCCGACGGCACACCTCAGGAATGGGACGAGTTCACCGCCTTTCAGCGGCAGACCACGTCACCGGCCAACGGTGTGCGTTTCCTTGAGGAGTTCGCCCGGATCGACGTGTCCGACATCGCTCACCGGGTGGCCTGCCCGACGCTGATCATCCACTCCCGGGACGACGAACGCGTGCCTGTCTCGCAGGCGAGCGAGCTGGCCGCCCTCATTCCCGACAGCAGGCTGGTCGTACTCAAGAGCCGCAACCACCTGTTCACCGCGTTCGAGCCGGCGTGGGACGAGTTCCTCGCCCACATCGACGCATTCCTCGCCGAGTGACCTCGGCAGCGGGCACCGAAAAGAATCCCGGGCAGCCACGCTGATTGAACAACGCCCGACAAGATCGGTGCTGAGGATGCCCTCAGCTCCCCCTCAGGGAAGCCTCAGACCTCCCCCAAGCTCCGGTAGAGCGCAGGCCCGATGCTCGAAGTGCACCGGGCCGAAGGGCTCTCGACGGAGATCGTGCTCCGGTCCGGCATTCAGCCAAGAAGAGACACGAGAGAAAAGGACAGACGATGCGACTCGACAACACCAGGTATGCGGGCCCGATCCGGACCCGCCGGGGGCTGGCGCTGCTGATCGCCTCGGGAGCCGCCCTGGGCTCCCTGCTGCTGGGGACGGTTCCCGCCCAGGCCAACGACACCACCAAGCAGGTCGCGGCGGACGGCCAGTCGGTCACGTTCGCCACGAGCGACAGCAGCCGGGGTGTCAGCGGCAACGTCACGTTCGTGGTGAACGCCGACGGCAACTGGTCGGTCGAGGGTACTGGGAACAACTCCCACCTCCTCGTCCGCACCTTCCACTGGACCTGCGACCTGACGTGGGACGCGGCGAGCGTCACGCACGCGACCGGGAAGAAGGCCGTGCCGGGCAAGAAGACCCGCACCATCAGCTCGGCGGCCTACGACCCCGACATCCAGGCGGACTTCGTCGACATCGTCGACCACGGCCGGGCCGACTGCGACATCGTCATCGGCTGACGCGCCTGACGGGGGAAGAACATGGACGTCTACGGCTGGGACACGGTCAGCGCGTTGTCGCTCCATGCGGCGAACCGCGCTCTGTCGCAGAGCTCGGACCAGCTGATCACGGACTTCGAGATGACAGGAGACTCGCTGTCGACGCCGTACGTCCTCCGGGGAAAGCTCGGCCCCTGGCGCATCGCGCCAGGGGGTTCCGGAAGCATTCTCCGCCTCGCCGTCCCGGTGGAGAGCGGCACCATCTCCGGCGGTTCCGGGAGCGAGATCGGCCTCGACGGCAGCATCGTGGTGGTGGACGTGTCGCTGGAGCTGCTGCCCGTAAGGGGAGGAGGCGGCCAGGACCTGGTCTTCGCGCTGCGCGAGGCCGGCCGGGTCGGCGACCGGGCCGAGCCGGGCGTGGTGACCCCGGTTGTGCTCATCACATCCGCGGCAACTGAGAGCAGACTCGGGGCCGTCGGCATAGGACTGGTGGCGAACTGCGTGGCGGAGGTCCTCGCCGACCAGGCGGCCAACGTCTCGTTCGTCTTCGCGTCGCTCAACCTGGTCCGTCCGGACTCGGGAGGCTGGCTCACACCCGTGAGCTCAGCCTTCGTGTACCTGGAGACCCGGGCGGGCCTGGGCTATCTCTGCGTCCTCAGCGTCACCGACGGGCGCGGCGTCGCCGGGCTTCAGCACACAGTCGACCCGGAGTTGTTCGCTGCCGGCGGTGACCTCGCCTTCGCCATCTCCGAGGACCTGTTCCTCACCGGGATGGTCCGACCGGCGCTGCCACAGGTCTTCGGCGGCGGCGCCGACCCGAGTTGCTTCGCCTACGACGAGGACCGGCACGTGATCGTCGCCGCGCGCCGGTTCACCACCGAGCCCATCAAGGTGGGGGCCATCCGGTACACCCCATGGGTCACCTCTCTGCAGCTCGGGGTGGTCGGCGGGCAACTCACCCTGGCGGTGAGCGGGAACTGCGATCTCAAGGCCGGCATCTCCATGAACTGGTGGATCAGCAGCCAGTACGCCATGGGCTACGACGAGGCCGACCAGCGCATCTACTTCTCGGACGGCATGGGGACCCGCTCCGGCCACTCCGCACACATTCCCTGGTGGTTCTGGGCCGGCGGTCTGCTGGTCGAGACGATCACCAAGGTCGTCGTCAACGAGGTCATCCGCCGACTGACGGAGACCCTGAGCCACAGCCTCGCCTCGACCGGTCTCGGGGCCCTGGTCGTGCGGGACGTCGAATGGTGCGGTGTCGAGGCGGCGCCCGCGCCAGTTTCAACATCTCGCTCGAACGCTTCATGAGCAAGATGGCACTGCCGGTGCTTCCCGCAACGTTCCCGAAGGCCCCGGCGAACACCTTCGTGCTGGGAAACAACGACACCCGGATCGCGGCGACCAAGCAGTTCGACGTGGATTCCGTGCGCGTCGGCGCGGTGGACTACACCCCGACCATCACCACCTACACCATGACCCTCCAAGGGTCCACGGTGGAGACGTACGCCTACGTGCACACGCCGATCTCACCGGGAATCGACGCCTACTGCGAGATCACCTACGCGACTGGTCTCGCCCTGGGCACCAGGAGCGACGGCACCCAGTCCCTGACCTGGGTCCAACTGCAGAACCCGGTCAAGAGGTCCTGGTACACCGTGGCCACCTGGGTGACGATCACCGAAGCCATCGCCGACCTCATCCTCGCCGTCATCGCCATTGTGATCGGCGACGCCATCGCGCAGATCGAGCGAACGGTGGTGCGCGTCGTCGTCGCCGCTCTTGTCGGCGGTGTGGTCTCCGCCGTGGCCACGGTGCTCGAACACATCCCGGAGTGGATAGCGGGCGAGGCCCCCGACGGCGCACCCAGCCTGGACGCGCTGGTCTCCAATGCGACCGCGAACCAGACCTGGTCCGACTCGAAGGACTTCGAACTGACCCACATCAACCTCAACGGCGGCCTGCAGATGGGCGGTAACCCCTTCACCGGCTAGCCCCGCTCCGTCAGCTGCACCGGCGAGAAGAGCGGCCGGCGGGCCCGGAGCCGGAGCCGTCATGGAGCGAGCACAGCTCCAGCGGCCCGGCTCCGGGCCTGGCCTGAAGCATCACCGTCGCGGGCGGGCGCATCGTACTCGGGGCTGGGTCACTCACCCAGGAAGGTGTAGAGGTGCGACAGGAAGGTCGGCCAGGCGGGATCGGCGGCCGTGAACAGGTGATTGCGGCTATCCAAGAGGACCAGCCGGCTGTCCGGGATCAGCGTGGCCAGTTCCAGGGCCTGCGCGACCGGGACCCGAGCGTCGTCGCGGGCATGGACGATCAGCGTCGGGCAGGTCACCTGGTGGGCGATGCCGGAGACGTCGATGCGGGTGAAATCCTCGATGAACCGCAGGCCGTTGGACGCCGAGGTCGTCTGCCGTTGGTAGGCGGCGAACGCGTCCCATTCCGCGGGAGTGGCGTCGGCGAGGAACTGGGAGGCGAAATAGCGCAGGAAACTGCTGTCCTGGGAGCGCCATCCCGCGCGGGCGATGTTCAGGTCGACCTCGGCCGCATCGCGCTCGTCGTCACTGCCCGCACGGATCTGCTGCCCGCGAGCGTAGGCCGAGGTGAGGACCAGATGACTGACCCGCTCGGGGCGACGCGCCGCATAGGCGACCGCCACCGCGCCTCCCTGTGACACGCCGAGCAGGGGGAACCGGTCGAGCCCGGCGGCGTCGACCACGGAGTCGAGGTCGTCGACCAGGTCGTCGAGGGTGAAGCTGGACACCGTCCACTCGGACAGGCCGCAGCCCCGTTCGTCGTAGCGGATGAGTTGGCGGCCTCGGGTGAGGCCGTCGAACCAGTGGGCCCACATCGGGTTGGTCCGGTCGAGGTCGAGGTGGGTCAGCCAGTTGGCGGTCTTCACGAGCGGCGGGCCTTCGCCGGTGAGGGCAAAGGCGATGCGGGTGCCGTCGGTGGAGCGGCAGAAGCGGATGACCTCGTGATCGGCTTCCGTGGTGGGCGCGGTCGCGGGAGGGGAGAGCGGCACGCTGGAGTCCGCTGTCGTAGTGGCGACGAACTGGTACCCGTGCGGGCTCACGGTGCGAATGACGTGTTGTCCGGTGTCGCTGTCACCGATGGCGAGGCGAGCGGTGCGCAGCCAGGCCGCGAACGTGGCCCCGCTGACGGCGTGTCCGCGCCCCATCCTGTCGTACAGCTCGTCCTCGGACACGGTACGGTCGCGGTGCTCGACCAGGAGGCACAGCAACTCCAGGGCCCGGGGCTCGACATCGACCCACTGTCCGTCATGACTGAGCCGACGGCGGTCCGCGTCCAACGCGTACTGCCCGAACCGATAAACCACTCCATCCACACAAAAACTTTACAACATCCTTTTAACTTAAGGGAGTTGGGCGCCCGTGCGGGCCGGCCCGAAGGCCGGGCCGGCGAGCACGGCCGACGCCTCAGGAGCGCACCGCCTCCCGATCCCGCAACTCACGCCGCAGGATCTTGCCGGAGGGCGCCTTCGGCACCGCCTCGATGAACTCGACCCGGCGGATCTTCTTGTACGGGGCAACCTGGGCCTCGACGTGGGCCATCACCTCGGCGGCGGAAATCGACACCCCGGTCATCGGCACCACGAACGCCTTGGGTATCTCGCCCCCGTCCTCGTCACGGACACCGATCACGGCCGCGTCGGCGATGCCGGGATGCTGCACCAGGATGGCTTCGAGTTCGGCCGGCGCCACCTGGTAGCCCTTGTACTTGATGAGTTCCTTGACCCGGTCGACGATGAACCAGTTCCCGTCCTCGTCGACCCGGCCGATGTCTCCGGTGTGCAGCCAGCCCTCGGCATCGACCGTCGCGTCGGTGTCCTCCGGCCGGCCGAAGTAGCCCTTCATCACCTGCGGCCCACGGATCCACACCTCGCCCGGTTCGCCCTCCGCCACATCCAGCCCGGTGAACGGATCGACCAGCCGCGCCTGCGTCGACGGGAGCAACTGCCCCACGCATGCTGCGGGCTCGCCGAGGTCGCCGTCGGCGTGGAGGTGCGAGACGGGAGACAGCTCCGTCATGCCGTACCCCTGCCCGACCTCCACGCCCAGCCGGTCGGCCACGGCCGTCTGCACCCCGGCGTCCAGCGGCGCCGCGGCACAGATGATCCGCCGCAGGTGCGAGAGGTCCAGGTTCCCGACCGCGGGGTGCTTGGCCAGCGCCAGCATCACGGGCGGGGCGACATACGCGTGGGTGATCCGCTCACGCTCCAGGCTGGTCAGGAACGCGTCGAGATCGAACCGCGCGTGCACGTACACGGTCGCACCACGCATCAGCGCGCCGTTGAGCAGCGCGGTCAGCCCGAAGATGTGGAAGAACGGCAGGATCGCGATGACCCGGTCGCCCTCGCCCAACCGGTGCAAGGCGGCTATCTGTTCGAGGTTGGTGCACAGGTTGCGGTGGGTCAGCATCACCCCCTTGGGCACGCCCGTCGTACCGCTCGAATACGGCAGCACGGCAACGTCGGCGGCCACATCCGTCTCGTACGCCGGCACGTCGCCGTCGTTGAGCAGCCCGAGCACCGAACGGTGACCGTCGACCTCGTCGCAGACCAGGATCTCGATGTCCCGCCCGGTCATGCGCCGGACCACCGCGACCGCTGCCCGCGCTGTCTCGACCAGCGCCGACACGCTCACCATCAGCCGCGCCTCGGAGTCGATCAGCTGTTTGGCGATCTCGGGCGGCGAGGCCAGTGGCGACAACGGGGTCACCGTCCCGCCCGCAGTGGTGGTGGCATACAGGACCACGGGGAAAAGGATCGTGTTCGGCGAGTGCAGCGCGACCACGTCTCCCTTGCCGATGCCTTCGGCGGCAAGGCCCGCCGCGAGCCTGCGGACCAGCTCGGCCAACTCGCCGTAGGTGAGTGTCCGTCCACTGGACACGTCCACCATGGCGGGCCGCGAGCCACGCCGGGCGGCATCGCCGAGCACCTGTTCGTGGAGGGGACGGTCGACGTGAGGGATGTCCGGGTACTTGCTCTGGAGGATCACGGGATCTCCGTTTCTCGGTCTGTGGCGTCGGGCGGAACCGCCGGTCGTCGACGCGGTGGGCGACGACCGGCCTGAATCGCGGTCCACGTGAACCGGGGCGTCCACCCCACAGGCCCGGCCGGAGAGGGAGCACGCAAGAGATGTCAGTCGCCAAGCCTCGGCATCATCCGGCGGCCGGGCCGGTCCACGTTGGACAGCTCGATCATCGGCCCTGCCGCCGGTTTCTCCTTGGCGGAACTCTGAGCCTTTCCTGAGGACGCGCTGAGGGCGACGCATTCACTGCCCGCAACCAGCGCAACAGCCACCCGGCACAGGCTCCCCACACCAAACAGGCGGCACCGCGCAGCCGGAGCGAACTCCGTTGCCGGGCAGGGGACTTGTCAGTGGCCGGTGCGAGGATGCCTGGCATGGCAGAGACGACCTTCGACTGGCCGTCCTTCCTCGCACGATGGAGTGGGGAATGGGCGGACGCGGCGGCCTCCGAGGACCGGCTGAGCGAAGCGGACGAGGAGGCCCGGCAGCAGCGCCGGCTGGGCTTCGCCCCCGCATACCCGGAGCGCATCGCGGCTCTGGAAGAACGGCTGGGACGGCAACTGCCTCCCTCCTACCGGGCGTTCCTTGAGGTGAGCGACGGCTGGCGGCATGCGGGCGCGTTCGTGTGGCTGCTCGCTGGTACAGAACGGGCCGGGTGGCATGAGGACGCGATGGACATGGCCGAGGTGTACCGGGAGGAGTTGGACGAGAACGCGACCGACGAGCAGGTGCTGCTCGCGGGCATGTGGGAGCGCGCGCTGCAGGTGGACGCGGAGTCGGACATCACGTACGTGCTGCTCGATCCGCGAGACGTGAATGAGGACGGCGAGTGGGCGGTGTACTACTACCGCGGCTGGGCGGGTGAGCCGCCGGACCGGTACGCGTCGTTCCGGGAGTTCATGGAGGCGATGTACCAGTCGTTCCACAGCCTGACCGCGCACCGTCTGGGCCCGGCGTTCACCAACGCCACGACAGAGAGCAGGTGCTAGATCGCCCGGTTTCCCGAAGACCGCTCCAGGTTTGCTTCCTTCGCCGAGTTAATCCAGTCCGTACGGGACTTAATGTGTCTGCCGTCGGCGAATCTGTACGGACCCACCCATGAGTGGACCTCTCGGAGGCCAGGAAAGTGAGAACAGGGCAGGCGTCCTCTAACTTCGAACTTTCGTGATGGGCTGCCGCCGGAATCGGGGGTCCATTTCGCCACACTCCGGGCGATGCCTCTGACCAGGCCAGACAGTGAAGTCCTGCTGGCGTATTAGGACGCATTTTCGTGTCAACGGCGCCAGCTCAGAGGAATCCGGGAATCGGTGATCAGCGTTCCGCTTGGCGGTCGCCAGGCGTGCCGGGCTCTTTGCCGGGCAAGCTCAGGACTGTGTCCGGCGGCAGGTCCCGCAGTACGGGTGACTCGGCGCGGGCCCACCGCCACCACCGCCCGGCGTCGGGCGCGAGGAGCAGCAGCCGGACGGGGGCGGCGGGGCCTGTGAGAGTGCGGCGAGCCAGAGCGTCCAGCAGATCGAGCAGGACCACGCGCCGGGTGTCGGCCCGGTCGAGGACGACGAGCAGGGGCACGAAGGTGTCCGTGACGATGCCCAGGGCGTGCCGGTCGGCGTCGGCGACGACGCATCCGGCGGCCCACTCCCTGCCGCTCATCCGGCGGACCAGGGAGCGGGCGAGGTGGCGGCGCCGGTCGTCGTCCGTGCCGACGACGAGGCGCACCGAGAGCGGGTTCGGTGCTTCGCACCAGCGCGTCAACGCGTCCGTCTCACTGGGTTCCGGCTCCTGGGCCACGGTCGGACCCTCGTCCAGCACCGGCTGGAGTTCGGCCGCCTCCACCGGTCCGGCGGCGGTCGCGGCGCGGAAGGCGGAGTCGCACAGCAGCCTCTCTGCGGGCACCACGCTCAGCCATGCCGTACCGGGTTCCCTGACCGCGTCGGCCACGACCCCGAGCACCAGCCTGTGGCACAGGACGGCGGCGCCGGGCACTCCTGGCCACGCCTCGGGGCCTCGCCGCGAGCCCGGGTCGGGGAGGGTCACCCGGTAGCGGCCGGCCTTGACCGCCGATTCGGCGCTGACCGTGCCGCGCACGACCAGGGCGTCCTCGCCGCGAAAGGCGGTGAGGCTGACAGGGACGGAGGCGCGGCGGGTGGCGAGGCGGCCCCAGCGCAGCGGTGGCGACGGTGGCTGTCTCAACGCCCGGATGCCGTCTCGGTGTTGGTCCCAGTCCGCGTCGAGTACGCGGAGCAGCGCCGCGTCCAGCCTCCTAGCTCGCGGGAGCGTCGGGTCGTACCGGTGCCAGATCAGGGCGCACCGCCAGTGGCGGTCGGATCCGGGGAACCGGAATGTGACCGTGCCGGGGGCGGTGCCGGAGGTGGCGCCCGCGGTCTCGGCCGAGGTGAGCAGCAGAGCGCCGTCGAGGAGGTAGCCGGTGCCTCGGCCCGTGGGGCCGATGACTCGCACCGCGCGGGCGTCGGCATCCAGTTGTGCGGGTGATCCTCGTGCGGGAGTGCGGTGGGCGTGGGCCGTCACTCGTCGGGGAGTTCGTCGGCTTCGTCGCCGACCTCGGTCGTCGTGAAGGCGTGGTCGCTGAGTTCGGCGCCGGGCGGGGGTGATGGGGGTTGCGGGGCAGCAGGGGGCGGGGCCGGAGTCGCTTGCTGCTGCTCGGGCTCGTCTGGCTTCGCCGACGATTCGGGCACGGTGCCTCCCCTCACATCACCTGTGAGCGGAGTCTACTGGGCCGTCGGTGCCCACGTCGCGCAGCGCCGCCGCGCAGCGCTCGGCCAGCCGGGTCGCACCGCAGCCTGCCGCTTCCTGCGCTGCACGACGCAGAATCCCACGGGCGGCTGCTGGATCGCGGGCCGCGAGGGCCAGGCCCCGATGCAGCAGGATGTGCGCGCTGTCCCGTCCGGGCGGGCTCCATCTGGCCGAACGCGCCTCCCCGAGAAGGCGCATCGCCTCGTCGGTGGCGCGCTCGGAGTCCGCCAACCGGCCGGTCTGCCGCAGCAGTACGGCGTGATCGGTGAGAGTGACCGCGAGCAGTCCGGTGGCGGCGCCGTCCGCCGCGAGGGTACGGCGCAGGGCGACGGCCTCGGCGAGTACGTCGACGGCGGACGCGGTACGGCCGACGTCGGTCAACCGGGCGGCCAGGCCCACCAGTACGAAGGCCAGGTCCGACATCCGGGGTGCCGAGGTGCCGTCCCCGGCCAGCCTGCGGTGAATGGCCGCCGCTTCCTGGGCGCAGGTCAGCGCCAGTTCGGGCGCGCGCAGCGCGGCGTAGAGGCGGCCCTGGTCGTGCAGGGCCCTGCCCAACGCGGCCAGATGACCGTCCGGCGACTTCTCGGCCAGCTCGCGCAGCGTGTCGACGGCCTCGCCCAGCGGCTCGACGGCCTTCTCCGGGGCGCCTGCGGCCTGGAGGTACACCGCGTAGCCCAGCAGCGAGCCCGCCAGTTCCTCGGGCGGGCGGTCCGGGTCATGGGCCGCGAGGTGTCTGCGGATAGCCACGCTGCGGGCGCCCGCGTGCAGCGCGTCGGCGGCGCGGTCGGCCCCGTGGCACCAACGGGCGTGGTGGTGCAGGACCTTGGCCAGTCGTGCCGCTCCCTCGGTGTCGTCCACAGCGTGGGCCGGGGAGCCGGCGCCCTCCCCGGTCAGGGCCAGCAGCCGGTCCCCGGTCCGTGCCGCGTCGTCGAACCGTCCTGCGTCGGCGAGCCGGGCGCCGTAGCCGAGGAGCATGTCGATCAGCTCGGCCGGTGCGGCGTCTTCGCCGCGCAGTCGTACCGCCTCCTCCGCGGCCTCGACGGCCTCCTGGTGGCGCCCGGTCGCGGACAGCCGGTAGGCGAGGGCGAGCAGGGCGTCGGCCAGCGAGCCCGGTGCGGTGTGCGTCGCGGCACGCAGCCTGGCGACGTTCTGCCGGGCCATGGCCAGGGCGGGGCGGGCGAGGATCTCGGTGTAACGGGGTACGGCGGAGAGCAGATCGGCGGGGAGTGCCGCGTCCGAGGAGGTGGCCGCGGGGTTTGTTGTGTCCACCGTGTTCGTCAGGGCCGCGTCGAGGGCGGTGGTGAGTGTGGTGCTGGGTTCCTGGATCAGCAGATCCACGGCGGCGAGGGCAAGCGGGCGCGGGCGGGCCGTCACGGCGGCGACGATCCGCTCTCGCAATTCCGGGAACGGCTCGCTCGCCCGGCACAGCACCCGCAGCAGATGGGCGGACTGGTCCCGGGTGGTGCGTGCGGCGATCTCGGGCAGGAGTTCCGGGAAGTCCCGGAGCGTGGAGCCCACTTGGTGGGCACCGAGGGGGTCCGGGGACAGGCCCGCCCAGTAGGTGTCCTGTCCGCCGTACAGCTCGTGGAGCCATACGGCGGCGGCGAGCCGGGTGTTTCCGGTCTCGCCGGTCATGCAGTCGAGGCAGGCCAGGAGGGCGCGGGCCTCGGTCAAGGTGGCCGCCCGGTGCAGGGTGGCGGTGGCGACCAGTTGGCGGAGGGTGGCGGGGTGCAGATGGCCGATGCCGTGGGCGGTGGCGGTCTGGGTCCAGTAGTGCTCCTCGTGCAGGAGCAGGATCTCTTCCTCGAGGGTCGCGGGGTCGGTGCGTTTGGGGGTGGGACGGGCGCGTTCCAGCAGGCTGGTGAGCGCGGCCATGTTGAGGGCGAGCGCACCCGAGTAGCGGGGACCGGCGAGGTGCGGCGGGCCCGACGGGGGTTCGGTCTCGGCACTGTCCGGCAGTCCCGTGAGCGCCGCGAGTGCGGGTGCTAGTTCGTCGGCAGCGCGCCGGAACGCCTCGGCCCGGCTTCGCGGGTCCTGAGCCAGCGGTTCCAGGTCCAGTACCGCGTCCGGCGGAAACTCGCGCAGCGCCCGAGTCGTGACCTGGGCGTGCCGCCACCACTCGCCCGCGCCCCGTGCGAGCAGCAGCAGCCGGACGGGGGCTGCGCCGCTGGCCGGGCGCAGGGCCCGCAGACAGGCGCGTAACTGTTCGGGGCGGGTCTCGGCATAGTCCAGCACCAGCAGGAGGGGATCCGACAGGGTGGCGAGCAGACCGAGGCGGTCGTCCGGGCACTGGTCGTCCAGAAAGCCGGCCGCCCAGCCGTGATCCGTCATCCGTTCCACGAGTTCGCGAGCCAGTCGGGTCTTGCCCTGGCCGCCGGGTGCCGCCAGTAGTCGCAGGGAGAAGTCCCGTGGTTCCCGGCACCAGTCGGTGAGGGCGGTGAGCCAGTCGTCCCGGCCGTGGCAGCCGACCGGGCTGACCTCGGCCCGCAGCAGTCCCGCGGGGGATCCGGGCGGCGCGGACGGCGAGAGCAGTACGGGGGCGAGTTCGACGCTGCGGGGACGTACGCGGCCGAGGAGCCGTATCACCTCCGGGTCGGCGAGGACCGACTCGACGGGTACGGCGGTGAGCGCGCCGCCGGCCGGATCGCCCGGGTCGACGCAGACGAGGCCGACCAGCAGCCCCTCGCACACCACGCCCGCTCCGGACATCCCGCTCCAGCGGGTCGGCGGGCGGCGGCGCGGACTGGTGGCCTGTGCCGCGGACGGTGGCGCGGGCCGTGCGGGCGGGACCGGGGTGCGGACCGTGATCTCGTAGCGGCCGGCCTTGAGGCGGCTGCCCGGGGTGATCTCCCCGGTGATGTGGGCGCTGTCGCGGAAGGTGAGCGTGCCTTCGGTGATCAGGTTCATCCCTGCCGGGAAGCCCACGGCCTCGGCCGCGCGGGTGCCGCGGGTGCCGGCGAGCCGCCCCCAGCCAAGCGTCGGCAGACCGCCCGGTGGCCCCGGGACCGCGCCGCCGTCGAAGCGGAGCAGCGCCGCGTCGACGCCGGTCCCGGGCGGCTTGTCGTGCCGGTGCCACAGGACGGTGGTCCAGCGGTCGTTACGGCCGGGCATCCGTACCAGCGCCCTGCCGCCCGCGGGACCGGCGACATGACCGGCGGTCAGTACGAGTCCGTCGTCCAGCAGGAAGCCGGTCCCGGTGGCGTATCCGCCGGTCTCCCGGGGCCGGTAGACCTCGACCGCCCGGCCGGCGGCCAGCGTCCGGGAGTCGATCACTGTCCGGGGATCTGATCAGTGCCGCCGGAGACCTCCAGCGGGCCGCCCGCCGGATCCTGGGGTGTGAGGGTCAGCCGTACGGAGTGTGTGGTGCGGTTCTCCACGGACCGCCGGCCGCCGGCGGTCAGCACATAGAACTTGGCGCCCGCGTTCGCCTCGGCTCCGCTGACCAGCTCCACCTGGAACTCCAGTTCGACGGGACCGACCTCGAAGCGCAGGCTCCCGGGTGGTGCGAGATGCCGGGCGGTCTCCAGTTGGGCCCGCAACGACTCGATCGCCTGGGCGAGTTCCACCGCTGCTCCGCTGCCACCGTGCTCGGTCATTCCCCCTCCTTCGTACGGTTGCAAAACAGCCTTACCCACCGTCAACCGGTCCTACCGCTGCCAGAATGCCCGCCTGGGAGCACGCCTCGGGTGCACAACTTGTCCGGGCGGGAGGGGACATGCGTATGGCGGTTGGCTGGCAGCGGCTGGACGCGGGGGTTGTCGAGGTCGCCGCGCGGCTGCCCGGCAGGGCCCGGCTGGTGCTGGGGTCGGGCCGGCTGCTGCCCGATGGGTACGTCTTGACGGCGGGGCATGTGGTGCCGGAGCCGGGGACCGGTGAGACCTGGGTGCGCTCGGTGTCGGGAGGCGATGACCGGGAATGGCTCAAGTGCCGGGTGGTCCACCGCCGTTACATGCCCCGGGAGAAGGCCGCGCCCGGCCGGGAGGCGGTGGATCTGGCGGTGCTGCACTGCGCGGATCCGCGCCTGGCCGAGCTGCCCGGTCTGCCGCCGTACCGCTGGGGGAGGCTGGTCACCGATCCCTGCCGGGCCCGGGTGTCGGCGACGGGTTTTCCCAGTGGCTCCGCTGTGCTCCGCCTCGACGCGATTCCCGCGTTCCGTGACACCGCGCAGATCGACGGCGTCATCAGCACCCCTGTCCCCGGCCTGGGGTGGCGAGAGGTACGGGTGCACGGTCCGGTGCCGGCGCTGTTCGGTGCCGGCAGTGGCGGGGGCAGCGACGGCGAGAGGGCTTCTCGGTGGAAGGGGATGTCCGGGTCGGGCGTGCTCTGCAACGATCTGCTGGTGGGCGTGGTGGTGAGCGCCCGGCCCGAACCCGACTCCGGCCGACTGTACGTCCAGGACCTCGCCCCGCTGTGGGACGACCCAGGCCTGCGGGCCCTGCTGCGGCTGCCGCCCGAAGGGCCGCACACCGCCGAACTCCAGCCGCTGCTCCACCCGCACACCGGGCACGCGATGAACTCCCCGATCTCGCTGCTCCGCCCGGAGGCGGGTGTCGTCGAGTTCCATGGACGGCGCTGCGAACTCCGTCGGATCGCCGACTGGCGCGACGGTGATCGGCCCGCGGCGGTGCGTCTGATCACCGGGCCGGGTGGGCAGGGCAAGACCCGGCTCGCGCTGAAGACCGTCGAGAAGGCGCGCCGGGCCGGATGGGCGGCCGCGTTTCTCGCCGAGCGGGCCGACCCGGACGAGCTGCGCGCCTTCCTCTCCTCCCGTACCGTGCCGCTGCTGCTGGTCCTGGACTACGCCGAGGCCAGGACGGGGCAGGTCCGCTCCCTGTGCGAGATGCTGCGCGACGAGACGGCGCACGACGAACCGGGCCGACCGCCCGTGCGCATCCTGCTGCTCGCCCGGAAGGCCGGCGAGTGGTGGACCACGACCGCCCAGTACGCCCGTACCCTCGGGCTGCTGGAGGACGGCTCCGACACGTTCGCGCTGCCCGTCCTCGACCCGTCGCCCGAGGAGCGCGGCAAGGCTGCCCGGCTCGCGGCGCACGGCCTCGTCGCCGGGCTGCGGAGGCAGCGGCCCGGAACCGACCCGCTCGACGCACCCCTGCCGGACGTCACCGACGAACGCTTCGCCGCGGCCCTGAACCTCCAGATGGCGGTTCTGGTGGCCCAGCTCCAGCATCTGGACCCGGTGCCGGTGACGGGCGGCGAGCCCGACGAGATGATCCTGCTCCGGCACGAATGCAAGCACTGGCAGCGGACATTGGCGCAGTTCGGCCTCGACGATCTGCCGGAGAGGGAGCTGCCCCTCATGGTCGCGGCGGCGACGCTGTGCGGAGCCGACGACATGACGGAGGCGGTCAACACCCTGTGCCGACTGCCCCGGGAGGAGGACGGTGCGAGCGCCGACCCGGCCGCGGCGGCACGCTGGCTGGCCGGGCTGTACCCGTCGGACGGGCGGTACTGGGGCGCGTTGCAGCCGGACCGGCTCGGTGAGTTCCTGGTGGGCAGCGTTCTGGCGGAGGAACGGCGGCTGCTGGACTGGCTGCTGCCGACCGCGAGCCGACGGCAGGTCGAGTCGGCCTTCCATGTCCTGTCCCGCGCGGTGCCGCACCAGGCGCCGGTGGCGGAGCGGCTGCGCGAGGTCGTGATCCGGCACCCCGCTCAACTCGCCCCGGCAGCCGTGCGGACGGCCACGGAGGTGGCCGAACCGGCCCCGCTGCGCGAGGCGTTGGACGCCGTACTGGAGGAACTGGAGCGGCGGTCCGGCGGTGACACTGCCCTGGCCGGTGAGCTGTACGAGGCCGTCCCGTTCCCGACCCTCGCGCTCGACCAGTGGGCCGCGGACCTTGCCGGGCTCCTCACCCGCCGGGCGCGCGAGACCCCGACCGGCGAGAACGCGACCGGCCAGACCGCCGCACTGGCCGGCCGACTGCACCGCTACGCCATGCGGCTGGGCGAGGTCGACCGGGCCGAGGCGGCTCTGACCGCCATCGAGGAGGCGATCGGCCTGCGCAGGAAACTCGCGGCCGACGGTGATCCGGGCGCGCAGGAGAGCCTGGCCCTCTCGCTCAACACCCGCACAGGTCTGCTCGCGGACGACGGCCGCACGCTGGAGGCCCTGGCATCGGCCCGGGAGGTGATCGAGTGCTACCGCCGGCTCAGCGAAGCCGATCCGGAGCGTCATCTGCCCGATCTGGCCATGGCGGAGACGAACCTCGCCAACCAGCTCACTGACACGGGGGCCCGGCCGGAGGCCGTCGAACCGGCCCGTACCGCCCTGGAGCGCTATCGGAGTCTCGCGGCGCACGATCCGGTCTACGCGCCCGATGTCGCGCTCGCCTGCCACAACCTGGCGCACGCACTGGCCTCGGCGGGACGCAGGAGCGAGGCGGTCGCGGCGGCGACGGACGCCGTGGCGGCCTACCGCAATCTGGCGCGGCAGACGCCCGACAGCCATCTCCCTGACCTCGCGGACGCGCTCGCCAATCTGGCCAACCAGCTTCTGGAGGCGGGCGGTTACGACGAGGCCGAGGCCGCCATGGACGAGGCGCTGGACATCTACCGGAAGATCGCCGATCGCTCCCCCGCCCGCCAGATCCCCAACCTCGCGGCGACCCTCTCCAACGCGGTGGTGATCTTCCGGGCCTGCGGAAACGGGGCGCGGGCCGTCGCCACCGCCGAGGAGGCGGTGACGCTGCTGCGGCCGCAGGCCCGACGGCAGCCGCTCGCCCGTCAGTCCGTGCTGGGCTCGGCGCTGAACAACCTGGGCATCCAGTACTCCGAGGAGGAACAGCCGGAGGACGCGGTGACCGCGGCGGAGGAGGCGGTACGACTCTTTCGGGAGGGCTTCCGGACGCTGCCCGACGCCTATCGCCCGCTACTCGCCAACGCGTTGTGCAACCTCGGCAACTACCTCGGCGACCTGGGGGATACCGAACGGATCCCCGAGGGCCTGCGGAACGTACGGGCTTCGATCGCGCTGCTGCGGGAACTGACCGCAGCGGAACCGGAGGCTCACGCGCCCCGGCTGGCGGTCGCCGTCGACGTACTGGGCAACTCGCTCCACGACCTCGGCAAGACCGAGGAGGCGCTGCCGCACTACGAGGAGGCGTACGAACTGCTGGTGCCGTTCGCCGAGACGGAACACCGTTCCCATCTGGAGCAGTTGGCGGACGTCGGCGCCAACTGGTCGGCGGCCCTGGTGGTCCTGGAGCGGTGGCGCGACCTGCTGGCCCTCACCGAGCGCACCATCGGGCTGCTGCGCGCGGCACGCCAGGATCCGGTGCCGCACCGCGGTTCGCTTTCCAAAGCGCTGAGCACCCGCGGCATCGCACTCGCGGAGCTGGGGCGGCCGCACGACGCGGTCGGTCTGTTCCATGAAGCCGTACTGCTGTCACGACAGTTGACCGAGGAACAGCCGGACCATCTGGAGGTCCTGCTGCACGATCTGGAGCACCTGGCCCAGGCCCTGCACAACGTCGGCCGGCGGTCCGAGGTCGCCGCGGTGACCGCCGAGGCCGTCGCCGCGTACCGCCAGCCGGCCGCGGCCGCATTCCGGCCCGAGCACCGGGCCGCATCGCTCGTCGCCCATGCGGAGGCGCTGGTACTGGCGGGCGATCACCGGGGACTGGAGGCGGCCGAGGAGGCCGTACAGGTGTGCCGTGAGCTGGCCGCGGCAGACTCTGTCGAGGCCGAGGCTCTGCTCTGTCCGGCGCTGGACTGGTATGCGTCGGCCCTGTTCCGGGAGGGGATGCGGGAGGCGGCAATCGAGGCCGGTGAAGAGGCGTTGCGCCACAACCGGGAACTCTCCCTCGATGTGGCGTCGGCGGCGCTGTCCCTGGCCTGGGCACTGGTCGAGGGCGAGTCGGCCCCGCGGGCGATCGAACTCGCCGAGGAGGCGCTGACACTGCTCGACTTCGAGGAGGCCGACGACTGGCAGGGCGAGGTGGCCCTGGCGCACGAGGTGATCGCCAAGGCGCAACTCGCGCTCGACCGGGCCGAGCGGGCGCTGGAGTCCGCGCTGCGGTCGGTGGACCTCCACCGCCCCCTCGCGGACGCGGTTCCCGAGGTGTACGCGTCGGCCCTCGCCCAGGCGCTGGGCTCGTACGCCCTCGCCCTGCACGCGACCGGCCGCCACCCGGAGGCGGTGACCGCCGCCGAGGAGGCGGTGACGGTGACCCGGGGCCGCTTCACCGCCGAGCCGATGGCGTACGCCTTCGACCTGGCCTCCGTACTCATCGTCCGGGGCCGGGTAGGCGGCGGATCGCCGGCGCTGGGAGAGGCGGCGCGGATCGCGGAACGGTACGGCTGGCGACGGCTGGCGGAGGAGGCCCGTCAGGGCTGACGGCACTCCGTTGCCGCCCGCCTGCTCTCTCGCTCCCCCAGTCAGTCGACGTATCTGGTCGTCGATCCTCACCCGCGAGCTCAGAATGGTCGCCACCAGGCTCGACCAAGACGGCGGCGGCCGCATGTGCCCTATTTCACCAGGTCAGCGGCGTGGTGGAGTTCATGCACTGAAGCGGACTCCACCACGTCGTTGACTCAGCGACTGTCCATATCCTCGAGCACCAGGTGAATACAGTCCTCAACTGCCGCCACCGTGAGAGAGCAGGCGCCTTCTAAGCGCTTGGCCGCAGGTTCGAGTCCTGCCGGGGGCGCCAACAGCATCTGTACGGGCTGTGACTCTCTGGACCTTCGGCCTCGCAATGGCAGGCATTGAATCTTGCGTCCTTTCCGCCGTCATGGCGATGTCGGGCAGCACGTCGGCGGGCAGCGTGATCTGGATCGTCGCCACCTCCGGGTCGTAGTGCAGCCGAATGGTGAGCTGAACGACCTCGAAGAGTCGTCTCAGCAGTTGCTCCGGGGCGTGCACGAGGTTGAGCGCCAGGTAGGGCAATCCGTCGAGCAGATCCGCGTCCTCCGCATTCGGACGAGCAGGTTCAGCCGCGTCGGCTGCGTCCAGCCTCGCGATGCCGGCGAGAGCGGCCCCTCGTTCGGATTCCAGCCGGTTGTAGCTCTCGCGCAGTCCCTTGGTGAAGGGGTCGTCGGGACTGGAGGTCTCGGCCTGACGGAGGATGTTCGCCTGCCTGGTCGAGAGTCCGTCGAGAGCATGCTGGAGCTTGTCTCGCTCGGTCTCTCGCTGTCTCGCTGCCCGGTCATCGACGGACGCGAGTTCCGCCGCGAGCAACTCTCGCCGCTCTGGGCCAAACACTCGATCCGAGAGGAAGGCCGAGATCGCTTCGAGGATCGCATCCTCCCGTAGATACACGGTCTTGGGATGGCCCTCGTAAGCGTCGGGACGGCCCCGGTTGTTGGCCTGAGGCTGGCAGCTGTAATAGGTGATTCCGTCGCGGTGTTTGCCGAACATCCGCCGGTCGCAGGCATGCAGCAACATGCCACGCAGGACGTAGGTGCGGCGGGTCTCCGGATGAACGTTGAGGGCGTTGCCGTCCCGGGAGCCGCGTTTGGCATGCCGCCGCTCGGCGAGTTCGTCGTACATCCACTTCGGGATCAACGGTTCATGCACCGGTTCGGAGGACCAGACCCACATCACCGGGTCGTTGTGGGCGCCGCTACGGCTTCGGCGAGCACGCCGGTTGAAGACCTGGTAGCCGGTGTACTTGGGGGCGCGCAGGACTTCGCACACTGACGACTTGCTCCAGGCACCCCGCGCCTTGGCAGCGCCCCCGGGTGGAATGGGCGGCGGGTATTTCTCCGGCTCGGTGTTGAGGCGGTCGACGATGGCCGCGTAGCTGAGTCGTTCGTAGTAGCGCCAGTGGGCGATCTGAGTGACGGTCTCGGCGCGGATGCCGTCCGGCTCCAGGCGTGACTTGGTCGCGCCCCGTTCCGCTTTCATGGGATTGGGGTGGCGGTAGTGCTTGGCGCGGTACCCGTACGGCGGCTTGCCGATGTTCCAACCCTCGCGCACGTGCGTGCACAGCCCGCCCCAGGAGGTTTCGAGGGCATTGAACACCTCGTACTCGGCGACGGACTGATTGATACGGCGTTGCAGGATCTGCTGGGCCCGTCCGCCGTCGAGTTTGATGGGCTCGTTCCAGGCGAAGAGCGGAACGCCGGCACGCTCAAGTCCCCGCTCGACGGAGAGGTTTTCAAACATGCGTCGGGCGACCCGTGAGGTGCTTTCACAAATCACGGCATCGAAGCGTCGGTTGGGGTGCGCGGCCTCCGCCAACAGGTCGGTGATCCCGCCGTCACGCGCGATGGGGATGTCGAACCGTTCGTAGTGCGTCCCGCGCCCGCGATCGGCGAGCTCCATGCGGCCGGATTCGACGTCGTAGAAGTGGCACACGATCGCCCAGGAATCCGGTAACGCAGTTTTGCTGCGCTCCAGTTGGCGTATGAGCGACTGCCGCGGATCCTGCTGTTCCTCGGTGGATGTCCGCCCGACCCAGGCCACCCGGACCTCGCCACTCAACAGGGCGGTGGGCGTGCCGAAAGGGGAGACGGCGAGGTCGGAAAGGCCAGAACCGGGCACTGCCGGCGCCGAGCGGGGCGATGGGGTTCGCCGGGCGAGTGCTGGCGCAGGTGGGTTCTGTTCGGGGACGTCATTGAAAGATGTGGTCACGCCGCGTCGTCCTTGTCCTGCTCAGGAGGATCCCCGGCGGCGTTCCGGACGGCTGCAGCCCACACGAGTAGATCGTGGATGGCTGCGGTTAAGTCGCCCTGCAAGCGCTCCCCTTCGGCGCCACCGAGGTACGTCACGTGTCCGAAGTACCGACGGACACGGCCGCGCTCGCTGCGACCATCGTACTGCCAAATCGCCTGTTCAGAAGGGATATCGGGCGAGCTATGCTGGTCGGCCTCCAACGCGGCCGTCGCCCGGTCGTCGCGGCCTTCGCCAAGTTGTTCGGCCTTTAGATCGTCTGAATGCACGCGTACGCCTCCATGGGTGTGGCGTGATCAGGCGGCGTCTTCCTCAAGCACGCGGCCTCAAGGGCCGGGCAGCAGGACGTGCGTGGCTCGAAGACCGGCCGGCAGAAGCTGAGTTGACCACTTCTACTGCTGGGTGTTCCAGATCGTGCCGGTGCGGCCATCGGGAGCATATGGTGCCCAGTCGTGGCGTGGGTGGTAGCGGTCCTGACGATGACGATCAGGCGCCATTCCGGGATACTCCGTGCCTCGGGATGACTTTGCCGGGCGACCAGCCTTGCGGAGATCTGGCAAGCGGGGCGCCTGCAGCAGTGTGGCGACACCGGACGGGCAGCACAGCGATCGGGGCGCGATAGAGGCATACGGATCCTCATGGGGGCGAGACATGGACTCCACTCACCTCAAAAGGCCGGGATACGACGCCGTTTTGGCCACGGGACCACGAAGATTCTTTTGAGAACCCGCCACCCCCGACTCGCAGGACAGAGGACCTCTTTTCATCCAGAAAGATCCGATTCGCCAAATAGTACTCTCGCGACGGAAGTAATTTTGGCACGATACTCCGCGCACTGAATCCACCAAGAGGCGTCTAGATCATTACTAAACTCGCAGGTCAGCCACTACCAAAGCGCTTGCCCAGCGCTGCGGCACGCCAAGCCTGACGACCCACCGAGACAGCCCCTCCACACTCCTCTTAAGTCATTTTTAGTGGACGGAATCAGCGGACTAAAACCACAACCTTGTTCTTCTATTGGTCTTTTCTTGTCGCGTGTCTGGCTTCCTGAGGCGTCATCTCATTCCATTCGAGGAGGCGCCTGATCATGGCTGTTCACCATTCCGAGCGCAGCCGCGCCGACCGCACCCGGGAGAACCCTCTTCCGCTGGACACAGCCCGCGAGTGTTTCGCCCTACTGGTCACCGGGCCCCAGCCGTTGTCCCTGGATGGCCGTGCTTTCCGCAGTCTGCCGCACCGGCCCATCCCATTGGATGAACTGCGAGACCGGTTGCTGCGGCGCAACTGCCCGCGCCGTACGCGCGACGCGGTCTGGGCACACCTGGTACGCCGTTCCCGGCGCGAGGGGGCCACATGGACGCTGGCGTGCGCCGGCATGGCGCTTCCCGCACTGGCCGGTGTGGCGCGTCGGCTGGCCGAACGATTCCCCGGCGACCCTTTCGATGTCCACGCCGAGGTGCTGTCCGGGTTCCTGGGAGCGCTGGAGGCCATCGACGTCGCCCGCCCTCAGATCCTGCCGCGCCTTCGGTGGGCCGCATACCGGCAAGGATTCGCTGCGCTCGTAGACGCGCTTGACGCCCCCACACCGGTCGCTCCGGGGTTCCGGTCAACAACTCCACGACCGCCCTGGGGACACCCGGATCTAGTACTGGCCCGTGCGATCCGAGAGTTGGTCCTGACACAGACCGAAGCGGACTTGATAGGCGCTACCCGACTCGACGAAATCGCCATCGCCGACTGGGCCTCCCAACATCAGACCACACCCAACGCGGCCTACAAGGTCCGCCGCCGCGCCGAGGCTCGCCTCATTGCCTTTCTCCACAACGAGGCCCGGGACACAGACCTCGATGATCCTGTGTCCATCTCCGCGATGGGCGGCTTGCCCTCCGCTCCGGTGCTCCCTGCCCGCCGCAACGCCGTTCTGGCGCTCACCAATTCATCGACTTCGGCAACCGGAACCGAATGGAGCCGATTGCAGGGACGGACTGGACAATCCGCGATCGGCGTGGCCAAAAAGGCCGCAGAATCCGGCCTTTTGAAGCGCGGGAGTTGCCCGCCCGCCGCGACAACCCTGCCGACTCCGGAGGTGCCCTGATGCACCGGCCATACCTCCCCCACCGCTGCGAGCGAACCGCCGCCCGCGTCCGTGCACGGTTGCACCACACCTTCGTCGTGAGCCGACTGGCCCGCATTCTGAGCTGCTGGCTACTGCTCACCGGAGCGGCCCTGCTACTGGTGTGTCTCCTGGGCGCGTCTTCAGCGCAAGCGGCCGAGTCCGGACAGGTCCTGGCGCTGGCAAAGTCGGTCAACGCCGTCCTGGACAACATCCGTAACTGGATCATGGGCATTCTGGCCGGTCTCGCCACCGTGTTTCTGTCCCTCGGCGGAGTGCGCTATGTCATGGCTGGCGGCGATCCCGGTGAGGTCGAGAAGGCCAAGACCTCCTTCAAGAGTGCCGGTTGGGGCTACGGGTTGGCTGCGCTCGCGCCTCTCGTTGTCCAGATCCTCAAGGGGATCGTGGGGGCCTGATGACCGCCCTGGCTCCCGCGCCCCTGGCAGCCCGGTTCTCCGTTCCGACCGCCCTCGGTCGGAGCGGGGCCAGACGCCCGACGGCACCGCGCTCTTCGCGTACGGCATCGCGCAGCTGGTGGCACCGCTGGCGAATCGCCCTGGTGCTCACCACCGTGACCCTGGCAGTCCTCGCATCTGTGTTCTCCGCTCAGGCCGATCCGAGCCCCAGCCCCGGGCCAGCGCCGACGGCCACCGCGTCCACCGAGCCCACATCCCAACCGTCAGAAACGGCATCGCCCTGCGTGGAGTCGGATTGCATCCCTCAGCCCAGCACGGCGGCGAGCCCGACCCCCACCGCAGGGACCTTGCCCCCAGCCCAGGTCCCCAGTGGCGGAACTGGAGGCGTGTCCGGGTGGATCGCCAAGGGCATCGCCAAGGGCATCGCCAGCGCGATCACGGGCTTCTTCAAGTCGGTGATCAAGTTCGCGCTCAACCCGCTGCTGAACATGATCAGTGACTCGCTGCTGACCACGCCAAGTCCGGCGTCCCTTCCACGCGTTGGCGAACTGTGGACGAACTCCTGGCAGATCGCACTCGCCTGCTACGCCCTACTGGTCGCCATCGCCGGGATTGTGGTGATGAGCCACGAGAGCGTGCAGACCCGCTACTCGATCAGGGACATCGCGCCGCGGATCCCTCTGGGGTTTCTCGCCGCCGCCCTGTCGCTGTTCTTCGCAGGCAAGGCGGTCGACTTGGCCAACGCTCTCTCCTACGCGGCCATGGGTGGCGGCGTTGACGAGGACTCTGCCGGCCCCGCACTGCGCGACTTCGTGTTGAGCAGTTTCGTCGCCTACGACGGCAACCTGTTCGGCATCTTGATGTGGGTCGTGGTCGTTGGCGTCCTGGTGGCCCTGCTGCTGACCTTCGTGGTTCGCGTTGCCCTGACGGTGATGTTGATCGTCGCGGCTCCCCTGGCGCTGATCTGCCACGCGCTGCCACAGACGGACGGCATTGCGCGGTGGTGGTGGAAGGCCTTCGGCGGGGTGCTGGCCGTCCAAGTAGCCCAGTCCCTGGCCCTGATCACTGGGGTCCGAGTGTTCTTGACCCCCGGCGGATTCGGGCTGACCGGGCTGTTCGGGGTCACCACCCGAGACGGGCTGGTCAACGTGCTCATCACATTGGCGCTGATGTACATCGTCTTCAAGATCCCGTTCTGGATTCTCGGCTCGCTCCGCTCCAGCGGCGGTCGCTCCTTCGTCGGCCGCATGGTTCGCGCCTACGTGATGTACAAAACGTTCGGCCTGCTGCGCAGTGGGGGTGGTGGGGGTACCGCGTCGCACGGTGGAGCGCGCCGCCCACCGTCCTCGACGGGGTCCGGCGGAACATCCCGTCGTCCACGGCTACCCGGGGCGGGGCCGCCCTCAGGCAACTCGGGCCGACAAGGCCGCGGTGGCAACCCCGCGTCTGCGGGGCCCGGTGGACCCCCAGGGCTCCCGCAACGCCCGCCGGGGCTGCCGCTGTTCCAACAGCCGACCCTCACGGTCCCCGCGCCCAATCAGCCGACCGGCCCGGCCGCCGGACCGCCGCCGATGCCTCAATTCCGGGCTCCCGGTGCTTCCCCATCAGGCACCGCCCCAGCCTTTGCGGCCATACCGCCGACTCGGCCTGCCCGTCCACCCGGCCCTCCGGTATTCCAGGCTCCCGGCGGCACCCGGCCCACTCCGCTGGCCAGGCCAACCGGCAGGCCCCCGGTTCCCTCCCGGCCTCTCTTCCAGCAGCCCACTCCGCAGCCTCCCACCCCGCCGCGGCGCACCACAGGACCTCCCGCACCCGCGACTTTCCAGCCGCCAGTGCCCCAGTCCCGGACAGCCCGGACGCAGCACCCGCGCACCAACGTCCCGCCGTCTGTTGTCTTCAGCTCCCCGCCGACCCGACCGACCGGCAACACCCGCTGCGGAGGTGATCCGTCATGACCCAGCCCATACGCATCCCCGCTGACGTCGACCGCGAGGACACCGTCCTCGCCAACCTGACTGCCCGCCAGCTGATGGTCCTGGCCGTCGCCGGAATCGTGCTGTACGCGGGTTGGTCCTTCACACACGTCTTCGTACCGCTGCCGGTGTTCCTGATTCCCGCCGTCCCGGTCGGGGCCGCCGCTGTCTTCCTAGCGCTGGGCAGGCGGGACGGGTTGTCGCTGGACCGGCTGATGCTCGCCGCCCTGCGCCAGCGCCTGACGCCGCGCCACCAAGTCGCCGCCCCGGAAGGGATCCCCCCGGCACCGGCATGGCTTACTCACCAGGTCACCGAATCCGAGCAGCCCACCGGCGACATCGCCCCGGCTGCGCTGCGATTGCCGGCCGAAGGAGTGAGCGAGACCGGCGTGATTGACCTCGGCACCGACGGGGTCGCGGCGGTGGCGGTGTGCAGCACCGTCAACTTCGCCCTGCGTACTCCCACCGAACAAGACTCCCTGGTAGCCGCGTTCGGCCGCTACCTGCACTCGCTCACCGCTCCCGTCCAGGTCCTTATCCGCGCCGAGCGCCTGGATCTGTCCGCGCAGATCGACGAGTTGCGCCAGTACGCCCCGTCGCTGCAGCACCCCGCGTTGGAAGCCGCCGCGCGCGAGCACGCCGACTACCTCGCCCAACTCGGCCAGCGCACCGACCTGTTGCGCCGTCAGGTCCTGCTTGTCCTGCGCGAACCCCTCGGGCCGAGTCTTCCCGCCGATGTGCTGGGCGGCGGTTCGCCGCTGGCCGCGCTCGCACGCCGCCGCAGGCAGGGGACGTCCGGCAGCGAGCACCAGGATCAGGCCGTGCGGCGCGCTGTTGAAGCGCGCTTGGTGCGCCGCCTCGGCGAGGCGATCGAGCTCCTGGGCCCGATCGGCATCGTGGTCACACCCCTGGATGCTGGCCAGGCCACCGCCGTACTGGCCGCCGCGTGCAACCCCGACAGTCTCCTGTCGCCGTCCTCCGCGCTCGCCGGCGCCGACGACGTCATCACCACGGCCGCGCCCGAGGAGAACTGGCCCGCTGTGCCTCCTTCCTGGGACGAGCCTGACGGGAGGGGCGCGTTGTGAGGCGCTCCCGCACGCACGCAGGACGCCCGGCTTCTCCGGCACGCGACCGCGGGCGCGCCGGGGCGTTCGCCCCGGACTCCCTGGCCGTCGCGCCCCGGCATCTGCAGGTCGGGGCGGAGTGGGTGGCGTCCTTCGCGGTCACCGGTTATCCGCGTGAGGTGCACCCAGGCTGGCTCCAGCCGCTGATGGCCTACCCCGGCAGGGTGGACGTCAGCCTGCACATCGAGCCGATCGATCCGGTCACCTCCGCCAACCAGCTCAAGCGGCAACTCGCCAAACTCGAATCAGGTCGCCGTTACACCCAGGACCACGGGCGGCTCATCGACCCGCAGGTCGAGGCCGCCACCGAGGACGCCTACGACCTGTCCGCCCGCGTCGCCCGCGGCGAGGGCAAGCTCTACCGACTCGGCCTATACCTCACCGTCCACGCCGTCAGCCACGAGGACCTGGCCAACGACGTCGCGGCCGTACGTGCACTGGCCGCAAGTCTGCTGATGGACGCCAAACCCACCACCTACCGCAGCCTCCAGGGCTGGGTCACCTGCCTGCCCATGGCACTGGACCTGGTACGAATGCGCCGCACCTTCGACACCGCCGCACTGTCCGCAGCATTCCCCTTCACCAGCCCCGACCTGCCCCCGCCGGACCCCACCTCGGTCGCCGCCCCCTCCGGCGTGCTCTACGGCTACAACATCGGCAGCCAAGGGCTGGTGCACTGGGACCGCTTCGCCCTGGACAACCACAACTCCGTCGTCCTGGGCCGTTCCGGCGCCGGCAAGTCCTACCTGGTCAAACTGGAACTGCTGCGCTCGCTCTACCGGGGAATCGAGAACTACGTCATCGACCCCGAGGGCGAATACGCCCGCCTCGCCTCAGCAGTCGGAGGCACCTACATCCACCTCGGCGCCCAGGACGTCCGACTCAACCCCTTCGACCTGCCCATCCACACACGGCCCGACGGACGCCGTACCGCCCCCAAAGACACCCTTGTTCGGCGCGCACTGTTCCTGCACACCGTCCTGTCCGTACTGCTCGGCTCCGCTCTCGCTCCGACCGAGCGGGCAGTAATCGACAAAGCGATCGCCGCGACGTACCAGCGGGCCGGCATCACCGCAGACGCGCGGACCTGGACCCGTCAGGCCCCGCTGCTGTCCGACCTCACCGACGTCCTGCACCATACGAAGAACCAGACCGCCACGGACTTGGCAGCACGGCTGCACCCCTTCACCCAGGGTGCCTTCTCAGGCCTGTTCGCCGGCCCGACCACCACCCAGCCAGATGGCCACCTCGTGGTGTTCTCCTTGCGCGACCTGCCGGACGAACTCAAGCCCATCGGAACCCTGTTGACGCTGGATACGGTCTGGCGCCGAGTGTCCAACCCGGCGCTGCGCCGCCCGCGACTGGTAACCGTCGACGAGGCGTGGCTGCTCATGAAGGAACCAGCCGGCGCACAGTTCCTGTTTCGCATGGCCAAGGCGTCCCGCAAACACTGGGCCGGGCTGACCGTGGCCACCCAGGACAGCGCTGACGTGCTCGGCTCCGACCTGGGCAAGGCAGTAGTGGCCAACGCCGCCACCCAGATCCTGCTCCGCCAGGCCCCGCAGGCCATCGACGAGATCACTCAGACCTTCGATCTGTCCGAGGGCGAGCGGCAGTTCCTGCTCACGGCCGACCGAGGCCAGGGACTGTTATCGGCCGGAACTCAGCGGGTCGCCTTCGCGTCCGTGGCCTCGCCCACCGAGCACTACCTGGTGACCACGGACCCAGCCGAGCTCGTCGCCTACGCCGAGGCCAGCGCCTCCGCCCCGGGCGACGAGTCCTACCTGGACCTGGAATCCGCAGATCCGGATCCGGAGGCATTCGAGGCCGAATCCGGCGGCCAGGTCGATCTGGGCACCTGACCCGCTCCTCGACCGCGACGAGCCTGGCCCGCTCTCAACACCCTCTGCCCGGCGTCGCCCTACATCACATTCCTCTTCCCGAGGGGAGTCCCCATGTCGCCTCCCGACTCCACTCCGCCCCACTCATATCCTCGTCCCTCGCGGCTGCTGGCCCAGAACCGGGAGATGCGCGCGATCGGTGTGTGGAACTGGTCCCTACCCGCGTGGGCGGGCCGACTTCCCGATGGCCGTAGCTACAACACCTGTCCTTCCGCGGGTATTTGCCGCCACGTCTGCTACGCGCGCCACGGCACCTACACATGGCCAGCCGTGAAAGCCAAGCACCAGTCCAATCTGCAGTTCGTGCTCGACGACCTGTCCGGCTGGCGACAGTCCCTGATCGCGGAGCTCGGAGCGCGCAAGTTCCTCGGTGCCTGGGTCAGGATCCACGACAGCGGAGACTTCTTCTCCGACGACTACCTGCTCGCCTGGCTCCACGTCATCCGCGCGCGGTCCGCAACGAACTTCTACGCGTATACCAAAGAGATCGGCAGGTTCCGCGCCTTGGTGGAACCGAACCCGCCGACCAACTTCCTTTGGGTCTACAGCTTCGGCGGCACCCAGGACGCCGCGCTCGACATCGACTGCGACCGCGTGGCTGATGTCTTCCCCAACGAAGAATCCATCGCCGCCGCCGGATGGAACTCGCAAGAAGCCAGCGACCTGTTGGCCCTCCTCGGACCGCGTCTGGTGGGAATCCCCGCCAACCGCATTCCGCACTTCCTGAAGCGGCTCAAGGGCCGCACGTTCCGCGCCTGGCAGGCCGAAGTCGACGCCGAACGCCGAACGCGCCGCCCTCAACTCGGCGATCTACGACTCGCACACGGCGTCCCCGGACCAATGACGCCGGCATCGGCTCCGTCCAGCGATCTGGCCCCTGCACCGCACCGGGACCCTGCCGCCTGACCTGCTACGTCGTCACCTCACGTGGAGACCCCTGACATGCTCACCCGCCACCTCCTGCTGGCTGCATCACGCCTCGCAGGTCCAACGGACTCCGATTCACCACTGGGGAACTATCTGCGCGATCCCAGCGGCACCTTGCACGCGGCACTGGGTCACATCACGCGATGGGTCATCCTCTGGTGGCCCGTGGCGAGCCCTGTACTGGTGTTCGCCGCGGTCGGCGTGGGCGCGGCGCGCTGGTGGTGGCACCGGTGCTGCCGCCGGATGCTCAACTCGGACGCCCGGATCGTCACAGTGCTGCCGCCGCCCACCGCCGACCCGGCTGGCGCCGAAGCACTGTGGGCGAATCTGCTGGGGCTGCTGCGGCCGGCCTGGTCGCCGCCTGACCGGCCAGCCGCACCTGGCCTGGGAGTACGTCTTCGACCGCGAGACCATCCGCATTCAGCTGTGGGTGCCCGGCGTAATCCCGCCCGGGATGGTGGAGCGAGCCATTGAGGCCGCCTGGCCGGGAGCCCGCACCCGTACCACTCCCGCACCACCGCTAGTCGTTTCGGCCCCCGGCCAGGAGGTCGAAGTGGCCGGGGGCGAGATGCGCTTGGCCCGGACCGAAGCCCTGCCCATCCGCACCAACTTCCCGGCCGACCCGATCCGCGCTCTGCTCGGCGCCCCCGTCGGCCTCGGCCCGCACGAGCAGGCCGTCGTCCAAATCCTGGCTCGCCCGGTGACCGGACACCGCGTGATCAGAGCTCGCCGAGCAGCTCGGCATGCACGCGCCGGTCGCTCCACTCGTCCTGTCGGCCTCCTGCTGGACCTGCTCACCCCCGGCCAGCACCCGCGCTCGCGCCACCGTCGTGCCGCCCCGGTGGTCGACCGGCAGACCATGCTGGAAACCTCTGCCGAGGACAAGGTGATCGTGGCCAAGCAGCGCGGCGCCTCCTATGAGACCCGGGTGCGCTACGTCGTCACTGCGGTTGTTGCTGAAAGCCTGGGCGCCGAGCAGCGTGCTGCCTTACGAGGCCGGATGCGTGGCCGGTGTCACGCGATCGCCTCAGCGTTCGCCACGTTCACCGAGCACAACTACTACCGTCGCGCCCGGCTCCGCCGCCCACTGCGGTATCTCGCCCAACGGCGCCTCGGCGGCGGTGACTTACTGTCCATCCCGGAGATGGCAGCCGTCGCCCATCTGCCGTGGGACGAGGCCATCCCCGCCCTGCAACGCGCTGGTGCCCGTGCCGTGCCACCGCCACCCGGGGTGGCTACAACTGGCCTGGCAGTCCGCCCAATTGGCCTCACCGACTCCGGACACACCCGCCCGGTCGGCGTACGAGTGCCGGACACCCGCCATCACCTGCACATCCTCGGCGCCACCGGATCAGGCAAATCCGAACTCATGGCCCGCATGATCCTGGCTGATGCCGACGCGGGACGCGGCCTGATCGTCGTCGACCCCAAGGGCGACCTGATCACCGACGTCTTGATGCGCCTGCCGGAGGAACTCGGCAACAAGGTGGTGCTCTTCGACGCCGACAGCCGGAGCCGGCCTCCCATCCTCAACCCGCTCGAAGGCGCCGACGCAGCGCGGACCGTCGACAACCTGGTGAGCATCTTCTCCCGGGTCTACGCGAGCAGCTGGGGACCACGCACCGACGACATCCTGCGCGCCGGCCTACTCACCCTGCGCGAGTTGCCCGGCACTCCCGTCCTGACCGACCTGCCCAAACTGCTGTCGGCCCCCGCCTTCCGGCAACGCGCTGTCGACCAGGTCCGCGACCCCGTCCTTCGTGGCTTCTGGTCCTGGTACGACGATCTATCCGGCCTAGCCCGCGCCCAGGTCACCGCCCCGTTGATGAACAAGCTGCGCGGATTCCTGCTGCGCCCCTTCGTCCGCGACGCACTCGCCGGCGGGCCCTCCACCGTCGACATGGACCAGGTGCTCGACGGCGGAATCTGCCTGGTGCGCATCGCCAAGGACGCACTGGGCACCGAGACCGCACACCTGATGGGCTCCATCGTCGTCGCCCGCACCTGGCAGGCCGCCACCCGCCGAGCCCGCATCCCCCAGGGGAAGCGGCAGGACGCCGGGCTCTACCTGGACGAGGCACACAACTTCCTCAATCTGCCGTATCCGCTTGAGGACATGCTCGCCGAGGCCCGCGGCTATCGGCTCTCGATGACGCTCGCTCACCAGTACTTGCGGCAGCTGCCCAAGGAACTGGAGGAGGGCATCAGCACCAACGCCCGCACCAAGATCTTCTTCAACGCCTCCCCCGAGGACGCCCGCCACCTCGCCCGGCACACCGAGCCACGGCTGAACGCTCACGATCTGTCCAACCTCGATGCCTTCCACGCCGCAGTACGCCCCGTTGTCAGCGGTGCCGAAGCGCCCTCCTTCACTGCGGTCACTGAACAGCTTCCCCCGCCGATACCTGGCCGGGCAAAGCAGATCCGCGCGGCCGCCCGCCGCAATGCCGTGCCCCAGCCGGTCTCCACACGCAAGAAGTCCAGCGGACAGCCGGTCACCGACCCGCGCCGCACCTCCTGATTCCCGAAGGAGCTCAACTCGTGATCACCAATCCCACTCCGCAACGGGCCCTACGCGGGCACCGGCCCGAGCGTCCTGGCCAACGCCCGGCCACCACCGGCGAGTTCATAGCCCAGCTCGCCCAGCACCTCACAGACCGCGACCGCTGGCTCGCTCGCATGCTCTACGAGCACAAGGTGCTCACCACCCACCAGATCACCGAGATTGCGTTCCCCTCCGCCCGCGCCGCCAACAGCCGCCTCCTCCAGCTGTACAAGTGGCGTCTGGTCGACCGGTTCCAGCCGTTCATCACCTCCGGCACGGCGCCCATGCACTACGTCCTCGACGTCGCCGGCGCCACTGTCCTGGCCCGCGAAGACGGTCTGGATCCCCGTACCCTCAACTTCCGCCACGAACGTTCCATCGGTATCGCCCACTCCCTGCGGTTGGCCCACACCGTCGAAACCAACGCCTTCTTCACTGCTCTCATCGCCTCTTCCCGCACCCCCAAGGCCTCGGGGCAACTCACGACGTGGTGGTCCGAGGCCCGCTGCGGCACACACTTCGGCGACATCGTGCGTCCCGACGGCTACGGTCGTTGGCACGAACAGCACACCGCGTTCGAGTGGTTCCTGGAGTTCGACTTCGGCACAGAACGCCCCGACCGCGTCGGCGCGAAACTGCCCGGCTACGCAAAACTCGCCGCCACCACCGGCATCACCACACCGCTCCTGATCTGGGTGCCCACCGTCCGTCGGGAAGCCCGCATCCGTCGCGCCCTGGTCGCGGCTCTCGGCACACTCGACGATCCCTCGCTGGTCCCGGTGGCTACTTCCAGTGCCGACTTCCACGACGGCCAACAGCATGACCCCTCCGCCGCCCGCTGGCAGCCTCTGGACTCCCAACAGCCCGCCCCGCGGCGTCTCCGACTCGCTGAACTCGGCAATTTCTGGCCGCAGTTGACACCATTGAGCTCTGCCTCTTCACCCTCGACCACCGTGGGCGGAGATCCCTCCCACGACCTCACAGCGCCACATCCATTGGCGCCCAGGCCCACGCCCCGCCGCCCCGGCCGGTGATCCAACATGGCGAAGGTCGCCTCCGCGGTCCTAGGAGCCGTGATCCTGCTATTCGTTCTGGCCGCGGCCGGCGCGGGAGGCATGTTGTCGGCCTTCGGAAGCAGTAGCACCCAACCCAGCTCCGCCGCGATCACGGACATCCCAGGTGACTACCTCGGGCTGTACATGAACGCCGCCGCCACCTGCCCCGGGCTGGAGTGGTCCGTCCTGGCGGCCATCGGCAAAGTTGAATCGGACCACGGACGTTCCCCACTCCCCGGTGTACGCAACGGCACCAACGACGCCGGTGCCCGTGGCCCAATGCAGTTCCTTCTCTCCACCTTCCGAAGCGTCGTCGCCAAACACCCACCGCCCGAGGGCGGGGCCAACCCGCCCTCTCCCTACGATCCGCACGACGCCGTCTACGCGGCTGCCGCGTACCTGTGCGACGCCGGCGCCCGAGACGGCAAGGACCTACCCGGCGCCATCAAGGCCTACAACCACGCCGACTGGTACGTCGCCGATGTCCTCGCCCAGGCCCAGACATACGAAAGCAGCGAGGGATTCGGCGCGAACACCGCACCGAGCTCAGCCGCCCGGGAAGCGATCAACTACGCAGAGGGGCAGCTCGGCCTGCCCTACGAATGGGGCGGCAACGGTCCCGGCACCGGCGACACCGGTTTCGACTGCTCCGGACTGACCAAGGCGGCCTACGCTGCCGCGGGCATCTCCCTGCCCCGAACCGCCCAGGAACAGTTCGACGCGGGCCCGCAGGTACCTTCCGGGCAGCTCCTCAGAGCTGGAGACCTCGTGTTCTACGGCAGGCCGAACGGCGGCATTCATCACGTCGGCCTGTACGTCGGAGACGGACAAATGATCGATGCGCCCCGCCCTGGCAAGCCGATCCGGATCGAGCCCTATCGGTATCGGGGAGACGACTACGCGGGTGCGACACGACCAGCCGACCGGCGACCGTAGTCGCTTCGAGTCATCCTGCGTCTGGCATCAATCGTGGTTCCTCCCAGAACTCAGGTGTTGCCTCAAGTTCCACGAGGAAGTCCTGCGGCTTCTGATAGCGAAGTTCGGGATCACGAGTCAGGCACCTGCTCAGCACGTTTCGCAGGGCGGGCGACCCCGCCGGGCCGTCCACCGAGATGTCCTCAGTGATGAGCCTGTGGAGACTGGCAACGGCACTGGAGCTCTCGTAAGGCGATCGGCCGACAAGGCACCGGTAGAGCACCATGCCCAGTGCGAACAGGTCGGCCCTGATGTCTCCCCCACCGTCAATTACCTGCTCTGGCGCCATGTAGCTCGGCGTTCCGATCAACACGCCGATCTGTGTCAACTCCCTGCCGCTTTCTTCCAGAGCTCGGGCTAGGCCAAGGTCGACGATCACAGCACCGCGAGTCGGGTGAAGGACGACATTCGACGGCTTGATGTCGATCCGGTACAAGCCCACGGAATCCATGTACCGCAAAGCCTCGCCCAGATCCTTTCCGATGTGGGCGGTCTCCGCAGGAGACAACACACCCACCTCATTGAGATAATCGGCAAGTTGACGTCCCTCAATCAACTCCATGATCAGCGCGTGTTCCGGAGATTCGACGAACTGAATCGTGTGGGTGATGTTGGGATGCCGCATCTGCATCCCGATGCGGGCCTCTCGATGGAACCTGGCCAACATGGTCTCGTCCGTCGTTGTATTGTCGTGGGCGTCTCCAGGTTCAGGTGGTGTCCCCGAGAAGACGTCTTGCTGCCACCGGCCGGACGCGTAAAAGACGCTGATCACCGAAGCCCCCAACTTTTCCGGCGGAGTACCTGCGGGGTCCCGGCAGCCGCGAGCAGGCCATCGCATGGGGTGAGCAGGAGGCGCCCGAGCCGGACAGCTGCGACAGCCTGGACCAGATCTTCGTGATCCGCGTCCACGACGACCACATCCATCTACCGAGATACCCGGGCGTCGCTGCAGCGCCCCCACACGAGGAACAGCCGGGGAGCTGGTACGCGGTCCGCGCCGACGGAGGTGTTCGCGCACACCCGCGCCGTGTCTACTTCCGCGAACGGGCATGCCATGACCGGGGAATGCCCGGAGTGTCCCGTGGAGACCATCGCCAGCGGAGACTTCACCGAGGTCCTCGAAGCTGCGCTGGCCGACGGCGCCGACACCACTCCGCTGACGACGCCCGATGTGTGGACCCCGTTCGCCGACGTGGTGGCTCCTCGGTCAGTCGCCCTCTCGCTCTGATGTGAGGTGTCCGGCTCGGATTCATCGCAGGTCAGTCTTCGAACAGGGCAGCTTGAGGGCGGGTTGGCAAGCAGTATGAGGGGCCCGGTTCCCCGGCGGAGAGTCTGCTGGGCGTGAGAAAGTGGGCCAGAAGCCCGACCAGTAGTGGCGGCTCGCACACGGCCTACACCATGACTGCGACCATTGCCGCAGCCACAGTGACTGCGGCGAAGACGACTATGGCGGCCCGGCAGCTCCGAAGCAGATCGGTGACGTGTTCGCACCCCACCGCATCGCGCTGATCATCGAACGCCGGTTCCAGCCAGTAGCCCCCCCCCAGCAGAGCCGCGAAGGGCACAAGGTCGTCATCACGATCCTCCACGGCCTGGCTAACGACCGATCGAGGAATCAGCAACACCTGTTCAGCTGTGCGATGTGACGGCGGTGGGGCACGGCACGACAGCCGCCACCGTCTTGCCCGCCGCACGGACCTCGACCCGCACGTCCACCGTCAGCTCCTGCACCAGAAGCCAGCCGAAGCCGCCCTGCCTGGTGAGATCCGGAGGCAGGGAGCGCGGAGAAACGGTGCTGGCATCGTGGACCGCTACGGTCACCGTTCCCGGTCCGGCCTCCAGCCTGAACCCGGTCGCCCCGCCGGCATGCCGCACCGCGTTGGTGAACAGCTCCGACATCACCAGCAGCACGGTATCCACCGCGTCCTCGCCCTCCGGCGCGGCCAGGGCCAGGAACCCACGGGTCACATTTCTGGCCTGCCCAACCGCCCGCAGGCCGCTGTCGTCGCCAAGGGGCCAGAGATCTTCTTCGGAGGGATGCGTCATCACGGTCTCCGATGGCTCAGTCGTCGAGTTTCCTACCGTGCCCTGAACATGTCAGATCATCTGGCGAATATGCAGCCGTCACTCTCAAGGGTCATAAGGGCGTCCCAGGGGTCGAACGCCAGACCGAGGACTCAACCGCCAGTTCGAAAACGGGCACCACGATGGGCCAGTGCGTGGTCGTACCCCGCGGCCGCGACCCGGTCCTCCTGGCCACCGTGCTGAGGATCAGCCGCATGTGCTGACGAACCGCACTCGCGACCCGTACTGCACCCGTACGAAAGGGTAGCCAGCCGTCGGGCACGGGTTCGAGCCGCGCCGCCGCGCGCGTCCGCCCGAATGTCGCCGCGCCCCAGGATCCTGGCCTCGGCCCCCATCAGCAGCCGCCGCTGCCTCTTGTCCAGATGTGGGAACAACACCCAAAACTTCACAGCGAGTTGGCCACGGACGGGTCTGATGCAGGTTTGGGTGACAGATGCGGCATCTGGGTGGTAGTGCGCCTGCGTGATGGCCATCCGGTGCAGGGCTGCGTTGAGTTGGCGATTGCCGGTCCGGCAGAGTCGATGCGTGCGCGGTTGCCCGACCATACGGGGAGCGGCACGGTGCCGTTGTAGCGGGTGTAGGCGCTCTTGGCCCCGAATCGACGGATGTCGGCCGTCTCTACGAGGATCTTCGCCGCATTGAGAATGCCGCAGCCGGGGATGGCCAGCAGGCTGGGCGCTGAGTCGGTCACCAAGACGCTGATTTCCGCTTCGAAAGAGCGGATTCTCGGCGGTGAGCCGAGAGCACTGCTCCAGCAGGCACCGGGCCAGGCAGGCCACGGTTCCGTCCCGAACGGCCAGCTCCTTGGCGAGCGCCTGGAGCTGCTTGGTGCGGATGAGACAACGGGCTGGCGGGTCCAGACTGGGGTCGATCTCGCGCAGGTGCCAGCGCAGTCGCTTGATGACCCTGGTTCGCTCGGCAATCAGGTCATCGCGATGGTCGACGAGCAGGCGGATCTCCCGGGCGGGACCGTCCAGGCAGGCAACGGGCAAGTCCGGCCACCGTTGGGTGTGACGACTGTGGAAATCTTCAAGCCTGTGCCGCCGCACACATGGGGGGTTCGCCGGACACGGGGGCGGCCATCGTCTGATCCTGCACTTTGACCAAGGTGCGCGTGACAGGTCGTTCGGGCTGACGATGCGTTGGCAAACGCGCTGCCTGCCAGTTCCCTGGCTGTCGACTACAGCCTACGGATGCGCGCAGACGGGGACCATCGCCACACCAAGACGTCTGTTCGAACCGCGCGTTCCATGATCAGTTGAGATGCGACTACCTCACTCTGAAGCCGGCCCCCGTCCCGACAGAGACCATCTGGCTGCTACGCGGAGAACGGGCAGATCGTCCACGCCCGGCGAAGGGATCGCTGACGCCCCCGCCAACGCGTCCACTTGCCTGCCGTATCGACCGCCTGTCCGGATACGAATGCGCTTCGGTGAGCCCGATGTGCGAATACAGCCCGCGGCCGAACGATGTCCGCCGCTGGGATGCTATGGTTCTTCAACCTACCAAGTAGATAGGGGAACCAATGCCCGATCCCGTCGGGGAGTGATATGTCCATGCCTGAGACACCCGCACGGATCTTCCGCGGGCGAGTCGCCGACCAAATCGTTGAGGACCTGCGCGGACAGATTCTCGACGGCACGCTGCCCGACGGCTCACGACTGCCGTCCGAGCGCGAACTCGCCGCCTACTACGACGTCAGCGGACCCACCATCCGTGAGGCGATCCGCGTCCTGACCGCGATGGGCTTGGTCAACACACGCAACGGCAGCCGGGCGGTGATTACTGCCCAGGGCGACACCCTTCTCGCAGTGTCCATCGCCTCGCTGGTCCAGGTGGAGAAGGTCAGCGGAAGTGAAGTCTTCGGTCTGCTCGGCGCCCTCAACGCTTACGCAGCCGAACTCGCCGCCACTCAAGCGAGCGACCAGGAGGTCACCCGACTCCGGGAGGCGTCACACGCAATCCCTGCCAGCGAGGGCGTGGCCCCGACCGCCACAGCCCTGCGTGAGTTCTTCAACACGCTCGCCACAATCTCGCACAACCCCCTGCTTGCCGCACTGTGCCGGTTCATCACCGAGATGCAGATCGAGCTCGCGGTGAAGCTTGCCGAAAGCGACAACCGCGACTTTGTACAGGTTGTGAACTCGCTGCACACTGAGCGCATGCGGATCGTCGCCGCCATCGCCTCCCGGGACCCACAGCACGCGGCCGCCATGGTTCGTAACTACCACCGACTGACCGTCGAGCAGATCGTCGAGGCCCGCAAGGCCGCTGGCGACAGTCCCGTTTCAGGGACCGGGCTCACCGAGGCACTGACCACATGGCTCAGGACAAATGTCACCTTGAGCGGCCAGGCAACCAGCCCTCGGGGCAGTCTTCCGTAATACCGCCCCCACCCGCGAGGCCGCCTCGACTGCAACGGCGTTGTCGTATACAGGCCTATCCGTACAGTGCCTGATTCACTCCATAATCTATGAAAAGCCGATCACAGCGGTTCAGTTACCGCCGATCGGCTATTCGCGTTACCTTGCATCAAGCATTTCCTGAACACAGGGAACTCTTAAGTAATTTCAATTCGTCTCACATTTTCGGAAGGAATGATTCCCCTGGTATCAAACCGACCGAGGAGCCAACTCATGAATGCGACTAACCCGGCAAGCCCGTCCGGCGACGGCGACGCAAGCGCCACCACCCGCCGCACACACCGAAAAGGCGGACTGCAACTGATGAACAAGAAGACCGCCCTGATTGCCGGTGCGGTACTTACCTGTGCCCTGGCCGGCTTTGCAACGGTGGGTACCTCTTTGGCCTCCACGCCGTCGGCGGATCCGTCCGTGTCCCCGTCGGCCCGTCCCACGGACGGTGGCCAGCGAAGCGATCCCTCCGACGGCGGAGCGACGGGCATTGTCCAGTCCGTGTCGTCGTCAGGATTCACCTTGAAGACGGCCACCGGCGTCACTGTCACGGTGAGCGACACCGCCTCCACGACATTCACCAAAAACAGTCACCGCACATCGGCCAAGGAGTTGAAGGACGGGGCGAGCGTCCTCGTCTTGGGGCTGGTTGACAGTGCCGACATCACGGCGTCCAAGGTCATCGTCCAGCCGCACGGCGACGGCGGAGCAGCAGCCGCGGAGGCGGCGGGAGTGATCGCGTTCCAGCAGGGCTCGCCCTCCCCCACGAAGTCGGTAGGCAAGATTCCCGACTACACCGAGGGTGAGGGCACGATCGTCAGCGGCTCGACCGCCGACAAGGCCACCAAGGCCGCGCAGGCCGTCGTGCCCGGTGGTATCGCCGACCGCGTCGTCAAGCTCGACGACGGCGAGTACGAGGTGCACAACATCAGCATCAACTGGCCGCACCACGTCTTCGTGAACAAGGATTTCAAGGTCGTCGGCTGGGAATAAGCGGCAGGCCCCACGGGCCTCGCCACCACTGACGGGCCGCCCCTGACATTCCCCCGGACGGGGGCGGCCTGCGCCCGCCCTCTGCTCACAACGGCACCCATCTCACACACACAAGCCGTGATGTAACCGTGACCCGCAGGCCGGATTGTTACCCCCTTTCCTGCATTCCCGAGTGGTCGGCGCCCTGTGCCGGACGTACGTTGGAGCCGACTGGCACAGCGGAAGGAAATGTAATGAGTACAGTCAGCCGTAAGCATTATTTCTGGATCTGGGGAGGGCTCGTCTTCATTTTCACGACTCTCCAGTATTTCGCAGCGCAGATCCTTGTTTCGGCTGCCTGGAAGGACCCCTCTTACAGCTGGAATCGCAATTATATCAGCGACCTGGGGAACACCGCCTGCGGTGACTTCTCGCTCGCGGGGCATGTCTCCCGAGTCTGCTCGCCCAAGCATGGCATGATGAACGCGTCATTCATGGTGTCCGGTGTTCTACTCATTATCGGCGCACTGCTGCTGTGGCGCCTGTGGCCGCACACCAAGCCTGCCCGGGTCGGTGAATTCCTGCTGCTGCTCGCCGGCCTGCTGAAGATCGTGGTGGGCCTTGCCCCCGAAAACAAGAACCTCTCGCTGCACACCCTCGGCGCCACCAACCTCGTGATCGGCAGCGTCGCGGTCCTGCTGCTGAGCCTCTCGGTGCGCCGCAGTCACCCCGTGGTGCACTGGCTGGGCATCCTCACCAGCGTCGTCGGCCTCGTCGGCGGCACCCTCTTCACCATGTCCCAGCGCGCTGGGCACAGCCCGATCCCGGGGCTCGGCGTAGGCGGTCTGGAACGCTTGGCGGGCTACCCGTTCAACCTGTGGATGGTCGGCATCGGTCTGCTCGCCATCGTGCGCGCCAGTGGGGAGCCCCTGCGGTCCCGCTCGCAGGCAGACGGCGCAAGCGGCGTTCCCGTCGGCCCCGAATCGCGGCACGCGCACCGCGCAGCCAAGTAGCCTCCGGCACCCGACCGGTTCGCGCAGAGCCATTGCGCGATCCCGGGATGAACCGAGTGCCGGATGCCGGGCCGGTTGACCAAACCCCCGAGTCAACCGGCCCGGACACACCTGAACAGAAAGGAGTTCCGTGAGCGTTTGGCTAGTCACAGGAGCCTCTCGCGGCCTCGGCGCGGAGATCGTCGCCGCCGCTCTGGCAGCAGGACACCAGGTCGCCGCGACAGCGCGCGACGCCGCCGCAGTCGAGGCGCGCTTCCCGGACGCCGGCTCGTCCCTGTGGACGGCTTCCCTGGACGTCACCGACGGCGCCCGGGCCACCACCGTGATCGAGGAAGCCGTCACCCGCTTCGGCCGTATCGACGTGGTGGTCAACAACGCCGGGCGCGGAATCCTAGGTGCGGTCGAGGAGGTCTCGGACGAGACCGCCCGCGCGGCCTTCGACACCAACGTCTTCGGCACCCTGAACGTGCTGCGCGCCGCCCTGCCCGTTCTGCGTGCCCAGCGGTCGGGGCATGTCATCAACATTTCGTCGGTCGGCGGGTTCGTCGGCAGCGCGGGCTGGGGCGTCTACAACTCCACCAAGTTCGCGGTTGAGGGCTTCAGCGAGGCCCTGGCGCGCGAGGTCGGCCCCCTCGGTATCTCCACCACCATCGTGGAACCCGGATACTTCCGTACCGACTTCCTCGACGGTACGAGCCTGCACACCGAGACTCGCGTCATCGACGACTACACGGACTCGGCCGGTGCCATGCGCCGGACCGCTGAAACCGTCAACCACGACCAGCCCGGCGACCCCGCGAAGGCGGCGGCGGCCATCGTGCGGATCGGCGGGAAGGCGGACGCCCCACTCCGTCTGCAGCTCGGCCCGGACTGCTACGCCCGTGTTTCGGAGAAGCTCAGTTCCGTGGCGGCCGAGCAGGATCGTTGGAAGGACGTCGCGTTCTCCACGGACCACGACCCGTCCTGACCTGCGCGGCCGCGCTCGCGGCCCCGCGAACCGCTGGCCCCTCGTGGCCCAATCGGGGGGTTGGCCATCCGCCTCGCTTCGGGCCGGTCCCCGCCGGCTACCGGCGCGAAGCGCTGCACGCAACCCGAAGTACAGTCCCGCTCGAACCGAGCCGCATCGGTCCGCCCACCGCGAACGTTCACATTCAGTTCCGGATAGCCCTTCGTCGGCCCGGCGCAGGTGACCGTCCCCCCTGTGGCGGGCGGAACGTACCGAGGCGCCCGACAGACGGAGAACCCGCGTTGAGCATCACCCGCCACAGCATCGCCGTCGACGTGACGGCGGCGATGCCGACAGACCGACCCACGGCCGAGCCGATATATATCACTGCCACGGTGGTGGCGGACCGCCACGCCCTGGCCGAGCGGCCGGTGATCGTACTGGCCGTCACCGGCGGCACCTACCACCGGCGCTACTGGGACCTCCAGCCGCCCGGGCGGGCTGGTTACAGCCAGGCAGCCTCGCTGGCCGCCCACGGTGTCGTCTTCGTCGCCTGCGACTACCTCGGTGGCGGCGACTCAACCCGGCCGGACGACGGCGACTTCATGACTCTGGAAGTAGCGGCCGACGCCTCCCACGCGGTTTACGAACAGGTGCGGGCGCTCGCGGAGCGAGGTGAACTCACCGAGTCGCTACCGGCAGTGCCGGACGCCACGTATGTCGGCATCGGCCAGTCGCTCGGCGGCCTCATCAGCATCATTCAGCAGGGCAAGTACGGAGACTACCCGGCTCTGGGGATCTTCGGCGCCTCCCCGCGGGTCATCACCAACATCCCCGAACACAAGGAAATCGCTGGCCTCCGCGATGCGCCAGCCGCGGCCCGCCACGCCCCGGCCACGCCTGACGTCTCCGCACTGCCGATGTACCACGGCGCCCCACGTGAAAACTTCCGCGGTGTCTTCCACGTCCCCGACGTCCCCGACGACCTATGGACCTACGACGAGGACGCCTGCCACACACTCATCTCGCGAGCCATCGCCGCCGACGGCATGGTCCCGGGCCTCACCGCGCCGTTCGCTGACCTGATCGACGTCCCGGTCTTCCTCGCGTTCGGCGAGTACGACGTCTCAGTCCATCCTCGCAGCGAGCCCGCGGCCTACCCTCGCGCGCCCGAAGTCACGGTCGTCGTAGTTCCCGACATGGCGCACATGCACAACTTCGCCGACACCCGTACGCAGTTGTGGCGGCGCTTCGCCGACTGGCTGACCGTCACCGCCCGCTGACGGTCCGACCGCACCGGCCGCGTTCCCCGAAGTCGGCCGTACTTACCAGCGCTGTAAAAGTAGTTACTCTCCACACCCTACCGGAAGGCACCATCAGCTTTTCGGCCGATGGGACGTCCCTGCCGTGCGACGTCAGTTCACACCGCCCCCATCTGCACCTCGTTGGAAGGTCACAAAGTTTCCTCCCGGAAAATCGCGCCGCGCGAAGCAGTCCAGGATGTTGACAGCGAACAATCCACCGAATTTGCTACGTCTGGCACTCGCTTGAGACCGCCCCGAGTCCCTACGTAAACGTTCCGACATGCTCTAACCGAGCCACGTACCGCCCGACAGCTTTATCCCTCCCTCTCATTCCTGAGGACTCGCTGTGATATCACACCTATCCAGGCGTGCGGAAATTATCGACGGGGTGTTGGGGACTAGCAGATTAGCCATCCGGGAACCTACAGGGGAACCATGTCGCCTCATCGCCCACCACTGCACCGTCGGCTTCGGTGGGTCTACCTACAACCGGCCCGCTGAGCTGCGCGATCATGGCCAAAACGGCCACTGCTGCTGCAGTAGCCAAGATCATGACGTCGCGAACACCCGGCCCGTTGCTCGGTCTCGATCGACCGCATCCTGGAGGTCAGGCCGGAGAACGGTTCTTCGACGCGACCGTTGCCCCGCAGTTCAATGCCGGCCTCCAGGCACGGACCGTGGCGTGCAGCGCCGAGTGACCAACGCTGTCCGCGATAAGGGCACCTATATGTCCACCTGGTGAAAATGTAGGACGCACTGCCCCCGTCGGCCTCGCCTAACGGCATTCACCCTGCGCAGGCCGGCTACGACGAATGGCGCGATCTGATTCCATGCCCTCTGGTCGGCTCCTGGGCCCCTTCGTCGCCTGCATTCCCGGGATACCAGCGCGCAGCACTGTCGGTTTCCGTCCCTCCGTTCCAGCTTCTCGTTTCGACACACCACCTTCAGATCTAGGAGCACGTGTGAGCAAGGCACCTCATAGTCGCCGGAATTTCCTTCGTGGTGCGAGCGCGCTGGGCGTAGGAGCCGCAGGCGTCCTGGCCGGAATCGGCGGTACCTCTCCCGCCTCCGCCGACCCGGCCAAGAAGCCTTCGCCGAGGCACCACAGAACGGCGCCGCGAGTCAAGGGCAAGGTGTACGCGGGCTACCAGGGCTGGTTTGCCGCCGCCGGTGACAACTCCCCGCTCAATGCCTGGACCCACTGGGCCAGCGGCACTCCGAAGGCGGGCAACCAGACCTTCGAGCTGTACCCGGACATCTCGGTCTACCCCGACGCCGGGCTATACCAGACCGGCTACGCGAACCTCGGCAACGGCGAGGCCGCCAAGCTGTTCAGCTCGTACTCAACCGCTGTGATCGACCAGCACTTCAAGTGGATGAAGAGGTACGGCATCGACGGCGCGGCGCTCCAGCGCTTCGGCAGCGACATCGTCAACATCGGCAAGCCACGCCTGCAGCAGCGCAACGACATCCAGTCCAAGGCCCGGGACGCCGCCGAGAAGCACGGCCGTGGCTTCTACATCGAGTACGACCTCAGCGGTCTCAACGACACCAACATGGTGGCCACCGTCCAGAATGACTGGACGGGCACCATCACGGGCACCTTGGACCTGACCTCCTCGCCGTACTACGCGCGGGAGAAGGGCAAGCTAGTGGTCCATCTGTGGGGCCTCGGCTTCACTAACAGGCCTGGCACCGTGGACAGTTCAGTGGAACTGATCAATTGGTTCAAGGCACAGGGGTGCTATGTCATCGGCGGCGTGCCGCGTGGCTGGCGCACCGACGCCAACGCCAAGCCCGGCTACGGCCCGGTGTATGCCGCGCTGAACATGGTGTCTCCGTGGAACGTTGGCAACCCGACCGTCGACCAGCAGTTGTTCATCGACGACCAGGCGGCCCTCAAGGCTAATGGCCAGGAGTACCAGCCGGTCATCTACCCGGGCTTCGCGTGGTCCAACTGGCACGCTGGCTCACCGAAGAACGAGATCCCGCGCCGCACCGGCCAGTTCATGTGGGATCAGGCTGTTGCGGTCGCCAACTGCGGTACCACGACCGCCTTCATCGCCATGTTCGACGAGTACGACGAGGCCACGGCGATCGCGCCCGCCGCGACGGACATCTCGCAGATCCCTTCGGACCAGTACTTCCTCACGCTGGACGCCGACGGTACGCACGTGTCGTCGGACTTCTACCTGCGTCTCGCGGGCGCGGCCACAAAGATGATCAGCGGTAAGACGAGGATCCGCAGCACTATCCCGATCCCGTACACGCGCTGAGCAGTTACGCCATAGCGCGGCCGCGGGCAGGCCTGGACATGATCCGGGGCCGTCCGCGGCCGTTCCCATTTCAGGACCGGACGGGCCAGGTCTCGGCCAGGAAGCCTGTGAGCACCTCGGACACCTCGCCGGACCGCTCAAGACCGGGGAAGTGCCCGGCCCAAGGGAGTTCGAGGTGGCGTGCGCGATCGACCCGGCCCGGAAGACGGCCGGCGATATCCCGGAAGTCCGCCATGTCGTGTGCTCCCGACACAGCCAGGCAGGGCGCGGTAATCCGTGCCAGGTCCACGCCGGCCGGCGCAGAGGTGTACTCGGCGGCACGCTGGACCTCGTACGCGTGCCGCTGCATGTCACGGACTCGGTCGCGGACGCTGTCGTTGGCCTGCGGCCCCAGCCAGGTCGTCAGGCTCAATTCCACGGCGCCAGGGATGTCACCCGCGGCCAGCAGTGCCTTCTTGCGCCGGGTGTAGGCGCTGAGCGCGGGACCCGGCGCGTGCCCAGGCATTCCCGCGCACAACAACGCGACGGCGGTGACCGCAGCTGGGCGCAGCGCCGCCACCTCGAGGGCGACCTCTCCACCGTGCGATGAGCCGATCAGGGCGAACTGCTCGAGGCGCAGGTGATCGAGGAGGGCGCAGACATCCGCGGCGTCGCTGAACGGGCCGTCCGCCACCGGGGTTTCGCCGAACCCACGGAAGTCACATCGCATCACGCGGTAGCCCGCCTTGTGTAGTGGCGCCAGCTGCGGGTCCCACATGCGGCGGTCACATACGGACGAGTGAAGCAGCACGACGGTGGGGCCGTCCCCGCTGATGTCGTAAGAGAGGGTCACCCGCCGGAGGGTAGCCCAGCCGCCCCCTACCTACCTGATCCTGTGCGTTTACCCAGAAACTTGTCTACCTGCTTGTCAGGTGTCCTTACGGCCCGGTATTCCTTTCAGGCCATCAAGTGGACCTCTCCCCCGTGACGATGTGGCAGCGACGGCGCCTGAGCGACTCGGTCTCCAGACCGGGAACCCGCCCTCACATCGTCCCCGGCGCTCGCCAGCTGCGCCGTGCGAAGGACTCATGCTGGAGCGGCGGTTCGTAGGCCGCGGCGCCGGCCTGTCATCCGCGTTCCCAGGGCGCAGCCGCAGCAGCGCCTTGGCCGCATCCGAATGCTCCCAGGACGAAGGAGCCACGATGTCATCCGACCTGTCCCACAAAAAGCCCGATCCCACCCGCCGCAGCGTGCTGCGCGGTGCCACCCTCGCGCTGAGCGCTCCGGCCCTCGTGACCCTCGGCGCCACGGCACCCGCATGGGCCTCCTCCCCGGCCGCGGACTTCAAGGGAATCACGCTCAAAGTCCTTGCCAACAGTCCGCACGCGTCGATGTACACGACTGTTCTGGCGCCCGCTTGGAAGAAGAAGACGGGAGGCACTCTTGAGGTGACCGCCGTCGACTACGCGTCGATCACCGACCGCGTGATCCAGGACGTGACCAGTGGCAAGGGCGAGTTCGACATATTCGATTACTACTACTACGGGCTCGGCGCGATCGCCGAGGCTGGCGCTCTGGTCGATCTGACCGACTGGATCCGGGCCCGTGCGGACCTGCACACCCGTGACTACCTGCCGTCCCTCTATGACGCGTACACCCTTCACAAGGGGCGCCGCTACGGGCTCCCGTACGACGGGGATCAACAGCTGGTCTTCTACAACCGGGAACTGCTCGACGCCTACGGGCTGCGCCCGCCGCAGACCTGGGACGCCTATGACGCCATAGCCAAGGTGATCACGAGAGGGGGTGGCGGTCAGCACTACGGAGCGGTGGTGACGGGGCAGACCGACCCCATGGTGCTGGGGTGCGCCTTCATCAACCGACTCGTCGGCTACGGCGGTGACTTGGTGGACCGTTATGGCAGGCCAGTGCTGACCAGTCCGGCCGCGCTAGCGGCGGCGCAGCATCTGGTCGGCATCGCCCCGAACGCCCTGCCCACGCCTACGGCGACCGGCCTCGACGCCTCCACGGCCTCGTTCCTGAGCGGGAAGGTGGCGCTGGTCGAGACATGGACTGGCATCGCGCGACGGGCCGATGACCCAACCCTGTCGGAAGTCACCGGGAAGTGGGGGGCTGTTGCGATCCCGCGCGGCGGCGCTAACCGAGGCCGGCGCACCCCTCTCAACGGGGGCTACGGGCTGGGCGTGTCCGCGCTGTCGAAGAACCGGCAGGCGGCACTGGAGTACATCGCGTGGGCAACGGGGGCCGACGAGATGCTGCTGGAGACGACCCGGAAGAACAGCGCGATCGACCCGAACCGCGAGAGTGTGCTGCACTCCGGTACCTACGCGACAACCACGCCGACCGCGTACCCACTGATCCGGCAGGGCCTCGAGGGGACCCCGCTGGTGTGGCCGAAGAACGCGTCCGCGCCTGCCAACCTCCAGCAGCTGGTGGAGCATCTGGCGTCAGCCATCGAGGGCAAGCAGAGTGCGGTCACCGCGCTGCGCAAGGCGCAGGCGGGCTGGCAGTACTGACCCCCAAAGGGCCGCCGCACGGCTAGGGTCCGACGATGTCGGCAGCCCGCCCCTCCTGGGCTGTCCTAGCGGGGTCCGGGCAGCCGGATGGTGTCCTGGTTGCCATCGGGCCAGCCGACGTCCACGAGGAGGTCGTTCCCCTCAGCCCTGGTGGTGACGACCGGCGGGGTGCCGCCATTGCCGAGACGGATCAGGGCGACGTGGACCGTGCCGTGCTCGACGGGTCCCGCAGTCTCCAGGAAGGGGATCGCCGACCGCTCGCCGATCGCGTTTCCGCCGCTGGAGACGGCGATCCGTGCGTGCGGGAGGCCGGTGGCGCCGGTGATGCCGGAGACCAGGCCGCCGGTCCCAGTGATCTCGGCCGTGGCAGCGGTGGTGGCATCTGGTGCGGTGCCGGAGTCGATCGCCACGGGCCAGCCGCCCACGCGCAGGACGTGTCCGGCGTTCGTGCGTTCTTCTCCTGGCGCCGGGTCGACCCGGACCGCCCGTACCTCGAAGGCGCCGCGCAGTGCGGAGCCCACGGTGATCCAGGGCCCGGGGGCGTACCGTGTTCGGGGGCCGCCGAAGGGGTCCCAGGTGGCGTTCTCGGGCCAGTGCGCGCGGGACCGGGAGACGGCGGTGGCACCGTCGACGGAGATCCGCGCAATGGGGCGGCGGTGCGAGGTGCGTCCCGCCGCATCAAGCAGGGCGACCGCGTTGTCGAGAGGGTCGGTGGCCGCGCACGACGCGGGTCCAGCGGTGGGGTCTCCGGGGGTCTCGGGCGCGGTGTGCGTGGAGTATGCGAACCGGGCGTAGCAGGGGTCGTCTGCATGCGGGCGGGACGGGTCGGCGTGGTCGCCGCCGTGGTTCACGATGCGTACCACTCCGTCCGACGCGGTTCCGGAGACGAGCCATCCGGGTGCCGCCAAGGTATGGGTGTAGTCGCCCCTCTCGACCGCGAGTGGCTGCTGCGGCGCGGTCCAGACGGGGTGCTCGGGCGGCAGGGCGAGGCCGATGAACCCCTTAGACGCCCAGTACGGCGATGCGGGTCCGGAGTACACCTGGAGCACGCCGCGGAAGGGGCGGTGCCAGCCGAGGGTGAGCAGACCTCGGTTGTCGGTCGCCCCGTGCCGCTCGAAGTGGTCGAGCATGCGGTTGGCGGCGGCCCGGGTCTCCCCCGGTGCCAGCGGGGTGGCGTCGAAGAGGGCTCCGGTCCACAGCGGGGCGAGGGCGGCGTGCCGGTAGGTCAGCGAGCGGCCCTGGACGAGCGGGGAGCCGTTGGCTCCGATCAGCAGCCGCTGGTCGGCGAGGAAACGGCGCAGTCTGGCGCGGTAGCGGTCGAGGAGGCCGGTGGGGGCATCGGCGCCGAGGATGCGGCAGAACCACAGCGGGTACAGGTGCATGGCCCAGCCGTTGTAGTGGTCGTAGTTGCGCCGCTCGCCGCCGGTCAGCCCGTCGGAGTACCAGCCGTCGCCTGCGTACCAGCCGTCGTTGAGGGCGATCACGCGGTCGAGGTCGTCCTGGCTCCAGGTGCCCCCTGTGGTGCGGGCGAATGCCTCGGTGACGGCCTGGAACCAGATCCAGTTGTTGCCGGGCATGACGTTGCCGACCATCGGCGCGAGCCAGTCAAGGACTTGGCGGCGGACCCGGTCGTCGAGGCGGTCCCAGACCAGGGTCCGGGTCTCATGCAGGGCGAGGGCAATGGACGCGGCCTCCACCTTGGCCTGGTTGCATTCGGTGAAGGTGGGCCAGCGGTTGGAGTTGTGCGGGTCGGTGCCTGCGGCGAGCCCGGCGGCGTACCAGCCGGCGAGGTCGTGTGGGTCGTGGCCGCCCGCTCCGGCGAGCCGGAAGCCGGCTAGCAGGAAGGTGCGTGCGAACCCTTCGAGGCCGTCGCTGAGCCGGCCGTTGAAGCTGGCGGTGCCTGGCAGGTGGATGAGGGCGTGGTCGTCGGTCGCGTATGGCCTTACGGAGAGCAACAGCCGGTCGGCGGTCTGCTCCCAGTGGGCGCGGTCCTCGGATGGGGTGCGATTCACTGCTGTGGATCTCCTGGACGGGAGGGTGCTGCTGTGCTGGGTCAGGCCAGGCGGGGCAAGGTCTGCCGGGTGACTTCGCCGCGCAGGGGTTGTCCTGCCACCCAGCGTTCGACCTCCTCGACCGCGTAGCGGCCCAGGCGGGCGACCTCGTCGCCCTGGGTGCCCGCGATGTGCGGGGTCACGAGCACGTTGGGCAGGTTCAGCAGCGGGTGGTCGGCGGACAGCGGTTCGGGGTCAGTGACGTCGAGATAGGCCTCAAGGCGTCCGCTCGCACACTCCGCGGTAAGGGCGTCGGTGTCCACGATGGAGCCGCGTGCGGTGTTGATGAGGGCGCCGCCGTCGGGGATGAGGGCGAGCAGATCGGAGTCGAACAGGCCGGTCGTCTCGGACAGCAGGGGCGCGTGGATGCTGACCACGCCGGAGCGGCGGCACAGGTCGGGAAGTTCGACCCGTTCCGCGCCCAGCAGACGGGCATCTTCGTCGGTGAGGTAGGGGTCGCTGACCAGGACGTGGTACGCGGCGTCGGCCGCGACGAGTTCGGTGATGACGCGGCGTCCGATGCGGGAGGCGCCGAGGATGCCGACCGTGAGGCCGTCGGCGCCGGACCGGGCGTCGAAATCGGGCCAGCCGTCTTGATAGCGCGCTGCCATGGACAGAGTCCTCCGGGCGGCGAGCGCGATCAGTGCAACGGCGTAGGAAACGACGGGTCCAGCGTTGGCGTCGGCAGCCGAAGACACGGCGATGCCACGCTCCCAGACGACATCGCTGACCAGGGACTTGACCGTGCCTGCTGCATGCATCACGGCTCGCAGCCGGGGGGCTCGCGCCAGCACCTCGGCGGTAAGGGCGGGGCACCCCCAGCCGCTGATCAAGATGTCCGCGTCGGCCAGTGCCGCTGGGAAGTCGGCCTCGCGGTCGAGGACGACGGGGTCGGCGGCGAGCCGGACCGACGCGGACAGTCGGTCCCGCAGCTCCTGAGGAAGGATCCGCGAGGCGACGGCGGGATCCATCACGCACACGGCGTTCGGGCGCGTGACGCGCCCCTCACGGGCTGTCATGAACAGAAACCTCTCTCGGTGCGGGCGGGATGGGACGTACGGGTCGGTCAGGAACGTGTCACGCGGAGCGTCACGATCTCGAACGGGCGGAGGTCGAGCACGAAGCCGTCCTCGGTGCGGACGGGCAGTTCGGCGTCGGCGAGGGGGCGCTCCAGCAGGTCCGCGGGGACTACCCCGCCGGTGGTGGCACCCTCCACCCGCAAGGTGACGTGCGCCCGGCCGCCGTGCGCCTCGTACAGGCGGACCACCAGGTCGCCACTGCGGTCGTCGGCCAGCTTGACCGCGCTGACCACGACACCCTCGTGGTCGACGGCGACCAGCGGGACGACCTCGGTGACGGCGCCGGCGACCCGCCGCTCGGGCAGGTTGACACGGTAGCCCTCACGGACGGCATCGCCGATGCTGGCGCCGGGCACGAGCGCGTGCCGGAAGCGGTGCACGCCCTGGTCGGTCTCCGGGTCGGGGTAACGGGGGGCGCGCAGCAGGGAGGCGCGGACCGTGGTCGTCGTACCGGAATCGTTGCGGACGCTGCGGGTCACGTCGTGGCCGTACGTGGAGTCGTTGACGACCGCGGCGCCCCAGCCTGGCTCGTCGACGTGCACGAACCGGTGGTTGCACGCCTCGAACTTCGCCCACTCCCAGCTGGTGTTCTGGTGGGTGGGCCGGTAGACGTGGCCGAACTGGGTCTCCGAGGCGTACCGGTCGGCCTTGACGTCGAGCGGGAAGGCCAGCTTCAGCAGGCGCTCGGTCTCGTGCCAGTCGACCTCGGTGCGGATGTCGAGCCGCTTGGCGTCGGTCGGCACCGAGAGCAGCTGGGTGACCCGCGAGGAGCCGAAGGCGCGTTCGACGCGGACGGCGGTCCCCTGGGCGGTGAGGCCGGTGACGTCGGTGAGGTCACTGCCGGTGTTGCGGTAGAAGGCGTCGACGTCCCAAGCGTCCCACTCGTTGGGCAGGTCAGGGTGGAGCTGGAGCAGGTTGGCGGCCTGTCCCGGCGCGATGGACTCGCGGCCCGCGGCGATGTCGTATGCGGAGACCACCAGGCCGCGTGCGTCGATGACCACCCGCAGCTGGCCGTTGTCCAGGACGTAACCGCCCTTCTCACGTGGCTCGGGAACGACCGCCTGGTCCGCCGTGGACTGCGCGCAGGCGCCACCAGCCGGTACGCCGGCACGGCTGTGCGGGGCCGGGTTGAAAACCAGTTCGGTGCCGCCGGAGGCGTCCCCCGCCAGAGCGCGCTGCGCGGCGCCGATGATGTCGTTCAGTTCTGCGGCCAGCCGCGCGTAGGTCTCCCGGGCCTCGCGGTGCACCCAGGCGATCGAGGAGCCGGGCAGGATGTCGTGGAACTGGTGCAGCAGCACCGTCTTCCAGATCCGGTCCAGGTCCTCGTACGGGTAGGGGTGGCCGGTACGCAGCGCGGCGGTCGCGGCCCACAGCTCGGCCTCGGTGAGCAGGGACTCGCTGTGGCGGTTGCCTCGCTTGGTCTGCGCCTGGGTGGTGAGGGTGGCGCGGTGCAGCTCGAGGTACAGCTCGCCGACCCAGACCGCCGGGTCGGGGTACTCGGCCTGGGCCTTGGCGAAGAACGCCGCCGGGGTCTCCCACTCGACGGTGGGCGAGCCGTTGAGGTCACGCAGCCGGGCGGCCTTGGCGACCATCTCGCGGGTGGTGCCGCCGCCGCCGTCGCCGAAGCCGGTGGGCGCGAGGGAGCGGGTGGCGACGCCCTTCTCCTTGAAGTTGCGGGCGGCGTGCTGGACCTGCTGTCCGAGCATCTCGCAGTTGTACGTGTCGACGGGCGGAAAGTGGGTGAAGATCCGGGAGCCGTCGATGCCCTCCCACCAGAAGGTGTGGTGGGGAAAGCTGTTGGTGCGGCTCCAGGAAATCTTCTGGGTGAGCAGCCGGGAAGCGCCCGCGGCCTTGATGATCTGGGGCAGACCGGCCGCGAAGCCGAAGGTGTCGGGCAGCCAGACCTCGTCGTCCTCAATGCCGAATTCGTCCAGGAAGAACCGCTTGCCGTGGACGAACTGACGAGCCATGGCCTCGGAGCCGGGCATGTTGGTGTCGGACTCGACCCACATGCCGCCCACTGGCACGAACCTGCCGTCGGCGACGGCCTTGCGGACCCGGGCGTAGACCTCGGGGCGGTGCTCCTTGATCCACGCGAACTGCTGGGCCTGCGACATGGCGAACACGAAGTCGGGGTCGTCGTCGAGCAGGGCGGTCATATTCGACGCGGTGCGGGCGACCTTGCGGACCGTCTCGCGCAGCGGCCACAGCCAGGCGGAGTCGATGTGCGCGTGGCCGACGGCGCTGATGTGGTGTGCGGCGGGGTCGGCGGGCGCAGCGAGCATGCCGGTCAATTCGTCGCGAGCGGCCTGGGCGGTGCCGGCGATGTCCTGGAGGTCGAGCGCGTCGAGGGCGCGGCTGACGGAGCGCAGGACCTCCCAGCGGCGGGCGCCCTCCAGGGGGAGTTCGGCCATCAGCTCGCCGAGCACCTCGAAGTCCAGGACGAGATTCCACACGGTCTCGTCGAGGATGGCGAGCCGCATCTCGCCGAGGAGGTACTGGGGTGCTTCGCCCGCCGTCGCCAAGTCGCCCTTGGTGGTGGGCTGAAAGGGAGCGTCGCCAGAGTGGATGTCGGGGTTGGAGGCGGCCTCTATGTGCCAGTGGACCTGCTCGCCGCCGGCCGCAGGCGAGCCGACGCGGACGTAGGTGTTGCGCGGGTGGACGCCCTTGACCGGGGTGCCGTCGGGCCGGTAGACGAGGCCCTCGCACTGGAAGCCGGGGGTGCGCGGGGTGAAGCCGAGGTCGAGGACGGCCTCGACGGTGCGGCCCGCCCACTCGGCTGGCACAGCGCCGGTGACCTTGAACCAGCTGGTGCCCCAAGGGGCGCCCCAGGGGGTGCCGGGGGTGATCGGCTGGGTGGGGGCGGCCAGGCCTTCGGCCACGGGCACGGGTTCGCCGGGGGCGGACCAGATCTCCACGGTCAGGGGTGTGCTGACGGGGTGGACAGCCGGCCGGAGGCGTTCCCTCAGGACGCGTTCCAGGCGGGCTTCGACCAGGTTCCGGTCGTCGTGCATGAAGGGGTCTCCTGTTGGTGCGAGGGGGTGTGGGCGGGGGCAGCGCGTGCCGCGGCGATATCTCTGCGAGTGGTGCGGAGGGGCCATGCCGCGTTGCAGGTCGAGCAGGTCGCGGGCGGCGCCGAGATCGGTGCCGAAGGCCAGCCGGAGCGATCCGAGGTCCCCGTCGAATTCGCTGTCCTCGCCCGAACCGGGCCGGTCGAGGCCGACGATGCCGGCCGTCACGGAGCGCGGCGCGGAGTCGGACACGTCGATGTTCTGGCTGCGGCTGTTGGTGACGGTGACGCCCCAGTGGACGGTGCGGGCCCCGTAGCGCGGTCCGGCGTCGGCTGCGCCCCCGGCGTGTCCGGTGTTGTCGAGGGTGATGTCGGTCCGCAGGTTCTCGAAAGGCATCTGGCGGTGTGAGTCGAAGGTCCCGGCACGCAGGGTGCCCCGGCGGTAGACGTTGCCGCTGGAGAGACCTTCGAGGTTGATCCCATGGACCACGGTGTCGGGAGCCGGGGCGACGGTGAACTCTTCCAGCAGGAAGTCCTCGACGAGGTTGTCGTGGGACTGTGCCCGGCAGGCTACGAAGTGGTGCAGGGCTCGTCCCCGGTGGGATATGGCGGTCAGAGTGCACGACTTCGCCGAGGTCAGCACGTATGCACAGTCCGCGTTGACCACACGGACGTTGCGGGCCCAGCAGTCCTGGACGGCCTGGAAGCACACCCCGTTGGAGCCGGGGTGCCGGTTGTGGCGAGTCTGCGGCAGCAACCTGTTCTCGATGGTCAGGTGCTCGACGCCGCTGTCGTGGACGGTCGGGCCGAGGGCGCGCAATCGTGCTGGGGTGCCGGGCCTGATGGTCAGCCGGAGCGGTTGTTCTGTGCGCACGGTGCGGGAGTTGAGGATCTCGGTGACGACGACGGGCCACCGCCAGGTGCGGTAGTCGGCGAGTTCCACCGGGGCGGCGATGCGCGCCGCGCGGCGGCCCCATTCGTAGGTGCCGGCGCCTGGGACGCCGCCCGCGATCTCCCGGAGCAGGACGCGGTCGGGGAGGTTGTCGAGCTCAAGCAGGGCCATGGCACCGGGAGTGAGGGACGCGGTGGAGTCCACGAGGAGTATCTGGGTGCCCCGGCTGGCGGGTGAGACGTGTGCCTGGAGGGGGCCCGGCAGCCAGCCCTCTGGGGTGCGGGTGATGTCCCAGCACGCCTGCCGTGACGTGGCGAGGCGCTCGCGGGAGATGAGGAAGATCTGCCCGCCGGTCCAGGACCAGGCGCTCTGGCCGCTGTCCTCTTCGATGACCGGCCCCAGGGTCTCGGCGAGCGGTCGGGGGAAGAAGAGGGTGGTCTCGTCGGTTCCGGCGCCGCGCAGAACGGTGTGGGAGTCGTGGATGAAGAGCGGGTGGTCGAGAACGTAGCGGCCCGCGCCGAGCAACAGCACCCCGCCGCCACGGGCGCCGAGGTCGTCCAGCTCCCGTTGCAACGCGGCGCTGGTGTCCTGACCGGTGTCAGGCAGGATCCCGTGGTCGGACGCCGCGATGACGGGGCCCGCGGGGTCGGTCGGCAAGTCGGCGCCGCGTCGGTATCCGGCCCGGCGCCAGTCCCCCAGCAGGGGGTGTGCGCCGGGGAGTCGGGCCCACTCGTGCACCAGTTCGACGATGGCGGGGAGGGGTTCTCCGCCGAGTACGGGTTCAACCATGTGCTGTGGTCGGGCAGTGGGGGGCATGCCTCTCCTGTCTTCCTTGTGCGGGCGCAACGGTGCCGCGCGATGTGCTCAGGCGTGTCGCGTATGTCCCGCCCGGTCTGCGGCTCGCGGCGACGCCGGACCATGCCACCGGGAGCCGCTTGGGCAGATCCCGTGCGTGGTCTCCCCCTGGCCGCAACGTGCCGAACCGGGCGCCGGATCCGCCAGCGGGGATGACGGGGCGCGGTGCGCGGCACTGCTCAGGCCGACACCTGGGGGCGATGCAGCCTCAACGTACGGACCTGGAAGGGGCGCATGGCGAAGGACGCGGCCACGCCCTCGGTCAGCGGAAGTTCCTGCTCAGGGTTCTCCAGTAGGTCACAGTCGCTGACTGCTGTGACCGGGAAGTCGGCGGTGAGGGTGGCCTTGGCCCCGCCGCCGCAGGCCTCGTAGAGCCGGACCACGACGTCGCCGCTGCGGTCGTCGGCCAGTTTCACCGCCTCCACGACGACGTCCGTGGTGTCCAGGGCGACGAGCGGGCGGGCCACCGCGGCGGTCGGCCGCAGGGGCAGGTTGAGGGCGTAGCCGCCCGACACCGCCTCCTCGATCCCGGCGCCGACGACCAGCGCGTAGGTGAAGGTGTGCCGGCCGCGATCGGCTTGTGGGTCCGGGCTGTGCGGGGAACGCAGCAGGGACAGCCGCAGGGTCGTGGTGGTGCCGCCGTCCTCGCGGGTGTCACGGGCGATGTCGTGGCCGTAGGTCGAGTCATTGAGTACGGCGGCTCCCCAATGCCGTTCGCCGACGTGCACCCAGCGGTGCGCCCAGAGTTCGAAGCGGGCCGCGTCCCAACTGGTGTTCTGGTGCGTGGGGCGCCGCACATGCCCGAACTGGATCTCCGCGCTCTCGTGCTCGGCGTGCACGTCCAGCGGCCACGCCGCCTTCAGTACGGTGTCGCGTTCCTGCCAGTCGATGTCCGTGCGCACAGTGAGCTGCTTGCTCTCGGCGGCCAGTTCGAGGTGCTGCACGAGGATCGACGAGCCGAACCGGCGCTCGACACGGACCGATGCGAGCAGCGGACCTTCCTCGACGAGGGTGACCGAGTGAGCCTCACGCAGATCGCGCACGGTGTCACGGTAATAGGGGTCGATGTTCCAGGCCGACCAGACGTTCGGGTCATCGGGGTGCAGTTGGAGGAGGTTGCCGACAGTTCCGGGGGCGATGGCATCGCGTCCGGCGTCGTGGTCGTAGGCTCGGCTGACCAGGCCATCGGCGTCGATCGTGATGGTCAGGGTCCCGTTGTCGAGGACGAAGCCGGCGTGCTCGGCTCGCACGGTGACGGGCGTAGTGGGGGCGTCCACGACGCCGCCGGTGCCGAGCGCGGCGACATCGGCCAGGACGGCGGTCCGGCCGTCGGAGAGCCGCTGGCCGTGCGGGGCAGAGGCGGTGCCGTCGGTCCGTGCGGGCAGGACGGAAACCTCGCGGCGGTCGTAGGGGCCGGCGTTCAGGAAGCCCGTGGTGTGGTCGCCGCCGAGCCGGCCTGCGGCCGTGTCGATGACCGCTTCTAGATCCTGGCGCAGTTCGCCGTAGACCTGCTCTGCCTGCTCGTGTACCCAGGCGATGGAGGTGCCTGGCAGGATGTCGTGGAACTGGTTGAGCAACACTCGGCGCCAGATGGCCTCCAACTCCTCGTACGGGTACGGGGCGTCGGCGCGTACGGCGGCGGTGGCAGCCCACAACTCCGCCTCCCGAAGCAGAGCCTCGGAGCGGCGGTTTCCTCGCTTGGTACGGGCCTGGCTGGTGTACGTGCCGCGGTGGTTCTCCAGGTACAACTCACCTCGCCACACGGGGAGTTGCTTGTACTCGGCACGAGCTGTGTCGAAGAAGGCGTTCGGATGGTCAACCTCGACACGGGGCGATCCCTCCAGGTCGCGGAGGCGGCGAGCACGCTCCAGCATGGACCGGGTGGGGCCGCCGCCGCCGTCGCCGTAGCCGAACGGGGCGAGCGAACGGGTGGCCGGGCCCTTGTCCGCGAAGTTCCGCTCGGCGTGGGCGAGTTCGGCGGCCGAGAGTTCGGCGCTGTAGGTGTCCACGGGCGGGAAGTGGGTGAAGATGCGGGTGCCGTCGATGCCCTCCCAGTCGAAGGTGTGGTGCGGCAGCCGGTTGGTCTCGTTCCAGGAGAGCTTCTGGGTGAGGAACCAGCGGGCTCCGGCGAGCTTGGCGAGCTGTGGGTAGGCGGCGGTGTAGCCGAACGAGTCGGGCAGCCAGACGCCCTGCTGCTCGATGCCGAACTCCTCGGCGAAGAAGCGGCGGCCGTAGACGAGTTGGCGGGCCAGGGCCTCGCCGCCGGGAAGGTTGCCGTCGGCCTCGACCCACATACCCCCCACCGGGACCCAGTTGCCCGCGGTGACGCCCTTCTTGATCCGCTCGAAGACCTCGGGCTGGCGCTCCTTGATCCAGGCGTACTGCTGCGCGGAGGAGCAGGCGAAGACGAGCTCGGGGTATTCGGCAGCAAGGGTGGTCATGTTGGTGAAGGTGCGCGCGCACTTGCGCATGGTCTCGCGGACCGGCCACAGCCAGGCGGAGTCGATGTGCGCGTGGCCGACCACCGTCACCGTGTGCGCGGAGCCGTGGGCAGGGCGGGCAAGTACGTCGACAAGCTGGGCGCGCGCGGCGGGTGCGGTGCCACTGACATCATGCGCGACCAGTGCGTCGGCGCAGCGGCGCAGCGCGTACAGGATCTCGTGGCGACGCGAGGCGCCCTCGGGCAGCTCGTGCATGAGCTGATCGAGGACCTCGATGTCGTGGATGAGGTGCCACACCTCCTCGTCGCGGACGGCGAGTTCGGCCTGCTTGAGCTGGTAGAGGTGCTTGTCGCCGGCGGTGCGCAGGGATCCGTAGTGGGTTCCCTTGGCCTGGCTGCCGGAGATGTCGGGGTTGGCGGCGAGTTCCACCATGAGGTCGATGTCCTCGCCGCCGGCGGCGTCGGCCGTGAGCAGGACGCTGCGGCTGTAGGGGTGCAGGCCCTGGACGGGGGAACCGGACTGGTACACCAGCCCCTCCGCCTGGCCTCCAGGGCCGCGACTGAGGTCGAAGCCCAGGTCGAAGACTGCCTCCACTCGGCAGCCTTGCCATTCGGCCGGGATCTCCCCGGTCGCCTTGAGCCAGGTCGTGGCCCAGGGCCTGCCCCAGGTGTCCCCCAGTGCCATCGGCTCGTAGGACGCGCGCCGGGCGTCGGCGAAGGGCACCGGTTCGCCCTCGACGTGCCAGGCTTCGAGAGCGAGCGGACGGGCGGCACTGTACAGCGCGGGGCGGATGACCCTCTCCAGTAGTTTCCGTACGCGTGCCTCGGTGATCCGTCGTTCGTCGTGCACAGTGCGAGATCCTTTGCGTGGTGGTTCAGATGTGGCTGGGCGGACGACCGCCTATTTGTGCAGACCGGCCCAGGACTGCTCGAATTCGGCACGCATCTTGTCGCCCGCGTCCTTGCGCCAGCCCTTCACCGCGTCGGCGATGTCGTTCCAGCTCGAGGTTCCGCGCATGTACCCCTTGAGAGGGCCCTCGATGATGTTCTGCTGGATAGTGGTGCCGGCCGTGGTGCTGGTCTCCGAGTAGAGGCCATAGGACGGGTCGGTCACGAGGATGTCGACTGCGCGCTCCTGGAAGGCATGCTGTCGCCTTACCGGCTCGGTGCTCTGCGGGTAGTAGATGCTCTGCGGCGCGTCCGTGACGAACCCGGTCGGCAGGCCGGTGTCCGTGACGCCGATGGGGTTCTGGATCGGGTCCGACTTCTTGAAGGTGAAGTCGTGGCCCTTGGCCCCGTACTTGCGCAGCAGGTAGTTGTCTGTGCCGAACGGCGCGGCGAGCAAGTTGTACGCGCGCAGTTGCTGCTCGATCCGCTCGCGCGGCGCCTTCTTGAGGCTGAGCATGGCGAAGGACGTGTGACCGGCCCAGTGGGTTCCCTTACCGCCGTCGTAGCCCGGCGCGACCATCGCGTCGACGTCGAACTTCGGGTCGGTGGCCCCGTAGGTGAGGAGGTACTGGTTCCAGGCGGAGAGGCCGTCGTAGTTCATGGCGATCTGGCCGTTGCCGAACCAGTCCTTGAACTTTCCCACGGTGGTGAAGCCGTCGGGGTGGATGGTCTGCGCCTTGACCAGCTGGCGCATGCCGTCGAGGGCCTCGCGCAGGATGTCGGTCTGCTCGAGCCACCAGGTGAACTCGCCGTTCTGCTGGGTCCAGGTGTTGGCGCCACCCAGCATCTCCAGGAGGAAGTAGAGCGTCACTGTGGGGTCGCCATTGGCGTACTTGGCGTTCTTGGGCTCGGCGACGTCCTTGCAGAGCTGGAGGTAGTCCTTGAAGGACTTCGGTGCGGGGTCGACGCCCTTTTTCTTGAAGATGTCCGCCCGGTAGAACATGGCCGAACCGCTGTTGGCGCGGGGTTGCGGGAGGCCGTAGAGGCCGCCCGCGATGACCATGGGGCTCCAGGACGCGGTGGGCAGGTTGGCGAGGAACGGGTACTTGCGTACGCCGCTGCCGGACAGATACGGCGACAGATCCTCGAACAATGCGTTGAGCATGGCGGGCTGGCGCGGGGTTGCGGGCAGGATCAGCATGGCGTCGGGCAGGTCGCCGCCGGCCACGGTCAGGGCGGTCTTGACCGGGTAGTTGGCGACCGGCACGTTCTCGAAGTTCAGCGAAGTGCCGAGCGCCTTGTTGAGCTGCTGCCACATCGGGTTTCTGCCCACCGGCGGTGGAACTGCGCTGTACGTCAGCGTCATGACGTTGATGGACGGACCCGTGGCCGGCGGACCGTCGGGGGCGGCGGTGACCGGGTGTTCTGGGTAGTGGTAATAGCCGTTGAGGACACCGGCTTTGGTTCCGAGCAGGTCCGGTCGAATTTCCTGATAGGGGATGTAGTCCGGAAGCCGTACGTCGGCGTTGTCCGCGACCGACGGCGTGGGGCCGCCGTCGCCGCAGGCGGCCAGCGCGGGAGCGGCCGCAGCGGCGAGTCCTGTCAGCAGGACGTTTCTCCGGGTGAGGTGCGCACCCATGGGTGGGTCATCCCTTCTTCCGTGCAGTCGATGCGGGGGGTCGCCCCGAGGACGACGACTTGACGGCCGTCCGCGTGCATGTCGCTCAGCCCTTGACCGCGCCGATCATCACGCCCTTGGTCAGATGCCTCTGCAGGAAGGGATAGATGATGATGATGGGAACGATCGACAGGATGAGGATGGCCGCCTGGAGCGCGACCGTGGGCGGCAGCGCGGCAGCGGGATCCGACGTCTGGCCCTGCCCGATGGCGGCGTTGTTCACCACGTAGGTCTGGAGCACCAGTTGGAGCGGCCATTTCACCGACTGGTTGATGTAGATGAGCGCGTTGAAGAAGGCGTTCCAGTAGGAGACCGCGTAGAAGAGACCGATCACCGCGATCGACGCCTTCGACAACGGCATCACAATCCGGGTCAGGATGCGCCACTCGCTCGCGCCGTCGATGCGTGCCGCATCGATCAGTTCTCTGGGCAGGCTGCTGAAGAACGAGCGCAGCACGATCACGTTGAACGCGTTGACGGCGGTGGGCAGGATCAGCGCCCAGTAGCTGTTGATCAGCCCGAGTTGCTTGACCAGCAGGTAGCTGGGGATCACGCCGGGCACGAAGAGCAGCGAGAACACCAGGAGCAGCAAAATCGTCTTCTGGCCGTACGCGCCGGAACGACTGAGCCCGTAGGCGAGGGTGATCGACGCGGCGAGGCTGATCGCGGTGCCGACGACGGTGATGCCGACGCTGACCAGCATCGCGCGGGAGACGAGGCCACCGCCGAGCAGGGCTTTGTAGGAGTCGAGGGTCGGGTGGTCGGGCCAGAGCACGAACCCGCCGGTCTGGTTGATCTGTGCGGCATCCGCGAGCGAAGTGGAGAGCACAGCGAGGAACGGGATGGCGACAAGGAACACGCAGACGAGAAGGATCAGCGACTTGAGGGTGCGCCAGGCGGGCGAGCCCCCGGACTGGCCCGGTACTGCGCTGTAGGTGCGCGCGGGCCTGCGGCCCGTTGGGGACAGTATGGTCATTTGCGGTAGATGCCTTCCTCGCCGAGAAGATGGGCGATTTTGTTCGCGCCCAGCACCAGAACCACGCCGACCAGCCCCTTGATCAGGCCCACGGCGGCGCTGACGCCCCATTGCCCGGCGACGAGGCCGTTGTTGTAGACGTAGGTGTCCAGCACCTCGGTGGTGTTCTTGTCCATGCCGGTCTGCTGGAGCACGATCTGCTCGAAGCCGACGCTCAGCGCGTCACCGAGGCGCAGGATCAGCAGCAGGATCACCAGGCCGCGCAGCGCAGGCAGGGTCACGTGCCAGGTCTGCCTCAGTCGGCTGGCACCGTCGACAGCAGCCGCCTCGTAGAGATCGGTGTCGACCCGGGAGAGCGCCGCGAGGAACAGGATGGTCGCCCATCCCGTGTCCTTCCAGATGACCTGGGAAGTCAGCAGAGTCTTGAACAGCTCCGGGTTGCCGATGATGTTCCATGTACCCATGCTGTGCGCCTGGAGGAAGACGTTCAGCAGGCCGCCGGATCCCAGCATCTGCTGGAAGATGGCGACCACGACGACCCAGGACAGGAAGTGCGGCAGGTACAGCACGTTCTGGATGGCACGCTTGACTCGCTCACTGACGAGGCTGTTGAGCAGCAGCGCCAGCAGAATGGGCAGCGGAAAGACGAACACGACCTGGATGACGGTCAGTTCAAGGGTGTTGACCAGAGCGTGCAGGAACGCAGGATCCCCATTGAAAATGATCTTAAAGTTGTCGAAGCCGCTCCACCTGCTATGCATGATCCCGGTGAACGGCTGATAGTCCTGGAACGCGATCACATTGCCGAGCAGCGGCACGTACTGGAACAGCAGTAGCAGGGCCGTACCCGGGACCGCGAACCAGAAGAGCGCCATGTTGCGCCGAGAGGCTGCGGGAGGCCTTCCCCGGCGGGGCGCTTTGGCAGTATCCGGCCGGTCGAGCGGCCGATCAACCGTTGTCATGTCGTGTGATCCCTTCCCCGAGATACGGACGTCCCTTTCCGCATCTGGACTGGCGCGCTCATGTAAGTCCCATGGATTGCTTGACGTCAATGCCGTGGACAGGGAAGCGGAGTCGGCCGTATGTTGCAAGGCGACTCCGAAAGGTGCGCTGGTGGCGATAGTCGGACTGCGTTGCCGCAGGTGATCCCCGTTCTGACTGACCGGGCACAAGCGCGAACCAGGGCCACGCGGCAACGCAGTAAATGGCCACTAAATACTTTTACACAGCAGACGTGAGATGAGTCATGCACAAATCAAATCCGTGGTCGTTGACCGAACAGGAAATCGCCGATCTGCATGCTTGGGCTGACGGCAGGCAGGATCGCGCCGTCCGCCTGCGAATCGTCGAGGACGCGATGGCCGGTCTGTCGGTTTCCCGGAGCGCCCAGGCACTGGGGATCTCCCGCCCTACGGTCACCGCTTGGCGGCAGCGGTACGCGGCCCATGGCCTCGCCGGCCTGGAACACCGTCCGCGCAGCGGCCGCCCTGTACGCATCGACGAGGCGGACGTCATTGCCGCCACGTTGGCTGGCCCCCCACCGCCGCAGCATGCCTGGTCGGCCCGGGGCCTGGGCGATCACCTGGGACTGTCGCACACCGCCCTCGTCAAGGTGTGGCAACGCTGGCAGATCAAGCCCGGGGCCACCGAACCCACGATCGTGCTGCCGGTCCATCCACCCCTGAGCTGCCACCGCTCGGAACTCCTCGCCGCAGGCGCACACGCAGACGGCAGGGCCTTCGTGGTGATCGCCGAGGCCGTGCCCTCCGGGCAGGGCAGAGCCGGCGCCGCAACGGCTGAGGAACGACAGATGCGTTATGCCGCGCTGACGGCGGTGATGCGACAGGCGCATCCGGAGGGCTTGGAGCACGACGCCCGCCACAGCAGTTCGTCCCCTGAGTCGGAGCCATCGCACCGGGCTTCCGGTGCCTCCCGTCCGGAAGCGGCCACGAACACCCCCTCTCCCCCACCCCCCTTCGCGGGTCGATGGTCAGGGCGCCGGATCCATGTCGTCACCTGGGGGGACGGCGGCGCCGGCCTCTCGGGGGGAGCCCAATTGCACAAAGCACCTGCCTCCATGAGCTGGGCGGCCACCGTCTGTCTGTTGGCTCAGCTCGAATTGCACCATCAGCCACAACGCGCACGGGTCGCTCTGGACACCCTCGCCGACGCGGCTCGCGGTCTGTCCCAGGCACCGACAGGCACGCCGTTTCGTTGGCTGCGCGCGGTCCGGGGGGAGACGCCACCGCGCCGCCGCGCGATGCATCGCGCCTTCGACCAGATGGAGTTGGGCTCGTTCAACGAGAAGCTGGTGATCGAGGCTGTGCGCGTTGCCGGCACACTCAGCCGGGTCGAGATCGCACAGCGCACCGGGCTGACGCCGCAGGCAGTCTCCAGGATCACCCGCAATCTGCTCACCACGGGCTTTCTGGCTGAGGACGAACGCCGTTCAACGGGCAAGGGCAAGCCCCGGGTGCCACTGAAGTTGCGCCCGACTGCCGCCTGCGCCATCGGGATTCACGTCGATCCGGAGAAGATCACCCATGTTCTGGTCGACCTGTGTGGCAACGTACGAGAAAGGCGGTATCTCGCCGTCACCCCGGAGAGTGATCCGCAGTCGTGTCTGGAGTGGATGACCCGGACGACGACAGAGGCTGTCCACGCCGCAGGCTCCCTCGGGACCAAGCTCCTCGGTGTGGGAGTGGCTGCGCCCGGTCCGCTCGACATGAACGAGGGGGTCCTGCTCAACCCTCCTCTGTGGTCGAAGTGGGGGGATTTTCCACTGCGAGCGGAGCTGAGCCGCATGCTGGGGCTTCCGACTCTGCTGGAGAAGGACGCCACCGCAGCAGCGATCGGTGAACATTGGCTCGGCTCCGGCGAGAGCAGCACAGACTTCGTATACCTGTACCTGGGGGCCGGGGCAGGCAGCGGAGCCTTCCTCAACGGTGACGTGTACCGCGGGACCTCGGGCAATGCCGGCGAGTTCGGTGAATTGACCGCCTACGCCATCGGTCAGTTGACGCCCGAAGGCGGTCCTTCCATGGTGCCGGAGTGTGCTCCCATATCCGCCGTGGTCGCCCGAGCCGGGCAGGCAGGCTTCCTGGTCCCCGACGGCGGCCTCGCCTACGACGCCGTGTGCGCGGCGGCGGCCGCGGGAGATCAACGCGCGGTGAGCGCGATCCGTGCGGTCGCACGCACTGTGTCCCGGGGCGCAGTTGCCATGACGGATCTGTACGACATTGACCTGATGATCGTCGGTGGGCCGGCGGTCCTCCCCGAAGTCGCGGAGCTGTTCCTCGCGGAGATCTCGACAGCGGTGAACCGCTTTCCGATGGCCCGCCGGGCCCGCACGGTACGCGTCACGTGCTCCACGCTGAGCGCATCCGCCGCGGCGGTGGGCGCCGCGGCGGGAGTCTTCAACATGACCTTCGCCCCGCGCCTGCGCACCCATAACGGCGGCGGCGTTTGACGGAAACGGCAGTTGCCGCCCCCCAACCCACTCCCTCGACCACCGCAGCCCAGCCCTCACCCACCCAGGAAGGGACACGATGACGTCGCCGCAGCCCGATCCTGCCTCCACCCCGCAGAGAGAGGAGCGAGTCGACACGGGATACCCGCAGCTCACCCAGCTGTTCCCTTCGTCTCTCATCACCCACCAAATGCCGGCAATCGGTCGGTGGAGCCCGGTGCCCCCGCTGAGGGACCGCGATCCTTGGGAATCCGTCGATCCGGACGCTCGGGACGGCATCCTGGAGACCGCCTCCGCCTCGCTCGGTCTGCCCTGGCCAGGCCTAACGGCTTCGTCGTTCGCCCGTTTCGCCCGCGACGGTGATCGCTGGGGCCATCAGGAGCCTGTATTCGCACGCAGAGCCCGGCTCGGCCACGCAGTGCTGGCGACAGGCCTGTCATTCGGCACGACACGCGGCATCGACGCGTTTATGAACGACGTAATGGACGGCGTATGGGCGCTGTGCGAAGAGACGACCTGGTGTTGGCCCGCCCACGACTTCCGGGTCCTGGGCCCCGAACGCGGTCTGCTCGCCGACCCCGATCACCCCACGCTGGATCTCGGTGCGTCCGGCACCGCCGTGCTCCTCGCTCTCACCGACGTCCTCGTGGGCGACGAACTGGACCGGCGCGATCCGCTGATTCGCCGGCGACTGCGCCGGAAAGTGTCCAACCGCGTCCTGACCCCCTATCTGCAGCGGAACGAATGGGGCTGGTATGACGGCTCGACAGCAAAGCTGAACAACTGGAACCCGTGGATTCACTCCGAGTTGCTGCTCACCACGGCCTTGACGGAAGAATCCGGCGACCGCCGTACCGCCCTGGTAAGCCGCATTCTTGAAGGGCTGGAGAACTACCTGCGGGCACACTCGCGGGACGGGGGCTGCGACGAGGGTCCGCACTATTGGTGGCGCGCAGGCGCCAGCTTGTTCGAGTGCCTGGAGACGATCACGTCGCTGCTTGGTGCGGACCGAGGCGTCTTCGACCATCCACTCGTCAGTGCCATGGCCCGATACCCCATGACCACCTGGATCGGCGACGGCTGGGCCGTCAACTTTGCCGACGGCCCAGCTCGCCCGCGCGAGACCGCGCCCGCGCTGCTCCACCGCTACGGGCACCGCACCAAACAGCCGGCGGTCAGTGATCACGCGCGAGCACTGCGCGAGCACGCCGGCGGCGCCGTCTGGCAACCAGGCGGGCCCTTCGACCTGCGCCGGGCGCTCGACGCGCTGCTCGACCAGGAATGGCGCGCTGCGCCACCGGCCGAGTTCCCGCTGCCGGCGCGCACTTGGCTGCCTGACACAGAGGTGATGGTGTCCCGCACACATGAGGGATCCGGCAACGGCCTGCTCGTCGCGGCCAAGGGGGGCCACAACGACGAGAGCCACAACCACAACGACGTCGGAACCTTCATCGTCGCTGTCGACAGCCGTCCCCTGATCATCGACGCGGGAGTGGGAACTTACCGCAGGGAGACGTTCAACGAGGATCGCTACAGCATCTGGTCCATGACCAGCGAGTTCCACAACGTGCCCGTCGTGAACGGCTTCGGGCAGCTGCCGGGACACAGCTTCCGGGCCACTTCGGTGCGGGCCCGCCACGACGCCGACGTTGACGAGCTGACCTTTGACATGGCGCAGGCCTATCCACCGCAGGCCGACCTGGAGTCGTGGTTCCGGACCGTGCGTCTGGTACGCGGCCCCGACGAGCGCGTCGAGGTCGCCGACGTCTGGCGATCCCGGACCGCCCCACCAACTCTGGCTCTGCATCTGCTCCTTGGCGGGGAACTGGCGATCCAGTCTGAGGGATCGGCAACCGTCACCCCACCGGCGGGGCGCGGTCTGCTGCTGAACTGGGATGCTGTCGGATTCGACGCCGAAGCGGAGACGGTGCCGCTCACGGATCCCGCCTTCACTCGCATATGGGGTCCTGCGGTCGCTCGCTTGGTGCTCAGCGCTCGCCGCCCCCTCTCCGGCGGCAGGCACACCCTGATAGCGAGGCCGCTGAACGTCTCTAACATTGCGTGATCACTCCCGTCCAGTGTGTGGCCCTGGTACGCCTCCGGGAAGGTGTCCGGCCGGGTCAGCAAAAGTATTTACGCTCCATGGTCAGCCGACATCAAGGTCACAGCGAATGCAAAGCAAGGCGTAACGAGGGCAATCACCGCCAGTTCACGCCGCCGAAACCTGGTGGGCACCGGAAGGCAACAACGTTTCCACGCGACAGTTCGCCGCACTGGAGCTTGCCATCGGTATTGACGTGGGCCAGTCCAATGAATTTCCTGGCACTGGCCACGTTCGCTCGTCCGCGAGCGGTGAACCAGCGCGTGCCCCTGTCCCACTCTTCTCAGCTTTCTCTTCCCGAAGGAATTCTCCATGCCTGCTCCTGTGTCGAGACGGACGGCGATCCTCGGTGGATCCCTTGCGGCCGCCGGAATCCTCCTGGGGAGTGCGTCCGCGTCGGCGGCGGTCCCCGGCCAGTCCAACGGCGGCGTACGGATCATGCCGCTCGGCGATTCCATAACCGACGGATACACGCCCTACCCGGGCGGGTACCGGGTGAAGCTGTGGCAACTCCTTACCGCAGGGGGATACACCGTCGATTTCGTCGGCTCGCAGACCAACGGTCCTGCCGAACTCGGCGACCGCGACCACGAAGGCCACCCCGGCTGGCGCATCGACCAGCTAGACGCGAACATCGGGACCTGGTTGGGACAGAGCGACCCGCGGACCATCATGCTCCTCATCGGCACCAACGACCTGAATCAGAACTACGACATCGCGAATGCCCCCACCCGCCTTTCAGGACTGATCGACCATATTCGGGCGATCAAACCGCAGAGCATCATTTTCGTGGCGACCATTCCTCCGCAGTCGAATGCCACCCTGGAGTCGCGCGTCAGGGCATACAACGCCGCGATTCCGTCAATCATTGCACAGAAGGACTCCCGGGTCCGCCTGGTGAAAATGTACGACTCGCTGACCACGGCTGATCTCGCAGACGGCATTCACCCCACGAAAGCCGGCTACGAGAAAATGGCTCCGGTCTGGTACAACGCACTCCGTTCGGTCCGCTCCTCGCTCGTACCGCTTCACGCCGCGAACGGCCTTGCTGCGGCCCGTACCTGACAGCGCCCGTGTCCGGCGGTCTCCGATCCGGCCCGCGTCACGGCAGTTGCCCCGTTCGTGCTGACCGTCCCTCCACGAGTCCCCACCTCTCCCCCAATGCTCAAGCAGAGGACCCCACCATGACCGATCACAAACCATCCCGGCGAACTGTCCTGCGCGGTGCGGGTGGCGCCCTCGGCGCAGGGGCAGCGGCATGGGCCGGGCTCGGCAGCCTCTCCGCGGCCAACGCGGCCACCAGCAGCACGACCAACCAGCCGTCGCCGCAGACGGACGTCGCCGCCGCGACACCCGGCGTAAAGGGCAGGACGTACGTCGGCTACCAGGGCTGGTTCGCCGCCGCCGGGGACGGCTCACCGATCAACGCCTGGACCCACTGGGCCAGCGGCACCCCGGCTCCGGGGAACCAGACCTTCGAGCTCTACCCGGACATCTCCCTCTACCCCTCCGCAGGCCTATACCAGACGGGATACGCCAACCTCGGCAACGGCCAGCCCGCCAAGCTCTTCAGCTCGTACGCAACAACAGTGGTCGACCAGCATTTCAAGTGGATGCAGCAGTACGGCATCGATGGCGCAGCCCTTCAGCGCTTCGGTAGTGACATCGTTGCCGTGGGCCAGCCCCGCCTCAAACAGCGCAACGACATCCAGTCCAAGGCTCGTGACGCCGCCCAGAAGTACGGTCGCGGCTTCTACATCGAGTACGACATCAGCGGGCTCACCGACGCCAACCTCGTGACGACGATCCAGAACGACTGGACGAACACGATCAAGGGCTCGCTGAACCTGACCTCCTCGACTGCTTACGCACGCGAGGGCGGAAAGCCCGTCGTGGAACTGTGGGGCATCGGCGTGACCAACCGAGCCGGTACCGCGGCGGGCTGTCTACAGCTCATCAATTGGTTCAAGAGCCAGGGCTGCTATGTCATCGGCGGTGTTCCTCGCGGCTGGCGCACGGACTCCAACGCCAAGCCGGGCTTCGCCTCCGTGTATGCCGCACTCAACATGGTCTCGCCGTGGAACGTCGGCAACCCCAACGTCGACCAGCAGTTGTTCAACGACGACATGGCGAAACTCAAGGCAGGTGGCCAGGACTATCAGCCCGTCCTCTACCCCGGCTTCGCATGGTCCAACTGGCATGCCGGCTCACCGAGGAACGAAATTCCGCGCAAGGCCGGGCAGTTCATGTGGAATCAAGCCGTGGCCGCGGCGCGCTGCGGGACCAAATCCGCCTTCATCGCCATGTTCGACGAGTACGACGAGGCCACAGCCATCGCACCTGCCGCCACCGACAAGTCGCAGATACCGACGAACCAGTACTTCCTCACGCTCGACGCCGACGGGACCCATCTGTCGTCCAACTTCTACATGCGTCTCGCAGGAGCGGCCACGAAGATGATCAATGGCTCCGCGCCGATCAGCACGACCATTCCGATTCCACCCGTCGGATGATGTCCCGAAGGCAGCCCTGATCGACCCGGTCGACTCGGGTGGCGGACCTGCTCCGCCACCCGAAGGGCTCCTGAACAGATCGTTCCCGCCGGTCATCCGCAGGATGACCGGACAATTTGATGTGAAGGCAGTTGTCGATGTCTCAGTTCGACCTTCCCCTCCGTGAACTCCGCTCCTACCGCAGTACGTCCACCGAGCCCGATGATTTCGACGCCTTCTGGCAGAAGACTCTCGAAGAGTGCCGCACGCATGAACTGGACGTACGTTTCGAGGCGGTGGACACCGGCCTGTCCACGGTCAAGGTGTACGACGTGACGTTCGCCGGCTTCGGTGGTCATCCGGTGAAGGGCTGGCTGCGGCTGCCTGCCGATACGTCCAGGCCCCTCCCCCTTATCGTGGAGTTCGTCGGCTACGGCAACGGGCGTGGCCTGTCCCACGAGCATCTGCTGTGGGCTTCGACCGGGCGGGCACACTTCGTCATGGACACCCGTGGCCAGGGCAGCGCTTTCGGCGGCGGAGGCGCCACGGCGGACCCGGTCGGATCCGCGCCGGCGTACCCGGGGTTCATGACGCGAGGCATCGACGCACCGGAGAACTACTACTACCGCCGGGTGATCACCGACGCGGTCCGTGCCGTGGAAGCGGCCCGCAGTCACCCACTGGCCGACGCAACACGGACCGTTGCGACAGGCCACAGCCAAGGCGGCGGGCTCGCCCTGGCCGTTGGAGGGCTGGTGTCCGACCTGGTCGCCGTCGCACCGGACGTCCCGTTCCTGTGCGACTTCCCACGTGCGGTCGGACTGACGGACCGCCACCCGTACCGGGAGATCGGCCAGTTCCTCAAAACTCACCGCGGACAGTCAACCGAGGTGCTGCGCACACTGTCCTACTTCGACGGAGTGCACTTCGCGGCCAGAGGACGCGCCCCGGCCTTGTTCTCCACTGCGCTGGAAGACCAGACGTGCCCGCCATCGACCGTGTTCGCGGCGTACAACGCCTGGGCGCACAAGGACAGGGCCATCGAGGTCTACGGTTTCAACGACCACGAGGGCGGCGGCCCCTACCAGGAGGCGGCGAAGGTTCGGTGGCTCAACTCGTACGCCTGAACCATGCGCTGTCAGCCAGGGATCTATGAATGCCTTAGCAGATTCAGCAGGGCTTCCCAGTGCCGATCGTCCGCCTCCATGTCGTAGGCGTCGGTGTCTGCCTGGGTGAAGCCGTGTCGGGCTCCTTGGTAGATCTCGCTTCGATGCCGTACTCCCCCGGCCGTGAGCGCTTGGTCCAAGCGCCGGATCTGCTCCGGCGGGAGCGCGGGATCGGCGTCGGCGTGACCGAAGTAGACCGGTGCGGTGATCCGGGACGCCACCAGGTGCGGGCTGTCTGCGTCCTCGGTGGCCAGCCTTCCACCATGGAACCCAGCAGCCGCCGCGATCCGGTCCGGATAGGTGCCTGCCGTGAGCAGTGCCAGGCGGGCCCCCACGCAGTAGCCGACCAGCGCCGTCTCTCCTGCGGCCGCCTGAGGGCATTCCGCCAACCAGTCGAGATACGCACCCGCGTCCCGGAGCGCCGCCGCTGTCGTGAAGGAGCGAAGAAGGGGTCTGAGGACTTTCCAGACTTCGCCGCGAGTCCGGTGGTCGATGACGTCGGGCAACGCCACCACCGGCGCCCGTCCATGCCGGTAAAGGAAGTTGGGCACCAGAACGGTGCGGTCGGCCGCCTCGGCGAGACGGTCGGCCATGGACCGCACATGAGGTCGCGGTCCGAAGGCATCGGAGAAGATCAGGACGGCCGGTCGCGGCAGACCATGAGCCGGATGGGCGAGGTATGCGTCGGCGACACCGTCCGGTGTCCCGATGTTGACGGTCGTTCCTCGTGCGGACGTCATGCGTTGTCCTCTCATACGTCCCGGCCACTCGTGGCCGCCCCGGTCATGTCGGCGACGCCCACCGTCCCGGGCGCGAGAGACTTCCGTACGCCGAGCGTCAGGCCCGGAAGGGCGACCAAGAAGGCGAACGCGGCGAGAGCGGCGGCACACAGCAGGCCGGAACGTGCGGCTGCGGGGAAATCCCGGTGGGTGGCGATGAGTTGGCTGAAGTAGAAGGAACTCGCGAGTGCTGTGCCCAGCGAGGTGCCGATCTTCATGCCGGTCTGGTAGACGCCCGCGGCCGTGCTGCCCTCCCGGCGGGGGACGGCGTGCAGGGCGAGAGTCTGATTCGCGGCGATGACCAGTCCGGCGCCGCACCCTGCCACGAGCAGCGGGAAGCCGACAAGGGCCATGATGTTGTCACCCGGTCGGATGCCGCCTACCAGTTGGGCAGTGAGGGCCAGCCCCATCGCGGTGAGGGCGGTGCCCACGATCACCAGCAGCCGACCCGCCCGGTGGACGAGGCGACCGCTGACCACTCCGCAGACGGCGGAGCCTACGGTGAACAACACGGTGCACAGGGAAGCCTTGAACGGCGAGTAGCCCATGCCCTGTTGCAGGAACTGAGCCAGCACGATGAAGATGCCGGTGAAACCGCCATACAGTGCGCCAGCGACGAGGACACCGACCCAGTAGGCGCGTTCCTTGAACAGACCCACGTCCACGAGGGGACGACGCCCCCGGCGCATCACCGTGCGTTCCCACAGCATGAATACGGCCAGCAGGGCGAAACCGACCCAGGTCAGCCACCAGCGACGGGCGCCCCACGGGCCAGTCTGCAGCAGCGGCAGCATGAGCGCGGCGACAGCGATGCCCAGGGTGAAGGCGCCCACGAGATCGAGACCGCTGGGTCGCGTCGCGCGCCGGCTCTCGGGCAACAGACGATGTGCCAGTGGCAGTACGGCGAGGTCGAAGGGGATGAACAGGAAAAAGATCCAGCGCCAGCCCTCGGTCGTTCCGAAACCTTGCAGGATGGCGCCGCCCCACAGGGGGCCGATGGCGGTGGAAAGGCTCACGGCCGCGCCGTAGTAGCCAAAGGCGCGGCCTCGTTCGCCCGGCCGGTACATCTGATGGATCAGACCCACCACCTGGGGCGCTACCAGACCGGCGGCCACCCCTCGGGCCAGCCGTGCGGCCACGAGCCATACGGCGCTGGAGGCGAACCCACACAGCACGCCCGTGATGGTGAAGAGCGTCATTCCGACGAGGAAGACCCGTCGGCGCCCGAACTCGTCGCCGAGCCGTCCGCCGGGTATCAGCGCGAGCCCGAAGGTCAGGGTGTAACCCGCCACCGACCAGGTCGCCTCGGCGGACGACATGGCCAGGTGATGCTCCATGGAGGGCAACGCCACGGTCACTATGCTCACGTCGAGCAGGGTCAGGAAAGCGGCGGCGACGCACACGGCGAACGTCCGGGTGCGCTGTCGACCTGTCAGAGCAGAGTCCGCGGAGTGGGTGGAGTCCTGTGCTCCGCCATCGCTGGTGTCGGGTATTGCGTTGAGGTCTTCCGGCGTCGTTGCCATGGCGTACCTCTGTTTCCCATCGGCTGTTCGTAGGGGTGGAGCGGTACCGTCCGGGACGGGGTGTCTGCCACAGGCCCCTGGGGAATGCGGCTCGTCCTGTGGAGCTGTATCCGTTTCGGCCGAGGCCGGAGCCGCCGTGAGGTGGTTCCGGCCGTGCAGCGCCGCAGCTTCAGCCGACGTCGGCGACGAGTCCGGCCTTCTGGACGCCGAACACGGCGACGGCCTCGTCGTTGTCGGGCCGGTCACCGCTGACGCCGACCGCACCGATCAGGTCACCCGACTCGTCGCGAATCAGCACCCCTCCTTTGGACGAGGCGATCCGGCCTTCGGAGATCGCTGCGAGCGCGGCGAAGAACGCCGGATCGCGGGTGGCGTGCCGAGCCCCGGCGGCACCGCCCTGACCAGTTCCGAGGGAGCCCCACGCTTTGGCATGGGCGATCTGGGGACGCAAAATGCCGGCCTTCTCTTCGCGCTTGACAACCAGCGGATGGCCTCCGGGGTCAAGGACGGTGACGGTCAGCGGGCGGAGCCCGAGTTCGTGGGCGTGGCTGAGAGCGGCGTCGACGATCTCGGACGCCTGAGCGAGTGTCAGTCCACTCATGGCTGCAGTTCCTCTTCTTTTGTGTTGGTGTTCTTGCGTGGCGGGGGGATCGTGCTCGCCGCCTCGTGGTCACTGACCCGGGTCGCGGCGCAGAGAGCGAGCAGGTTCACCGCGGCCAGGGTGAGAAAGGCGGCGCGGTATGCGGAGGCGCCGACCGTGGGAGTGGACCCCGCCGCTACCAAGACCGAGGTGGCGGTTGCCACCCCAGCGGCTCCCCCGAGTCGGCGGCCCACGTTGAACAGGGTCGAAGCCCGGCCCGCGGAAGCGCTGGACACGGTGGCGAACGAGGCTGACTGGGTGCCCACGAAGACCTGTCCGACGGCGAGCCCCATGCTGTACAGCACGGGGATCATGAGCCAAAGGCTGGTGTCCGGCGACAGCAGCAGCGCCATCGCCGCGATGACCAGGCTGGTCCCGCCCGCGCCGATGATCAGGTGTCGGCGCGGGCGGAGTTTGCGATAGAGCAGACGGCTGGCGAGTTGTGAACCTGTGACCACTCCGAGGGCCTCGGGGAAGGTGGTGAGACCTGCTTGGACGGGGGTCATGCCCCGTTCGTCCTGGAGGTAAAGGGTCACAGTGAACAGTGCGCCGAGGAAGGTCACCGACTCGAGGGTCATCACCGCCGTGCCTGAGGAGAACAGCCGGTTCCCGAGGAGCCGGATGTCGATCATCGGCGCGCGTACACGGCACTCGACGGCGACCAAAACGGCGATCAGTGCTGCTCCGCTGGCCAACGCAATGACTACGGGCGTGGCTGCCCAGCCCTGTTGCGGGCCTTCGGAAACTCCGTACATCACCAGTCCGAAGCCTGATGCTGCCAGCAGGAAGCCTGCCACATCGAAACTTTCGGCGGGCCGTGCAGGCTGGTCTTGCAGGAACAGCGCTCCGAAGACGACGGCGAAGATTCCCACCGGGACGTTGACGAAGAAGATGGCCCGCCATGAGACCTGGCTGACCAGCACACCGCCGAGCACCGGACCCAGAGTGGGAGCCAGACCGTTGGCGATGCTGAGGATCCCCGAAGCCCGTACCCTCTCGTGCGGTGCGAAGGTCCGCAGCAGCATCGCCATGCCGACGGAAGCGAGCATCCCGCCACCCGTGCCCTGGAGCACACGAAACAGGTCGAGTTGAATCAGGCTAGTCGCCATGCCGCACAGGGCGGAGCCGGCAGTGAACACGGCGACTGCGGCGAGCAGGGTGCGCCTGCCGCCGAAACGGTCGCCGAGCCAGCCCGAGGCCGTCACGGAGACAGCGAGACTGACCAGATAGGAGATCGACACGGTGTCCACGGCCGTGGCGGGGACGTCGAAGGCCCGTCCGATGGTGGGCAGTGCGACGTTGACGATCGTCATGTCGAGGGTGCTCAGGAACAATCCGGCCACGTAGACGACGCAGACGGCCACCTTTTGACTGACGACGCGCCCGCCCTCGGGTGCCACCTTGGCGGGCTCTGTGACCTGGGACGCCCTCATACGGCGATGGATGTCCGTGCGGCTGCGGTTGCTTCGGTGATCCGCAAGAGGCCATCGAGTACGCCGACGGCGCTCTGCTCAAGTCCTGCAGCAGCCTCGAACCTTCCCGAGGTGGTGAACGAACGTCGTACGTAAGGGATGTGCACGGATCCGGCGACAGGCAGCATCCCGAGCGCAGTGACGACCGGCAGCAGCCCTTGTATGGCCCTGGCGCCGGCGGCGAGCCCGCCGTACCCCACGAAGGCGACAGGCTTCCCGGCCCATTCCCCGGCGAGGTAGTCGAGAGCATTCTTAGTGGCTGCGTTGAAGCTGTGGTTGTATTCCGGCACCACGAACACATAGGCGTCGGCCACGCTGACGATCTCGCTCCAGCGACGCGTGTGGTCGTGCTCGTACTTGCCATGCTGGGGTGGTCGCGGTTCGTCGAGCAACGGCAGTGCGACCTCGGCGAGGTCGACGAGTTCGCAGTCGAAGCCTGCGTGTTCCCGCGCTCGGGCGAGGAACCAGTCGGCGACTGCGGGCCCGCGACGTCCGGGGCGAGTGCTGCCGACGATGATCTGCAATCTGGGGTGACGCATTGGGGTGACCTCCAGTCGGTCAGTCGTCGAGGACGACCTTGTTCTCGACGACTCCAAGCCCTTCGACTTCGCCGCGGACCACGTCGCCGGGCCGCACGGCCCCATGACCGGCCGGAGTGCCTGTGGACAGCACATCGCCGGGAGCGAGGGTGAGGGCCGCGGTGAGCCAGGCCAGCTGCTCGGGAATCGAGTGCACCATCTCGGCGGTGGTGGCGTCCTGGCGCGCCGTGCCGTTGACCCACTGGCGAATACGCAGGCTGTGGGGGTCCGGTATCTCGTCTGCCGTTACAAACCAGGGTCCGCAGATGCCGTAGGTGTCGAACCCCTTGCCGCGGTCCATCCGGTTGTTGTCCCGCTCGGAGACGTCCCGGGAGCCGACGTCACAAAAGCCGATGTAGCCGGCCACAGCTCGCATGGCAGTCTCCGGGGCGAGACGGCGGGCGCGGCGCCCGATGACGACAGCGAGCTCCATCTCCGGATCGACCTTCTCGCTGATCGAGGGATGCTGCAGCTCGTCATGCGGACCAGCCAGGGAGCCCGACGCCTTGAGACACCCCTGCAGTGCGGGCGGACGGAGTGGCCCCTCGTCGGACGCGGACCGCCGACGTGGGTAGTTCGCGAGCATGCACCAGATGGTGCGCGGCCTTCCGATCGGTGGCCCCAACAGTCTGGGGCGGTCGGGCCACAGACAGTCCTCGTCGAGTACGCCGGTCTCCGTGTGCTCGACGGACCACTCGAACAGACTCCGGGTGGATTCGAGCTCCGGGTCCCTGCGGAGCAGGCCGGGAAGGTCTTGGGCAATGGCTCGTGCGGAATGCTCCACAGCGTCCAGCCGTCGGACGCCGTCGTGTTCCTGCCTTCGTACGTGGGCGGCTTGTACGTCGATGAGGTGATGCGGGACCACGTCGGCGAAGCAGAGTCGGTCACCGATGGGGGTCCGCCGGGAAGCGATTTTCACGGTGTGCAAGGACTTTCCGTGCGGGCGAGTGGGGAGGGGCCGCGGCAGCCCGGGAGGACAATGCCGTCCCGAGCAAGCGGACCGGTCTCGGCAGGCTCAGCGTTGGTCGGCGTCCCTGGGGTTCTCGAAGCGGATGCCGCCGTCGGTGACGACAGTGACGAACTTGTCGTCGTCAGGTTCCACCGGGCGCTGAATCGGCGGCAGCCCGACGGTGAACAACACCAACTCGTCGGTCGCGGAATAGCGAGCCTTCTCACCAGGCTCGGCCTCCACCGCAGCGAGCTTGCCGACTTCACTGCCCTCCGCTGTGCCGGCGCCGGACAACACCACCGTCAACCGCTTGGCGTGGTCGCTTTCCGAGACCCACTCCATCCCTGCGTCGATCTTGACGAACTCGATCCAGAACTGCCGCTCCGTGTAGGTGCCGATGTGTCGCCGCTTCACTCCCGGCCATCCGGCCACCGGCAGCCAGTTGAAGTGGTCGGGATTGCTGATGACGACCCCGTTGTAGCGGGGCTTGGGAAACCGCTGTTCCCGGCGCGCGCGGCGCTCGGCCTGGGCCTCCTTGTTGTCGGGGCCGCGGCCCCGCCCGGCGCCCATGCCGAGTGCGGAAGCACCGCCGAACTGGAGCACCAACTGCAGCTGCCTCGGTTCCGTGAGTTTGTCGTCCTGGGGACCGTAGGTCTGGCCTTCCGGGAAGTAGCCGACCTCGCCCTCGCGAAGGATCCCTTGCTCTCCGAGGTTCATGTCCCCTACGAGGGGCAGCCGGATCTGTTCGAAGGTGTGGCAGTGCCGGGGCATGGAGAAGTCTGCTTCCTGACGGCCCAGGATGTAGCGGTAGTTCTCCAGCGGCTTCTCACGGTCTCCCATGAGCAGGTAGTTGAACGAGACCGTTCCCCTGGGGTGGTCCATTTTGTACGCGTTCTCTTCGAACGGCGCGATCTTCATCGCAGTCCTCCGTAGTCAGCTTCTCGATCCGCAACCACTGAACCTTCCTAGTAGGTTGAAGGTCAAGCCGACTTACGTGTTCTCATCAGAATCAAAGAATCGGGACGTAAACGGGACCTAGCAGGCCCATTGAGGCGTGGGATACCTCCTTGCCTCGACCTACCAAGTAGGTTACTTTCAACGTGAATGAAATTCCGCACCTCGCCCCGGAACCTGCTCAGGAGTGACATGTCCGCGCCTCAGACCCGCTCGGCTATCCAACGTGAACGGGTAGCCGATCAGATCGTCGAGGACCTCCGCTCGCAGATCCTCAGCGGTGCCATGCCCGATGGCTCACGTCTGCCGTCAGAACGGGACCTCGCGACGTACTACGACGTCAGCGGCCCCACCGTCCGAGAAGCGGTCCGCGTTCTGACCGCCGTGGGGCTGGTCAACGCCCGCAACGGCAGCCGGTCGACCGTCACCGCACAGGGCGACACCCTGCTCGCCATGTCCATCGCCTCGGTCGTACAGGTCGAAAGGGTCGGGGCCCGCGAGGTGCTCGGTCTGCTCGGCGCCCTCAACGGGTATGCCGCCGAACTGGCCGCCGAACGCGCCGACGACGACGAGATCGCCCGACTGCGGGAGGCAGCAAGTGCTGTCCCGCAAGCGAACGGCGTCGAGCGGTCCGCTGCCGCACTGCGGGACTTCTTCGCAGTACTGTCCGAAATCTCCCACAACCCGCTGCTCGCGGCGTTGTGCCGGTTCATCACGGAGATACAGATCGGACTGGCCGTAAGACTGTCCGGCGGAGAAGCCGGCTGCTTCGGGCGAATCGCGGGGCCACTGAATACGGAACGGATGAGGATCGTGGCAGCGGTAGCCGCCAGAGACTCACGGCACGCCTCTGCCGTCGTGCGTGACTACCACTGCCAGGTGCTGGAACGGATTGCTGAGATCCGCGAGATCGACAGCCGGCCCCCCGCGCAGGACAGCGCTCTGACCGAAGCGCTCATCACGTGGCTACGGTCCAACGTCACCATGGGAGGACAGACCACCATGACCCGAAGCACCCTGTCATGACGACTTCGCTCGCCGGAGCCGTCTCCGTCCGCGACGCCGCGTACGACGTCCTCCGTCGGCACGGCCTAACAACCGTCTTCTCCAATCCGGGCTCGACCGAGGTCGCGTTTCTGACCGACCTGCCTGAGGATTTCGCATTCGTGCTGGGCCTCCACGAGGGCGTCGTGGTGGGCGCCGCCACCGGGTGGGCACTGGCCCACGACACGCCAGCATTGGTGGTGGTGCACACCACCGCCGGACTCGGCAACGCGGTGGGGGCGCTTGCCACCGCACGGGTCAACCGGGCACCCGTCGTGGTTCTTGTCGGCCAGCAGGACCGTCGACACCTGGCTTGTCAGCCTTTCCTGACCGGGCGGCTGGAGGGACTCGCCGGTGACATCCCGGTGCAGGTGGAGTCGCCGGTCCGGCCCGCAGACGTTCCCGGCGCCATCGCCCGGGCAGCACACGCCGCCGCCGAGAGCCGAGGGCCGGCTCTGGTCATCGTCCCGATGGACGATTGGGAGCATGCCGCCGACACCCTTCCCCTGCCAGCGCCTACCTCCGTACGGCACTCCGCCGCAGCGGCCCCACGGGATGTTGCCGACGTAGCCGCGCTGGTGTCCCGTGCGGCCTCGCCCGTCCTGATCGTGGGTTCCGGAGCCGACCGCACAGACACATGGACCGCTCTCACCTCACTGGCCGAGCGACTCGGCTGCCCGGTGTGGCAGGAACCCTACGGCGCCCGCGCCGGCTTTCCCCAGGATCACCCCTCTTTCGCGGGCCACCTGCCCGCGAACCGGACACGGCTGCGCATCCTGCTGGACCAGCACGATCTCGTCCTGTGCGTAGGCGCCCCATTCCTCCGGCAGTACCCTTACGCGCCGGGCCCCCTGACGGATACCCGGGTCGTGGTTGTCACGGACGATCCCGCGGAGGCCCGCCACTCCCAGGCCGAAGTGGCTGTCGTCGCGCCTCTGTCCGACTTCTGTGACCGCCTGGCGCGCCGCCTGCCTGTCAGGACTGAGAGGCCGCAGCTCGAGGCCCATCGCGCAACCCGCCCCGGGCCGCCCCCCGAGGACGGTCCGTTGACGCCGACACAGGTCTTGGCTGCCCTGGGAGAACGGCTGCCGTCCGACACGGTGGTAGTCGAGGAGACGCCTTCCTCCCGTCCGGACCTGCACGCCTTGCTCCCCGCGCGGGCCCCGCTCGGTTTCCTCAGTGCCGCCATGGGCGGTCTGGGCTTCGCCCTCCCCGCCGCGATCGGGGTACGCATGGCACTGCCGCGCCGGCCGGTTGTCGCAGTAGTGGGCGACGGATCCTCGCTCTACCAGATCCAGGCTCTGTGGACAGCCGCGCACTACGGCGTCGGCGCTGTTTTCGTTGTTCTCGCCAACGGTCGCTACGCCATCATGGACCAGCTCGCCACGCAACATGGCGGCAAGCCCCCTTGGCCTGCCTTCGGAGAGATCAGCGTCAGCGGGCTTGCCGAGTCACTCGGCTGTTCGGCCCGCCGCATCAGCGATCACGCCGATCTGTGCGCCACGCTCGACACGGTCTGTCAGAGCCTGGCAGACCGTGTCGAACCCCTCCTCCTTGAAGTAGCCGTCACAACCGACGGCCATTTCCAGCCCTGACTCCCGGCTTCCCTCCGCCCCGTGCGGCCCCCTCGACCTCCGGAGGTCACCATGGCCCTGCTGGATTCCACCCACTGGTCCGGAAAGGCTGTCATCGGACAGTGGACGACAACTGCCGGAGGCACCCGCCCAGTTGTGGAGCCCGCTACTGGCGACATACTTGAGTCCATCGGCCTGGCAACGGCCGAGGACGTAGCGACCGCAGCCGAACTCGCCGCCCGCGCCCAGCAAGCCTGGGCGCGCGGCCCGTACACCGATCGCGCCGCCGTGCTGCGCCGCGCGGGTGACCTCTTCACCCGCCATGCAGAGGAGATCCAGCGGTGGATCGTGCGGGAGTCCGGAAGCGTCCCGGGCAAGGCCGAATTCGAGACGACCATCGCCGCTCAGGAGTGCTACGAAGCAGCGGCCCTGGTCACCCGTCCCCTGGGCGAGGTGCTGCCCTCGGCGGAACCAAGGCTCAGCCTGACGAACCGGGTACCAGCCGGAGTCGTCGGTGTGATCGCGCCGTTCAACGTACCTCTCGTCCTGGGTATCCGCTCCGTAGCGCCTGCTCTGGCTCTCGGCAACGCGGTCCTCCTGAAGCCCGACCTGCGTACCGCCGTGTCCGGCGGGGTGGCGATCATGCGGATCTTCCAGGAGGCGGGACTGCCCGACAACGTCCTTCATTTGCTGCCTGGTGGCGCCGACACCGGAGCGACGCTGGTGGCCACGCCCCAGGTCCGGGTGATCTCCTTCACCGGATCCACGGCCGCCGGCCGCAAGGTCGGCGCGGCTGCCGCCCAGCATCTCAAGCGAGCCCACCTCGAACTCGGCGGCAACTCAGCGCTGATCGTCCTGCCCGACGCCGATCTGGAGCGCGCGGCCTCAACCGCCGCGTGGGGCTCCTTCTTCCACCAGGGGCAAGTCTGCATGACGACCGGTCGACACCTGGTGCACGCCGACGTGGCCCAGGAATACGTCGAACGGCTCGCACACAAGGCCGAACATTTGACCGTGGGCAACCCGGCGAAGGAGGAAGTTGCGCTCGGCCCCATCATCGACTCGGAGCAGTTGAACAAGGTCCATGGCCTGGTCACGGCAAGTGTCGAAAGCGGTGCCCTTCTGGCCGCTGGCGGAACATACCGGGACCTTTTCTACCGCCCCACGGTCATCACCAATGTCACGGATTCCTCCCCCGCGTATACGGAGGAGGTGTTCGGCCCCGTGGCCCCGGTTCGCGTCTTCTCCGACCTGGAGGAAGCGGTCGCCCTTGCCACCGCGACTCCGTACGGGCTGTCGCTGGGTATCTTGACAGCGGATGTCATGCGCGGCCTGGAACTCGCCGAACGCGTCCCGACAGGTCTCGTCCACATCAACGACCAGACCGTCAACGATGAGGCCGTCGCCCCCTTCGGCGGTCTGGCCGCGTCCGGGACCGGCGCCCGTTTCGGAGGCTCGGCGAACATCGAGGCCTTCACCGAGACGCGATGGACCACTATCCGCTCGGCGCAGGCGGTTTACCCGTTCTGACGCTTGATCAGGGGTTCCGGTGAAGCCGCGCTGGGCCGTTGCGGGCAGAGTCCGCTCAAGCGAGCTCCGCGGCGTGGAGCAACGGATCGCGTGGAGGAGTCACCCTCACCCGGTCGAGCAGTTCGCGGGCGCCAGTCGTCAGCCGCACGGCCTGGTCCCGGTAGACCGCGTCGGCCAGTGACTCACGGGGCGGGAAGTGCCGGTAGAGCGTGGCGATGCCGACCCCGGCCTCGCGGGGTGGGCGTGTCTCCGACGCATCGCCGGCCCACCGCTGCCGAGCCGCATCTGCCGCCCTGCCAGTGGCTGGGCCCGCCCACTCCGCCCCGCTACCGCGAGCCAGCTCGCCCCCTGCACCAACTGACCGATGCAGGCATCCGCTTCGAATTCACAAGAGCTCGAAGTAGCCGTCGTCCGCAAGCAGATGACGGGGGCCGTCCGGCTTTGTCGCGGCCAGGTGTTCGATACGACCGAGATACTCACGGTCTTGATTGTCCCCCACCAGAACCGAGAAGTCGTCTGCCGCCCAAGCCGGCAGAGCGGCGAACCGATGGCTGGTCTGCGACTCCAGGTACCAGACGATGTTCACCACTGTGCCGACCTCCTCGTACCACGACGTGAGCTCGATACCCGGAGCGATGCGGTGGTAGTGGAGCGGCTGCACGGCGTGGCGGCCGGCGTGGGGCCCGCTGGCAACGGTGTAGTCGATGGCGTCCGGGCCCACCCGTACGGGGCTGAACACCCACCCGTTGGGCTGGTGCCATGTAAATGTCGATCCGAGAATGGTGTGCAACATACTTTCCCCTTCTTTCCACTCATTTCGAGTAAATATGACATATGTGACATTTAATTCAGTGGGTGACGCCCTCTACTCGGAGCGCTCCGCCGCGTCTGCCACACGTTCGGAACGGCCGATGCGCGGCAGCGCCCACTGCAGAGCAAGCGCGAGCACTGCTACGACGATCACAAAAGTGGCGTAACCGTCCACCACCGCACCGAGGCCGAGTAGAGGTACGAGCCAGCCCGCGATCATCGCCGGGACGCCAAGAGCGATGTAGCTGACGAGATACACCGTGGACAGGAGCCCCGCCCTGCCGTTCGCGGGTGCCTTGGCAAGCAGGAGGCGAAGACCTCCTTGGAAGGCCGCTCCGAAGCCCACTCCGGCAACAGGGGCGCTGGCGAAGAACCCCCAGACCGAATGCTGTGACAGCGCGATCACGCTGAGGACTGGGCCGATGATGAGCGCGGCCGCCCCCACCAGCATCGTGGTCCTTGCATCCCTGTGACGGCCGACGATGCCGGTCAAGGCTCCGCTCCCGGTGACTGTCGCCACCGCGGCCCCCGCGACCACGTGGCTGGAGACGCCGAGAACCCCGACCATGATGGTGGGGGCCATGCCTAGATAGAGTCCCGCCAGCGCCCAGCTGGAGACCATGCAGCCGACGACGGCGCCGAAGATCCGCCTCGTCTCGCGCGGTACCGCCAGCCGCGGGATGAAGAGGCTCGGTGTGGCGACGCCGCGGGGGCCCCGTTCACTGATGAAGACGACCATGACAGCCATGACTGCCAGCAGCACGCCGAAGACGACATAGACAGTCACCGTCGGTGCCGGTGCGTCCTGAACCAGGAAGCCGCTGGCCAGTGCGCCGACGGCCAGTCCAGCCGGCGGGAGTGCGCCGTTGAGCACAGCGGCCAGACGAGCTCCGTGCACAGGCTCCAGGTCGATCATGGCCGCGCCGATCGCCCCCATGCCGGCTCCTACGGCCACGCCCTGCAGTGCCCGGGCAACGAGGAGAACACTCAGACTTCCGGCACCGGCGAAAACCAGGAGGGAGACGACAGACAGGAGTGCGGAGGCAAGGATGACAGGACGGCGGCCCACATAGTCCGACAGTGATCCAACTGTGAGCAGCGACAGCAGCAGCCCGCAGATGTAGATGGAGAAGATCGCTGTGGTGGCAGCGGACGCGAGATGCAGTTCTTGCTGATAGACCGGGTACAGCGGGGACGGCGCCCCCGACTGGGCCAGGAGCAGAAAGAGGGTCGCGGAAGCGATCCAGAAGCCCGCGGATCCGTGGGAGCGATCGGTTGTCTCCTCGCGGGCGCGTAGGTGGTTTCGGAGCGAAGACTCCATCTGGTGAGTGTTCATGTTCCGGTGCTTTCTGAAGTTGCGCCTGGTGGATCACGTCGGCGTCGCCGCGGAGCGCTCCTCCTCCCGCGACAGCTCACGTGCGTTCGATGAGCATGGCCATCCCCTGGCCGACTCCGACGCACAAGGACGCCAGGCCTCGCCTGCCCCCGTCGCGTTCGAGGCGCCGCATGAGGGTGAGGAGTATGCGGGCGCCCGAGCAGCCGAGCGGATGCCCGAGAGCGATCGCCCCGCCGTCGGCATTGACCTTTGTCTCGTCGAGCTCGAGGCGGCGGATCACCGCGATCGTCTGGGCGGCGAAGGCTTCGTTGATCTCGACGGCGTCCAGATCGCCGGTCCGCCAGCGGACGCGGGCCAGAGCCTTGCGAGCTGCGGGGACCGGTCCAAGGCCCATCAGATTGGGCTGGACGCCCGCAGCCGCCGAGGTCACGATGCGGGCTCGTGGAGTGAGCGAGTGACGCGCGACTGCTGCTTCGCTCGCGATGACGAGCGCCGCGGCGCCGTCGGAGAGGGGCGATGACGAGCCTGCGGTCACGATCCCTTCCGGCCGGAAGGCGGCGGGTAGCTGGGCGAGCCGGGCGAGGCTGGTCGTGGGGCGTGGGCCTTCGTCGCGTTTCACCTCTCCGTCCCGTGTCCGTACCTCGACGATGTCGCGGGCGAAGTGACCTGCGTTCTGCGCGGCGACGGCCTTCCGGTGGCTGCCTAGCGCGAACGTGTCGGATTCTTCACGGGTAATGCCGTCGAGCGCCGCAACCTCTTCAGCCGTCTCTCCCATCGAGAGGGTGACCTTCATCATTTCGGGGCCCGCGTCGGCCGGCGTGCCCCGGTCCATGGCTTGGAAATGGGGATTGACCAGACGCCAGCCGAGGGCGGTGTCATGGACGGCACCCGGCTTCGCCCAGGGGGTGCCTGGTTTGCTCATCACCCACGGGGCACGGGTCATTGATTCGACGCCGCCCGCGACGACCAGATCGGCCTCGCCCGCCCGAATGGCCTGGGCGGCGGAGGCCACGGCGGTCAGACCGGATGCACACAGACGATTGACGGTGTAGCCGGGGACGGTGTGAGGAAGTCCCGCGAGCATCACGGCCATCCGCGCCACGTTGCGATTGTCCTCGCCCGCCTGGTTCGCGGCACCGAGGATCACCTCGTCCACGGCCTGGGCCGGCACACCACTGCGCACGACGGCCTCCGACACCACCAAAGCGGCCAGGTCGTCCGGGCGGACGGAGGCAAGAGCACCGCCATAGCGCCCTTGCGGCGTGCGAGCGCCGTCGATCAGATATACGTCGGTAGACATCGGTGTCGTCCTGTCAGTGCCAGAAGTGCTGGGGGTCGGGCCGACGGCGGCCCGCAAAGGAAGCGCTCATCTCGTGGGCTTCCTGCGTGGCGAGATAGGCCGTCAGGTACTGGTCGTGCGCCATGCGTGCCTGGCCGGAGACACCGTTGTGGCGCGCGGAGAACGCCGCCTTCAACCCTCCGATCGCCAAGGGGCTGCGGCTCGCGATCTCCTGAGCGATCTCCGCGGCGTGCCGCCTCAGTTCGGCGGCGGGCACTACGTCGTTCACGAGCCCCATCGCCAGGGCATCCGACGCGGAGTACTTGCGGTTGAGGTACCACATCTCCTTGGCGCGCTTGCGTCCGATCGTCTCCTCCAGATACCAACTGCCGTAACCGGCGTCGAAACTGCCCACCATGGGCCCGACCTGGCGGAAGACCGCATGATCGGCCGCGACGGTCAGATCGCACACCGTGTGCAGGACGTTCCCGCCACCGACGGCGAAGCCGTTGACCGCGGCGACGACCGGCTTGGGGATCGTGTCGATGGCCTGGTACACGTCGATGATGGGCAGGACCTGGGACTGGTCGAGGAACGGCATGTCCTCGTGTTCACCGCCGATGCAGAAGAACTTCTCTCCGGCTCCGGTGAGGACTGCCGAACGCAGCTCACGGTCCAGCCGGAACCTCTGCAAGGCGTCGAGCAGTTCGAGACAGGTCTGCGGCCGGAACTTGTTCCCGGCGTCCGGACGGTTGATCGTGAGAGTGAGGACCGGCCCGTCCCGGTCGACGACTATGTCCTCGTAGTGGGTGCTGGTGGTGCTGGTCATCGGGATTCCTCCTCGGAGGTACGGAATCCGCGTCCGTTCTTCGCGCCCAGGCGGCCCGCGGCCACCATTTGGGCGAGCAACGGCGGCGGGGCGAATCGGGGATCGAGGGTCTCCTGATACGCGGCGAGGGTGGCGTGCCGGTGCACGTCGAGACCGATCAGGTCGAGCAGTTCCAGCGGGCCGAGACGGTGCCCCAGGCCGAGGCGCACGGCTGTGTCGATGTCCTCGGCGCCGGCGAGTTCCTCGTCGTATGCCTGGACGACGTCGTTGAGGTAGGGCATCAACAGCCGGTTGACCAGGAATCCGGGTCGGTCCTTGACCACGACCGGGTCCTTGCCTATCTCGGTGGCGAACACAGCGAGTTGCCGTACCACCTCCGGGTCGGTCTGCAGGGCTCGAACCACCTCGACGACTCTCATGAGCGGCGCGGGGTTGAAGAAGTGCAGGCCGGCGAAACGCGCGGGGTTGGACACACAGGTGGCGAGCGCGGTGACCGACAGCGCGGAGGTGTTGGAGACGATGACGGCGTTCTCACGGACGGCGTTGGAGACATCACTGAGCAACGCGCGTTTGATGTCCGGGCGTTCCGTGACCGCCTCGATGACCAGGTCGCTGTTCGCGAGCCGGTCCGTGTCGGTGGTGCCGTGCACCCGGGCGAGGACGTCCTCACGCTGCTCGGCGGTGACCTTGCCACGCCGTACTCCCTCAGTGAGGAAGTCGGACATCGCCTTCAGACCTGCGTCGGCCCGTTCCTGGTCCTGTTCCAGGACGGTGACCAGGCGCCCGGACTGCGCCACTACCTGGGCGATGCCACCGCCCATCGTGCCGAAGCCCAGTACAGCGACACGGGGATAGACAGGCATGGAGGCTCCTTCACTGTTGTAAACCGGCGACGCACTCATGATCCGAACAGCCTGTTGTCGTCATAGGTGTAGAAACCCGCCCCGGTCTTGCGTCCCAGGTCGCCTGCGGCGATCATCCGGTCGACGAGGGGTGGGGGGAAGAACCTCGGGTCGCGCAGCTGCTCGTACAGGCGCAGGGCGACTTGGCGGTGAATGTCGAGACCGACGATGTCCAGGAGTTCGAAGGGACCCATCGGATGCCCCAGGGCACCCTTCACCGCGGTGTCGATGGACTCCACGGTTCCGAGGCCCGATTCCAGGGCATCGATACAGCTGTTCTCCCAGGGGATGAGAAAGCGGTTGAGGATGAAGCCGGGCCGGTCCTTGGTGACGATGGTGGTCTTGTCGAGCGAGGCCAGGAAATCCAACGTGGCGTCGTGCGCCCACCTGGCCGTGTGCCGTCCGTCCGCGACCTCCACCAACTTCATGAGCGGGGCGGGGTTGCAGTAGTGGGTGCCGACCACGCGCTCGGGCCTGACGGAGCCCGCTGCTATCGCCGTCACGGACAGCGTCGAGGTATTGGTGTGCAAGAGCGTGCGGTCGGACACGATGCCGTCGACCCGCCGAAACAGGTCCTGCTTCACGGCGGGATCCTCAACGACGGCCTCGATCACGACGTCGGCGTCGGCGAGATCGGCGAGATCGACTGTGCCTCGGGTCCTGGCCCTGACCGCGGCGCTCGCCTCAGCGTCGAGCTTGCCCAGTGCCACGCTCCGGTCGAGGAAGTTTGCGACTCGCTCCAGACCGTGCTTCACCCTGGCGTCGTCCAGGTCGTACAGGACGGTGCGATGGCCGGCTCGGGCGCTGACGACGGCGATGCCGGAGCCCATCGTGCCCGAGCCGAGCACAGCTACGGTGCGCTGGTGGAATGTCACGTCGATTCCCTTCTGAGGTGTGGCTTCACTGCCGCAGGCAACCCGTCAAAGTCCGGGACGCGGCGGCTGCGAAACGCGTCTATGCCTTCGGTGGCCTCGGGCCCGCCCACAGCGATCGCGGCCAGGGCGGCTTCCAGGGCCAGTCCCGTGTCCAGCGGCGCGTCCTGGCCTTCCCGTACGGACTGCAGGATGGAGCGACAGGCTTGTGGACCGCGACGGGAGATCTCCTCCGCAACGGACACGGCTGCCGGGACCAGCTCGTCCGGCACGGCCGGCGGTAGCACCGACAAGCCGATCTGGTGGGCTCGCCAGGCGTCGACGGACCGGCCTGTGAGCATGAGGTAGCGGGCGACAGCCGGTCCGACCGCCCGTACCAGGCGCTGGGTGCCGCCGAAGCCTGGTATCAGCCCGAGGCCGGCTTCGGGCAGTCCCAACGAGGCGGTCTCGGACAGCATGGAGAAACTGCAGGCGAGCGCGAGTTCGAAACCTCCGCCCAGCGCGACTCCGTTGACTGCGGCGATCACCGGGATGCCGCTGTGCTCCACCTGCCGCAGCGCGTGCTGCCCGGCCCTCAGAAAACCGTGAGCCTGGCGTGTGTCCATCGTGGCGAGTGTCTCCAGGTCCGCTCCTGCGCTGAATGCCTTGGCGCCGGTTCCCGTGACAACGACGGCTCGAGTACTGCCGTCCGAACTCAACCTTGCGATGGTGTCGCCCAGTTGTGCCAGCACCTGCTCGTTCAGGGCGTTGTGGACTTCGGGCCGGTTGATACGCAGGACACGGACTGTGCCGTGGGTCTCCTCCTCGATCAGTGCTCCGCTCATCACCGCGCTCCGTGTTGTTCGGCGGCTTCGACCGCTCCGCTCTGGATGAGCTCCTCGATCTCCGCATCGCTGAATCCGTGCTCGCTGAGAATCTCCGTCGTGTGCGCTGCCAGATCGGGGCTCGGAGAGTTGCGTGCCTTCGGCATCGAAGCCAACCGGAACGGGCTGTGCACCGTGTGCATCCGCCCGTCGGTGCCTGGTACGGGAAGCAGCGAGCCCCGGGCGATGACCTGCGCGTCAGCGACCACTTCCGACAGTCCTTGCACCACGGAACAGGGCACCTGCGCAGCGGCGAGCACACTGATCCAGTCGGCTGCGGAGCGCGTCCGCAGACGCGCGTCGACCTCACACACGATGGCGCTGCGGTTTCGACGACGTCCCTCGTTGTCGGCGAGCGCCGGGTCTGCCGCGAGATGAGGCAGTCCGACGGCGCCACAAAAACGTGCCCACATGGCGTCGTTTCCGATCGCGACCACCAGTTCCCGGTCTGCTGCCGAGAACGTCTGGTAGACGGCGAGCACCGAGTCGGTTCCGCCGCTGGGCGCCGGCTCCGGCGCCCCGGCGAGATACGCCGCGATGCGGGGCGCCATGAGTGCGAGGTCGCAGTCCAAGAGGGACATGTCGATCAGGTCCCCGGTGCCCTGCTCACGCTGGCGCACCGCCGCCGCGCTGATGGCGAGTGCCGCGCACATCCCGGTGACGATGTCGGACAGAGCCGTCGAAACTCGCTGCGGAGTGCCGCCTTCCGCGCCCGTCACGGACATCAGCCCGGAACGGGCCTGGGCGACCAGATCGTAACCCGGTAGTGCGATATCGGGACCGCTGAGCCCGAACCCGGAGATCGCGCAGTAGATGAGGTGTGGGAAGTCCTGACGAAGACGGTCGGGGCCGATCCCGGCGGCACGTAGCTTCGCGGGGTTGAGGTTCTCGATGAACACGTCCGCCGTGGCGATCAGTCTGCGCAGTGCCGCCAGGCCGCCCGGGTGCCGCAGATCTATGGCCAGCGACCTCTTGTTCCGGTTGGCAGAGGCGAACCACGCCGATCGGGAGTCGACGAAGGGCGGCCCCCACCAGCGGGCATCGTCTCCGCTTCGCGGCCGTTCCACCTTGATGACGTCGGCGCCGAGGTCGGCCAGGTACATGGCGGCCGTCGGTCCCGCGTAGGACGTGGTGAGGTCGATGACCTTGAGACCGGACAGAGGGCCCCGACCGGACTCGTGTTCGCGTGGCATGGACATATCTCCGCCCGTTCTTCTCAACCGGCGGCGGGTCGGTATTCGACCACGCCTTCTGCGATCAACTTGCCGATCTGTTGATCGCCGAGACCAAGGCCTTGGGCAAGGACTTCGGTGGTGTGCTGACCCAGCCGTGGAGCAGCGTCACCGACCACCGGCGGGGTGGCGGACATCCGCAGCGCAGAGGTGACGACCGGGTAGGTGCCGAACAACGGATGCTCGACATCGGCCACTTGGTCGAGGTGCTGGACCTGCGGATCCTTGAACACCGCGTCCATGCGGTTGATCGGTGCGACCGGTGCGCCCGTGCGCGACAGAATGTCCACCCAGTGCGCGGACGTGTTCCGTACCGTGACAGCGGCGATGATCGGGACCAGCTCGTCACGGTGCACGACGCGGGCCTCGTTGGTACGGAACCGGGGATCGTCCTGCCATTCGGGGTGCCCGAGAGCAGCAGCCATCACTCCGAACAGCTTGTCGTTCGGCGAGCCCAGCAGCACATGCCCGTCCAGCGTGGGAAAGGCCTGGTAGGGGGCCACATTGGCATGGGCGGAACCCTGCGGATCGGCGACGCTGCCGCCGATGAGGTACTGACTGGCAGCGTTGATCAGAATGGCCAGTTCGGTGCTGAGCAGCGAGACATCGACGCGTTGTCCTTGCCCCGTGGCGTCGCGATGGTGAAGGGCTCCGAGCACGCCCAGCGCCGCATACAGTCCCGTGCACACGTCTATCAGCGCGACGCCGGTCTTCACCGGCTCGCCACCGGGGGTGCCCGTGATACTCATCAGGCCACCGAGGGCGGAGACCATCAGGTCGTATCCGGGGCGGTCCTTGTAGGGGCCGTCCTGCCCGAAGGCGGAGATGGCGCAGTAGATGAGGCCCGGGTGGTTTTCGCGGAGACTCTCGTAGTCCAGTCCGAGCCGTTGCATCACGCCGGGCCGGAAGCTCTCGATGACGACATCGGCGCCGGCCACGAGTTCGCGGGCGAGGGCGACGCCGTCCTCGGTCGACAGATCGATGGCGATGCTCTTCTTGTTGCGGTTCAGACCCAGGAAGTAGGTGCTGACCTCGCCGCGGGAGGGCGGCCCCCAACTGCGGCTGTCGTCCCCCTTGCCAGGTCGCTCGACCTTGATGACCTCCGCGCCCAGGTCACCGAGCAGCATCGTGGAGTACGGGCCCGCCACCACACGGGAGAAGTCGATGACCCGCAGGCCCTGAAGTGCTGTCCGCTGCATCGCGTCAAACCTTTCGCCGCGTGGAAGTGATCGTTCGGCGTGCGGGGCTTCGCCGAGCCGCACGCAGTTCGCCGGTACCGTCGACGACGTGTCTGAGGGTCCACAGTTCGTCCGCCGTCGGGGGCTCGGTCCTGGGCCAGGGTGGATGGGCCCGCAGATCGAATCCGGTACAAGCGATTACCTGTTCGTCGGAGACGCCGCTGTGCACACTGCGCACCCGCATGCGGTGGTCTTCGTCGAAGTCGAAGGTCACCAAGGGGGTGACGCAGACAACCGGCCCCGCCGTGGTGATCCCCGCCTCCGCGCGGCTGGTGCCGCCCTCGAGGTGACCGGCGGCAGTGAGGTAGTCAACCCGGTCGACGAAAGTGCGGGTCGTGTGGGAGGAACTGAACAGAATGATCCGCCCGGAGACCACCGCGAACGAGGTGTTCGCCAGACCGGGCCCACGGAACGCTGGCCCGGGCCCCTGACCAAGTCCTGTTGCAGTCAGGTTCACGTTTCCGTATTTGTCGATCTGGACGCCGCCGTAGAACATGACGTCCAGGCGCCCGTTCTCGGACATCTCGAAGAGGTCGTAGCCGCTACCGACCGCTTCCGCTCCCGGCACCCAGCGGCCGTCGGAGGCCGACCGGTAGAGCCGGCCGGCCCGTGGATTGACCACTCCGGACGGCAGGATCAGTGTCAGGTCCGGCGCATGCATCTGCTGGGCCAGCAGGCACGCGGCGACCGGGACGAGGGAACTGGCCCCGGTGACCGCCATCTCGCCGTTTCGCAGTTCACGTGCGATCAGGACGGTCATCAACTCGTCATCGGTGGGAATGGCGTTCATGCGACATCACCCTCGAGACCCGCGATTCGCTCGGCGCCCCCGACGGCGGCGAGATACGCCTCCTGTGTACGGGGAGTAAGTACGTAGGGTTCGAGGTACTCAACGCGCCAGTCGTCAGCCGAACGACCAGCTGCTATGTACGCGGTCAAACGCTTTTCGTCATGCACGTATCGGCCCTGGCTGGCGCAGGGGTGGGAACCGTACGGCGTCTCCACGACGGCGTCGACGAGGTAACCGGGGATCACCGTGCGGTGCGGTGCGCGGCGGATCTCTTCATTACCGACGATGCGATCCACGCACACGATCACCTTCCCTGACGCCTTGGCAAGGAGCGGATCGCAGAACGGCGTGCCGTCGTATCGGACGTTGCCGTAGCTGTCGGCCTCCTGGGCGTGCAACAGGCAGACGTCAGGTCGCATGGCCGCGGGAGCGGCAACAGCGCTCATCCCCGAGAGGCTGGCCTTACCCGCAAGGCGGGAGCTGCGCAGAAGGTCCGTGCCCTTCACCGAGTGGACGGGGTGCTCCGGCAGGGCCTCCAGCGTGGCCATCAGTCCGCCCAGGATGAGCGCCTCGTCACCGTCGATGATCTCCACCGACCCGGTCTCTGCGGCGCGGCGGAAGTTGGGGGCCATGCCGAGGTGGTCGAACGAGACATGGGCGAGGTATGCGGTGCGTACAGCACCCGCTCCGATCAGCAGGTCCACCGCGTAGCTCGCGGGCGGAGCGGCCACGATCGTCAGCTCGCCCGTCCCTTGGCGTATCAGCTCGTGCACAGCAGCCGACGGGTTGTTCTGGAACCAGAGACCGCCCAGGGCGACAAAGGCGCCGGACGGCACCAGGGCCATCGCCTCGGACAGCGCCAGTTGCTTGGAAGAGCGCGTCGGCGGGATGACGGGCCGCGCTTTCGTCTGGACCACCGTGACCACCTCCTAGAGTCACTATATGACTATCAGGTTCACATTATGGCTCCCGCGTCGACTGGAGTGTCAAGTGATCAACTCTCCGCAGTCACTTCGTCGCTAAGTGGATACGGATATGGGCGCAAGTTGCCCAAATAGGGACTCCCGCCGAGCCGCGCACCACTTGAACCAACCAAGGGGTTGACAGCCGCCCAGTGCGACAGGACCATTTCGAGCACATTACATGGCTCAAAGATGGCCGTTTAGGCCACTACATGGTTCCCAGTGAGGAAAATTGCGTCCCTGAAGGCGCGAGGTACCGCTGAAACGCCGCATACCTCCGGTACTGAGACGCCCGGTATGAGCCACCCTTGATCTAGGAGGCCTCGATGCAAACGCTTCCAGCGTCCGACGTTCCCCGCGCCCAGTCCCCACGCAGACTCATCGCGTCCGCAGGCATAGGCAACTTCGCAGAGTGGTACGACTTCGCGGTCTACGGAGTGGTCGCGTCCATCCTCGCGAAGCAGTTCTTTCCCTCCGGCAACCCCGCTGCAGCCCTGATCAGCGCCTATGCCCTCTTCGGTCTCACCTACGTGAGCCGTCCCGCCGGCGGGTTGCTGGCCGGGTGGCTCGGAGACACTCTCGGACGTCGCCGAGCTCTCTCCTTCACCGTCCTTCTGATGTGCACCGGAACGGCATTCATCGGCTTCATCCCGACCTACTCGAAGATCGGCATCGCCGCCCCGGTGCTGCTGGCGCTCTGCCGACTGGTACAAGGCCTGGGCACGGGTGGTGAGTACAGCTCAGCCATCGCGTTCATCTACGAGCACAGCGATGCTCGCCTCCGTCCGGTCCGCATCAGCTACCTGGTGACGATGACCTTCCTGGGGATCACCGCTTCTGTTCTGGCGGCCAGTCTGTGCACGGCGATCGTCGGGGAGTCGGCGTTCGAGAACTGGGCGTGGCGCATCCTGTTCCTGCTCTCCGCCCCCCTGGGTATCGCCGGGGTCTATCTGCGCAACCGGGTGGCAGAGACACCGGAGTTCGCACGCGTCACCGCAGCGGCAAAGACGGAGTACACCAAAGCCACTCCGATCAGGGGCGCCTTCCGCACCCAGGCCGGGGCCATGGTGCTGTTCTTCTGCGTCGTCTCCGCCTACGCACTGATCACACCGGTGCTGTCCTCGTACTTCATCACCTTCATGCAGGACTCCGGCGGCATCAGTCATGGCGTTTCCTACTGGATCTCCGTCGTCATCAACCTGGTGATGATCGGTGCGACACTCGTCGCGGGGCGGCTCATGGCCAGCCGAGGACTCCAACGCACCTTCGTCGTCGGCGGATTGTTCATTGCCGTCGTCAGCGTGCCCGCCTTCGCCCTGGCGACTCATGGTGTGATCGGAGCCCTGGTCGGCGGATCACTTCTGGCCGTCGGCAAGGGTGTCGTCGCTGTGGCGGGCGCCATGGCCATGTCCTACATGTTCCCCGCGCAGGTGCGAGTGACGGCCGGCGCCTTCGCCTACAACGCCTGCACCGTCGTCTTCGGCGCCGCGGGCCCTGCCATCGGACTGTGGCTCAACGACTCCACAGGGACCAACACGGCCTTCAGTGTCTACCTGGCAGCGGTGGGCGCATTGTCGGTCGTCGCCGCATTCGTCGGAAGAAAGCGGCTGAGCAGCGCGGCGTCGTCAAGTCCCGCTGCCGAGCAGCTCGTGAGCACCAACACTGATTGAGGAGACTACGTGCGTACCCTGAGCGTCCTCGTGGAGGACTTCCCGATCCGGGGCGTGTTCCGGATCAGCCGTGGAGCAAAGACGGTCGCGCGGGTCGTCACCGTGACGATCAGCCAGAACGGCGTCACGGGCCGCGGGGAGGGCGTTCCCTACGCTCGATATGGAGAGAGTGTCGCGAGTGTCTGCGCGCAAATCGAGCAGACCCGCGGGTTGGTGGAGGCCGGCATGGATGTCAAAGAGCTCCAGTTGGCACTTCCTGCAGGTGCGGCACGCAACGCGTTGGACTGCGCGCTGTGGGACCTCGCCGCCCGCTGCACGGGACGGGGTATCGCTGCTTCCGTGGGCCTCACGGCTCCACTGCTGCCCGTCGTGACGGCCTACACATTGAGTCTGGACACCCCGGAGCGCATGGAAGCCATGGCCCGCCGCCACGCTGAACTGCCGATGTTGAAGGTGAAACTCGGCGGCGTCGGGGACCTGGAGCGCGTGGAGGCGGTGCGAGCCGCCGCTCCCTCCGCCCGCCTCATCGCAGACGCCAACGAATCGTGGACACCCGAGCAACTGCGTGAGCTAGCTCCACCCTTGCGGGAACTGGGTGTCGAGTTGATCGAGCAACCGTTGCCAGCTGCTGCTGACGGCTTCCTCGCCTCGTACAAGAGCCCTGTCCCACTCGCTGCGGACGAGTCCTGCCGAGATGTGACGACACTGAAGGATGTTGTGGGCAAGTACGCATTCGCCACCATCAAGCTGGACAAGACAGGTGGCCTGACCGAGGCGCTCCGGTTGGAGTCGGCGGCACGGAGGGCGGGTCTGAAAACAATGACGGGGTGCATGGTCGCGACATCTCTGTCGATGGCGCCCGGAGTCGTACTCGCGCAACGCACCGATGTCGTCCATCTCGACGGACCACTTCTACTGGCCCGGGACCGCGACCCCTCACTGCGCTACGTGGGTGCCGTTGCGAACCCCGCTGATGGAGGGGTTTGGGCGCGGTAGGCTGAGGCTGCAGTCGCGGTCCGCCAGGCGGCGCGGGCTGTCGCGCCTCACCCAATGGCGTCTCTCTCATGTGCGAAATCCGCGAGAGTATAGGCGGCCGCTATCCGCAGCACTTTGAGCGACTAATTCTGCCGGCCGGTACGACCTCGGTAGTTACCCAGTGCACGCGACACTTCCTCCGCGGCCGCCACCACCGCCTCGGTCAGTTCCCTGGCCCGGTCGTCCTGTACCACGCGCGCCTTCAACACCGGCACGTTCACCGCGGCAACAACACGTCCCGAATGATCACGTACCGGAGCCGCCACCGCCCACACATCGCGCTCCGTCTCCTCGTCATTCACCGCGTAGCCCTGTTCCCGTACCACGGCCAGCCGTGCCAAAAACTCCGTCGGGTCTTCTGCCGCGTTGGGTCCCGAACCCCGCTGCCACTCTTCCGCTCCCGGCAGCAGCCCCTCCATCTCGTCTGCCGGCAACCACGCCATCAACGCCTTCCCCGATGCCCGGCCGTCCCACGCCGGAGACCGAAATCCGATCGGACTGAAAATTCTGATCACGCTCTGCGACTCTCTGCGATCTACGAACACCACCTCGCCCCCTGACAACACCGTCAGCTGACACGCCTCACCCGTCCGCTCCCGCAGTCCGTCCAACACACCGCCCGCCGCTGCGAGAAGGTCATTCCCCTCCACCGCAACAGCGGCCAAGCGCACCACCTGAAAATCCGGCGCGAACTTTCCACTTTGCGCGCTGTACCGCACGAACCCATGTGCTTCCAGCACGTTCAACAAGCGCCGTACCGTGCTGGTGGCCAGGTTCAGGCCCGCGCTGACCTCAGCTACGGACAACGCCGGCCGGTCAAAGGAGAACATCTCCAATACAGCCAGCATTCGCTCCGCAGAGCGCACCGGCTGCCCCGTGGACTGCTTCGGCATCCCCACCCCTTCGCTATATCAAGCAACACACACGATTATGTCGGATACCACATACACCAGTTGAGAGGGGCTCTGTCGGCCCTCAACCAGTTGGCTCATCGGGAGTAACGCCCCGACCCCTTGGGCACTGAGGACGCCGGCATGTTCCAGATCATCCCCATCGCGGGGACGACGTCGTATCCGCGGATGATCTCAGCTGCCCGCGCAGGGCGGGCCACGGATGTGCCTGGCAAGCCTGCCCCTCGCTCGGTGTGCTTCCGGGCACGGACCTGCGTCACGGGGTGCGGACGTCGGCGGGTTCCCGTTGGAGCGTGGGACGGTGGGCGGCGCGCCACCGGCCGGGCGGGAGGCCGTGCGTGCGGCGGAAGGCGGTGGCGAAGGCGAACTCGTTGGTGTAGCCGACGTCGGCCGAGATGGTGGCCAGGGTGGCGTCGGTACGCAGGAGTGCGTCTTCGGCGTGTCCCATGCGTAGGCGGGTCAGATAGCTGCCGGGGCTCTGCCCGATGACTTCTTTGAAGGCGGCGGAGAAGCCGGCCCGTGACATCTCCGCGGTGTGGGCCATGGTGTCGAGCGTCCAGGTGCGCTCGGGGTGTTCGTGGATCGCATGGATCACTCGTGCGAGTCGCGGGTCGGCCAGTGCCCGAAACCAACCGGGCGCCTGCTGCTGCTCCTGCCGCCACCAAGTGCGCAGCGCGTAGACCAGGTTGAGGTCCAGCAGCCGGTCGAGCAGGACCTGCTGCCCGGTCTCTGTTCCTTCTGCCTCCGCGGCCAGCAGGCTGATCGCGTCGCGATGCCGGGGGCTCTGCGCTTGTGCTGGGATACGGGCGAATCGGGGCAGCGATTCCAGCAGGCTCTTCCCGACGCTCCCTTCGACGATGTAGGCACCGCAAAGAATGTGGGACGCCGGTCCCGGCCCGTGGTCGCTGCCGCGGCGGCGGGCGTCCGTGATCGTCTCGGTGCCCGCGCCGACATCACTGACGAGCTGGTACGGGTCTCCGGGGGTGGAGAGGACGACATCGCCGGCGGTGAACCGGACCGGCTCTTCCCCGTGAGCGGTGAGCCAGCCTGCGCCGTCGAGGAGGATATGCGCGGTCAGGGGCCGCAGCCCGCTGAATTCCAGCCCCCAGGGCGCCACGCGGCGCAGAGTGGAGAACACCGCACCACGTGCCCGTGCACGAGTGAGCTGGAAGCTGAGTACGTCCATTTCCCCAGCGTAGACGAATACAAATGTTTTCTGGCTGATCGCCTATCCATCATCCGCCAGCGACTCCGTACCGTCGACGGCATGGCAAAGTTCGTTCTCCTTGGCGGCAGTGGAAAAACCGGGCGGCGTCTCAACGAGGCGCTGCAAGAGCAGGGACATCACGCGGTCGCGGCCAGCCGGAATTCCCCGGCGCGCTTCGACTGGCACGACCCCTCCACCTGGCAGCCCGTGGCTGCGGGCGCGGACGGGGTGTTCATCGTCGGCCCCGGCTCTGCGCGGGACTGGAGCGGTCAGCTGGACGCGTTCCTGAAGGTTGCGGCCGCGGTGGGCGTGCGGCACGCGGTCCTGCTCTCTTCACGCGCGGTGGAGTTCCTTCCCGGCGGCGCAGTCGATCTCGCCGAGCAGGCACTTGCAGCGGGGCCGGTCCCTTGGACAGTGCTGCGCCCTACGCACTTCGACCAGAACTTCACCGAGGCGATGTTCGTGCCCGTCGACGGGCTGATCACCGCGCCTGTGGGCACAGGGACCGAGCCGTTCGTCGACGTGGGTGACATCGCCGAGGTTGCCGCGAAGGTCCTCACCGAGCGGGCGTTCGTCGGCGAGCGGCTCTCCCTGTCGGGCCCTGCTGCGCTTACGTTCGATGAGGCGGCGGGAGTCCTCTCGGCGGCTTCCGGCGCCACGGTCCGCTTCAAGCCCGAGGATCCGGCCGCCCACGTGGCCCGCCTGCGGGCGACCGGCACACCGCAGGAGTACGTGCGGTGGCGGATGGCGATGCTGGAGGCGATTCGCAGCGGCGCCGATGCGTACATCTCCGACGCGGTACAGCGGGTCCTGGGCCGCGAGGCCACCGGGTTCGCAGACTGGGCCGCACGAGAAGTTCCCGACGCGTCGTGGGCCGTCGCCGGAGGCCTGCACCGCTGAGGCACTGGCAAGTCGAACGCCCAGGCAGACAGGCTTCAAGACCCGTCGCAGATGTGGCCGGTAGTACCTACTCACCAGGCAGTTCGAAGATGTCGGCGCTGGTTTGGCGCAGCAGATCCGCCAAGACGTCACCTTCTACAAAGCGGGAAATGGCGCCTGCCGCCGCATCGCTGGGTTCCTGAATGTGACCGGGATCCACATCAACGAACTCATACTGCGTGCCCGTGGCTCTCCTTTTGGCTCGAAGCCGTCCCACGTCACTGGTCGCGGGACCGATCTGCCACAAGATCCTCGGCCACACGTTCAGGAGAAGCGAGCGATCGCAGGGCGAGAGTCACCCACCTCTCTCGCTCCTTCCGAGATGTGTGGGCGGTGGGCGCGTGGGTCAGCAGCAGTTCCACGTCGCTCATAGTGACGTCGGCGCGGAGGTCGCCGTCGCGGTGTGCTGCGGCGATCAGGTAGTTCATTGCCGACTCCGCCTGAAGCTGGACTTCGGGCGGGAGACACGGGCCACCGGCCGGGCCCAGTTCGCGGAGTAGACGCTCCTCGTTGGCGTCCACCACCGCCCGGCGGAACAACGCCGCGAGTTCCGCGTATCCGGCACTGCGCCCCGCTTCGACCCTGCTCACGGCCTCGGCGTGCGTGCCCTCGATCTCGGCGCCCAGTTCGGCGAGCACAGCCTCCATCAGGTTGTTCTTCGCGGGAAAGTGGCGATACACGGTGCCCACCGCGACCCCGGCCTCGCGGGCGATCTCGTCCATCTCCACGGCGAGCCCCCGGGTCACTATCAGCGACCGTGCGGCCTGCGTGATGCGCGCTCGGTTGCGAACCGCGTCTGACCTCAACCGTGCCCCACCGCTTGCGCTCGCCATGCCGACAGCGTACCCGCCACTTGCACAAGGTGAACCAATGGTTCACTATCTAACCTGAATCAATGGTTCATGTTAGGAGCGCGCAATGGCAACCTGGAACACGTCGAACATCCCCGCCCTGAAGGGCCGCACGGCCGTGGTGACGGGCGGGAATACGGGGATCGGCTTCGAGACCGCCCGGGCTTTGGCGAAACACGGCGCCCAGGTGGTTCTGGCCTCACGGAATGTGGAGAAGACCAAGTCTGCCGCCGCTCGCATCGCCGATGAACTGCCCGGCACCAGGCTCGGCGTCGTCGGGCTGGACCTGAGCGATCTGTCGTCCGTGCATGCCGCCGCCGAACAGATCAAGGCCGAATTCGGCAACCTGGACCTGCTGATCAACAACGCGGGCGTAAACAAGGCCGCCGGCGAAACCCGCGATGGGATCGAGGGACAGTTCAGCATCAACCACCTCGGCACCTTTGCCCTGACCGGCCTTCTGATCGAGCGACTGCTGCCGGTCCCCGGATCACGCATCGTGACGGTCAGCAGCATGGTGCACCGAATGGGACGTCTGGACCTGTCGGACCTCACTTCCACGGGCAACGACAACAAGGACTACGCCCGCTCCAAGCTGGCCAACCTGCTCTTCACCTACGAACTCTCCCGTCGGCTGGCGTCCGTCGGCGCTCCCACCCTGGCGGTCGCGGCGCATCCGGGTATCGCCAGCACCGACCTGTCCCGCAAGCAGGCTGCCCCCGGACTCGACGCATTCGCCAACAAAGTGCTGGGCCGAACCGCCGCGCGGGGAGCGCTCCCGACTCTTCGAGCAGCGACGGACCCCACCACGGAGGCCGCAGCCTTCTACGGGCCGGGCGGCTTCCTCGGCGTCTTCGGCGACCCCGCCAAGATCCACTCTGCCGGCGCTTCCCACGACAGGGATCTTCAGCGCGGCCTGTGGGACTTGTCCGAACGCCTCACCGAGGTGACCTATCCCCTTCCGGCCCTCTGACCAAGCTTGCCCCTGCATCCGGTCCTCACGTTCGAACGGTCCCGCGCTCAGTCCATGTTCACCGGGCTCCGTTGGCCGGACCTCCGCACTGCCCGGGATCCCTCGAGCCGGCCCACTGAGCTGCGTCAGTCCCCCGACGACACAGCCGTAAGGACCTTCCTCAGCACCGCGGACAGTTCAACCGGGGCAGACAAAAACGGGGAGTGGCCGGACGCCAAGCGCTCGACGTTCGCCGCATGGGCCGACATCGACTCCTGGAGGGCAGGCGGGATCGCCCCATCCCTCTCGCACACGACGTAGGTGGAGGGAATCGTCCTCCACGCGGCCCGGCTCACCGGCTGCGCGAAAGACCGCAGACTCTGGTCGACCAGTTGGCCGAGGGCGGCTTCCGCAGCCGCGTCCGGCAGATCGCCGTACAGGGACGTACGCGGATCATCGATCAGTGGGAAGACCCCGCTCAGGTCCTCGGGCGCGGGCAGCCCATGGATGTCGTACATGGACTCGTTCTCGGCAGGCATGTACGCCGCGAGATAGATGAGATGTACGACATTGGCATGGTCGCCGGCCTCTTGCGTGACCGGGATGCCGCCGTAGGAGTGAGCGAGAACGGCCACCGGCCCCTCAATGCTGCGGAGTTGCTCACCGATGGCGGCCGCGTCCTCGTAGACGCCGGCGGTCGGGATGCCTTGCTTGCCGGTGCTGGGGAGGTCCACCGTCCGGCTGTCCCATCCCTCGGCAGTGAGTACCGCCTGCAGTTCCGCCCAACAAGAGGCGCGGTGCCATGCCCCGTGCACCAGCAGCAGAGTGGGGCGCCCGTCATACGTCTTTTCCACGGATGTCTTCCTCGTTCGTCGTGAGTACCGCGTGCCACGTGTGCCTCTGACAGCGAGCAACCGCTCCCCGGACGACGACCAAGTCGCCGCTCCGCAGATCCGGTACCCGCGTGTCGTTCACGCAGAAGTCCCCGATGCCACACGCTCTGGGATGAGGACCAGTCTCTGTCCGGTCGCCAGTTGCCGGTTCCAGGCCTCCTTCACCTCGGACAGCGGAACGGCAACGGCCTGCGTGCCAACGTCCACTTGAGGCAGAAGCGCGATCAGCGACCTCAGTGCGGCATCCACCCGGTCCGGAAAGGCTGATCCGGCGCCGCTTCCCCGGATGTCGACGTTGATTCTGCGCAGGACATCCGACTGCAGAGCGACAGACGGCCCAGCCATGGACCCGACAGCCACCCACCGCAGCAACCGGGTGGGATCTGGACGTCCGTCGGCGACAGCGGCCAGAGCCACCTCGGCCGGCTGCCCCCAGAGGTAGTCGATCACGGCATCGACGTCGCCGGCGACGTCACGGAGGGACGCAGCGACCTCCTCGTCGCTCGCGTCGAGGGACACCGTGTGGTGAGCCCCCATTCGGGAGAGCTCACCCAGCGCTTCTGCATTGCGCCCGACGGCCACCACTTTGTCGGCGCCGCGCAGCAACGCGAGTTGTACGGCTGCGCGGCCCGCGTTGCCCGTGGCGCCAAGGACCAGTACCGCTCCCCCAGTCTGCAGTCCGGCCCGTTCGTACAGGGCCAGCCATGCCGAGATCATCGGGTTCACCAGGGCCGCCGCTGTCGCCGGGTCGAGCCCGTCGGGCAGTGGAATGAGCGAGGACCGCGGTGCCACGGCCCTCTCGGCCATGCTCCCCTGGGGCGGCACGAGCCCCGAGAAATAGACCAACACTCCCGACTCAGTGCGTCCCACGCCGTCGTATCCGGGAACGAGTGGCAGTCGGTCTCCACTCGTGGGGTGCTTGCCCGCCGCGACAGCACGCACCAGAGGGTGCAGCCCAGCCGCAAGAACATCCACGACGACTTCCCCGGGCGCTGCTTCAGGATCGGGGAGGGATTCATAGCGGGGTGAATCGCCGAAGGCGTGGACGACGGCAGCGTACATGCACGTTCTCCTTAGGTGCAGGCCGGACGACGGCGGTTGTCTGCGAGGACTGGATCCCCGGCGACCAGCCAAACCTGACTGGTCGTCATGGACCAGCGCCCAAGGTAGGACCGACCCGTACGCGACAGGACGTCACCAGGCACCGCCGGCTGGACCACCGCTCAGACGGTGGACACGATCTCGTCGTAGTCGAGGCGCGGCAGGCGCGGGTGGTAGGAATCCTCCTGCGGGAAACCCAGGGCGATCACGGTGAGGGCCGTGTGGTCCCCCTCGGGGAAGAAGTCCTTGTTGATGCCGACGGCGTCGTAACCGGTCATCGGCCCGGCGGCGAGCCCAGCAGCGCGCACACCGACGATGAAGTACGCGACCTGCAACGCAGCGTTGAACTCGGCGGACGCCTCACGAAATTCTCGGGCCGCGAAGATCGTGTCCTTGGCATCCGGGAAGTGCGGCACAAGGCGAGGCAGCTCCTCGTGGAACTCGTAGTCCGCAGCGAGGATCGCGATCACCGGCGCATTGAGTGTCTTCTCCCTGTTCGGCTCGAACATGTGCGAGACCAGGCGCTCGCGTGCCTCGCGGGAGCGTACGAGCACGATTCGCAGAGGTTGCTGATTGAACGAGGTCGGGCCGTACTTCACCAGCTCATGGATGGCACGCAAGGTGCTGTCGGGCACCTCCTCACCACTGAATGAGTCGGCCGTGTGCGCCTGACGGAACAACTGGTCCTGTGCTGCGGAATCAAGTGTCAAAGCATTGGGGGTGGTCATGGTGCACCTCGATTGATCGATTGCGCGACGGGGCGTAGCTCGCCGAGTGAACGGCAGGGCCGGATCCCAGCGAGGGCGGCGCCTTCTCCGCAAGATAATGAACAAGCGGTCATTAGACCCTAACGCCATCCTCCGCTAATGACCACTTGGTCACGAAGGCGGTGGGTCACCTACTGTGAGCCCATGGACAAGCCGACGAGTCCCGCACCCGCACCGACACGGAAACGTGTCCGGGATCCCGAGGCCCATCGAGCAGCGATCCTGGACGCGGCCCGGGACGCTTTCACCGAACACGGATACGCACGGGCCACCATCCGGGAGATCGCCCGTCGGGCCGGTGTCACGCACGGGCTCGTGATGCGCCACTTCCAGTCGAAGGAGAACCTCTTCGTCGCTGCGGTCCCAGGCGCGCGGGATGTGGAGCAACTGGTGCAGGGGGACCCCGACACCCTGCCGGCACGTATCGCCCAGGGCTACGTGGCCCGCATGGAGGAGGGCGCCGCCGGGGACCCCTTCGTGGCCCTCATTCGCAGCGCCGCTTCCAACGAGGAGACTGCGGTCAGGCTCTACAACGCCATGCACGAGCGCAGCATGGCCGGCTACCTGCAGGCCGTCACGACACCCGACGCGGAGATCCGGATCGAGCTCCTCGCCGCAGAGCTCATCGGCGTCACGTTCAGCCGCTACGTCATCCGCCGTGGACCCCTCCGGGACCTTTCGACCGATCAACTCATCAGTCACCTCACTCGCGTCATCCGCGCAATCCTGACCGGCTGAAGACTGCCCCCCGAGACGGGTCGGGGGCGCCACCTTCCCATCCAATGGATCCATTCAGGTATACAGAGTCAGGCCAGCATGGCACAAGGCCTGGAATTCAGGTTACGTGACTCTTATCTATGGATCCATACTCTGTAGAGTGTCAGGCACCGCAGGCCGGAGTCCTGCCGAGCCGTCGCGGCCTGCATCGCGCCCCCGCCACCTTCTGCCCCGTCGTTTGGCTGAGGTGGTCATGAGCCGCACCACGTGGCCTGCCCCGAGCAGGGCGTCACAGCCCTCCCACCACCTGGCATCAGGACAGCGTCGCCATTGGGCTCGGAGCGGCACAGCAGAGTCACTGAACCAAGAGGAGACAAGATGACAACGTCAGCTCAGCCGGCACCCTCAGAAGCCGGCCCAGCGGAGACCGCCTCCGCAGAAGTCATCGGCACAGCCCTCTACCAGGGCAACACCTATCGTCTGATTCACGAGGTGGCGCGCGATCTGATCTGGCTCGACCACACGACCGACTACCTCGACTGGGCGGACGGCGTTGCCTGGGCAAAGAGCCTCAATGTGGGCGGTGTCCTCGCCTACCAGCTGGAGCCTGGCGTCCACGTCGAGTGGGACGGCGACTGGCGTCTGCCCGCTACACCGCACTCCGCGTACGAGTTCGGCTACGACGGCGAGTCCACCGCCGGCTTCAACGTGACCAGCAGCGACCTGGGCCACCTCTACTACACGACGCTGGGCAACAAGGGGAACCAAGGCACCGACGGCGCCTTCCCCCAGCCGGATGCCGGACTGAAGAACACCGGGCCGTTCGAGAACCTGAAGATCGACTTCTATTGGCAGAACGAGTATGCCGAGCATCCGTCTCTCGCCTGGTTCTTCGGCACCCACATCGGCTACCAGGGTGACGACGAGAAGGACTGGCCGTTCAACTATGCGATCGCCGTCCGCGGCGGGCGAGTTACCCGCACCTCGCTCGAATCGGTCGGCACCGTTGCCTACGAGGGCAGTGAGTACAAGTTGATCTGGGACGAGGCGCAGAAGCTCGTCTGGCTGGACTACACCTCGGGATTCAACAACTGGTACAAGCAGACCGAGTGGGCCGCGGGGCTGAACTCCGACGCCGTACTGACGTACAGCCTGGACCCCGCCTACGAGATCTCGTGGACGAGCGACTGGCGTCTGCCGGCGACCGAGGACGGCCCCGCCCACTACGGGTTCGATGGCACCACTCTCTGCGGGTACAACACGCAGAACAGTGAGTGGACCCGGCTGTACTACAACGCCCTGGGCAACAAGGGCCTCCAAGGCTTCGACGGCAGCATGCCGGATTTGCCGTCTCCCTCCGACCAGCCCGTGGACGAGAACGGCGCCTTCGACTTCGCGGCGGCCTTCGGCCAGATCTTCTCGAACCAGGATCTGTTCGAGAACCTGAAGGCGGAGCACTACTGGTCCAGCACCGAGTACGGCAGCTATCCGGCCAAGGCTTGGTACGTCATCACCGGCGTGGGTTATCTGGGCGCCATCAACAAGCAGTTCCACTTCAGCTTCGCCATGGCGGTGCGCTCGGCGGAGATCCGGCGTAAGACGGTGTGACGCCGGCGGCTGCCCGGCTCGCCCGGGCAGCCGTCACGGGTTGAGGTCGGTTCCAGGGGGCAGCTGCGGGTCCACCGCTATCGCGGGTCAGACCTCGTTGTTCCACATGCGGAACACGGTGCAGCGGCCGTTCTTGTCGAACGTCACGGTCCAGAGGTTGGCGAAGGTGCCGAGCTCTTTGTAGCGGCCGGTACCTTCTATGGCTGCGGTGTCTCCGTTGAGGGCGAGCAGGGACCAGTCGAATTCCCAGCCCCCTTCTTGCCAGGGTGCTCGGCTCCGCCAGCCGGCGACGATGGCATCGCGGCCGATCCAGTCGGTTTCGTAGGGCCACTCGTGATACTCGGCCCGCGGGGTGAACAGAGCGGCGATGTCCTTCTTGCCGTTGCTCGCCCAGGCCCGCACATACCCCTCAACCCAGTTACGCACCTGATCCTCGGTCACCATGAGCGCGGCTGCCCTTCTGTGACGGGAGGCCTGTGGCTCAGCCCGGGGCGTCCAGGCGGACGACGCGGTGGTTGACGTCGGCCTCGGAGGCCTGAGAACTGGCGAGTGGCCGGGTGCGTCATGCTCATTCCTTCGGCAGCTCGGCGGCCTCGTGAGTGGACCGTCCGATTGCGTCAGCATGGACTCGATCCAGCACAAGCGGCAGGGGGGCTCGTCCTGGGTGCCCCACTCCCAGGAACCAAGGTCGCGGTGCTGGCGGATGTCAGTGACTGCTTCCTACGTCCGCCCGGGACATGGCCGCGAACGCCACTCCTCCGGCCAGGCCATCGACGTCCTCGCCCGTGCCTTGCACCTGGTGATCGACGTCTGTTGGCGTCCTTGGATGCTGCCGGCGTGGCAGTTTCGGATCATTGAGGCCAGCATCCTTCGATTCGCAAGGTGGGGGCGTACGGTCTGTCCTCCCCGCGACAGGGGCCCGCCGCCTCACTCCCCCGGGAGCGGCGGGTCTGGGGTGCCCCCACCGCGTCCTGCGATGAGGGGGCACCACGCCACTGCTGGGCCGTGGGCGGTCACGACGGCACCAGACACCACAGGGAAAAAGCTGCGCCGGCCAACACACGCGTTCGCGCTCCCCGACCCGAACCCGCCCTGGAAATAGAGCCATTTGGCGAACAGAAGGTGGAACCGGAACCAGCCGAAACTACAGCCCTGCGCCACTTCAGCGCCCAGCCGACGAGTGGGTCACCAGAGCGCCGGGGGAGTCACCGGATTCCCTGAGCCGGGTCCGCCTCCCGCGACAGACCCGGCAGAGCACCTAGCGGGACTTCTCCACCTGATCCAGGAATTCGAGGAGGCGGGGCAGGACCACGTCCGGGACTTCCAGGATGGGGCTGTGGCCGATCTTCTCGAGCCGCCACAGGGTGGCGTTCGGCAGGTGCTCGACCATTTCGTCCTGCCACGGGACAGGACGGGGCTTGTCCTCCTCGCCGGAGACGATGAAGACGGGAGCGCTTATCTGCGGGAGCAGGTGCACAGCGGTGCCGCGCTCGATGACACCCGCCATGGCGGGTCGCAGCGTCTTGGGTACCTCGGCGATCCGCGACTCCCACAGTTTGACGATGTCCTGCTTGGCAGGGTCGCTGCGGGTGGTGGCGCCGAACATGATCTCCAGGGTCTCCTGCAGCACGTCGCCGACGAAGCCCTGACGGCCGACGTTGTCGACCCACTCGCGGAAGACCACCAGCTGATCAGCGGGCTCGGCACAGGCGGACGACCCGAGGACGACCATCGACTTGATCAGCCCAGGCCGGGCCACGGCCAGCCGGAAGCCCACATCGCCGCCCATGGACTGCACGAGCAGGTGCACCTGCTCAAGGTTCAGTTCCTCGGCCAGAGCGATGACGTCAGCAGTGACCGTGTCCAGATGAATGAAGTCACCTTCGGCCGCCGCGCTCCTGCCCTGACCGCGAAAGTCAGGGCGGATGACTCGGTACTTGCCGGCAGCGGCTTCTTTGAAGCCCTCGAACATGCGGCCGTCGAGGAACAGGGAATGGAGGGCCAGAACGACGGGGAGGTGCTCCTCCCCGGTGTCACGGACGAACAGCTCCGTTCCGTTGACCTTGACCTTCTTCTCGTTTTCGGTGCTGCTCATGGGATGCCTCTCACAACGGCGGGAAAGGAAATGGTCTCTGCAGCTAGGGCAGTTGGGCGGCGAGGAAGGCGACAGCGGACTCAAGGGCGGCGTCGGCATCCTTGAGGTCCTCCGAGAACAGGTGCCACACATGCGGCATACCGGGCCACACCTCAAGGTTCACCCGCACCTGAGCTGTGGCCAGGTGCTCCGCCAGACGAACGGCGTCGCTGAGCATGATCTCGCGCTCACCGATCTGGATCAGCACCGGAGGAAGGCCGCTGACATCGGCGAACACCGGTGAGGCGAGGGGGCTGTTCAGCGGACTGTCGCCCATGTAGCTGAGGGCCATGGTGCGGAGAGCCTCCGGGGTGCACAGCGGGTCCGCCTCGGCCTTGGTGACAATCGACGCGCCTGTGTGCTCCAGATTGGCCCAGGGAGAAATCGCCACCGCCGCGGCTGGGAGCGGCAGCCCCGCGTCACGGGCTGCGACCAGCAACGCGACGGTCATGGCGCCGCCGGCCGAGTCACCTGACACGACGATGGAGCCGGCGTCGTAGCCCTCCTTGAGCAGGGCTTCGTAGACAGCGAGGTTGTCGTCGATCGCGGCCGGGTAGCGGGCGTCAGGAGCCAACCGGTAATCGGGGATCACGGCCTCGGCACGCAGACCGCTGGCATAGCGGCCCACCAGCCCTCGGTACCCGCGCGGCGCCCCGGCCAGGTATCCGCCGCCGTGCAGGTAGAGCAGGGTGCGGCCGGGGACAGTCTCGGCGGGTCGCGCCCGCGTCACCGGAACGCCGTTGGCCTGATAGTCCTCGTAGGTCACGCCGTCAGGTGCGGGAAAGCGCGATACGAACCAGTCGGCGTATGCCTCGCGCGCGGCAGCGAGGTCATCGAAGCGACCCGCCTGCAAGGCGTCCAGGGCAGCTCCGAGCTTCTCGATCCAGGGTTCCACCAGGGGCTCGAGTTCCGGAGGGGGAGGGGTGTTCGCGGACTGCGTCATGGCATCAGCCTTCTCACGGAGACAAGTGGCAGGACACGCGGCTCGCGTCATCCTCGGCCAGGTACTACTCCTGACCACACTGACACTTCATGGATCCACAGACAATGCTACGTTTCACTTTCGTGACGTTTTGATGTCTCAACCTGCCATTTCTCATAAGACTCAGAGGTCGGATTCAGGAATGGATCCACACGGAGGAAGTGGTGGTCGTGATCGGCAGGTGGACACGACCACCGGTGGCGAGTCGGCGCGCCCGGTCAGCGCCGTGTCGAGGCGAGCAGCATGCGTCGACTGGTGCTGCTGAGGGCGGTAGCGGCCACCAGGATCCCGCCCTGGAAAAGGAACTGAACGTAGGACTCGGCACCGAGCAAGGACAGCCCGTTGAAGGTGACGGTGACGATGAGGACGCCCACGAGCGTGCCCAGGATGTGGAAGTCACCGTCCCTGAGCACGGACGCGCCCAGGAAGACCGCCGCGAAAGCGTTCAGCAGATAGCCGTCGCCGGCAGTCACCTGTCCGCTCCCGATCCGTGCCGACAGCAGGACGCCCGCCAGTCCCGCGCACACGCCGCAGATCACGAAGGCGGTCACGGTGATGCGCGCAACCCGAACACCGGCCATGCGAGCGGCCACCTGGTTGGTGCCCACCGCTTGCATGTGGTGCCCGAGCAGAGTGAAGTTCAGGGCGACCCACAGGCCGCCGAGAACTACCGCGGTGAGGATGATGGGTGCGGGGACACCCAGTACCGACGCACGCGCGATGTCCGTGAAGGGGCCGGGTTTGAGGGTGATGGGTGTGCCGTTGGAGTAGGCGTAGTTGATACCCAGGAGCATGGTGCTGGTGCCCAGGGTGGCGACGATCGGGTCGATGCGCAGCTGCGCGACGAGCAGGCCGTTGACCAGCCCGATGACTCCGGCGGCCGCCAGGGCTAGCAGCATGGCGGCGAACCAGGGCAGTCCGCTGCGCTCCAGGAAGCCGACCGCGAGGATTCCGGAGAGGCTCACCACTGAGGCGAAGCTGAGGTCGAACTTGCCCGCCACCAGTGGCAGGGTGAGTCCCCCGGCGACGATGGCCAAGGTGGCGCTCTGGTTGAGGACGTTCAGGAGATTCTGACCGGTCAGGAAGGCCGGGCTGGCCGCGCTGAAGCCGATCAGGAGAAGTACGAGGACGCCGGGAGTTCCGTACCTGCCGGTCAGGAGCAGAATGCGCTGTGCGTTGCCCGGTGCGGCCCCCTGCGCAGCCGACGCCTTCGCGGCTTGTTCGATGGTGCCTTCCATGGCGGGGTTCTCCAGTTTCTCGATCGCGCGACGCGGATCACGCGTAGCAGAGGTGCAGCATGTTGGGGACGGTGATCGCGTCCGAGGTCAGCTCGCCGACGATGTGGCCTTCGGCCATGACGAGTACGCGACTGCATTCGAGGAGCTCTTCGAATTCGGAGGAGATGACGAGGACGGCTGATCCGGACTCGTTCGCCTCACGGATCCGTGCGTAGATGTCGGCGCGAGCGCCCACGTCCACGCCGCGGGTGGGTTCGTCCAGGATCAGGATCTTCGGATCGGTGGCCAGCCAGCGGCCCATGACGACCTTCTGCTGGTTGCCGCCACTGAGGCCGACGACGGGTCTGCGGGCATCCGTTGTCTTGATCCCAAGAGCGCGGCAGGTGTCGTTCGCCGCGGCCCGGGACAAGCGAGGCCGGATGAACGGCAGCCACCTGCGAACGCGCCAGCGATCCCACACCGTGATGTGAAGGTTGTCCTCCACCGAATGCGTGAGGAAGAGCGCCTCCGACCGCCGTTCCTCGGGGACATAGGCAACGCCCCGGTCAATGGCCTGGGTGATGGAGCGGGGCCGGTAGGGCTTGCCGTCCAGCGCCATCGTGCCGCCGTCCGGGCGGTCGGCGCCGAAGATCAGCCGTGCCAGCTCCGTACGTCCGGAGCCGACCAGGCCGGCGATGCCGACGACCTCGCCCTCGTGAAGGGTGAGGGAGACGCCACGGACAGTCCGGCCACGGCTTACGTCCTGGAGACTCAGGGCGACCTTGGTGTGCTCGGTCGGCTCGAACGCCGTGGCCCCGGCGCCGGGCGTGACCTCATGACCGACGATGGCACGCACGACCGCTTCGCGTGTGACCTCCCTCCGCGGCAGAGCCAGGGACACCGATCCGTCCTTGAAGGCGGTGACCCGGTCGCACACGTCCGTCACCTCATCGAGCCGGTGGCTGATGAACACCACAGCCACACCGGAGGCGGCCAGCTCTCGGGCGACCTCCAGGAGCTTGGCCGCCTCCTGGCCATCCAGTGAGGCGGTCGGCTCGTCCATGGCGATGAGGGCACGGTCGTCGACCAGAGCCCGCGCGATGGTGACGAGCCATTGCTGGTGAACAGTCAGTTCGGAGACCGGAATGTCGAGCCGGAAGTCGATACCGACCCGACGGGCAACGCGCAGCACCGCGTCGGGTACGCCGCTGAATCGTCGCAGGCTCAGCATCGAACCTTCGTGACTGCCGAGCATGATGTTCTGCGACCCGGTGAAGGACTTCACCAGGTTCAACTCCTGGTGGATGAAAGCGAGTCCCAGGCCGGCCGCGTCGGCGGGACCGTGGATGTGGGTGACCTGGCCGTCGACGAGGACGTCGCCCGCGTCGGGCTGCTCAAGGCCGGCCAGGCAGCGGATCAACGTGGACTTGCCGGCGCCGTTCGCTCCGACGAGCCCGTGGATCTCGCCGCGCCGGAAGGCGATGTCGATGCCACGGAGGGCGCGGATGGCGCCGTAGGACTTCGCGAGACCCTCAACCCGGAGCAGAGGTTCCGCCTGGGCAGGCGGTGCCGGCTCGCCCGCACCGGGTGCCGCCGCTGCTGTTGTCATGACTACTTCCTCAGCTCGGGGTGTTCAGCGAGGAAGGCGTCGACATTGGACTTGTCGATGATCTTGTAGTTGCCGTCGATCTCAACCGGCTTGAAGTCGTCGGGAGCGGCCCAGTACTTCTCCAGCAACTGGGCTATCTCGCGCCCCTGGGACGGCCCGTCGATCCACTCGGTCGCGGTCAGCTTGCCCGACTTCACCAGGGACAGTGCTTCTGCGGTGCCGTTGAGACCGTAGGTGCTCACGTCAGTTCGGCCGAGTTGCTGCAAGGCTGCGGCAGCACCCGTGGCCGGGTCGTCGAAACAGGCCCACACAGCGAGCTTGCCGCCCTTGGGGTGCGCTTGCGCCCAGGCCTGGGTCGCCTTGTCCGCCGACTCGACCTGGCCCGGGATCGTGATCTGCTGGGCGTCCACCTTGATGTCCGTCTTTGCCACAGCGTCGTCGAGGGCCTTCTCACGGCGCTGGCAAGGCAGTCCGGGACGGTAGCCGAGGGCCAGCAGCGCACCCGTGCTGCCGAGGTCGTTCACCACCCGCTTCGCCATCGGCTCCCCGATGGAAACGTCCGCGGCGATGGGCACGCCCGGGCCGAGGCCACCTCCCCAGTTCGCCACAGGGATGCCCGCGGACTGTGCCGAGGCGACTCCCGATGCCAGGGCGTCAGTGGGGAACACGGAGATGGCGATCGCGTCGACGCCCTTGGTGGCCAAATTGGTCAGGGCCGTGTTGGCGGAGTCGACGCTGCCATTGGCGTCCACCTCCGTCACCTTCCAGCCCTTGCTCTTGCCATAGGAGGCAATGGCGTCGAGGGCACTGTTGGCATAGACGTCCGACCCGGAGAACCGGATCAGTCCGACCGTCTTGGTCCCTCCCTTCCCTGTTCCGGTCGTTCCGGCATTGCAGCCGGCAAGAGCGGCGGTCAGGACACTGGAGACGACGAGGGTCAGGGCGACAGTTATGCGGCGTTTCACGGCGCGCTCCTTCGGAAAGGCGGCGGAGTCGGCGTACGCAACGGCACGAGCAGGAACTCCGCGGCCTGCGGGTAAGTCCCGGGCGAAAAACCCGGGCGGGCGCGTTCTCGTCGCCGAAGCCGGGTGAGCCATGAACGACAACGCTGGTGAAGGGGATCCCCTACGTGTCGAGGTGGTCCCCAAATGGATCCATCCGTGAAGACCCTTTGATGATTCCGAGAATCTCTCCAGAATCAACCCACGTCAACAGGCATGAAGGATCCACCAATATTACGATTAAGCAACGTGATCAACTTCATGGATCCATATTGGCGTCCACGCCATCGGTGTCGCCAGCCATCGCAGGAGCTCGCCAGGGCATGCGAAAACGGCGGGCTGTCCCTACAGCCCGCCTGGAAGTAGACGCAGTTTTGTCACCCGATGGGTGTCATCAATCGACGAACAGCTCCGGGTGACGCGAGAGCGCGAGCCGCGTACGGCGGATGTGTCCTGCCAGAAAACGTTCAGCGTCGACGGGATCGCCCCGTTTGATCGCCTCTATGATCAGTCGATGCTCGAAATTGATCAGCTCACGCCCGGTCGGATCAATGAGGTGGGCGTATGCGCGCCGGTAATGCTGGGTGGTGTTCCAGAATCGCCGAACCATCGTAAGGAGCTGTTCAACGCTGCAGCCTGAATAGGTGATCAGGTGCAGCTCTCTGTCGAGGCTGAGGAAATGGTCGACATCATTGTTCGCCTCGATCTCACGCTGGATCTCGTCAAGTCGCGTGAAGTCGTCCGAGGTGAGGTTCGGCATCGACTCACTGAGGGCCAGGGGTTCCACCCGCTCCCTCAGTTTGTATGTCGCCTGGCATTCGGCGAGGTCCATTTTGGAGACCCACGCCCCACTGTTCGCTTTGAGGACGACCAGGCCCTCGGACTCAAGAATCCGCAGAGCCTCACGGACCGGCAGCCGGCTGGAGCCGAAGGACGTGGCGACCTCTTCCTGCATGATCCTCGCACCGGGGCGCAACTCCCCGCCGAGAATTTGTTTGCGCAGGGTGTCGGCGACCCTCTGACTGGCGACCGAGGACGATCCGTCGAGGCCTGCGGGCATGATCTTCCTAACGTGGCGACTGATTTGGCATCTCAGGTTGCCACAATCTCACCCCTTGCCGTTCACTCTGATCAAGTGCTCCTTCATACGCCTTGCCGTCGGGGAAGGAGACGAGTTCCAGCTGCATGCCCCAGGGGGCGAGGAAGTACACCCACCGCTGCCCCTTGCTCGGCCCGGTGCTGTCGGTGGGCTCACCGAGCACCGTCACCTGGTGCGACCGCAAGTGGGCAACGGCGGCATCCAGGTCCTGGACGTAGAAGGCCAGGTGATGGCCGCCTATGTCGCTGTTGCGCGGCGGGACGGGATGCTGGTCCGGGGACTCGTACTGGAAAACCTCGAAGTTGGGGCCATTGGCACAGCGGAAGAAGGCCAGGCGGTCCATCACTGCTCGCGGGTGGACGTTGAGATGGTCGGTCATCCAGCTGCCGTCGGACTGGAAGGGCCCCAAGGTGTAGACCCGTTCGCATCCGATGACCTCGGTGAAGAAAGCCGTGGCCGCTTCCAGATCTGGCACCGTGAAGCCAATGTGCTCGACGCCCGCCAGTCCCGGCAGGCCTCGCTGGGCGACCGCCGTCATCGCAGCCCCCGGGGCAGTGGCTCGGACGGCCTGCGATGCTTGGGGACCTCGATCGCCTCGACGATCAGGCCGACACTGGCCTGAGTGTCGAAGTAGGCGAACCCGCCGTCGCCGTCCTGCCCGTATCCGCTGCCGGACTGCAGCAGACCGACACCGCTCGCGGTCATCTCATGGATCGCCGTCTGCGCGGACGGAACGCGGAAGCCCAGATGGTGCAGGCCATAGCCGTGCTCACTGATCCACTCCGTGTAGATGCTCGGCCCGTCCAGCGACTCGATCAGTTCAACCTGCGGGGCGTTCCCGATGAGAGCGACCCGCATCCTGAAGGCGCCCTGCCCACCGCGGTAGGTCAGCCGAGGAACACTGTCGGGCCCATAGGTGTACACCAGCCAGTCGTCGGACCCCAGGATCGCCGACCACGTGGCCATACCTGCCGCCAGGTCCGGCACGAGGATGCCGACCTGGGCCACCGGCAGTCCGGCCAGGGGCGCGGGCAACACGCCGGGACCCGGCAGGCCGGTCGGGAGGCCGCTCATCGCAGAGTCTCTTTCACGAAGTCGCGCACGGCCCGGTTGAACTCGACGGGATTCTCGATCATGGGGTAATGGCCGGTACCTTCCAGCACCGCGATGCGGCTCCCGGGGATACGGCCGGCGACCTGCTCGACCATCTCCTGAGGGACCAGCCAGTCGGCGTCACCCCGGAGCAACAGCACCGGGCTCTCGATTCGACCCACCTGATCACGCCGGTCGAATCCCGCGTAGCCGGTGAGGTCCGCGGCGATCACCTCCGGACAGACGCGGCGCAGCTGCCACACGACCTCACGCGCCCGGTCGGGAGGAGTGCGATGGCCGGTCATGGAGCGGGACCAGCCCTCCAGGATCTGCGCTCCGTTCAGCAGCAGCATCTCCAGGAGCGTGTCGCTGACGGTCGGCGTGTAGTCGGAGCCCTCCGCCGAGATGATCGCGCGGTAGAAGTCCGGCCGCCGGGATGCCAGTTCGAGGACCATGTTGCCGCCCATCGAGCACCCCACGATGGCCGGGTTCTCCAGGCCCAGGGCATCGATGAACGCCTCGTTGAAGTCGGCGTGGTCACTGATGTCACGAAAAGCGCCCTCGTCCGGTTCGAGGGTCTTGCCGTGGCCGGGTGCGTCGAGGGAGATGACGCGGAATTCGTCCGACAGTCCCTCCACGACGTGGCGGTACATCAGGGTGTCCTGCCCCGCGGCGTGGATGCAGACGATCGGAACGCCCTCGCCGGCCTCCTCGTAGTACGTCCGCAGGCCGTTGACCTCGATGTACCGTCCGGTGAGTGCGGTGTGTCGGCCGGTCTCCGGGTCGGGAGAGTACGGACCGGGTCGGGCCGCGGGTTTGCCGGCCGTGGACAGTGCGCCGAGCAGACGCCACATCGCCTTGACGTTGCGCATGGCGGAGATGCCGTCGCCCTCCACCGTGATGCGGCCGAGGCCCGGCGACGTGCCCTCGAACCAGTCGGTCCGCCCGTCGATCACTCGGCGCCATTCCTCGTCCGGAGCGACGACCGTGATGTCGGCGCCCTGCGGATGGGATCCCGGTCGCACGGAGATGGCCCGGCCGTCGCGAGTGTCCACCGTCCAGGAGGTGTGGTCACTGCGGAGCTCGATGCGAACGGGGAAGTACTTGGCCGCCTCCGTCCACTGGGTGTCGGCGTTGAGTTCGGCTCGTACCGCCTCCCACCAGGAGTCCTGCTCGAACTCCTTGAGGTCGCCCGGGCCACTCGTTGTCTTTGACATGACCATCCTCCATTGGATCCATGCTCTCTCAAGGCAGACCATCACTCTCTTAACGTGCCTAGTCAATGCCTTGGTCTGCAATGCTTAAGTAACATAATGATAACTTGACCTTGATTATGGATCCATTCGGCGGGACGGTGAAACACCGCAAGGGCTGGGTGTTCGAGCCCGGCCGAGCCATGTGCTCCTGTCCTGGAGGCGTTCGTGCCCACACACAAGAAGCTCAGCCCAGCCGCCCCCTGGGTCGAGGTCGTCGCAACGCGGAAGGACTGGGACGCGGCCGATCCAGCACTGCTGACCTCGATGTTCGCGCAGACGCTCCTCATCAGGACCTTCGAGGAGTACGTCCTCTCGCTCGCGTCGCAGGGACTGGTGCACGGACCCGCCCACTCCAGCATCGGCCAGGAAGGCGGCGCTGTCGGCTCGGTGCTCACTCTCACCGGCAGTGACTACATCAACGGCTCGCACCGTGGGCACCACCAGTTCCTTGCCAAGGCGCTCGGCTACGTGGCTCCCGACGGGATCGACCTGCGGGCTCCTCTGTCCGAGGCGGTACGCACGGTGCTCTCCCGCAGCCTGTCGGAGATCTGCGGTCTCGCCGACGGGTTCTGCCGCGGGCGTGGCGGATCCATGCACCTCCAGTGGCGCGAGGCCGGGGCCATGGGCACCAACGCCATCGTGGGAGGGGGGGTCCCCCAGGCTGCCGGGTTCGCATGGTCGGCCCGGCACGCCGGCACGGACGACGTCTCCGTCTCCTACTTCGGTGATGGCGCGGTCAACATCGGATCTGTTCTGGAGACCCTCAACCTCGCCGGGGCGTGGCGGCTCCCCGTGTGCTTCTTCATCGAGAACAACCAGTACGCCGTCTCCACCCACGTGGACGAGGTCACCGCCGAACCGCGTTTGTCCGCACGCGGGTTGGGCTTCAACATCCCCAGCTGGCGCGTCGACGGGATGGATCCACTCGCTGTGTACCTGGCGACCAGCGAAGCGGTCGCCCACATGAGGGCGGGCCGTGGCCCCACGGTTGTCGAGGCGGATGTCTACCGCTACTTCCACCAGAACGGCCCGTTCCCCGGCAGTGCCTTCGGTTACCGCAGCAAGGAGGAGGAGAAGGAGTGGCGGGACCGCGACCCTCTGGCACTCCTCACGTCCCATCTGGTCCGCCGGGACATCTTCACCGAGACGGAACTGGCTGAGTGCACAGCGCGTGCCAAGGCCGAATTGGAGGCCGTCGCAAGCGAGCTTCTCGAACCGAAACCCGACGGCAAGCCCGGCCAGCAGCAGATCAAGGCGAAGCTGTGGCCGGACCCCGATTTCCGGGACGTGGGTATTCGCGGAGACCTCAGTGAGTTCGACGGGGTGCGGACCGCCGATCTCCCCTCCTTCAAGGGCAAGTTGGAGGAGCGCAAATTCATCGACGCCGTGGCTGAGGTCATGGGACGGCGCATGGCCGAGGACGGCCGGATCATCGTGCTCGGGGAGGACGTCCACCGCCTCAAGGGCGGTACGAACGGCGCCACCCGCGGCCTCGCCGAAGCGTTCCCAGGACGCGTCCTGGGAACGCCGATCAGCGAGAACGCGTTCGCCGGCCTGGCCGGCGGCGTCGCGCTCGAAGGGCGGTACCGGCCCGTGGTGGAGTTCATGTACGCCGATTTCATGTGGGTGGCGGCCGACCAGCTGTTCAACCAGATCGGCAAGGCCCGCCACATGTTCGGGGGAACCAGCGACGTGCCCCTCGTCCTGCGCAGCAAGGTCGCCATGGGCACCGGATACGGCTCCCAGCACTCGATGGACCCGGCCGGGATCTTCGCCACCGCTCCGGGCTGGCGCATCGTCGCGCCGTCGACGCCCTTCGACTACATCGGACTGATGAACAGCGCGCTGCGCTGCAACGATCCAGTCGTCGTCCTGGAACACGTGGACCTTTACACGACCGCGGGCGAGGTCCCGGCGGACGACCTGGACTTCTGCCTGCCCGTGGGCAAGGCCGCGGTACGGCGCGAGGGTTCGGACCTCACCGTGCTGACCTACCTGGCCATGACGAACCACGTCCTGGAAGCGGTGGAGAGCAGCGACGTCGACACCGAGGTGATCGACCTGCGCTGGCTGGACCGGGCGAGCATCGACTGGGAGACCATCGGCGCGAGTATCCGCAAGACCAACAACGTCCTCATCGCCGAGCAGGGAGCTGTCGGCACGTCCTACGGCGCGTGGCTCGCGGACGAGATCCAACGCCGCTTCTTCGACTGGCTGGACCAGCCTGTCCAGCGCGTCACCGGAGGCGAGGCGTCCCCGAGCATCAGCAAGGTGCTGGAGCGCGCCGCCATCGCCCAGACCGACGAGGTCGCCGCAGAGCTCAAGAAGATCACCGGTCGCTGAACCGCCGATATCTACGCAACACGGAGGAAACCATGGCTGAGCTACTCCGCATGCCGGAGGTCGCAGCCGGTTCGACAGCAGCGGTCCTGTCCGGCTGGCCGGTGCCCGAGGGGGCATCGTTCCACGCGGGTGACGCACTCATGATCGTCGAGACCGACAAGGCCGAGGTGGACGTTCCCGCCACCGCGGACGGGACTTTGATCAAGGCGCTCGTTCCCACCGGTACCGAGGTCGAGGTCGGCAGCCCCATCGCGGTGATCGGCGCGCCGGGCGAGGAGGTGGGGGACCTCGACGACCTTCTCTCGGGACTGGGCATCGCGGGGCCGACGGAGGCCAAACCAGCCGTCCGGCGAGAGGTTCCCGAAGCCGAGCCGACCACCGAATCCACCGCGTCGTCGGACACCGCACTCCCTCCTGCCAACGGACGTATCTTCTCCAGCCCGTTGGCGCGCAGGTTGGCTCGTGAAGCGGGAATCGACATCGGCACCATCCAGGGAACCGGTCCGGGCGGCCGAGTCGTCCGCGACGACGTCAACGCCGCCATCACCAACCGGCCCCCGCAGCCCGCCCCCACCGCTGACGATCCAACTCCTGCTGCCCCCTCCCTGCCCCCTTCCGTTTCCCGTTCGACGCCCCCCAGTGTCGGTGCGGCGTTCGAAGTGGTTCCGCACTCGCGGATCCGGCGGGCCATCGCCGGCCGACTGGCAGAGAGCAAGCAGACTGCTCCTCACTTCTACGTCAAGGGACAGATCCGCGTCGGTGAGCTTCTCGCCCTCCGCCAGCAGGTCAACGCGGACGGCGAGGTGAAGATCTCGGTCAACGACCTTCTCATCAAGGCCATTGCCAAGGCTCACGCCCAGGTACCCGAAATGAACGTCATCTGGACGTCTGACGCGGTGCACCGTTTCCACACCGTGGACGTCTCGGTCGCCATCGCCACCGAGGGCGGGCTGGTCACACCTGTGCTGCGGGCGGTCGAGTCACTCTCTCTGTCGGCCATCTCCGCCCAGGTACGCGCCTTCAGCGAGCAGGCCCGCCACGGCGCCTTGCGCCAGAGTGACCTGGAAGGTGGTTCGATCACCATCAGCAATCTCGGTATGTACGGAGTCGAGGAGTTCAGCGCGATCATCAATCCGCCGCAGGCCGCCATCCTGGCCGTGGGCACGACTACACGGACACCGGTGGTCGCCGAGGACGGCAATCTGGAGGCGGCGGACGTCATGACGCTGACCCTCTCGGCCGACCACCGGCCTGTGGACGGTGCCTTGGCGGCCCGATGGTTCGCCGCCCTGCGGGAGAGCATCGAGAAGCCCGTTCGGCTACTGGTCTGAAAGACCCCTGCTCCGCCCCTGGCCACGGCAAAGGGACGGAGCAGGGGGGTGCTCAGAACGAGGCCGGCGCTGCGGTGGTCTTCCATGTCTGCCGCGAGGCGTCAGCCTTCGTGCATGTGCTGAAGGTGAGAGCTCGGCGATACCAGGGCTCTCCCGATGTCCGGTCCCCTGCCTCGAATGCCTCGTTGCCGATGGTCAGGCACTTCGACGAGTCCAGTACCGCCTTGATCTTGCCGGAAGCGGTCATGGCCACCTGCTGCGAGGCAGCACCTGTGCAGTCCTCGGCCACGCTGGACGCGTCTTCGCGCACCTCGGTCTGCGCGCCGATGGCGACCACTTCCAGGCAGGCGTTGAGTCGCGTGTAAAGGATCTTTCCTGGCTCCCCGGTCAGAGATGAGCGGGATATGCGCTGATCCATGGTGATGATCCCGGACTCGGGCAGCCCGGTCTTGCAGGTATGCGCTTCCAACGGCCAGGCCGCTTCACGGTGGTTGTCGATGTCCCCGGAGCTGGGATACCCCGGGATGTCCAGGCAGAAGTGCCGCGGCTCCCCCAGCTCGGCAACGAGCTGCACCATGATCTCGTCTTCCGCAGTGGATGCCTGAAGTCTGTATTCCGCCCCTGCCCGCAGTGTTGCGGCGGGAGCAATGCCGTCAGCAGGACTGCTGTCTGTGAGGGCGCTTCCCGCCACGGCACCGAGCGCTGCCACTACGGCGCCAGTACGTAAAGAGACCTTCGCCATTGCTTCATCTCCTTAGGATGAGCGCGACGCGTCACCCCACCGAGGCTCTGCCACCGCCCGAGCGGAGCTCAGGTTCATCTCGGGTTCGCGGACAGCAGTCGGCAGTGGGGGGCAGCGCCGCGAACGGGTTCACTTTCAGAGACCGTCGGCACAGGGCATCTCCCCTGCCCCACAGGGAGTGTTCGGCGCCCTGACGACAGGCTCTACGGCAGGTCCAAGGTTCCGAAAGCGACCGATGCCCAGATGTCGTGGGAGGACTTGATCGGCAGCGCCCGGTCCACAGCCAGTCCCTGTTCGGGATCACCCCAGACACGGGTGGTCCGCTGCTCGTTGTCGAAGGTGTGCCAACCGGGCCGACCACTGCGAGCGAAATCCGTGAGTGCCTGCCGGACGTGCGCGCTGAGCTTCTCTTCATAGGGCGAGAACCCCTGCGGATAGAACATTCGGTCGAGTTCGCTGCCAACAGCCCCGAAGACGAGGGGCGCTTCGGCTCCGTGGGGCGTCGCATCGCCCGCCGACGAGATCGGGTGCGCCAACTCGTAGAGGTGCGCGCTTCCCCCTGCTGCGGCCTGCTGCTCCGCCAGGCGCACCACAGGCATGCGGAAGGTCCAGTCGGACATCACCAGTTCGTAGAGAGCGCCCGCGTCCAGTCCGGGGTGGGCCGCGCGGTATGCGGCCAGAGCGCCGGAGGGACCCAAAAGCTCCAGGGCGCGGTCCAGTTCGGGCTCGCCCGGACCGGTGGATTCTTCGCCGGGTGTCGGAGGGCCAGCCATGAGCTGGAAGAACCGGTACTCGTCGCGGTTGTAGCCGCACAACAGATCAATACCGGCCGCGGTCCCAGCTGCAAGGGCCGTGAAGGGGTCGGCGGGCAGGGAATCGCCGTCGACGACCGGCGAGTAGATGGTCGGCATCAGCGCCATCTGCCCCCACGTCTGCGCGTAGACGCCATGCCGAGCCTGGAGCTCGAAGTCGGTCCGGGCCACGTCCTGCGGTGACCTGCGCGCGAAATCGTCGGCCACCGGTTTGCAGCCCAGGTCCGCGGCCACCTGCCCCGAGATCGTCTCGGCCAGTTCCGGAGTGAGGTAGCTGACCGCGGGACTCATCAGTACAGCGCGGCGAAACAGGTCCCGGGCTGTCGGCATGACCAGGAGCGCGGCAAGGGCATTCGCGCCGGCGGACCCTCCGAACGCAGTCACCTGGTCGGGGTCGCCCCCGAAGGCTTTGATATTGCGCCGGACCCACATGAGGGCGGAGATCTGATCGAGCAGTCCCCGGTTGTCGGGTGCACCCTCCAGGCGAGCGAAGCCTTCCGCGCCGAGCCGATAGTTGAGGGTGACGACCACGACGCCGTTCTCCGCGGCGAGGTGGCTGCCGTTGCAGCCGGGGTCGGCGCCAGTACCGATCAGATAGGCACCTCCGTGGAGCCAGACCAGGACGGGGAGCCCGGCCGCGCCGGGATCGGGCGTCCACACGTTCACTGTGAGAGCTCCGACGCCGCTGTCGTCCTGGCCTGCCTGGGCCGGCCCCTGCCAGGGCAGGAACTGGGACACCGCGGGCCCGAACTCAATGGCGTCCCGCGTCCCGTCCCAGCGCTCGGCAGGGACGGGAGCGCCGAAGCGCCGACTCCCGGTCGGCGGCTGCGCGTACGGGATTCCCCTGAAAACGCTGACGGCACCGTCGGACGTGCCGCGCAGGGCTCCATCGGCCGTGCGCACGACGGGAAAGTTGCTCATGTCTCAGCTCCTGAATGTGGCGGTACGGCCGCCGGGCACATGGCTCCTGCCTCCAAACCCGAACGCGCCTCCGCCCAGTTGACGCGCAGAAGGCACAACTCATGGTTGGCAGTCGGCGCGACGGATACAGACTGTCGCCGGCCCGCAGAGGGTGCGATGAGTGGAGATGACCGACAGGCGTTCGGGGTCCAAGGTCCAGCAGCCTCGTCTCGGTGTGGGCATGCGGCGCCGAAGTGGAGGTCCGACACCACCGGAAACAATCAATGGATCCATATGCACGGATCTTGACGAGCTGGCAAACCAAGGTTAATCGTAATGAGCAGTTGAGGGAACCCTAGCTCTCGATCAGCCATCTGGCCCAGTATCAAATGGATCCATTAGCCGTAACCGCGGCTGGGTATGCACTCCATTCACCGCGCCACGGGCGGCCCCACCCGCACTCCTCACGCAAGCCGCGGGCACTGCGCCTGCCGAAGAGCCGTCAGGAGCAGGGAGTCCACCTGCGCACAGGTCTTACCCGGGTACTCCGCGTGCGGGCGACCACCTGCCCACGACAGGCCCATGTCCTCCCCCCGCGTTCTGCATCCCGCTCTGGTCGTCGAGTCATCGACAAGGCCGCGAGGCGTGTGATTCCGCACGCCTCGCCGTACCCCGCAGCGTTCCCGAGAGGACACGCCATGGTTCACACTCCAGCACCGCAGGCAGGGCCGGAGCCACTTTCCGACGCCTCAGCGACCGGGGCACGACCACGCAGAGGGCTCTTTCTGGCCCTGCTGTGGCCCGCCCAGGTCCTCAGCGCCTCCAGCGTCATCACGGCCTTCGCCCAAGCCGATGTGGCACAGCACTTCCATACTGCGCACATCGCATGGTTCGGACTCGTATACAGCCTCGTCGGCACTCTGCTCACGCCGTTCGCCGTCAGGTTCGGCGACATCTTCGGCAAGCGGCGGACCATGCTGGTTCTCATCACCCTCGGCCTGCTGGGTGACGTGATCACCGCGCTCGCCCCCACCTACGGCACCCTCCTGGCCGGGCGTGCCGTCGCCGCCTGCTACGCCCCTATGGCGGCGCTGGTCTTCGCGACCGCCCGCGACGTCCTACCCCCGCGCAAGGTCGGTCAGGCCAGCGGCGTCATCGGCGCCACTCTCGGAGCGGTTGTCGCCGTGTGCCCGGTGATCGCCGGCTGGCTGATGGACGATTTCGGCTTCCGGGGCGCACTGTGGTTCGTCACCGCCGTGACAGCTGTGGCCCTCGTCCTCGTGTACCTCTTCCTCCCCGAGACACCGCGCCGCAGCCGCGGCGAGCCGTTCGACTGGTGGGGCGGCCTGCTCCTGGGGGGCAGCATCAGCGCCCTCATCTACGCCATCGGCCAGGGCGCCGTGTGGGGTTGGACGGATGCCCGAATCCTGGGGCTGATCGCCGGAGCTCTGGCGAGCCTCGTCGCTTTCGTCCTGGTGGAACGGGCCGTCGAGCATCCCATGCTGGATGTACGGATGCTCATGCGCCGTAGGGTGAGCACCGTTCTTGTGGCCACTTCCCTGGCACAAGGGACGGCGTTCACCGCCGCCGCCATCATGACCGTGGTCATCCCTCTGTATCCCCGCATTCCGAAGGTCTCGGACGGGCTGGGCTGGACGGCCATGCACAGCGCCCTCATCGGACTGCCGGCGGGCATCGTCCTCTTCCTGGCCGGCATGGCCGCGGGACTCGCCTCGCGGCGCGTCGACCCACGGGTGCCCTGGCTTCTCGGCCTGACCCTGACCGTCGTCGGCATGCTGCTCCAGGCTTTCCACCACCACGACGAAACACAGATCATCGTCACCGGGGTTGTGGCCGCCATGGGTATGGGCATGGTCTACGCCAGCGTGCCCATCCTGGTCGTCGGAGCCGTTTCCGCACGCGAACAAGGAGTGGCCAGCGGCATGTCGCTCATGCTGGTAGGTCTGATGACCGCCGTGGCCGCCCAGGTGATCTACACGGTCATGGGGCAGCACTCCGTAGTGGTGAAGGGCACCGCCTTCTATCGCGACGCGGGCTACCAGCAGGCCTATTTCACCCTCACCGCGTTCGTGGTACTCGCCCTGCTCCTCTCCCTGTTCATACCGAAGCCGCAGCTGCCCGACGAGGCGTGAGTGCCCTTTGACAGACGCAGGCTCGACCAAGGATCCGCGGCCGGGGGCGCTCAGCGCGCCCCCGGCGGTGGGTTCTCGGCAATGTCCTGCCAGAACGCCACATAGGTCTCGGCGAGCGCGATGCCCAGGCGCAGGGGCGCCATGCGTCGCTCCCTCCCCTCTTCCGGTCGCGTCCTGAGGATGTCGGCGTACACAGCGAGGCGCTCCCGGTACAGATCGATCTGTTGCCGTGCGAGCGCCTCGAGTTCCTCAGTGGACAGGAACTCGCTGAAGAACAACTGCATGACGGCTGTGTCCCGCATCTCGAAGATCTCCTGCGGCGCTGTGCGCAGCCAGTGTTCGAGAGCGTCCCGCCCACTGTCCGTCAGGCTGTAGAGCAGGCGGCGGCGTCCACCCTCCTCACCTTGCTGCGCGAGCAGTCCGGATGCGGCCAGCCGCTTCGGCTCGCTGTAGAGCTGCGAGTGCGGAAAGGGCCAGAAGTAACTGATAGAGCGACCGGCCGCCCGTTTCAGGTCGTACGGCGTCGAGGGTCCACGAAGCCCGATGAGCCCCAGGACCAGATACGACGTGGCGCTCAGCCTCGTCGCGGGCTCGTCCTCGCCCGCAGACAGAGCGTGTGGCAGCGGATCACCGGGGTCGACGTTCATTGACACAGTCCGTTTCGGATCGTACGTTTCGGACTATGGTACCAACTCGCTCTCGCGAGTTCACGGGTCTTGGCAGCGACGGAGATGTCATGAGCTTCGATGACAGTCACCAACCGATCACCTCGTCGTACTGGCCCGCCGACCAGTCCGTCGAGGTACTCGACCACACCATCGGGCGGGCCCTGAGCCTCGCGGCGGCCCACTGGGCCCGACGCACCGCCCTGGTCGACGGGGCCGCGCACCAGGACGGCCGCCGCTGGACGTTCGAGGGCCTTGAGAGGGACGCCAAGCGGGTGGCGCACGCTCTGCTCACACGCTTCTCGCCCGGTGACCGTCTCGCCGTCTGGGCGGCCAACTGCCCCGAGTGGGTCCTACTGGAATTCGGAGCCGCGCTCGCCGGCCTCACTCTCGTGACGGTGAATCCCGCTTACCGCAGCTCAGAGCTCGAATACGTCCTGCGTCAGTCAAAAGCGCGTGGCATCGTCGTACAGCCTGAGCACCGTTCTCGCGACCTGTTGCACGCCGCTGCCGCCGCGTGCAAGGAGTTGCCGTGGCCCTGTGAAGTGATCTCGCTCGGCGAGTGGCACAGCTTCGTCCGGAGCGGTGCGCAGGACGGTCCGTTGCCCTACGTTCGGCCCGGAGACACGGCGCAGATCCAGTACACGTCCGGCACGACCGGATTCCCGAAAGGTGCGCTTCTGACCCATCGGGGGCTGGCCAACAACGGACGCCTCTACGCGCACGCGATCGGCGCCAGGTCCGACGACGTGTGGATCAACCCCATGCCGCTCTTCCACACCGCAGGGTGCGGTCTGGTCACCCTGGGAGCTCTGCAGACCGGTGGCACCCACGTGCTGCCGGCCGGCTTCGACGCCGGTGTCATGCTCGACCTGTTCGCCGCCGAACACGGCACAGTTCTGCTCAGCGTGCCCACCATGCTCATCCGCATGCTCGATGAGCAGGCGTCGAGTCCACGCGACGTGTCCTCCTGGCGGCTCGCGACCCTGGGCGGCGCACCCGTACCGCCGGAGCTGGTGCGCCGTGCCGAGCGGGAGCTCAGCGTGCGGGTAGGGATCGGCTTCGGACAGACGGAGACCTCGCCCTACATCACCCACACCCGGCCCGACGATCCTCACCCGCAGTGGTGGGAGACGGTGGGCAGGCCCATGCCGCAGATCGAGGTGAAGATCGCGCATCCCGTCGACGGCAGCACGCTGCCGCTGGACGAGGTCGGCGAGGTCTGTACCCGCAGTGTCTGCGTGATGCAGGGGTACAACGACGATCCCGAAGCCACGGCCGCCGCACTCGACTCGGAGGGCTGGCTCCACACCGGCGATCTGGGGTCCCTCGACTCCCACGGATACCTCCGGATCCAGGGGCGTCTGAAAGACATGATCATCCGTGGGGGCGAGAACATCTACCCCCGCGAGATCGAGGACGTGTTGTTCGCCCACCCGGACGTCTCCGGCGCATGCGTCGTAGGACTGCCCGACGAGGAATGGGGCGAGGTCGTCGCCGCCTTCATCTGCCTGCGCCCGAACGCCTCCGCGGACGCCCGGGCGCTGTCGGCGTACTGCCGGGAACACCTGGCGTCGTTCAAGGTGCCGCAAGTGTGGGAGTTCGTCGCGGAGTTCCCTCAGACCGCTTCCGGAAAGATCCAGAAGTTCGTACTCAAGGAGCGGCTCGTCCATGGGTACGGCGCAGTCTGAAGCTCAGCCGCCCTGCCCCCTCAGCCCTCAGCCCTCAGATCCAAGGAACCGCAATGACCTCGCTCAGGGACAAGACCCTTTTCATCACGGGAGGCAGCCGGGGCATCGGGCGAGCCATCGCCCTGCGCGCCGCGGCCGACGGAGCGCGGATCGCGATCGCCGCGAAGACAGCCGAACCCCATCCGAAGCTGCCGGGGACGATCCACTCGGTGGCCGCAGAGATCAGGGACGCCGGCGGAGAAGCACTGCCGCTCGCCGTGGACATCCGCGACGAGGAGCAACTGGCCGAGGCGGTGAAGGAGACCGTCCGCGCCTTCGACGGCATCGACATACTCGTCAACAACGCCAGTGCGCTATTTCTCGCGGACACCGCCAACACACCCATGAAGCGCTTCGACTTGATGTTCGACATCAATGTCCGGGGGACGTACGCCGCGTCACAGGCCACCCTCCCTCACCTCGCGAGGGCCGCCAACCCTCACATACTGACCCTGTCCCCGCCGCTCCAGCTCAACCAGCAGTGGTTCGCCGACCACTGCGCCTACACCATGTCCAAGTACGGAATGAGCATGTGCGTGTTGGGCATGGCCCATGAGTTCCGCTCCAAGGGCATCGCAGTGAATGCCCTGTGGCCTCGGTACATGATCCAAACAGCTGCCAGCAGCATGCTTGCCGTCGACCCCGAGGGGTGCCGCTCCGCCGACATCATGGCCGACGCCGCGCACGCCATCCTCAGCCGCGCGAGCAAGCGGTGCACGGGGAACTTCTATCTCGACGACGAGGTGCTGGCGGAAGAGGGTGTCCAGGACTTCGATCACTACCGGCTGCACCCCGCGACACCCTTGATCCCCGACCTGTTCGTGGCGTAGAGGCAGGTACCCACGCCATCCGCCGCCCCGAGCAACCGCACTCGGGCCGCGTTTCCCCGAGCACCGGAGCGAAAATGATCAGCGTGCACATCCGCTACGAGATCGAGCCCGAGCGAGTAGCCGATTTCGAAGAGTACGGGCGCCGATGGATCGCCCTCGTCAACCGCTTCGGCGGTACCCATCACGGCTACTTCCTCCCCAGCGAGGGCGACAGCGACGTCGCCTACGCGGTCTTCTCCTTCCCGAGCCTGGCCGAGTACGAGACGTACCGCATCGCCAGCAGCAAGGACCCGGAGTGCCAGGAAGCCTTCGAACTGGCCCGGCGAACCGGCTGCATCAGGCGCTACGAGCGTCGGTTCCTGCGCCCGATCATCTGACCGGGTCCCCGCCGTTGCCCATCACCCACCCTGCCCGCAAGCGGTGGGCGATGAAGGTCGGCTGCCCGCCCGACCGGTCGTGAGGGGTCGCCTCTCTCCGGTTTGACTCTCACGGCCACTTTTGTGAATATGGATTCAGATTCATTTATCGGGACGGTATGACCACCGCCGCCCGGAGGACAGGCCACGCGACACGTCGCTGTCGTGGCCCATGACCTGGCCGCATTGCGGCACCGTGAATCCGGTCGATGGTGCCCGGGCCCGTTCATCTCGCCATCCGCACTCTCCGCAGCGGACCGGCCGTCGCCAGACCACCGACCGCGCAGGGCCACAGGGAGACGACATGCCCACCCATCTGACCGAAGTCGCGTCCATCCCCACGTCCGGTGCCCGGGCGGTCGAGCCGTTCGACCTTGGTGACCGGCACATCCTTGCGGTCCCGCAATTGGCGTACGACGTTCCGGGGACGGACGCCAACATGAACGGCGGCGACAGCGACACCGTCACGCTGCTGCTGGAGCGGAAGGGCGCCGGCTACGTGCCATGGCAGACGGTCCCCGCCCCCGGCGGAGAGGACGCCGAGTTCTTCCGTATCGGTGACCGCGCCTTCCTCGCCATTGCCAGCATCCGCCGCGGCTCCGGCCCCTACCAGTTCACCATCGACTCACAGGTCTTCGAGTGGAACGGAAGGACCTTCGAGTCGTTCCAGAAGTTCGAGGGCTTCGCCGCCAAACAGTGGAAGCACTTTGAGATCGACGGGCAGCATTTCCTGGCTCTCGCCCAGGGCGTGACAGTGCCCGGGCACGAGGACGAGAACCGACCGTCCGTGATCTACCGCTGGGACGGCTCCTCGTTCACGCACTTCCAGGACATCGACTCCAAGTGGGCCTACAACTGGCACGCCTTCGCCGTCGACGGGCACCAGTTCCTGGCTCATGCCGATCATGTGCAGGCCTCCGTCCTGTACCGGTGGACGGGTCAGCGATTCCAGGCGTACCAGAACCTGGCCGCCGATCACGGGCGGGCCTTCGCTCACTTCGAGCGGGATGGCGTGACCTACCTGCTGGTGGCTCGTCTCCTCGGTGAATCGCAGGTCATGCGGTGGGACGGTGAACGCTTCGTCACACACCAACTGCTGGAGCAGCCCGGCACACGCGAGTTCGCGGTCGTCCACGATGGCGACGCCCTCTTCGTCGTGTGCGTCAACTTCATTCTCGGCCCGCAGACCAGCCCCACTACAGCGCTCAACTCCCAGCTCTACCAGTGGCGCGAGAACCGCCTGGAGGTCGTCGAGGAGTTCGCCACCACTGGCGGTACGGACGCCGCGGTCGTCCACGACGACCAAGGAATCCTCATCGCTGTGTCCAACGCCCTCTCGCCCGACGCCCGGTTCGCGGCCCGCACAGTCCTGTACCGCTTCACCCACTGACATTCCCACCAGCGCACGTCCCCTCCCGACCGGCCGCGATGGAGCCTGCTCATGACCGCATCCGAAAGCCCGGAACTCGTCGACCTCTTCACCACCTACACCGCGTCACCGAACAGCATCGGTTCCCACCTGACGCATACGGCATCGCGCACCACGAAGGAGGACCCACTGCTGGTGGCCACCTCTGCCGACTTCGCGCTCTATCCCGGTAATGGAGAGCCCCCGACGGTAGAAGGCTTCCGCCTCTCCACACGTGGCTTCAAGGAACTCGCCGGCATTTCCCACCTCGGCCCGGCCGTTGCCAGCCTGGTCCAGCTCCACCACACCTACGGGGACGAGTCGTGGCGGAGCGAGGCGCGGCGCCTGTTGGACCAGGTCGACCGCGGGCGGGAAGCCAACAGTCCTGAGCTGTGGCGCGGCACCATCGCGGTCGAGGCCTTCCGAGGGCGTGAGCATGCCATCGCCGACATGGCCGACTACAGCTTCGCGATGACCGCCCGCTATCTGCGCACCGCACTCAAGGACAGCTCCTACCTCACACCTCGGACCTTGCGTGATGACTACCTCAACGGGGGCGACGACAACTCCCCCACGTCGATCAACAAAATGATGATCGCGACGTTCTTCCTGACCGCCATGGACACAGCCCACCGCATGATGAAGTGGTTCGACACCAGGAAAGTCGACTGGAACCGGGTGATGGTGATCATCGCCGGCAAGCAGGGTCGACCGACCGCCGGCGTCACCTGGAACACCTCCAGCGTTGCCACGGTCATCCGCGGGGCCTCCCGGTACAAACTCCCGATGGAGCGCATGTACCTGGCCCCACACGCCCGGCAGTTCGCCACCCCCACCGACGGTGATCTGTCCGAGGTCGTCTCCCTCGAACAGCCGTTGCGGCAGCTGTGGACCAACCTCCGAGCCACCGTGGAACTCGGCGACCTGATGTTCGCTGGGCTTCCGCGTTACGCCCCAGATCATCTCCTCGCTCCCGATGTCGACGACCCGTCCGTCACCGAGATCAGCGAAATGCCCACCATCCACGACCACAAGGACTGGCGCGCCATGACCACGCGCCTGCGCATGGTCTTGGAGGACCCGCGCCAACTGCTCTCCGGATGCGTCACCGACTACGCCGTCAGCCAGCTCGTGGAAAACGACAACGACCCCAGCAGGGTGCTCGTCCCCGGCCTCGACGGACTGACCTACCCCACCAACCTGTGAGGCCTGAGGCCTCTCATCCCTTCCGCAACCCCTCCCCGCCCTTCTCTCCTCAGGAGCGCCACCGGTGTCCGCCCTCCTCCTCGACCAAGCCCGATACCTCGACGTGCAAGGCGGCCGTATCGCCTATTACGAGTCCGGCTCCGGCCCGCACACGATCGTCTGGGTGCACGGTCTGCCTCTGGACTCCCGCAGTTGGTCCGCACAACAGTCGTTCTTCGACAGCCGAGCGCGAAACGTCTTCCTCGACCTGCGCGGCTACGGGGCATCCGACAAGCTGCCCGCCGACTGCGACAGCATCACCAGCCTCTACGTGGACGACCTGGCGGCCCTCATCGAGCATCTGGGACTGGACAACCCACTGGTCGTCGGATTCGCCTCAGCCGGGCACGTCGCCCTGCGGCTCGCCGCCCAGCACCCGGCCCTGGTCGGCAAGCTCGCCGTCCTGAACGGATCACCCAAATTCCGCCGGAGCGACGACTGGCCCTACGGGTTCGACGAAGAGAGCATCGCGCTGTTCACCAACGCAGCCGAAAACGGCATCGAGGATCTGACCGACATGGTGATCGACCCGGCGGTCGTGCTCACCGATGTCGAGGCCGAGCGAGGTGCCGAACTCCGCGAACAGTGGCAGGACATGAGCTACAACGCCGGCGTGGACACCCTGCTCGGCTTCTTCAACAACATCTCCCTCGATGACGACCGCCACCTGCTGCCCGACATCAAGGCCCCGACTCTGCTGATCACCAGCACACTCGGCCAGGAGGTGCCCTCCGGGGTCTCCCTGTACATGCGGAACAGGATTCCCCATGCCCGCCTGAGCGAGGTGCCCGGAGCCGATCACTTCCTCTTCGCCACACGCCCCGAGCTGGTGAACCACCTTCTGGCGTCGTTCCTCCATGCCTGACCGACACAGGGTTCCAGCAGACACTGCAGGGCGCCGAAGCCCTAACAAGGGAGCGAACATGGCGCAGACACCGAAGTCGCAGCGCACCGAGACGGATCTCAAGGAGGCAGCCAAAAAGCTCATTCTCCAACTGGGCTACGCGCAAATGAAGATCACAGACATCACGACAGAGGCAGGCAAGTCGGCCGGCTCGTTCTACCGGTACTTCACGGACAAAGACGACCTCATGCGCTCCCTGGCCGAGGACTTCCTCCAAGCCCATCAGCAACGTTCGCACGCCGCCTTGGGCGCCACACACCGTCTGGACACGCGCGCCGATATCCGCGCTCACGTCCAGGCGTACTGGGACAACTGCTCTGCCCATTTCCCAGCCATGATCGGCATCTTCCAGGCAGCCCAGGCCAACGATCAGTTCGCGGACACATGGGCGCGATTGCGTGAACACCACGTCGCCATGTGGTCGGAGCACCTCCAACAGAACCGCGGCCCCTGCCCCCGTATCCGCCTCACAGCCCAGGCAATCGTCTGCATGCTCGAGTCCTTCTGCTACAGCCAACTCCAGGCAGGCGTGCCCGCCGACGGGGGCACGGCCGCAGTCGAGACGCTCACCGATCTCGTCTTCTCCGGCATCACCCAGCCTTCTCAGCTGCCCTTCAGCGGCACGCGCGCCTGAGCCGGCACAGGGCCAGTCCGCGTACCTCGCGTCGGGGCGTCCTGGGCAAAGTCCCAGGCCGGCAGCGCAAGCGCGCCCGGCACCTGCGGGCAACTGTGCCCTCCCACGCCACATACTCCCGCATCCCCAGCGACGACCGGTTGTTCACTTGCGAAGCTGCGTGGATCCATTGATTCACGAATCTTGACAGCCCACCCTGGAGGGTTAACCGTTATGCCTGATGAATGGTGAAGCGATCCCCTTCCCATCTCGATGAACAGCTCACATGGATCCATACCCTGGATCTCGGGGCTGTTGACGCGCTTGCACTTCCCCTGCCCACCGCCCTACGCCGAAGGATCGCCATGAGTAACCTGCAGCACTGTGACGTCTTGATCATCGGTGGCGGGCCGGTGGGTCTGAGTGCCGCTCTGCAACTGACCAAACAGGGAGTCAACGCCTGGTGCGTTGAGCGTCGTACAACGCTGTCCAGGCACCCCAAGGCAGGTGGTATCCACGCGCGGACGGTCGAGCTGTTCCGTCAGTGGGGCATCGCCGATGACGTTCTCGCAGCTGCCCTTCCTCCGCACCGTGGCGAGGGCTTCAGTTGGACGACCCGCCTCATCGGCGGTATACACCTCGGGCACGTGATGTTCGATGACGACCCTGGAGAGCGCGCGGAATCTGCCGAGGCCAGCCCGGAGGCCGGCTGTTTCACGCCCCAGGACGATGTGGAGCCGATCCTTCTTCAGGCCCTGCTTCGTGCGGGCGGGCGCTTCTCCTTGGGCACCACGGCCACGGTCCTGGACCAGGATGATGACGGCGTGACGGTCGCCGTCACCAGCGAACACCTCACCCAGACCGTTCGCGCGCGCTATGTCATCGCCGCCGACGGCGTACGCAGCGCCACGCGCGACGCCCTGGACATCACGGAATCCACCAATCCCGTCTTCGGCGAGTCCGTCGGCGTCTACTTCCGCAGCCAAAGGCTCACTCAGCTCACCGAGACCAGTCCGTACGCCTTGTCCTGGGTCATCAACGCCGACATCGTCGGCTCCTTCGCCCGCATAGGAAAGGAAGACAAGTGGATCTTCAATTTCGGACGTGATCCGCAGCTCCCCGACAGCGCATACGACGAGTCCTTGTGCGTGGCCCGTCTCCGCGAGGCCTCGGGTGCCGCCGCAGCGGACATCGAGGTGATCAGCATTCTGCGGTGGCAGCACGAATCGGCAGTCGCGGACTCCTGGAGGTCCGGACGCGTGTTCCTCGCCGGCGACGCCGCACACCGCTTCCCGCCTCACGGCGGGTTCGGCATGAACAGCGGGATCCAGGACACGGCCAATCTGACCTGGAAGCTTGTGCGGGTTCTCCACGGTGTCGCCAACGAATCCCTGCTGGACACCTATGAGCAGGAACGCAAGCCGGTCGCCGAATACAACATCGACCAGTGCCTGCTCAACACCGAGCGGCTCAAGTCCACCGGGTTCATGGGGTCAGACCCGAGCGAACTCGCCACGATCGAGCTGCCGGAGGGAGAACCGGTGCGTCGACGCATCGCGGACAGCGTGCCCGCCCAGCACGAACAGTTCCGTTCACAGGGACAGCAGTTCGGCTTCATATACGAGTCCACGGCGGTTATCGGCGACGGTACCTTGCCGCCGCGCTCCACCGTCAGCGACTACCGCCCCACAGGGCATCCCGGAGCCCGTGCACCACATCTGTGGATCGACTACCCAGCGGGTACGCCCCGGTCCACCATCGACCTCAACGACGGCGACTTCCTGGTGCTCGCCGGACATGCCGGGCAAGCCTGGAGCACTGCCGCCAACGCGCTAGGTCTGCGTTGCGTTGTGATCAGTCAGCGCATGACAGCGGCTGCCGGCACTTCCTTCGAATCCGTCTACGGCATCGCCCCCTCGGGAGCTGTGCTCGTCCGCCCCGACGGACACGTCGGCATGCGGGTGCATACCGGCCCGTCGGACCCCCAGGAGGTTCTGCGCGCAGGGCTCGACCGGATCCTCAAAGGCCCGACCGACGCCTGAATGCCCGCTAGTGGGCCTGGGACGTATCGCTGCCCTCCGGGGTGCGGGCCGCCAAGGATGTCGTGGATGTGGACTTCACGCTCGACGGGCTGGGCGGTCCGGGGCGTGCCTAATCTGCCCGATGAGCCAGGAAGGTCCTAGGAGGGCCCGTTCCCTGCTGAGGCACGGAGCGAGGAACACGCCTGTATCTGTTAGGTGCCGCCCTGCCCGTCCGCGGCACGCGAAAGCGGGCGATGCTCGGTGAGCCAGCGTCGCTCCACGGTCAGATGGGGTGCCAGAAGGTCGTAGTCCACGCTGTAAGTCGGTGCCGAGTATGGGCCTCCGCAGAGGCGGCCGCTTCTCTCACCGTCCGGCCTGCCCACGTCCCCTTTAAGCTGCACGATCAGGTGTGTTCAGACGGGCTCCAGGAGATCGACCACGGAGAGTCCGGTTTCGCCGTTGACAAGCTGCAGGGCGATCTCGGCCCGGGCAGCAAGGTCCAGAGGGGAGAGGTCCTCGGCGTACGCGGCGTGCACGATGCGGTCCAGTCCTGCGCCTACCAGCGGCGCAGCAGTGCGAAGCGACGCCTCCAGCGCCACGCCCTGGGTGGCACCGCCGTGCAGGATGATGTTCCGCGTGCGGTACAAGCGCCGCAGCGCGATCCGAAAGGCTCCCGCGACGTCGTTCAGAACTGGTCGAGGGTCTTGGACAAGGTCGGCCATGCGCTGGGCAGCGGGATTGTCGGAGTATTTGGTGGGCGTCCGGGTGAAGTCCAGTGTCCCGGCTCCTGTGGTGCGCAATGCCTCGGCGACCAGCCTGGCGCGTTCCTGATTCGTCGTGCAGGCCGCGATTGCACGGGTGAGGTCATCAGCTTCCCGGGGCCTGTGTCGGTGTGCCAGGGCGGTGAGCTCGGCGCGGGGCCAAGAGCAGGCGATGATGGCCGCCATCCGGTCGGCTGCCACCGCTTTGCCCGAGCGCTCGTTCTCCTTGGGATCATCCGGATGCGAAAGCAGCGATTCCACAGCGGCCCAGGCCCCGGCGACAGCCGGAGCCATCGGACCACGGTTGACGGCGGCCGCGAGCTCCAGCGCATCGTCGATCCGGCTGCGCTGACTTGCGATTCGGTAGAGATGTCCCTCGTTGACCAGCGTCAGGACATCCGCGCCACGGGCCGGGGGTTCGAGCGGGACAGGCTTCGCGTGACCCGCGACCCAGATATACGGGAGAGGCTCCACACCGCCCCGGTCCCTGCGCAGGAACTGGGCGCGTGCGGTCATACGCTCCACCAGCTGCCGTGCCTGCTCGGCGGCGCTGAAGGGGTCGCGGACCCGTACCTGGTAGATGAACCCGCCTCCGGGGCGAACACCCGATGTGTCGTGGCCGTGCTCTCGCAGCCAGCTCACGACCTTGCCCTTGCCCAGCCAGTTCTCCAGCGGCTCTGCCAGCTCCCGCCTGGGCACCTTCTCGAGCACCACCAGCACCTCGAACATGCTGGCCGGGGTCCTGGCGAGTTCTGCGGCGCTGTCTGCGATGTCTGCCGTGGTTGCACGCGCCTGGTAAAGATCATTCCCCCATGCCTTCAAGTGGCTGGCGCTGTATCCCAGGTCCAGGAGGTGAGAGGCGACGGTGCGGGAGTAGCGCTCCGGCTTGACGCGCTCCTCGACGGGAACATTCACGGCAGCTGCCCAGCGTTCCAGGTAGCCGGCCCGCACGTGGCCGGTGATCTCCTTGAGTCGGCGGCGGGCGGGGCTCGGATCCGGCAGCGACTTTTTCAGCAGCTCGGTGAGCTCCTTGCGTAGCTCCCTGTCACCAAGGCCTCGATCGGGACCGATCAAGGCGTTGAGCTCATTACGCTGCCAGTCACAGGCGGTCTGTGACAGCACCCCGTGGGCTTGCCAGTACCCCGCCTCCCACAATTCCTCCAGAGCCAGCACGGACCCTATGTCCCACAGCCGACGCGCCCACGGTGTGCCTTCGTCAGTGAAGTAGTCCGCCATCCGGGCTAACACGCGCCGGGCGTAGGGCTCCGAAGCAGGGGGCGATGCCATCGCAGCACACTAGCCGATCACCACACCGTGCCCTGCTCATCTAGGAAAGTCCGTGCTACATTGGCAGCAGACTTAAAGGGGCACTCGCCGTTCTGCGGCCACTGCCCCTTTCTTCTTTTTCTTCGACGACTCCCCCACGCTCCAGGGGATGTCCGGCTGGGACGGCTTCTAGGACCGGCAAGCACTGCGCAACACCATCCAAGGTTGACTGCGCGCGGTGACTGAGCGCACCGCAGTGGTCGTGGTATCCGCGCTCCGCGCTCACCCCGGCACCCATCTGTGCACTCCGTCGGCCCAAGTAGCGGGCGGCATGGCAGTTCTGGCCGCCAGCGCTCTCGCCATCGGTGGACTGAAGTTCGTCCATTCCGCTGTGCGACACATCCGCACTCTTCGGACCGCGCACCAACAGGTGGCACAACTTCCCGTCGTGGGTGACCTGTGCGTCGTGGACTCACCCAGGCCCGACGCGTACGCGCTGCCAGGCCGCCCGCACCGCATCGTCGTGACCGCGGGCATGCTGCGCAGCCTCGGAGCCACGGAGAGGGAAGCCCTGTTCGCCCACGCGCGTGCCCACAATGCCCAGAGGCACTACTACTTCCTTGTGGCCGCCGAGATCGCGGCCCACTGTCACCCTGCTCTGCGCAGGCTGCGTTCGGATATCCGTCTCGCAGCGGAGCTCGCGGCCGACGAAGCCGCAGCTGTCGGGGACCGCAAGCTGGTCGCCGTAGCCGTCGCCAGAGCCGCGCTGGCCAGTCACGATGCGGGACCCACCCCGCGGCCCTACTTGACCCTCGGAGCGACGACGGGTCCCGTCTCGCGACGCGTGGCCACCCTCCTCAAACCGTCGGCTGTCTCCGGCCGACTACCCCGATTCCTCGCGCTTGTCGTGGCACTTGCCGTTCTCGTGTCAGCGGGCGCGACCCTGGCTGCCGCGATGCACCTCCACCACGAAGTAGGCGAGGCACAAGGCGTGGTTCCCCGCTGACCTGGCTTCAACGAGGACCGTGGCTATCCGAACGAGGGGGGCGCACCTGCAGCACCCGTCAGGCAGGCAGTCCCCGACCGCCTGCCCGGCCGCCGCTTCGCGAGACGGCTCAGGTTCCCTGCCGCGCCGCGCTCGCGACGTCCTTGCGGGTCACCGCCAGATGGACGACCAGGCCGAGGATGACCGCGAGGAACAGCGCGCTGGTGACAACGGTGCCCAGGCCTACTCCCCCGTCCCCGGTCGGCTGGGACAGGTAGTCGCCGATGGAAGCGCCGAGCGGGCGGGTGAGGATGTAGGCGATCCAGAAGCTCCACACCGCATCCAGCCCCAGCGTGAAGTGGGCGAGCGCGACGGCGGCGATGGCCAGGGCGAACAAGACCGCCGAGAGCCAGTAGCCGAGGTTCATGCGCTCGGAGACCAAGTCGCCGGCCGCCGTGCCGAGGGCGAAGGTGAACAGGACCGCCAGCCAGTAGAAGGCCTCGCGGCTCGTGGTGTCGATGCTGTGGATCGACAGGGTCCGCTCGCGCCGGTACCAGACGACGAACACGACCGCGAGGAGGAGGGCGAACACCGTGGTGCTTGTCTCCAGCGGCACGCCCATGTTGTCGGTGAGGTTGTCGCTGATGAGGGTGCCGACCACGCTGATCAGGGCGACGGCGAGCCAGTAGACACCCGCGCGGTAGGCGGTCGTACGGAACTGCACGACCAGGACGACGGCAAGCAGTGCGCTCATGAGCACGGACACGCCCGTCAGACCGAGTCCGGCCTTCTCGTTGAGGAGGTCGGCCGCGGTCTCGCCGACGGTTGTGCACAGGACCTTGATGATCCAGAAGTAGGCGGTGACCTCCGGGACCTTGTTCCAGTGCAGACGGTGGGAAGGGCGGGCCGCGGCACTCCTGCTCGCTTCGGCCTCTGGTGTATCGGAGAGTTCATGGGTCATGGGGTGTGACGCTGCCAGCGGTTGCCTGAACGCTTCCTGACTGCCGCGCGGCGTTCCCCACCCGGCCGGGTCCGGCCTGATCACGATGGCCTCATGCACTCCCGTACCGCGTCCTGGCTGCGGCAGCGCCTCGGCCGCGCCGTGATCCTGTCCTACGCCCTGGCGGTGCTCCTGCCCCAACCAGGTCTGTGGCTCCGCCGCCCCCATCTCCTTCCACCCACACACCTGACACTGCACACCGCACCGCTGCTGCTGTCCCTGGTGCTGTTCTCGGCCGGGCTCCAGGTTCCCGCCCGCGCACTGGGCCGCCTGCTGCGACGCCCGAAGGCGCTGCTCGCCGGGATCGTGCTGCACCTCGTAATCCCGTTGACGGTCGTGCCGTTCGTCGCCTTCCTGTTGCGGTGCACGCCCGACAACGACGGCGGCAGCGGACTGCTCACGGCGCTGATCCTGACCGTGGCGATGCCCGTGGCCGCAGGGGCCACCGTGTGGACGGACAAGGGCGACGGCGACCAGCCGACGACAGTGGGCCTCGTCCTCGCCTCCACCCTCCTCAGCCCCCTCACCACCCCGCTTCTCCTGCGGACCCTCGCGCCCCTGCTCAGCGGCGGCTACGCACACACCCTCGTCGCCACCGGCCGCCTGGCCCAGGGCGGATTCGGCCTGACCAGCGTGGTCCTGCCCTGCGCCGCGGGCCTCGCGGGAGCGCTCGCTCTGCCCGCGCGTCGGCTGCGCCGCCTTCGGCTGACGGTGACGCCACTGTCCGTAGTGGGCTCTCTGCTGCTGACCTACGTCAACGCCAGCGGCGCCCTCGGCTCGGTACTCAGCCGACCCCGCCCACTGCTGTTCGCCGCCGCCTTGGCCGTGGCGGCGCTCGGATGTCTGCTCACCTTCGCGCTCGGCCTGACCGCCGCCCGCCTCCTGCGACTGGAGTCGGGACCCACCTCGTCGTTGACTCTCGCCTGCGGCATGAACAACAGCAGCGCGAGCGCCGTACTGATCACCACGTCCCTGCCCGACAAACCGCACCTGCTCCTGCCGGTCCTCGCCTACGGCCTGCTGCAGAAGACCGCAGCGAGCCGCGTCGTCACCCGCCGCCCTCCGGCGCCGCCTCCTCCTGCCGTACGGGAACCAGCAGGGTGAACACAACCGGACGACGGCCGGTGAGGGAGAGCCTGCCGCCCAGGGAGACGGCCAGGTCACGAGCCAGGAACAGCCCGATGCCAGAACCCGGTCCCTCACCTGCCGGACCACGGTCGAACAGTTGGTCTGCCGCACCCTCCATGGCGCCCTCGTCGATGACGTCGAAGGCGACGGCGTCGCCCAGATCACGCGCTCTGAGGCGGACAGTGCCGTACCCATGAACGCGCGCGTTGTCGAGCAGCACACCGAGAATCTCGGTGACGGGAGCGCCGGGAACACAGATATCCTCCGCCACCTCAAGGGTTCCGCACTCCAGGCGCCTGCCCTCGCGGGCGAACAATCCGTGCCAGCGCTCCTCGGTCTCCCGCAGCAACCACAGCACCGCCGTGTCCGGTACGGGCCGGCGCGGGAGGCCCTGGGAGCGGGACAGGCGCAGCACCTCCTCCACCGTGCCGTACAGCCGACGTGTGGTGGCCAGGGCCTCCTCCAGAGCGGGCCGCAACCGTGTGTCGTCGTCCTGGGCGAGCCCTGCTTCCAGGCCCAACTGCAGCCCGGTCAGCGGGGTGCGCAGCTGGTGGGAGGCGTTCGCGGTGAAGTCCCTTTCGTGGCGGAGGAGTTCGGTCAGGCTGTGCAGCATCTCGTTGTGAGTGCGTGCGACCTGATCGATCTCGGCCACGCTGCTGGGCGCGGCCCGAGCGCTGAGGTCGCCGGCAGTGACGTCCCGACAGTGCCGGGAGAGGTCCTCCAGCGGCGCGGCCAGCACCCGCGCCTGTCGGCGGGCGACGAGGACGGCCACGGTCAGCGCGAGGGCGCAGACTCCGCCAAGGACCGTCCAGGCGAGAAGGATGCGGTCGCGTACGGCGGATGCCGGCGACGCGGCCCGTACGACACCGATCACGCGCTCGTCGTGCGAGACGGGCACGGCGACGACCAGGTCACCGCCCGATCGCCCGCGCACCACCTCCGCGGCCAGCGCTCGTCGCACGGCTGTGTCTCCCGTGCGGGGGCCGGTGCCGGCTCGCAGGTGCAGTGCGGGGTCGTAGAGGCCGAGGTGTCCGCCGGTCGGTGGCGCGGGCAGTTCCACGGGGTCGCCGGTCACGTAGTCCGGGCTGACGCGTACGGCGCCGGAGAGGGCTGCCCGCTCCAGGGTGTCGCGCTGGTCGGAGTACAGGGACGCCCTGATCGCCAGCGCCAGGGGGACTGCCAGGAGGACGACGGCGACCAGTGCCGCGGTGAGGGCGACTCGCACCACACGCTGTCTCATGTCCCCATCTTGCGGGCCTCCGACCGGCCAGAAGGCCCTCCGCCGCGCGCCTTTGCCGTCGTCTAACCGTCGGCGTGCGGGGCGTTAACCGACGGCTTCCTAGCGTCGGTCGCATGACCGCAAGGCATCTCCTCGGCAGTTCCTCGGAAGGGCAGTAGGCATGTCGTACGCACGCAAGTCCGCCGGCGTCGTCGTAGTGACGGTGATCGCCGCGGTGATCGCGGGGTGCTCCGGATCGTCGTCAGGGACAGCCTCCGGCTCGGGTTCGACGGCCTCGGCGGGCGGAAACCCGGCCCCCACCGAGTCGAACCCTCCCGGCGACATCCCCGACAACCAGGTGTACGTGGCCTACCGGCCCACCGGTGGCTTCACCGGGTTCACGGTGAAGGTGCCGGAGGGATGGGCGCGTACCGACAAGGGCCGTACGACCGTGTTCACGGACAAGCTGAACAGCGTCACGATAACGACGGCCACCGCCGTCACCGCCCCGACCGCCGCCTCAGTCACGAACACCGTCGTCCCACAACTGCAGGCGCAGACAATCAAGTTCTCGTCGCCGAAGGTCTCGCAGGTCGAGCGTCGCGCGGGCTCCGTCGTCCTTCTCACCTACCAGGGCGACTCGGCCACGGACCCGGTCACCGGCAAGGTGGTGCGGGACGCGTTCGAGCGGTACGCCTTCCACCGGCAGGGCCACGAGGTGGACGTGACCCTGTCCGGCCCGGTGGGCGCCGACAACGTCGACCCGTGGCGGGCCGTCAGCGACTCGTTCGCGTGGCGGTGAGTGCGATGTCTGCCGGGACCTCGTACGACGACGTAAAGCTGGCCGCCCGGGAGCTGTACCGCTTCTACCGGACCGGCGAGGAGGAGACGCTCGCGTTGCGCGGGGTGTCGCTGCGGGTCCGGCGGGGCGAGACAGTCGCCGTCGTCGGACCCTCGGGGGCGGGCAAGTCGACCTTGCTCGCATGCCTGGCGGGTCTCGACGAGCCGTCGGGCGGTGAAGTCCGGGTGGCGGGCGTGCGGCTCAGCCACCGGCCTGAGACCGAACGCGCCCGGCTGCGCGCCCGGCACGTGGGCGTGCTCCTTCAGTCCCGCAACCTGCTGCCGCATCTGACCGTGCGCGACAACATCCGGCTCGCCCAGCATGCGGTGCGCGGCCGTCCGGCCGTGACCGCCGAAGCGCTGCTGGAGCAGGTGGGGCTGGAGCGGCGGATGGGCGCCCTGGCCCGGCAGTTGTCCGGCGGCGAGCTGGCGCGCGCCGGGCTCGCCGTGGCCCTGGCCAATTCCCCGGACGTGCTGCTGGCCGACGAGCCGACCGGCGAACTCGACGGTGGCACCGAGCAGTTGGTGCTGCAGATGCTGCGGGACCGGGCGGCGGATGGTTGCGCGGTGCTGATCGTGACGCACAGCGCGGAGGCCGTGCGGGGCGCCGACCGCGTGGTCGCGCTGGACGACGGGCGGGCCCATGAAGAACACCTGGGCACCTCTGGTGCGAAGGAGCGTGGTCATGTCCTCCGATGACCTGCTCGTCTCCTGCCGGGGTGTCGCGCTCGCCTTCGGCCGGGGACCCACGGCCGTGGTGGCCGTGCACGGCGCCGACCTGGATGTCCGCTCCGGGGACCGGCTCGCGGTCGTCGGCCCGTCCGGGTCGGGGAAGTCGTCCCTGCTGCATTTGTTGGCCTTTCTCGAACGCCCCACCGGCGGCACGATCGTCCGGCCCGGGCTGGACGGGTCGCGGGACGTCGGCCTGGTCTTCCAGGCCGACAGCCTCATCCCGGCTCTCGACGTCACGGAGAACACCGCGCTCCCACTCGTCCTCGCGGGATGCCCGGAGGAGGAGACACGCGGCTTGGTGGCCGAGGCGCTCGACGTGGTCGGTGTGGCTGGACTGGCCGACCGACTGCCCGACGAGATCTCCGGCGGTCAGGCCCAACGGGTGGCGGTGGCCCGGGTTCTCGCGCAGGCGCCGCGGCTGATCCTCGCCGACGAGCCCACCGGCCGCCTCGACCACGCCACCGGCGCCCGCGTTCTGGACGCCCTGCTGGCGGCAGCCGACCGGACGGGCGCGGCCCTCGTCGTCACCACCCACGATCCGGCCGTCGCCGCCCGGCTCACCACTCACCGGATCATGCGCGACGGCCGACTGCTCCCGCCGGATACCGAGAATCCGCCCGATCACCAAGATGTACCGACCGCACCGAAGGAGCTGCCATGATCACCGCTTGGGTGAGCGGGCTGGCCCGCCACCGCACCGGACGGCTCCTCGCGGCCGCCGCCGGGATCGCCCTCGCAGTCGCCCTGGTCGCCGCGCTCGGCTCCTTTCTCACCGCGTCCAAGGCGACCATGACCCAGCGGGCGGTCCGCTCGGTCGCGGTGGACTGGCAGGTCGAGGTACAGCCGGGCGCCGACCCGAACGCCGTGCTGTCCCTGGTGAGCGCAGCGCCAGGCACCAAGACCGCGCTGCCCGTGGACTTCGCCCGTACCACCGGCTTCACCGCCACCGGGCAGGGCAGCACCCAGACCACCGGTGCGGGCGTGGCACTCGGCCTCCCGGCCGGCTACCGCAGCCGGTTCCCCGACGAACTGCGTACCCTCTCCGGCTCGGCCACCGGCGTCCTGCTCGCCCAGCAGACCGCGTCCAACCTGCACGCGGCCCCCGGCGACACCATCGGTATACGCCTGCCCGGCGCCGGACAGCGACAGGTGCGGGTGGACGGCGTGGTCGACCTGCCCCAGGCCGACTCCCTGTTCCAGAAGGTCGGCGCGCCCACCCAGTCCCAGCCGAGCGCTCCTCCGGACAATGTCGTCCTGCTGCCCGCCGCGCGGTTCGCGGCCCTCACCCGGGGAGCCACCGGCATCACCACGCAGATCCATGTGGCCCGCGACGCGAGGCTGCTGTCCGATCCGGCCGCCGCCTTCACCTTGGTGACCGGCGCCGCCCGTCATGTGGAGGCCAAGTCGGCCGGCAGCGCGCTCGTCGGGAACAATCTCGGCGCAGCGCTCGACTCCGCCCGCCAGGACGCCCTCTACACCCAGATCCTCTTCCTCTTCCTCGGTGTCCCCGGTGCCGTCCTCGCCGCGACGCTGACCGCGGCGGTCGCCTCGGCCGGCGGTGAGCGGCGCCGCCGTGAGCAGGGCCTGTTGCGGCTGCGCGGACTACGGCCCCGTCAGATCACCACGCTCGCGGGCCTGGAGGCCGCGCTGGTGGGGGTCGGCGGGGGCCTCGCGGGGCTCGCTCTGGCCGCGCTGAGCGGGCGCCTCGCCTTCGGCGCCGGCTCCTTCGGCACGAACGTGGGCGCCTGGGTGACCTGGTACGCCATCGCCTTCTTCCTCGGCCTGGCCGTGGCCGCCGGTGCCGTACTTGTGCCCGCTCTGCGGGACTTGCGCACGGTGACCGTCGCGGACGTCCGAAGGGAGCCGAACGTGTCGCGTTCGCCCTGGTGGATTCGGTGCGGCGTGGACTTCGCACTGCTGGTCGGGTCGTGGCTGGTCTTCCGTGCCTCCTCGGGCAACCAGTACGCCCTGGTCCTCGCCCCGGAGGGGGTACCCAGCGTCTCCGTGTCGTACTGGGCTTTCCTCGGCCCTGCTCTGCTGTGGCTGGGCGCCGCCCTGTTGCTGTGGCGTCTGACCTTGCTGGCCCTCGCCCATGGCCGCCCGGCGCTGGTCCGCCTCGCCCGTCCGCTGACAGCAGCCCTCGCCGGGACCACGGCGTCCGTGCTGTCCCGTCGTCGGCGTCCGCTGGCCCGCTCAGTGGTGTTGCTCGCCCTGGCCGTGTCGTTCGCGATCTCCACGGCGGTCTTCAACTCCACTTACCGGCAGCAGGCCGAGGTCGACGCCCGCCTCACCAACGGCGCGGACGTCACCGTCACCGAACCGCCCGGCGCCCGAGTCCCGCCGAGCGCCGCGGGCGAACTGAAGGTCTCCGGCGTCCGGCACGTCGAGCCCCTCCAGCACCGCTACGCCTACGTCGGCTCCGACCTCCAGGACCTCTACGGCGTCCGGCCCGCCACCGTCGCGAAGGCGACCTCGCTCCTCGACGCGTACTTCACGGGCGGCACGGCACGCCAGCTGATGCGACAGCTTGCCCAGCGTCCCGACAACCTGCTGGTCAGTGCGGAGACCGTGCACGACTTCCAGCTCTCCCCCGGCGACACGGTCAACCTCCGTGTCCAGGACGCCCGTACCAAGGCCCTGCGCACGGTGCCCTTCCACTACGCGGGGATCGCCAAGGAGTTCCCGACCGCGCCGAAGGACAGCTTCTTCGTCGCCAACGCCTCCTACGTGGCAAAGACGACCGCCAGCGATACGGTCGGCGCCTTCCTGCTCGACACGGGAGGAAGCCACCAGCAGCAGATAGCCGCGCAGCTGCGCAAGCACCTCGGCACCGACGCCACGGTCACCGACATCACGCAGACACGCGGCACGGTCGGCACGAGTCTGACCTCCGTCGACCTGGCCGGGCTGACCCGAATCGAGCTGGCCTTCGCGGTGCTGCTGGCCGCCGGGGCGGGAGGACTCGTGCTTGCCCTGGGGCTCGCGGAGCGCCGCCGTACCTTCGCCGTCGCCACCGTGCTCGGCGCGAAAAGCGGTCAGTTGAGGGGCATGGTCCTCACCGAGGCGCTGCTGCTGATCGCCGGTGGACTGGCCGGGGGCGCGCTCATCGGGTGGGCGCTGTCCGAGATGCTGGTGAAGGTTCTGACGGGAGTCTTCGATCCGCCGCCCGCGAGCCTGTCCGTGCCAGGTGGCTACCTGGGCATGACCGCAGGCGCGGCCGTCGTCGCCGTACTGGCCGCCGCGCTGAACGGCATCCGCGGCGCCGGCCGACCCGCGGTGGAGGAGTTGCGTGACCTGTGAGCGGCCGGGAGCGGACGGGCCGAGTGTCTCGCCCGCTCCTACGCTGTCCTCCATGCGCACGCCGCCTGCCCCCTCCGACCGAAGCCGTCACCGCGTCCTCGTCGTCGAGGACGACGACACCATCGGCCGCCATCTGGAGTCCGGTCTGCGCGGCAACGGCTACGCGCCGACCTGGAGTCGAACGGGTACCGCCGCTCTGAGCGAGGCCGCCCGGTCCCGGTACGACGTCCTGCTGCTCGACCTCGGGCTGCCCGACATGGACGGTCTGGACGTCGCCCGCACCGTGCGGGCCCACCATCCGGACCTGCTGATCGTCATCCTCACCGCCCGCACGGACGACATCGACGTCATCGCCGGGCTGGACGCCGGGGCCGACGACTATCTCGTCAAACCGTTCAGCCTGACGGTGCTGCTCGCCCGGCTCCGCGCCCACCTGCGCCGCCGCGTCGTGGAAACACCGCCGCGAGAACCCGTCCAACTGGCCGACCTCGTCCTCGACGTCACGGCCCGCCGCTGCACATTCCATGACGAGGACATCGAGCTGCGTCCCAAGGAGTTCGATCTGCTCGCAGTCCTGGCCCTGAACGCGGGTGCGGCCGTGTCACGGGAGACCCTGATGGCGGAGGTCTGGGACGAGAACTGGTTCGGTTCCACCAAGACCCTGGACGTGACCATGGCCGGTCTGCGCCGCCGTCTCACCGAGGCCGCGGGCGGTTCCGCCCGGCTGCCCCGTATCACCACCCTACGGGGGCACGGCTACCGCCTGGAGCTCTGAGGCCAAGGCGGCTGCCCGGCCTTCCGGGCCGCTGTTCGCCGGTTCAGTCCGCGTTGGGCCGGGCGAGGCCGTGGTCGTAGGCGAAGATCACGGCCTGGATGCGGTCGCGGGCTCCGATCTTGGCCAGGACGCGGCCGACGTGGGTCTTGACCGTGGACTCGGACAGGACGAACCGGGCGGCGATCTCCCCGTTGGTCCAGCCTTTGCCGACCGCGACGAGGATCTCGCGCTCGCGGTCGGTGAGGGAACCGAGCATCGGGTCCTCGGCGGAGTCGTCGCGGTGAGCGGGGACGTAGCGGGCGAACTCGTCCAGGATGCGGCGGGTGAGGGCGGGCGCGATGACCGCGTCACCGGAGGCGACGGCGCGGATGCCGGCGAGGAGCTCCTCGGGGCGCGCGTCCTTGAGGAGGAACCCGCTGGCGCCGGCCCGCAGGGCGGCATGGACGTACTCGTCGAGATCGAAGGTCGTCAGCACCAGGACACGCGATCGGCCGCCGGAGGCGACGATCCGGCGAGTGGCCTCGATGCCGTCCATGCCAGGCATGCGGATGTCCATCAGCACGACGTCCGGGCGCAGTTCGGCGGCCATGCGGACCGCCTCGGCACCGTGGGCGGCCTCGCCGACGACGTCGGTCTCGGTGACGGAGTCGAGGAGGATGTGGAAGCCGTAGCGCTGCAGCGCCTGGTCGTCCACGATGAGCACGGTCGTCATCGGTCACCGCCTTGTGGCGTCAGGTCGAGGACGGCTTCGACGCTCCATCCTCCGCCGCCCGTCGGCCCCGCGCTGACAGTGCCGCCGTACAACGCCGCCCGTTCCCGCATTCCCACCAGGCCGTGTCCTTCCTCGTTCGGCGGTCCGGGCGATGTGGCCGGGCCGGTGTCCTTGACCCGGATGCTCAGCCGGCTCTCCTCGACGAGGATCGCCAGCCGGACGCTCGTGTCCGCATCGGCGTGCTTGAGGGTGTTGGTGAGGGCTTCCTGGACGATGCGGTACACCGTCAGTTGTACGCCGCCATCCAGGGCGTCCGTGTCGCCCGAGGTCCGGTAGACGACCTCCAGTCCGGCGGCACGCACCGTGTTGCACAGTGCGTCGATGTCCACGAGCCCGGGCTGCGGGCTGAGCTCGGGCCCGCTTCGCGGTCCGTCGGCTGCGTCGCGCAGCACACCGAGCACACGGCGCAGTTCGCCGAGGGCCTGCCGTCCTGTGTCACCGATGAGCCTCAGGGCCTCCTTTCCCCGTTCGGGAGCGATGTCGGTGGCGTAGGAGCCGGCGTCGGCGAGGGTGATGATGACGGACAGGTTGTGGCCCACGATGTCGTGCATCTCGCGGGCGACCCGGGTGCGTTCGGTGGCCGTGGCCAGCCTGCTGCGCTGGTCACGCTCGATCTCCAACCGGGCCGCCCGGTCCCGCAGTCCGGCGAGCTGGGCCCGTCGGATACGAACCATCAGGCCGAGGGCGAGTGCCGCGGTCGCGGTGCTCAACAGGAAGAACAGCGCGTCCCAGACCGATACCGCCGATGAGACGCGTACGGCGACCAGCACCATCGCGCCCGCCATGGCCGCGCAGGCCCACGGCAGCTGCCGCAGCCGTCCGTGCAGGGCCAGGCTGTACAGGGCGACGAAGAGGGCGACGTCCGCGCGCAGCGCGGCGCCCAGCGACCACTGGAGGACGAACACCGCGGCGATGGCGGCGAACGCCGCGAGGGGTCTGCGTCGCCGCCACAACAGGGGCAGTACCAGGCCGGTCTGCAGCGCCACCATTCCCATGACGGGCAGCTGGGTGAAGTCGAGCCGGAACCGGCCGGGACCGTCGCCGTCGTCGTCGAAGCCGCCGTGGAACAGGTCCGGCAGGCAGAACATCAGGAAGGCCAGGACCACGACCCCGGTGTCCAGCACCCAGGGATATGCCCGGTCGGCCTGCCGCAACCGCTGGCCACCCCGGGACAGACGGGCGACCAGCGGTCCCATCCCGCTGATGTCATCGGTGGTCACGGAGGTCACGCTGCCATGGTGTGGTCGGTCACGCGTCGCTGCGTGCCAGCCGATAGGCGGCGCCCGCCAGCGCCAGTGCCGCCCAGCCCAGGAAGACCAGCAGCCCTGCGCCCGGGGACAGCGTCGTGGAGTCGTGGGTGAGGGCGAACATCGCCTCTCCCGCGTTGGACGGCAGGTAGGGGCTGATGTCGTCCCGCCAGGAGCTCGGCAGCAGGGAGATCAGTCCAGGGATCAGCATCAGGGCGGCCACCAGCACCGAGATCCCGCCGGCCACCGACCGCAGCAATGCGCCCAGGGCGACGCCGATCACGCCGACCAGACCGAGGTAGAGCCCGGCGCCCAGCAGGCTCCGCAGGACGCCCGCGTGCGAGAGGCTCATGGCCGCGGGCGTGCCCGAGACGATTCCGCCGCCCATCAGGAAGGCGAGGAACGCGCCGAGCGTCCCCACCACCAGCGCGACCAGCCCGAACACGGCCGCCTTGGACCACAGCACGGGCAACCTTCGGGGTACCGCCGCGAGCGTGGAACGGATCATGCCGGTCGAGTACTCCCCCGCCGCGACCAGCACGCCGAGCACTCCCAGGGCCAGCTGGGCGAAGTTCGTACCGAAGAGGGACAGGCTCACGGCCGTCGCATCGGCGAAGTCCCCGTCGAGGTGCCCCGAGTCGATCCCCGACTTGTACCGGCTCGCGGCGATCACGCCGAACGCCACCAGGAAGAGCAGGCCGACGCCCAGGGTGATCCAGGTCGAGCGCAGGGACCACAGTTTGGCCCATTCGGAGGCGAGCACGCGCCGTCCGGTCACCTGGTGCACGGGGCGGGCGGGGGCGGTGCGGGGTTCTTCTGCGGTCGTGGTGAGGGTGCTCACGCGGTCCTCCCAAGGGTGTCGACCCCGGTCGAGGAGCCGTGGTACTCCACGGCATCCCTGGTCAGGTCCATGAAGGCCTCCTCCAGCGATACGGTTCGCGCACTCAGCTCGAACAGCGCGATCCCATGTTCGGCCGCCTTCAGCCCGATCTCCCGGGCGGTCAGCCCGGTCACCTGCAGCTCCTCGGAGCCGACCCGGCCCGTGACCTCGACGCCCGGCCCCGCCAGTACGTCCCGCAGCCTCGCCGGATCCTGCGTCGTCACCTTCACCGTGCCGCCGCCCGCCTCGCGGATCAGGTCCGCCACGGTGGTGTCGGCCAGCAGCCGCCCGCGGCCCACGATGATCAGATGGTCCGCCACCAGCGCCATCTCACTCATCAGGTGCGAGGACACGAACACCGTCCGCCCCTCGTCCGCGAGGCCTTTGAGCAGATTGCGGATCCAGAGCACACCCTCCGGGTCCAGCCCGTTGACCGGCTCGTCGAGCATCACCGTCTGCGGATCACCCAGCAACGCCGCCGCGATGCCCAGCCGTTGGCCCATCCCGAGCGAGAAGGAGCCGGCCCGCTTCTTCGCCACGCTGTCCAGCCCTGCGAGGCCGATGACCTCGTCGACGCGGCGGCGCGGAATGCCGTGGGTCAGTGCGAGAGCCCGGAGGTGGTTGTACGCCGAGCGGCCCGGGTGGATCGACTTCGCCTCCAGAAGGGCACCGACCTCCTGGAGCGGTGACTGGTGGCGAGCGTAGGGACGGCCGTTCACGGTGACGGAGCCGCTGGTCGGGGTGTCGAGGCCGACGATCATGCGCATGGTCGTGGACTTGCCCGCGCCGTTGGGCCCCAGGAAGCCGGTCACCGTGCCGGGCTTCACGACGAAGTCCAGCCCGTCGACGGCCGTCTTCTCGCCGTACCTCTTGGTCAGCTGTTGTGCGTCGATCATTCGCGTTCTCTCTGTCGGGCTCCGGCGCCCGTCACCTCCGACGCCGCACCGGCAACGCTAGGAGCCGGATCACCCCGATCCCGTGGTACCGGGAGGCTGAACCGCCCCGCGCACGTGGTACCGCGGTACTACGCGACTACCTGCCGCGTCCGCCCGCTTCGCCGTGGTGGCAGCAGGCGTCCGACCGCTGGGGAGGGTGAACCGCCCACGCCGCGTCCGGCGCCCCGGCGTCCTCGGCGCACTGGGCCTGCTCCGCGCTGTCGACCAGGCCCTCGCTGTCCGACGCGGCGTTGGCCAGGCTCGCGCAGCACAGGGTGAGCAGGAGGGCACCGGCCACGAGAGGCAGGGGGCGGCGCCGGGGAGGCGGGGCCAGCAGGGCCCGCACCCGCTGGGGCACGGCGCCGCCGGTCGCGGCCAGGGCAGCGGGGCGGGACGCGCCGGCGGAGGCGAGTGCCGCGCGCCCGACGGCGTGTGCGACGACCTTCCGGCTGCCGATCCGGGCCGCGGCCTCCTCGTCGGCCCATCGTTCCAGTACGAATCCGCCCGCCTCGGCCAGCGGTCGCAGCAGCGGGTTGAGGGCCGCCGTGAGCCGCCACACGGTCTGGAAAAGGTGGTGGCGGTCGCGGAGATGAGCCCGCTCGTGCGCCAGCAGAGCCGCCCGCTCCGCGTCACCGAGACAGCGCAGCATCCCCCGGGACACCACGATCCTTCCGGGGGCACCGGGGAGCGCGAACGCCTGCGGGGTGTCGTCGTCGAGCACCACCAGTTCGGTGTCCGCGGACACCCTGCCGCATTCCCGCCGGGCCCACAGCAGATGGCGGCCCTGGCGCACGGCGGCCACCCCCAGCGACACCAGCCCCGCCGCCAGCGTCAGGGCGCTGCCGGCCGCGACGGCCAGCGAGACCGGGTCCTGGGTGCGAAGCGCGGCCACCGACCAGTGCCCCTCCTCCGCGACCTCCGGGATCTGCGCGAACCCGCTGAACGCCAGCAGGGCCAGCGAGCCGAGCCAGCCGGTCGCCGTCACGACCGCGGCACACACCAGGGACCAGGCCGCGGGCCGCGGTGCCGACCGCAGGGCCGCCCGAGGGGCGAACACGGCGAGGACCACCGTGACCAGAAGCGGGATGTAGACACTGATCGTCACTGGCTCATTGCCCGTCGTCGTCGCGCCCGGCGTCCTGCTCGCCCAGCAGGCGGTGCAGCAACTGCTCGTCGGCTGCGGACAGTTCGTTGACGAAGCGGGTGAGCACCGCTTCTCGGTCCGAGCCGCGCTCCAGCAGGCTGTGCATGCGTACGGCGGTGTCGGACGCCTCGTCCCGGACGGGTGTGTAGGCGTATCCGCGTCCCGCCGGGTGGCGTACGAGCATGCCCTTGTCGTGCAGGCGGGACAGGATCGTCAGCACGGTCGTGTAGGCGAGGTCCCCCGGCAGCCGTTCCTGGACCTGTCGTGCGGTCAACGGCTCATGCGCGGCCCACAGGGCGGCGAGAACACCACCCTCCAGCTCCCCGCGCGCCCTTCTGCCGTTCGCGCCGCCGCTTTCGCCGCTCGTCCCGTCGCGCATCGTTCACCTGCTTTCCCGCTCGGCATCCCACTCTACCGGCGGAGCTACTACAACTTGTACGAGTCTACCTACTACATGTTGTAGAGTTCGGCCGCCCACTCCACTTGCGGAGGAACCAGCCCCATGCCCTACCTCGGAAGTTCGGTGCATCTGCGCGCCATGGCAGCCGCCGCCCTGCGACCCGACCCCGTGCCGGCCGCGGCAGAGGCAGAACGCGTCGCGATCGTCTCGGCGAGCATCGGCGCCGGCCACGACGGCGCCGCCGCCGAACTGGCCCGCCGGCTCACGGAGCACGGTCTCGTCGTCGACCGGTTCGACCTGCTGGATCTGCTGCCGGCCCATCTGGGGCGGCTCGTCCGGGACGGCTACCACCGCATGCTCGTCCGAGCCCCCTGGGCCTATCAGCGGATCTACCGCAGCACCGAACACGCCGGTGGCGGCGGCCCGTTGGCCCGGGCTCTGCTGCGCAGCGCCGAGGAGCAGATGCTGCGCGTGCTGCCTCCCGGCACCGGCGCGGTCGTCTCCACCTACCCGGGAGCCAGCCGGGTCCTGGGCAACCTGCGGCTCCGCGGGCGGCTGACCGTACCTGTCCTCACCTATCTCACCGACTTCTCCGTGCACCCGCTGTGGGTGGCCGACGGCGTCGACGTCCATCTCGCGGCACACGCCGTGCCCGCCTCCCAGGCGCGGGCCGCCGGGGCACGGGACGCCCGGGTGTGCGGACCGGTGGTGGATCCGCGGTTCCGCCCCGGCACCGCGCGGGAGCGGGCCACGGCCAGGGCCCGCTTCGGGCTGCCGAAGGACGCCCCGCTGGCGCTGCTGGTCGCTGGCTCCTGGGGAGTCGGTCCGGTCCGGCAGGTCGCCCTGGAGTTGCGCGACTGCGGTGCCGCCGTCCCGGTGGTCGTCTGCGGTCGCAACGAGGCACTGGCCGAGCAGCTCCGCGCGGACGGAGTCGAGCACACCTACGGCTGGGTCGACGACATGCCCGCCCTGATGCGCACCGCGGACGTCCTGGTCCAGAACGCCGGCGGGCTCAGCTCCCTGGAGGCGTTCGCCACCGGACTGCCCGTGGCGAGCTACCGGTGCATACCGGGGCACGGTCTGACCAACGCCGCGGCTCTGGAGGAGGCGGGCGCGGCGGTCTGGATCCGCGACCCGGCCCAACTCAAGGCCGTACTGGGCGACTTGATCGACGGCCCGCTCGGACTGCGCCAACGCGCGGCCGGCTCCGCTCTCTTCGCCGCCTCCGCCGAGCCCGGTGGTGGACCCGCCGCCGAGATAGCGCGCGTACATCGCGCCGGGCTGCCTCCCCGGCCTTCCGTGCGACGGGCCCGCCCTGCGGCACGTCTGCTCGTCGCCACCGCCGCCGTGGCGTGCGGGGTGTGGGCCTGCGCCGTCGGCACGGGGATCGCCACCGAGTACGACGGCCCGGGCGTGATCCACGCCATCGGACACGGCCTCGACCTGGACGACCCCCGCCCGGTCCACGCCCCTCGCCCGGCGGGCCACCACTCATGACCGCCGCCCGACTGGTCCGCACCGCGGCCCTCGCCGCCCTGCCCGCCCTCATCGCCGCCCATGCGGCACCCGCCGTCGCCACCTTCGGGCCACTGCGCAATCGGGCCATGCCCCGCCTCGCAGGCCGGGGCCGCCCGGACCATATCGCCCTCACCTTCGACGACGGTCCCGACCCCCTGTCCACCCCGTTCTTCCTGCGCCTCCTCGCCGAGCGGCGCATCCGGGCGACCTTCTTCCTGCTGGGCCGCGAGGCGAAGCGTTCGCCCGGTCTGGTCCGCGAAATCGCCGCGGCAGGACATGAGATCGGCATCCACGGCTGGCTGCACCGCCCTCTGCTCCTGCGCGGCCCACGTGGCACCCACGACGACTTCGCCCGCGCCCGCGACACCGTCGCCGACATCACCGGTCTGCGGCCCACCTTGTTCCGGCCCCCGTACGGCGTCATGTCGGCCCCTGCCCATCTGGCGGCCCGCCGCCTCCGCCTCACCCCGGTGCTGTGGACCTGCTGGGGCGAGGACTGGACCGCCCGCGCCACACCGGAGTCTGTCCACCGCACCGTCACGTCCGACCTGGACGGCGGCGGCACCATCCTGCTGCACGACTCCGACTGCACGTCCGCCCCGGGCGCCTGGCGCTCCGCGCTGGGCGCGCTCCCCCGCATTCTCGACACCTGCAAGCAACGGGGCTACGAGGTGGGCCCGTTGCACGACCACGGATGGCCCCACCTGCCCTGACGCATCAAGCTCGACGATCCCCTCCGCTGGTCCGTCGTCAGAGGACTGAGCGGCGGGTCAGCAGCGCCAGCACCAGCAGGCCGGGCAGCAGCGGCAGCCAGGCCGTCAGCAACCGGTATCCGAAGACCGCCGACAGGGCCGCGGCACCGGGTGCCCCGGCCGCGGTGAGCGTCAGCACGAGCGCGGCGTCCAGGGAGCCCAGGCCGCCCGGGGTAGGCAACAGCAGGGCCGCGCCGCTGGCGAGGAGGTAGGCCAGCAGGACGTGCCCGGCGGGCACCGACACGTCCAGGGCCCGGACCACGGCGATCAGTACCCCGGCGTGCACCAGGGCGAAGCCCAGGGAGCCGCCCCACAGGGCGCACACCCTGGCCCGTCGGCCGTGCACGGCCCGCAGGTCCGCCAGAACCCGGCTGGCCGCGCGCCCCGTACCGCGGCGCAGCGGCCGACAGATTGCCACCGCCGTGGCAGCCACGGCGATACCGCCGGCCACCGCGAGGAGGACGCCCGCGCGCGGGACGACCGGCGAGATCCGCAGGGTCGGGGGCGAGACCAGGAGCAGTACGACGGCCAGCGCGAAGCGGACCAGCCCACCGACGGCGGCCTTGACCGCGAGCGCGGTCGCCGAACGGGCGGTGGACACCCCGCAGCGGGTGAGGAACCTCAGGTTGACCGCGCTCGCACCGATCCCGGCGGGCAGCAGGTGGTTGGCTGCGCCCGCCGCGAACTGTGCCGCCACCAGCCGCCCGGCGGGGAGTCGTTCGGTCACCGCTCCTTGCTGCGCGACGGCCGCGCACACCCAGGTCGCCAGGGCAGCCGCACCGGCGGCCACCAGCCAGTTCCGATCGGCGACGGCGAGTCGGTCGGTACCGGCGTCCACCGTGTGCCGGTGCGCGGCGACAACCCAGCCGGCCGTCAGCACCACGGCCGCGGTGACGGCGAGCTGCCAGTTCCGGCCGCGGGCGCGGGGCAGTGGTGCGCCGGTGGCACTCACGGCCGCGCTCCCGGTGCCGGGGGCGGAGCGACGTACACGTGCAGGCCGGCCACCCGGTGCACGGTCCAGGAGCGGGCGTAGCCGGGTGGGACGCCGGTAGGTGTCACGAGGGTGGCGGTGGGCAGGTGGCGGGCGGTCTGCCGGATTCCGTCCGCTGTGGTGTTCGCGTCGTGGCCACCGGTCGCCGCGGACCTGCAGCCCGCGTAGTAGCCGATCGGGACGTCGTTCTCTCCGGTGACCAGACAGGGCGGGCGTACGCCCAGTCGGTGCAGGTCGGTGGCGACCGCGGCCCACTCGCGGTGGGCTGCGGTGGTACTCCGCACGGTGTGCTCCAGCACCGTGAACTGCACGGCCAGATGCCCGGCCAGCGCCACCGCCACGAGCGCCACGGTCAGAGGCCGGGAAATCCGTCCCGCCGTCCGGACCAGCCGCACCGACAGGTCTGCGAGTGGGACGGCAAGCAGCGCGTATGCGGGCAGCAGGAAGCGGGGCGCGGCGTAGCCGATGAGGAAGAGGTAGGGAAAGGCCGCCGAGGCGGCGCAGGCCAGCGGTACCAGCGTGGCCGCGGTGTGCCGGGTGCGGAGCGCGACCACGGCCGCGAGGACGGCGAGGACCGGCAGGGCGTACCACCACAGGGTCACCGGGAGCGCGGGCGCGGCACCGGTGCACGGGCGGCACAGCGTACGTCCGCCCAGCGCACGCAGTTGGTCCGCGAGGGCGACGTGCCAGCCAAGGCCGCCCTCGATGCGGGACGCGGCGGACAGGCGCTGCCCGAGGCCGCCGTAGGAGACGTACGCCTCGATCACCCACTCGGCCGCCCCGACCGCGAGGCCCCCGACGAGTGCAGTCAGCAGCGCGGGGCGTCGCCACCGCCGTACACACACCATCAGGACCAGCAGGGGCAGGCTCGCCCAGACCGCGTCCGTAGGACGCGTCCAGGCCATCAAGGCAGCGCTCAGGCCGACGCCCCACAGGGCCGTGCGGTCGAAGCGACTCGCCTGGGCGCGCAGGAAGCATCCCGTGCCGGCCAGGGCGCTGACGGCGACCCAGTAGTTGGGCATGGCCTGCGGGCCGTAGTACAGCGTCACCCACAGCGTGGCGAAGAATCCGCCCGCGGTCGCAAGCACCCTGGCCGGTAGGACACCCCTCCAGGTACGGAGTGCGAGGAAGAGGCCGAGGCCGGACAGGGCCGCCAGGTAGATCCGCAGCAACGCGGTGGACGACGACCAGGCCGCGACCGGCGCCACCAGCAGCGGGACGCCGCGGGCGCGCGGGGCGCTGAAGAACGCTGCCGGCGCGTGGGAGGAGACCTGGCTGACGTAGACCGTCTCGTCCCAGCCAAGCCCCATCCCCGGCCGTACAAGGAGGAGTTGGGCCAGGGTGAAGGCAGCGGCCACGACCGCGGGCGCGATCTCCTCCGGGGACCGCCGGGCGGAACGGACGATCGTGGGCGGGCCAGGGCTGCCTTCGCCCGTGGACGCAACCTGCGCGCTGTCCGTGACCTGCGAGCCGTCGCTCATCACTCACCCCTCACCCCTACAGCCTGTAGGGCCATCAACCCTACAGGCTGTAGTAGCCGTCCTGCGCGCCAGGGCCGGGAAACCCCTACAGGCTGTAAGGTCGCTGGTATGGCTGGAACGGACCCGCAGGGCAGAGTCGAGCGGCGCAACGCAGGCGAACTGGAAGGCGAAGTGCTCGCCGCCCTATGGGCGAGCGAGGAGGCGATGGCTCCGACGGAGATCCAGGCCGCGATCGGCGGCGAGCTCGCCTATAACACCGTGCACACCATCCTGAAACGCCTGCAGGACAAGGGGCTCGTCCTGCGGGACGCGGACGGTCGGCGCGGCGTCTACCGGCCGGCCAAGAACGCCGCAGAGCTCACCGCGGAGGCCATGCGCAAGGCCCTCGACCGAGGACCGGACCCCATCGCGGCACTCCAGCAGTTCGTCACCGGCCTGAGCACCGAGGAAGAGCGGGCACTGCGTGACCTACTGGGGGGAGCGGAGCGATGAGAGTCGACGTCGGCACCCCGCTCGCCACGAAGGCTGCACGTCACACGGTCGACTGACTGAGCCGATCCGGTCACGGCCCCTCCTCCCCTTGGGCGACCTCCACCTCGTGATGGAAGTCGACCGCGCCCACCGTCCCGCCAGCGACGGACAGAATCGCGCACGCCACAACGAGGTACGCGGTCCAGCGTGTGGCCCCCGAGCGTCGTTCGATGGGATCGAGGAGGGCCTTCACGCGCTGCGGAACCGGACCGGTCGTCGCCGCGGGCGCGAGACCCGGGCGGGTGGACGGCGAGGCGTGACCGGCGAGGGCGGCACGGGCAATGGCCGTGGCGACCAGACGTCGGTCGCCGACGGTGCCGGCCGCGGCCTCATCCGCTGCCCGCTCGGCGGCGAGCGCGATGCTGTCGCGAACGGCACGCAGCGCGGGATGACAGTGGGCAGAGAGCTCGGCGACAGCCAGGTAGTAGTGGTGACCAGCCCTGTTGTGGGCTCGTTCATGAGCGAACAGGGCCTCGCGCTCGGCAGGTCCCAGACTGCGCAGCATCGCGGTGGTGACGACGATTCGGTGGGGCCGTCCAGGCAGGGCGTATGCGTCCGGGTGCGGCGAGTCGACAACGCACAGGTCGCCGGCGGCGGGACGACGGTCGGCCTGCGTGCGGGCAGCACGGAAGGCGCGGGCCTGCCGGAAGACCGAGCGCACAAGGGTCCAAACACCGAGGACCAGCACTCCCGTGGCCGTCACGGCGACGGGCAGGACGAGGTAGTCCGAGGGGGTGCGCAGGGGATGAATGAGTTCACCGAGGGCCGCGAAGGCCGGGAGCTTGAGCAGCCCGGTCAGAACGAGGGCACCGAGGGCGCCGACGCAGGCCCCCGCCAGAGCCAGAGCCGAAGCCGTGAGGACCCGTAGCGCGGCGGCGGGGACGAGCCGGTCGAGGGTGCGGCGGGCGAGCATCGGTGCAAGGAAAGGCAGGATCAGTGGTACGAGCAGCAGAGCGGTCATCGGCAGTCACCCTCCAGAAGCCGACGCAGGATCTGCTCGTCACCGGCGTTGAGCTGCGCGACGAAGCGGGCCAGGACCGTCTCCCGGTCGGCGTCCCGGTCGAGTTCGGTGTGCATGCGCCGCGCGGTCAGGCCAGGAGCGTCCTGCACGGGGCGGTAGGCATAACCACGGCCCTGGCGCTCACGACTGACGACGCCCTTCTCGTGCAGACGGGTCAGGATCGTCGTCACTGTAGTGCGAGCCAGGCCGGCGCCGAGTCCGATCTGCACTCGGCCCGGCGTGAGCGGAGTCCCGGCGGTCCACAGCACGGCCATGACGGCGGCTTCGAGCTCACCGGCCGACCGCCTCTCATCCCTCGTGTCGGTCATGGAACGTTCCTCACTCCACCATCGTCTACAGTTCAGTAGACCGTCTACAGAATTGTAGTCGATTGTTGGGTGCCGCCGTTCCGCCGCATCCGACGGCCGGAAGAACGACGAAGGGCACTCGATGTTGACCACAGCCGTACACCTGTCGGCACCACTGGCCGTCAATGTGCTGGATGCCCGGTCCCTGCTGTCCGCCTTCGGTGTGCTGGGTGTGGGTGTGGTGCTCTTCGCCGAGACGGGGCTGCTGATCGGCTTTTTCCTCCCCGGCGACTCGCTGTTGTTCACGGCTGGCCTGCTGTGCACCGGTGCTGCCGACCACAGCCTCAAGCTGTCGCTCGCGCCGCTCCTGGTCGCCGCGGCGGTGGGAGCCCTGGCGGGCTCGCAGTGCGGATATCTCCTGGGCCGCAGAGCGGGCGGGTCCCTGCTCGCTCGCAGCCGCTCGGCCCGCCTGCATCAGGGGGCGAAGCGTGCGGAGGAGCTGCTGGAAGACTATGGGCATGCGAAGGCGATCGTGCTGGCCCGCTTCGTTCCAGTGGTACGGACGGTCCTCAATCCGATGGCCGGCGCCCTGGGAGTACCGGTGCGGACGTTCACTGTCTGGCAGGTGGCCGGCGGGCTGGTGTGGAGCCTGGGTCTGACGCTGGCGGGGTATGCCCTGGGCTCCTCCGTGCCGAGCGTGGACCGGTATCTGCTGCCGATGGTCGCGGTGATCGTGGCTCTGTCGCTCATTCCGCTCGCCTCCGAGATGTACCGCTCACGCCGGGCCTCCAAGGCGGAGTCGAGGGAACCGGAGGCCCGCGGATGATCCTCACCTTCGACGGTTCTTCGGTCGACGGCTCGGCCTACATCGATGTGGTGCACCTCGCCCGGGAGACTCCCCCGTGGCTGGACGACTCGGTGTTGGCTTGGTCCACGTACGGACTCGCCCTGTTCGGGGTGCTCATGACGATCGGCTGGTGGCATGCCAGACGAGCGGGCGCTGCCGCGTCGGTGACGGCGCTCGCCATGCCGTTCGTGGTGGTCGTGGCCTACGGGGTGGATACGGCACTGAAGCTGGTGGTGCGCGAGGACCGGCCCTGTCAGAGCTTGCGGGTGACCACGCTGGAGGCGTGTCCGGCGCCCGGCGACTGGTCCTTCCCCAGCAACCACGCGGCCATCGCCGCCGCGGCGGCCGTCGCCCTGCTGTTCGTCTCCCGCCGGCTCGGCGCGATCGCCGCGGTGGCCGCGGGTGCGATGGCGGCCGCGCGGATCTGGGTCGGCGCGCACTATCCGCATGACGTGCTGGCGGGTGTCGTGGTGGGCGCCCTCGTCGCGCTGCTCGCCATGTCGGCCCTGCGCAGACGTGCCGAAACCCTGGCCCGGCGGCTCACGGCCACCCGCCTGCGGCCGCTCCTGGTGGTCGCCCCATGAAGCGCGGTGCCGTCTCCGGCCTGGCCGGCGGCTGCGGCCTCGGCGCATGGGCGGCGTTCGGTGCGATGACCATGGTCGTGGTGGGCCGCGACAACAGACCGCTGTTCGCGGATGCCGACCTGCTCTCGTGGTCCGTCGGCCACCGGCCGGACGTGGTGGTGGCCTTCGCCCGCGGCCTGACCGCCACCGGAACGGGTGTCGTCCCGTTCACGCTGGCCGCGGTGGCCGGACTCGTCGCCGGACGCACGCCACGACAGCGCGGGCTGGCCGTCGTGCTCTGTCTGACCTGCCTCGGTGCCGGCCAGACGCTGCGGTACGCGGTGATGACACTCGTCGCCCGGCCCCGGCCGCCACGGGCGGACTGGGACACGCACGCTTCGGGATGGGCGTTCCCGTCCGGTCACACCACCACGGCGGCCCTCACCGCCGGCCTGCTCATCATCGCCGTCTCCGTGCGGGGGCGGCGCGGCAGGGCCCCACTGGTCATGGTCATCGGCGGCTGGGGCATGCCGGTCGGGCTGACCCGCGTCTATCTCGGGGTGCACTGGTTCACCGACGTCATCGGCGGCTGGCTGTTCGCCCTCGGCTGGCTGGGACTGTGCCTGTACGCGGTGACCCGCTGGCTGCCCGAGCGAGTGACCCCCGGTACGACAAACACGAACAAAGCACGAGACCGGAAGGAGGACCATGGCTCAGACGATCCTGGTCGTCGAGGACGATCACGCCCTGCGTGACGTCCTGATGCGCGGACTGCGCGACGAGGACTTCGACCCCGTGCCCGCGCCGGACGGCGCCACCGCTCTGCGTCTGGCAGGTGCCGACATCTCCGCCGCCGTGCTCGACATCGGGCTGCCCGATGCCGACGGGCGGGACGTGTGCCAGGCGATGCGCGCGAACGGGTTCCTCTCCCCCGTCATCTTCCTGACCGCCCATCACCGGCTGCCGGACCGGCTGGCCGGGTTCTCTGCCGGCGGCGACGACTACCTGCCCAAGCCGTTCCATCTCGCCGAACTCGCCGCCCGCCTGCGCGCAGCCCTCAAGCGCGCCGCACCACCGCCTGCCGTCACAGCTGGAGACCTGATCCTGGACGCCGTCCGGCACATGGCCAGCATCCGAGGCATCCAGGTCGACCTGACACCGACCGAGTTCCGTCTCCTGGCCGCGCTCATGGCGGCTTCCGGCGGTATCGTCCGCCGACGCGAGCTGGTCCGGGCAGCCTGGCCCGAGGGCGCCCAAGTCCATGACAACACCCTCGACCAATACCTGACGCGGCTACGCCGCAAGCTGCGCGAGGCGGGCAGCGACCGGACGATCGGCACGGCCCGCGGGATCGGCCACCGCCTGACATGAGCGACATCCGCCCACGGGCCGCCTCCCTCGACCGACTGGCGCCCCGTACCTTGCGCGGGCGGCTCTCGCTCGTCGCCCTCACCACGGCCGCACTGCTGATGCTGGTCCTCACCGTCGCCTTCAACGTCGTAGCAGGCCACCGCCTCCAGCACCAGGCGGACGACGAGCTGCATACCCGAGCCGCAGCCGTCGCGACGACCATCGACACCAGCGGCACGACCGTACGTGTCCTGGAGACCTCCCACGACGAACTCCTCGACACCAACGTGTGGATCTACGCCGGCCGGCACCTGCTGGAACAGCCCCCGAACGCCGGCCACTTGACCCGGATCGCCGACGCCCTCGCCGGGCGCGGCGGGCGACGCTGCGTCACCGCTGACGTCCATGGCCCTCTCCGGCTGTGCTCCCAGCCGGTACCCGGAGGCAGGAGCGAGGCCTCGGTGGTCACGGCCTTGGACCTCTCCCCCTACCGGAGTTCGGCCGACACCCTGCTCCTGGGATCGATCGCCCTGGACGTCGTGATGCTCGTCTGCACCTACGCCCTGACCCGGCTCGCGGTAGGCCGCGCGCTGCGCCCCGTCCGCACGATGACCGACCAGGCCACCCAGTGGAGCGCCGTCGCCTCCGAAGAACGCTTCGGCAGCACGGGGCACCCGGCCGAACTCGCCCGCCTTGGTACGTCGTTGGACGCCATTCTGGACCGCATCCGCACCCTCCTGCGCCACGAGCGGCAGCTCACCGGGGAACTCTCGCACGAACTGCGTACACCTCTGAGCCGGATCATCGCCGAACTCGACTGGTGGCAGAGCCGCCCCCGCAGCGCCGACCAGACCCGCGCCACCCACGAGGTCATCACGGACGCCGCGGAGTCCATGCTCACCATCTGCGACACCCTCCTCGATGACGCCCGGGACGGCACACTGTCCGCACCAGGCACCTCGGAGGTCCTGCCAACACTGCGGCGCCTCACGGAAGTCCTGGACGCGCCAAGCCACTTGACGGTCACCGCCGACGGCCCGCATGTGGAAGCCGGAGTCCCACCCACCCTCCTCGAACGCATCGTCAGCCCGCTCCTGACCAATGCCTCCCGCTACGCCCGCTCCCGCGTCGCCATACACGCGTACCGCACACCCACGGGAGTGCGCGTCGATGTCATCGACGACGGACCCGGCGTACCGCCCCCGTTCGTAGGACGGCTCTTCGTGCCGGGTCAACGCGCCGATCCTCGCGACGGACACCACGGAGCAGGCCTGGGACTGCCGCTGGCACAACGCCTCGCCCGCTCCGTCGGCGGCGAGGTGACGTTCGACCCCGCACACACGCCCGGGGCACGGTTCGTGATCAGTCTGCCTGCCGGCTGATCACGAACCCTTCCGCGCGTCACGGCATGACATCGTGCTGGACGTCCTTGCGCGAGGCCGCCAAATAGCCGACGAAGCCGAGAATGGCCACCGTCCACGACAACGTGACGGGCCCCAGGCCCAGGTCAAGTCCGCCTCGGCCACGGCCGACGGCCATCCAGTCGGCGACGGAGGCACCGAGCGGGCGGGTGATGACGTACGCCGCCCAGAACGCGGCCACCGCGTTCAGGCCGCCCCACCGGTGAGCGACGGCCGGAACCGCGATCGCTGCGGCGTACAGGACCGCGGAGCCCAGGTAGCCGAGGCCGATCGTGGCGGTTAGATCTCCGGCGGCGGTACCCAGCGCAAACGTGGCGAGCACGGCGGCCCAGTAGAAGGCCTCGCGGCGCCGGGTGTGGATGCTGTGGATCGACAGAGTGCGTTCGCTGCGGTACCAGAGGGCGAAGACAGCGGCCAGTGTGACCATGAAGAACGGAGTCGACAGCGCGTACGGCACACCGAGCCCGACATGCAAGACGTCGGCGGCCATCGTGCCGAACACACTGACCATGACGATCGCAGTCCAATAGATCCAGGCCACATACCGACGAGCGGCGAACTGTACCGCCAGAGCAGCCACCAGACCGATGCCGCCGAGGCCAACTGCGGGGATCGGGCCGAACATGTGGGCCAGGAAGTCGGAGGCCGTCTCACCCATGCCGGTGGTCAGCACCTTGATGATCCAGAAGTAGACGGTCACCTCCGGCACCTTGCTCGCCGCGTGCCGTGCGTGGCGCAGTGGCCGGTTGTACGTGAGGTGATCAGTCGTCATGGCAGGCACGATGGCACGGCGCCTGACGGTTGCCCCAGACCCCTTTGCCAGAGCTTTGGCGCTTCTGGTGCTTGAGTTTTCCGAGGTGTGTCCGGGCCTGAACACAACCTGAACACGGTGGCCGATGCGCTGGTCAGCGCCTGTGGTCGGTGATATCTCCAGTCTCCCAGGACTGCCACACTGAGGGCCGATCCCCACCGGAATAGCCGTCCAGGGCCAGCAGAAACCTGGACAGGCCGCCAAACGATCACTGGCATGGGGCTGGCAGTACTCGCCCTCTAGGTGGCGGCCGCACTACCGGCTGGCAGACTGACATCAGTAGCCCCTCCGCCGAGCATCACCGCACTTTGAACTCTCCACGCCCCACGGGGGATCTGGGCCGGTCCGACTGGTCGTGTGAGCTGGCCGCGGCTGTGCCCTAGTGTTTCCTGCCGAAGGAAGGGCGTCGCGTACCCCTCCCCCTCGAACAGGTGCCCCAGATGCGACCCGCACCGAGCACACCGCGCCTCCGTCCGCACCATCCGTGCGACCGGTCCGCCAAAAGTTCCACCGCATCGCTATTGCGTGCATCGAAGAACGACGGCCAGGCGTCGTAATTCGTGCATGCACACTTCTCAGCCCACAACGGCACCTTGCCTCCGACGACCGAAGCAATCTCCAACCACAATTCACGTGTTGGCGACAGCGCCCGGCGGAGTGCGTCGGCTCCAGGTTGCGTCCTGAGAAGTGGTGTACGGGTTCGACCTGATCCGGGGGTTTGCTCCGGCATCCGGATCGTGCCCGCATAGATGAACGGCCACCG
>NZ_JBIVKB010000020.1:0-192825 GCF_044750545.1 Streptomyces sp. NPDC088794 | reverse complement strand
GCGCAACTGGGGGCGGGGGTTTTGGCCGGGCGGGCTCTTGTCCCCGGGGGGGGGGGTGTTTGGGGGGGTTACCCCGGGGGGGGGGGGGGGGCATCCCGCCCCCCCCCCCCCCCCGCCTCCGTGTCTATTTAGACGCCGGTCACGGGGACGCCGGTGGATACAGCGACCGCGGCAGCTGCGAGGCCGCCGCAGCGTCGAGCAGCCACAGAGTGCGGGCCCGGCCGTACGCGCCGGCCGCCGGGGCCTGGATCTCGCCCGCGCCGGACAGCGCGATCGCCGCCGCCTCCGCCTTGTCCTCGCCCGCCGCGAGCAGCCACACCTCACGGGCCCCGCGGATGGCCGGAAGGGTCAGCGAGACGCGGGTGGGCGGGGGCTTCGGCGCGCCGTGCACCCCGACCACCGTGCGCTGCGTCTCTCGCACCGCCGGCAACTCCGGGAACAGGGACGCCACATGGGTGTCCGGACCGACGCCCAGCATCAGCACGTCGAACGTCGGCACCGAGCCATGGTTCTCCGGACCGGCGGCCCGCGCCAGCTCCTCGGCGTAGGCCTCGGCCGCCGCCTCGACATCGGCGCCGTACGGACCGTCGGACGCGGGCATGGCGTGCACGCGCTTCGGATCCAGCGGTACGGAGTCCAGCAGGGCCTCCCGGGCCTGCGTGTCGTTCCGCTCCGGGTCGCCCTCGGGCAGGTACCGCTCGTCGCCCCACCACAGGTCGAGCCGACCCCAGTCGACCGCGTCCCGGGCGGGCTGGCCGGCCAGGGCCGCGAGCAGCCCGTTGCCATTGCGGCCACCGGTCAGCACCACGGACGCGTAACCCCGGGAGGCCTGCGCGTCCACGATCTTCGTGATGAGCCGGGCCGCGGCGGCCTGCGCCATCAGCTCCTTGTCGCGGTGCACGACCAGCTGCGGGGTGTTCACTTCGCCGCCGCCTTCTTCTTCACCGGTGCCTCCGCCGCCGTTTCCGGCCCGGCAGCTTCCGCAACGCCTTCGCCAGGGGTTTCGTCTCCGGCCCGTGCTCCTTTGGCCGGCGACTCCACCGCCTCGGCAGGCAGTACGGCGACCGCCGAGGGCGCGTTGAGCCGGTCCACCCCGAACCGCAGCGCCGAGGCGTACGTGTCGTCCGGGTCCAGCCGCCGCAGCTCCTCCGCGATCAGCTCGGCCGTGTCCCGGCGCTTGAGCGCCACCGCACGGTCGGGCTGACCCTGGATGGAGAGCGTCGCCAGCGAGCCGTCCGCCCGGTCGAGCACGATCGGCCCGCTGTCGGTGTGCATGCGCACCGCCGTCAGACCGGGGCCCGACGACAGCGACCGCTTCACCGGCACGTCGAGACGGTCCGCGAGCCACATCGCCAGCAGCTCGCAGCTCGGGTTGAACTCCTCGCCCTCCACCTCGACCGTCTCGACCTCGCAGACGACCTGGTCGAGCGCGGCGGCCAGCATCGAGCGCCAGGGCGTGATGCGGGTCCAGGAGAGGTCGGTGTCGCCCGGGGTGTAGGTGTCGGCGCGGGCCGTGAGGTCCCGTACCGGCTGCTCCGAGGTGTAGGTGTCCGTCACCCGGCGCTGGGCGAGGGCGCCCAGGGGGTCGCTCGCCGGGTCGATGGGCGCGTTCACCGGCCACCAGACCACCACCGGCGCGTCCGGCAGCAGCAGCGGCAGGACGACCGACTGGGCGTGGTCCACGATCTCGCCGTACAGCCGCAGGATCACCGTCTCGCCGGTGCCCGCGTCCGCGCCCACCCGGACCTCGGCGTCCAGGCGGGACGCCGTGCGGTCGCGGGGGGAGCGGGAGACGCGCTTGACGACCACCAGGGTGCGCGAGGGGTGCTCGTGCGAGGCGTCGTTCGCCGCCTTGAGGGCGTCGTACGCGTTCTCCTCGTCCGTGACGATGACCAGCGTGAGCACCATGCCGACGGCCGGCGTGCCGATCGCCCGGCGGCCCTGCACCAGCGCCTTGTTGATCTTGCTGGCCGTGGTGTCCGTGAGGTCTATCTTCATGGCCGGCGCCAGCTCCGTCCGTCTCGCTCGAGCATTTCGTCCGCCTCGACGGGGCCCCAGGTCCCGGACGGGTACTGGGCGGGCTTGCCGTTGGTGTCCCAGTACTCCTCGATCGGGTCGAGGATCTTCCAGGACAGCTCGACCTCCTCCGTGCGCGGGAAGAGGTTGGAGTCGCCCAGCAGGACGTCGAGGATGAGGCGCTCGTACGCCTCCGGGCTGGACTCCGTGAAGGACTCGCCGTACGCGAAGTCCATGGAGACGTCCCGGATCTCCATCGAGGTGCCCGGCACCTTGGAGCCGAAGCGGACCGTGACGCCCTCGTCCGGCTGGACGCGGATCACGATCGCGTTCTTGCCCAGCTCCTCCGTCGCCGTGTGGTCGAAGGGGGAGTGCGGGGCCCGCTGGAAGACCACCGCGATCTCGGTGACGCGCCGGCCGAGCCGCTTGCCGGTGCGCAGGTAGAAGGGGACGCCCGCCCAACGGCGGTTGTCCACCTCGACCTTGATCGCCGCGTAGGTGTCGGTCTTCGAATGGGGGTCGATGCCGTCTTCCTGGAGGTAGCCGACCGCCTTCTCGCCGCCCTGCCAGCCCGCCGCGTACTGCCCGCGCACGGTGTCCCGGCCCAGGTCCTTCGGCAGCCTCACCGCGCCGAGCACCTTGGTCTTCTCGGCGGCCAGCGCGTCCGCGTCGAAGGAGGCCGGCTCCTCCATGGCCGTCAGGGCCATGAGCTGGAGCAGGTGGTTCTGGATGACGTCACGGGCGGCGCCGATGCCGTCGTAGTAGCCGGCCCGGCCGCCGATGCCGATGTCCTCGGCCATGGTGATCTGCACGTGGTCCACGAAGGACCGGTTCCAGATCGGCTCGAACATCGTGTTGGCGAAGCGGAGCGCCAGGATGTTCTGGACGGTCTCCTTGCCGAGGTAGTGGTCGATGCGGAAGACCTGGTCGGGGGCGAAGACGTCCTCGACCGTCGAGTTGAGCTCCTCGGCCGACTTGAGGTCGTGGCCGAAGGGCTTCTCGATGACCGCGCGCCGCCAGGAGCCGCCGGTCTGGTCGGCCAGACCGTGCTTCTTCAGCTGCTGGATGACCACCGGGAAGGAGCGCGGCGGCACCGACAGGTAGAAGGCGAAGTTGCCGCCCGTGCCCTGTGCCTTGTCCAGCTCCTCGATGGTGCCGCGCAGTCGTTCGAAGGCATCGTCGTCGTCGAAGGTGCCCTGGACGAAGCGCATCCCCTGGATGAGCTGCTGCCAGACCTCCTCGCGGAACTGGGTGCGGGCGTGCTCCTTGACCGCGTCGTGGACCTCCTGTGCGAAGTCCTCGTTCTGCCACTCGCGGCGGGCGAACCCGACCAGGGAGAAGCCCGGCGGCAGCAGACCTCGGTTGGCGAGGTCGTACACGGCGGGCATGAGCTTTTTGCGTGACAAATCGCCCGTGACACCGAAGATGACCAGGCCCGACGGCCCCGCGATACGCGGGAGCCGTCGGTCGGCGGGGTCACGGAGCGGGTTCGCTCCGGAACCGGGGGTAGGAGCCAAAGCCTCAGCCCTCCGAGGGGGCGAGGCGCTGGAGCTCCGCCTCGGTCGAGTCGAGCAGGTCGGTCCAGGACGCCTCGAACTTCTCGACGCCCTCGTCCTCCAGGACCTGGACCACGTCGTCGTACGCGATCCCGAGCTTCTCGACGGCGTCGAGGTCGGCGCGGGCCTGTACGTACGTGCCGGAGATCGTGTTGCCGGTGATCTCGCCGTGCTCCTCGGTGGCCTGGAGGGTCGCCTCCGGCATGGTGTTCACCGTGTTCGGCGCCACCAGGTCGTCGACGTACAGGGTCGGCTTGTAGGCCGGGTCCTTGACGCCGGTCGAGGCCCACAGCGGACGCTGCTTGTTGGCGCCCGCGCTCTCCAGGGTGCTCCAGCGAGCCGTGGAGAAGACCTCCTCGTACGCCTGGTAGGCCAGCCGCGCGTTGGCGACGGCGGCCTTGCCGCGCAGCGCCTTCGCCTCGTCGGTGCCCAGCGCGTTCAGCCGCTTGTCGATCTCGGTGTCCACGCGGGACACGAAGAAGGACGCCACCGAGTGGATCAGCGACAGGTCCAGGCCGCGCTCCTTGGCCTTCTCCAGGCCGGCCAGGTAGGCGTCCATGACCTCGCGGTAGCGCTCCAGCGAGAAGATCAGCGTCACGTTCACGCTGATGCCGAGGCCGATGACCTCGGTGATCGCCGGCAGACCCGCCTTGGTGGCCGGGATCTTGATCAGGGTGTTGGGGCGGTCGACCAGCCAGGCCAGCTGCTTGGCCTCGGCGACGGTCGCCTTGGTGTTGTGCGCCAGGCGCGGGTCGACCTCGATCGACACGCGGCCGTCCTGGCCGTCGGTGGCGTCGTGGACCGGGCGCAGGATGTCGGCGGCGTCGCGGACGTCCGCCGTGGTGATCATGCGGATGGCCTCTTCGACGGTGACCTTGCGCGCGGCGAGGTCCGACAGCTGCTGGTCGTAGCCGTCGCCCGACGAGATCGCCTTCTGGAAGATCGTCGGGTTGGTGGTGACGCCCACGACGTGCTGCTGGTCGATCAGTTCCGCGAGGTTGCCGGACGTGATCCGCTTGCGCGACAGGTCGTCCAGCCAGATCGCGACGCCCTCCTCGGAGAGGCGCTTGAGTGCGTCTGTCATGGAATTACTCTCCTACGTGTCGTATGTGGGCGTCAGCGCTGGGCGGCGGCGATGGACTCGCGGGCCTTGGCGGCCACGTTCTCGGCAGTGAAGCCGAACTCGCGGAAGAGGACCTTTCCGTCGGCCGAAGCACCGAAGTGCTCCAGGGAAACGATGCGACCGGCGTCCCCGACGAACCTGTGCCAGGTGAGGCCGATGCCCGCCTCCACCGAGACCCGCGCGCGCACGCTCGGCGGCAGCACGCTGTCCCGGTACCCCTGGTCCTGGTCCTCGAACCACTCCACGCACGGCATGGACACGACCCGCGTCGGCACCCCGTCCGCCTGGAGCTGCTCGCGCGCCTCGACGGCGACGTGCACCTCGGAACCGGTGGCGATGAGGATGACCTCGGGAGTACCGCCGTCGGCCTCGAACAGGACGTAACCGCCCTTGGCCGCGTCCTCGTTGGCGTCGTACGTCGGCACGCCCTGGCGGGTCAGCGCCAGACCGTGCGGGGCGCCCTCGCCGAAGACCTTGGTGTAGCGGCGCAGCACCTCACGCCAGGCGATCACGGTCTCGTTGGCGTCGGCCGGACGGACCACGTTCAGGCCCGGGATGGCGCGCAGCGAGGCCAGGTGCTCGACCGGCTGGTGGGTCGGACCGTCCTCACCGAGACCGATGGAGTCGTGCGTCCACACGTACGTCACCGGCAGGTGCATCAGCGCGGACAGCCGTACCGCGTTGCGCATGTAGTCGGAGAAGACGAGGAACGTACCGCCGTAGACACGGGTGTTGCCGTGCAGGGTGATGCCGTTCATCTCGGCGGCCATCGAGTGCTCGCGGATGCCGAAGTGGATCGTGCGCCCGTAAGGGTCCGCCTCCGGCAGCGGGTTGTCGGCCGGCAGGAACGAACTGTTCTTGTCGATGGTCGTGTTGTTCGAGCCGGCCAGGTCGGCGGAGCCGCCCCACAGCTCGGGGATCACGGCACCGAGCGCCTGGAGCACCTTGCCGGACGCGGCACGGGTGGCGACACCCTTGCCCGTCTCGAAGACCGGGAGCTTCTCCTCCCAGCCCGTGGGCAGTTCGCCCTTGGCGATGCGGTCGTACTCGGCCGCCCGCTCCGGGTTGGCGGTGCGCCACTGCTGGTACGACGGGTCCCACGCGGCCTTCGCCTCGCGGCCGCGCTCCAGCGCCTGACGGGTGTGCTTGAGGACCTCGTCGGAGACGTCGAAGGACTTCTCCGGGTCGAAGCCCAGGACGCGCTTGGTGGCCGCGACCTCGTCGTCGCCGAGCGCCGAGCCGTGCGCGGCCTCGGTGTTCTGCGCGTTCGGCGCGGGCCAGGCGATGATCGAGCGCATCGCGATGAACGACGGCTTGTTCGTCACCTTCTTCGCGGCCTCGATGGCGTTGTAGACGGCGTGCGGGTCGATGTCGCCGTCCGGCTTCGGGGCCACGCGCTGCACGTGCCAGCCGTACGCCTCGAAGCGCTTGACGGTGTCCTCGGAGACGGCCGTCTCGGTGTCGCCCTCGATCGAGATGTGGTTGTCGTCCCACAGCAGGATCAGGTTGCCCAGTTCCTGGTGGCCGGCCATCGAGGACGCCTCGGCGGAGATGCCCTCCTGGAGGCAGCCGTCACCGGCGATCGCATAGATGAAGTGGTCGAAGGGGGACTCGCCCTGCGGCGCGTCCGGGTCGAACAGGCCGCGCTCGTAGCGGGCGGCCATGGCCATGCCCACGGCGTTGGCGACACCCTGGCCCAGCGGGCCGGTCGTCGTCTCGACACCCTTGGTGTGGCCGTACTCCGGGTGCCCGGGGGTCTTGGAACCCCAGGTCCTGAAGGACTCCAGGTCGGACAGCTCCAGGCCGAAGCCGGCCAGGTAGAGCTGCGTGTAGAGGGTCAGGGACGAGTGGCCGGCGGACAGCACGAAACGGTCGCGCCCGACCCACTGGGGGTCGGCCGGGTCGTGCCGCATCACCTTCTGGAACAGGGTGTACGCGGCAGGAGCCAGGCTCATCGCCGTACCAGGATGGCCGTTGCCGACCTTCTGTACGGCATCGGCGGCCAGGACGCGGGCGGTGTCCACGGCCCGCTGGTCCAACTCGGTCCACTCGAGGTCTGTTGTGGTCGGCTTGGTGCTCACCCTGGGTCAGGGCTCCTCTCCACATGTCACACATGTCGAATGCCGGTGCAGTCGAATGCCGGTGCACGGGGGCGCCCACCGGCCGTTGTCGAGCCTACCCCTGTAAGAACGTGCATTTTTTCGAGTCATTCCAGACTGCCGGGACTATGGAGGATCCGCCTCCCGACTGGTCCGGATCGCATTCGGAACCTGAATACGGAACCGTTCGTCCGACTGCTCAATCGAGCTGTCGTGCGATCTTCCGGAAGACGGATGAGAGGCCCCTGCGCGCCTGGTGGGGGACCCCTCCCAACACGACCCGACCCCCGCGAGTTCCGGGGTATGGGCAACGTCTAGAGTGGCGTGGTACGCGCGGGCCTTTACCGGGACTTCACACGGGAGAGGTCTGCTGGGATGTCTCTGTAGGGGTGTGCGTGACGGCCGTCGAATCCCGTCCAGCGGATGGGGGCACCTCCCACGCCCTTAAGGCAGTGGGGGAGCTCGGTGCGAGCCAGAGCCCGAGTCACCGGCCGTTCGGGGCCCGTGTCAAGGCGTTCGTGGCGCTGACCAAGCCGAGGATCATCGAGCTTCTGCTCATCACCACCGTTCCGGTGATGTTCCTCGCCCAGCAGGGCGTGCCCGATCTGACCCTGGTGCTGCTGACCTGCCTCGGCGGCTACCTCTCGGCGGGCGGCGCCAACGCGCTGAACATGTACATCGACCGCGACATCGACGCCCTGATGGACCGCACCTCGCAGCGCCCGCTGGTCACCGGCATGGTCAGCCCGCGCGAGTGCCTCGCCTTCGGCATCTCCCTCGCGATCGTCTCCACCCTGCTGTTCGGCCTGGCCGTCAACTGGCTGTCGGCCTGGCTCTCCCTCGGGGCGCTCCTCTTCTACGTCGTCGTCTACACGATGATCCTCAAGCGCCGTACCTCGCAGAACATCGTGTGGGGCGGCATCGCCGGCTGCATGCCGGTGCTGATCGGCTGGTCCGCGGTCACCAACTCCATGTCGTGGGCGCCGGTCATCCTCTTCCTCGTCATGTTCTTCTGGACGCCGCCGCACTACTGGCCGCTGTCCATGAAGGTCAAGGAGGACTACGCGCGCGTGGGCGTGCCGATGCTGCCGGTCGTCGCCTCCAACAAGGTCGTCGCCAAGCAGATCGTCATCTACAGCTGGGTGATGGTGGCCGTCTCCCTGCTCCTCACCCCCCTCGGCTACACGGGCTGGTTCTACACGTCCGTCGCCCTGGTGGCGGGCGGCTGGTGGCTGTGGGAGGCGCACGGCCTCCAGAACCGGGCGAAGGCCGAGGTGACGGGCGGCAAGCTCAAGGAGATGCGGCTGTTCCACTGGTCCATCACCTACGTCTCGCTGCTGTTCGTGGCGATCGCGGTGGACCCCTTCCTGCGCTGACGCCCGCGCCGGGCGCCCGTACTGACATACGCACTGACGTACGTCACAGCGCCCTGCCCTCGCCTGTCGATCTACCGGTGAGTAGCATCCTGGCCATGGCAGACACGCAGCAGGAAGACACCCAGCAGACCGACGCGACGGCCGACGCGAAGGCCGAGCGCAAGGTCGCGAAGCTCGCCAAGCGGATCGACGCCTTCGCCAAGGCGCACGGCGGTGCCGAGGCCCAGGTGGCCTACATCGGCGAGCGGGGCGCCCGCATCGTGCTCGTCGGCGAGGACGGCGGCTGGGGCGACCTGGTGGTCCCCTCCTACGAACTCGCCGAGCAGGCCGTGGCGAAGTCCGGCCTCACCGTCCACGAGTCCTTCGACGGCGAGTTCGCGGCCAAGGTGAAGACGGGCCCGTACGAGTGGACCCGTATGGCGGGGATCCAGGTCGGCGGCCCGCGCAACGGCTGACGCCCTTCGATGATTCGCACGGGGTGTGTCCCAGCAACACCTCGCAGCCGGTTCACCCGTTAGGACCTGTACGGAGTGCACGGTCCAGTACGGGGAGTCCGGATGATCGAAACGCCGTCCCTCGTGGACCAGTACTGCCACGGTGTCCTCAGAACGGAGCTGGGCCTGGGCACCTTCGAGGCCCAACTCGCCCGTACCGAGGGCCCGCCCGCCCCCGGCACCACCCTCTTCGACACCCAGACGGGCTTCGCCGTACGCCGCTGGTGTCCGCCGCTGCTCGGTCTGGAACCGCACTGCCCGCCCGCCCGCTATCTCGCCCGGCGCCGCGAACTGGGCGTGCTGGAAGCGGGCCGCAGGCTGCTGCGGGGCAGCGGCATCACCACGTACCTGGTCGACACCGGACTGCCCGGCGACCTCACCTGCCCCGACGAACTGGCCTCCGCCGGGGCCGCCGAGGCCCGCGAGATCGTCCGTCTGGAGTTACTGGCCGAGCAGGTCGCCGACACCTCGGGCACCGTCGAGTCCTTCCTCGCCAACCTCGCCGAGTCGGTGCACGGCGCCGCCGCGAACGCGGTCGCCTTCACCTCGGTCGCGGGGCTGCGGCACGGACTCGCGCTGGCGCCCGAGCCGCCGGGGCCCGGCGAGGTGCGGGGCGCGGCCGGACGGTGGCTGGCGGGCCGCCGGGTCGGCGGTGAGCTGAGCGATCCGGTCCTGCTGCGCCACCTGCTGTGGATCGCCGTCGCCTCGGGGCTCCCGCTCCAACTGCACGCGGGGCTGGGGGAGCCGGGGGCCCGCATCGACCGTACGGACCCGGTCCTGCTGACGGACTTCGTCCGGGCCACGGCCGGCCTCGGCACCGACCTGGTCCTCCTGCACGGCTACCCGTACCACCGCCACGCCGCTCACCTCGCCGGCGTCTTCCCGCACGTGTACGCCGACTCCGGTGCCGCCCTCGTGCGCACCGGCGCCCGTGCCGCGACGATCCTCGCCGAGATCCTGGAGCTGACCCCCTTCGGCAAGATCCTCTTCTCCAGCGGCGCCCACGGACTGCCGGAACTCCACGTGGTGGCCGCCCGCCTCTTCCGCGAGGCCCTCGGCCGGGTCCTGGGCGGCTGGGTCGCCGAGGGCGCGTGGTCACTGGCGGACGCGCAGCGGGTGGCGGGCATGGTCGCGGCGGGGAACGCGCGGAGGGTGTACGGGCTGGAGTGAGCGGAGGGCACGAGCGGGGGAGTCAGGTCGGCTGGGGCGCTAGGGGTGTACGGACCGGACCGAGCTGTCCAGACTGTCGGGGTGACGACGACCGACGCTCTGCTAGACCGTTTCCTCGACGACCTGACCCCGCTGCGCCCCATCGCCGTGTGGGCGCACGGATCCCTCGCGGGCGGCGACTACCAGGAGGGCCGCAGCGACCTGGACCTGATCGCGGTGCTCGACCGTCCCGCGGCTCTGGGCACCGTATGGCGGATCGCGACGCTGCACCCGCGCCTGCGCGCGGCCGAACCGCTGGCCGTCAAGCTGCACTGCAGCTATCTGACGCCCGCGCCGACCGCCGACGCCGATCGCTCGCATCTCACCTGGGCCCACGACCAGTTGATGCGGCGGCCCGTCACCCCGGTCACCCGTCGTGAACTGCACGCCTTCGGCCGGGTGTTGCACGGGCTCGCGCCCGCGGATCTGCTTCCGGCGGTGTCGGACCGGGAGTTGGCCGACTTCGTCGTGCGTGATCAGCGGGAGTTCTGGCGGCCGAACGTGGACCGGGTGCGGCAGTGGACGCAGGACGGCTGGGTCGACGTAGGGATGACGACCTTCGCCCGCGCGAGCGCCACGCTGAAGGACGGGCGGCTGATCTCCAAGCGCGAGGCGCTCGACCTGCTGCCCGAACTGGGCGCGCCCGTCGAGGTGGTGGAGGACATCAGACGACGGCGGTACGAGGAGCGGCCGGCGCCCGTCACCGAGGAGTGGGCGGTACGGCGGGGCGAGTTGACCCGGAGCTACCTGGGACCGGCGATCGACGGACTGGTGTCCGCGTACGCCTGATCCGGCAACTCGACCTCCGTCTGCGGGCGTTCGCGCATCGCCAGCAGTACGCGCAGCACCGCGATCCACACCAGGGCCGAGCCGAGCATGTGCAGGCCGACCAGGAACTCGGGGAGGTCGGTGAAGTACTGGACGTAGCCGATGACGCCCTGGGAGAGCAGGACCAGGAACAGGTCGCGGGTGCGGTGCAGCGGGCCCTGGGGGGCGTCGACCGCCTTGAGGACGAACCAGAGGGCGAAGGTCAGCGTGACCACGATCCAGGCCAGCACCGCGTGCAGCTTGCTGACCGTCTCCCAGTCCAGCGGCATCCGCTCGACCTCGCTGGAGTCGCCCGCGTGCGGCCCCGAGCCGGTCACCACCGTGCCCACCGCGATCAGCAGCACGGCGGCGGCGACCAGGAACCACACCATCTGCCGCACCGGCTGGCCGACCAGCGGACGCGGCTCGCCGTCGCCCTCGCGGGTGCGCTGCCACATCACGGCGGCGACCGCGATGAGGCCCGAGGAGAGCAGGAAGTGCGCCGCGACCGTGTACGGGTTGAGGCCGACCAGCACCACGATGCCGCCGAGGATCGCGTTGCTCATCACGACCCAGAACTGCGCCCAGCCGAGTCGGGTGAGCGAGCGCCGGTACGGCTTCTCGGAGCGGGCGGCGATGATCGCCCAGCCGACGGCCGCACAGAGCACGTAGGTCAGCATGCGGTTGCCGAACTCGATCACCCCGTGCACGCCCATCGCGCCCGTGGTGGTGAGCGAGTCGTCGGTGCACTTGGGCCAGGTCGGGCAGCCGAGCCCGGAGCCGGTCAGCCGCACCGCGCCGCCGGTGACCACGATCACCACCGACATGACGAGGGCGGCGAGGGCCGCCCGCCGGACCGTCCGAGGGGTCGGCGTCCAGCGTGCGGCGATGAAGGCGAGGGGGTTGCGCGCGGCGGGGAGAGCGTCGGCGAGGGTCAGGTTCGGCACGCGCACCATCGTAGGGCGCCGCTTGTGCACGCGTTCACGAGGGTCGGGCCTGACGCGGGTGGTTCTGCTCACGCCCATGGTCACGCCCGTGCTCACTCCCAGCGGAAGAACCTGCCGGCCGCCGCGAGTCCCACGACCGCCCATACGGCCAGGATCCCCAGGTCGCCCCACGGTGTGCCGGCGCCGTGCTGGAGCACGTCCCGCAGGCCGTCCGAGAGGGCCGAGATGGGGAGCAGACCCAGCACGTCCTGGGCGCCCTGCGGGTACTTGTCCATCGGCACGATCACTCCGCCTCCGACGAGCAGCAGCAGGAAGACCAGGTTGGCGGCGGCGAGTGTCGCCTCCGCCTTGAGGGTGCCGGCCATCAGCAGGCCGAGGCCCGAGAAGGCCGCGGTGCCCAGGACGAGGAGGAGCAGGACGGCCGCCGGGTTGCCGTGCGGGGACCAGCCGAGCGCGAAGGCGATCACCGTCAGCAGGACGATCTGGAGGATCTCGGTGACCAGTACCGACAGCGTCTTCGCGGTCATCAGCCCCCAGCGCGGGAGCGGGGAGGAGGCCAGCCGCTTCAGGACGCCGTAGCGGCGCTCGAAGCCGGTGGCGATGGCCTGGCCCGTGAAGGCGGTCGACATGACGGCGAGCGCCAGGATGCCGGGGGTCAGGAAGTCGACGGACTTGCCGGCGCCCGTGTCGACGATGTCCACCGCGCTGAACAGCACCAGCAGGAGGGTGGGGATCACGACGGTGAGCAGCAGCTGTTCGCCGTTGCGCAGCAGCATCTTCGTTTCGAGGGCCGCCTGGGCCGCGATCATGCGGGGGAGCGGGGCGGCGCCGGGCCTCGGCGTGTACGTACCGACACTCACGAACGCAGCTCCTTGCCGGTCAGTTCCAGGAAGACGTCCTCCAGGGTGTGCCGCTCCACCGAGATGCGGTCCGGCATCACCCCGTGCTGCGCGCACCAGGACGTCACCGTCGCGAGCAGCTGCGGGTCGACCTTGCCGCCGACGCGGTAGGAGCCCGGCGTCAGTTCGACGGCCGTGCAGTCGGCGGGCAGGGCCTTGAGCAGGGAGCCGACGTCGAGGCCCGGGCGGCCGGTGAAGCGCAGGGTGTTCTCGGCGCCGCCGCGGCACAGCTCCTCGGGGGAGCCGTGGGCGATGACCCGGCCGGCGTCGATGATCGTCACGTCGTCGGCGAGCTGCTCGGCCTCGTCCATGTAGTGCGTGGTGAGGATGACCGAGACGCCGTCCGTGCGCAGGTCGCGGACCAGGTCCCAGGTCGCGTGCCGGGCCTGCGGGTCCAGGCCCGCGGTCGGCTCGTCCAGGAACACCAGCTCCGGACGGCCCACGACCGCCATCGCGAGGGCGAGCCGCTGCTGCTGGCCGCCGGAGAGCCGGCGGTAGGTGGTGCGGCCGCAGCCGCCGAGGCCGAGCCGCTCGATCAGGGCGTCCACGTCCAGCGGATCGGCGTGCAGCTTCGCCACGTGCCGCAGCATCTCGTCGGCCCGCGCACCCGAGTACACCCCGCCGGACTGAAGCATCACGCCGATCCGGGGGTGCAGCTCACGGGCCTGACGCACCGGGTCGAGGCCCAGGACGCGCACCGTGCCGGAGTCCGGCTTCCGGTACCCCTCGCAGGTCTCGACCGTGGTCGTCTTGCCCGCGCCGTTCGGGCCGAGCACGGCGGTCACGCCCGCCTGGGCCGTCAGGTCGAGGCCGTCCACAGCGGTTTTGCTGCCGTACCGCTTCACCAGGGCCTGAACCTGGACCACGGGCTCACTTCGCATGATGGCGAGTCTAGGTACGCGGTCCGCGCCCGGGACGGGCGGGTGCAGGATCTCCACCCACCGGATCTCCACCCATCGGCAGCTCCTCCTCGCGCGGCCGGTGCAGCGCGAGCCACCGCTCGGCGTACGCCACCGCGTCCGCGACCGGGAACAGCCGCGCGTCGGCCGCGCCCACCGTCCCCCGTACGACGGGCCGGTCCCGCTCGAAGTCGTGGCCCAGCTCGTCGAACCGCTCCGAGCTGATCGACACCTCGGTCACCGTCTCCCAGCCCCCGCCCGGCGCCGGCCGGCCGATCCGGACCAGCGGGGACGGGATGCGGTACTCGGCGAGGTGGAAGCTCGTGCACGTGTCGTAGCCGGCCCCGAGCAGCAGCACGCGCGCGCCCAGCTCCTCAAGCCGCGCCAACGGACTGCGCTCGCCCAGTTGGCAGTCCGGCGCGTGCCCGTCGACGATCCGCGCGGCCTGCGGGCCGAGCGCCGCGAACGACGTCTGGGGATGCGCGCTGCGCAACGCGCCCGGCCAGCGCCGTACGGTCTCCGGGATCACGCCGACCCCGCGCGAGGGCGTGATCAGCGGGTCGTACGGTGGCATCGAGGCCCGGATGCGGTCCCACCAGTCCTCCGGCACCGGCGGATTTCCCCACAGCGCCGGGTCCGAGAGGTCGCCGGACTGGGTCGGGACGGCCACGGTGCCGCCCGGACCGAGCGCGTCGAGAATTCCTTGGACGACCGCCACGGCACCCCCGCAGACCCAGCCGAGGCTGCTGAGGGAGGAGTGCACGAGGAGGGTCTCGCCGGTCTCGACACCCAGCAGGCGCAGCTGTGCGGCGACTGTGTCGCGGGTGACAAGTGGGCCGGTCGGAGGGGGTATCGCCATGGTTCCGGAGTGTCGCGCACGGGGTCCGGCGGCGCCACCGAATTGGCCGCGCCTGATCGATCAAAGATCGTTTTCGCAGGTCAGATTAGGTATGCCTAAGTGACGCAGGGCACCGCCCGTCGGCCCGGACGTGGGTTGCCCGGTCCTGAGGAATTACGCAACAATGGCGTTGTGAAAAACGTCGGCGAGGCTCGGGAGACCCCCACGGGGGCCCCTCAGGAGGAGCTCGCGACCGGTGAGCGGTCCACCCGCAACCGCGTCGCGCGATCCATCCTGGACCACGGGCCGTCGACCGTCGCCGCGCTCGCCGAGCGGCTCGGGCTGACCCAGGCCGCCGTCAGGCGCCACCTGGACGCCCTGGTCGCCGACGAGGTCGTCGAGGCCCGCGAGCAGCGGGTCTACGGGGCACGCACCCGCGGACGCCCCGCGAAGGTCTTCGCCCTCACCGACTGCGGCCGGGACGCCTTCGACCAGTCCTACGACAAGCTGGCCGCGGACGCCCTGCGCTGGATCCAGGAGCGGTTCGGCGGGGACGAGGCGGTCGTCGCCTTCGCCCGCGCGCGGATCGCCGAGCAGGCCGCCGCCTACCGCGCGGCCATCGAGGCCGCCGCCCCCGAGGAGCGGACCGAGGCCCTGGCCAGGGCGCTGAGCGCGGACGGGTACGCTGCTACGGCGCGCAGCGCGCCCCTCCCGCAACAGGGTGAGCAGCTCTGCCAGCACCACTGCCCGGTGGCCCACGTCGCGGAGAAGTTCCCACAGCTCTGCGAGGCGGAGACGGAGATCTTCTCCCAACTGCTCGGAACCCACGTCCAGCGGCTGGCGACCATCGCGCACGGCGACGGCGTCTGCACGACGTTCATCCCAAAGATTTCCAAGACGCAACTCCATAGCCAGAACGCATCTGCACGTACCGCCGGGAGGAACCCCGCATGACGCTCCCCATCGAGGAGACTGCCCACCCCGAGCTCGAGGGTCTGGGTACGTACGAATACGGCTGGGCCGACTCCGACGTGGCCGGTGCCTCCGCCAAGCGCGGCATCAACGAGGACGTCGTCCGGGACATCTCCGGCAAGAAGAGCGAGCCGGAGTGGATGACCAAGCTCCGCCTCAAGGGCCTGCGCCTGTTCGAGAAGAAGCCCATGCCGAACTGGGGCTCCGACCTCTCCGGCATCGACTTCGACAACATCAAGTACTTCGTGCGCTCCACGGAGAAGCAGGCGGAGTCCTGGGAGGACCTGCCCGAGGACATCAAGAACACGTACGACAAGCTCGGCATCCCCGAGGCGGAGAAGCAGCGCCTCGTCGCCGGTGTCGCGGCCCAGTACGAGTCCGAGGTCGTCTACCACCAGATCCGTGAGGACCTGGAGGAGCAGGGCGTCATCTTCCTGGACACCGACACCGCGCTGAAGGAGCACCCGGAGCTCTTCAAGGAGTACTTCGGCACCGTCATCCCGGTCGGCGACAACAAGTTCGCGTCGCTCAACACGGCCGTGTGGTCCGGCGGTTCCTTCATCTACGTGCCGAAGGGCGTGCACGTCGAGATCCCGCTCCAGGCCTACTTCCGCATCAACACGGAGAACATGGGCCAGTTCGAGCGGACGCTGATCATCGTCGACGAGGACGCCTACGTCCACTACGTCGAGGGCTGTACGGCGCCGATCTACAAGTCGGACTCCCTGCACTCCGCGGTGGTCGAGATCATCGTGAAGAAGGGCGCCCGCTGCCGCTACACGACCATCCAGAACTGGTCGAACAACGTCTACAACCTGGTCACCAAGCGCGCCGTCGCCTACGAGGGCGCGACCATGGAGTGGATCGACGGCAACATCGGCTCCAAGGTGACGATGAAGTACCCGGCCGTCTACCTGATGGGCGAGCACGCCAAGGGCGAGACCCTCTCCATCGCCTTCGCGGGCGAGGGCCAGCACCAGGACGCCGGCTCCAAGATGGTCCACATGGCGCCGAACACGTCCTCCAACATCGTCTCCAAGTCGGTGGCGCGCGGCGGTGGCCGTACGTCCTACCGCGGTCTCGTCGAGATCGGCGAGGGCGCCCACGGCTCCAAGTCGAACGTGCTGTGCGACGCGCTGCTCGTCGACACGATCTCCCGCTCGGACACGTACCCGTACGTGGACGTCCGCGAGGACGACGTGTCCATGGGCCACGAGGCGACCGTCTCCAAGGTCTCCGAGGACCAGCTCTTCTACCTGATGAGCCGCGGTCTGAGCGAGTTCGAGGCGATGGCGATGATCGTGCGCGGCTTCGTCGAGCCGATCGCCAAGGAACTGCCGATGGAGTACGCCCTCGAACTCAACCGGTTGATCGAGCTGCAGATGGAAGGCTCGGTCGGCTGATCCCGGCCACCGGCCCGCACACGTCCTGACATCAGAAAGCGAGCACTACGACAGCCATGGCTGAGGCTCAGAACTCCACGGTGGGGTCCTCCACCACCGCCGGATCGATCGCGGTGGCCGCCGAGTCGACCGTCGCCACGCGCATGAGCGCGCCCCCGTCCTTCGACGTGGCGGACTTCCCGGTCCCCCACGGCCGCGAGGAGGAGTGGCGGTTCACGCCGCTGGAGCGGCTGCGCGGGCTGCACGACGGCACCGCGGTCGCCACCGGCACCGGCGTCAAGGTCGACGTGGTCGCCCCCGAGGGCGTCACCGTCGAGACCGTCGGCCGCGACGACGCCCGCCTCGGCAAGGCGGGCACCCCCGTGGACCGCGTCGCCGCCCAGGCGTACTCGGCGTTCGAGCAGGCCGGCGTGATCACCGTCCCCAAGGAGACGGTCCTCGCCGAGCCGATCCGGATCGCCGTGCACGGCGAGGGCGGGGTCGCCTACGGCCACCAGGTCGTGGAGCTCGGAGCCTTCGCCGAGGCCGTCGTCGTCATCGACCACACCGGTGACGCCGTGCTCGCCGCCAACGTCGACTACGTCCTCGGTGACGGCGCCAAGCTGACCGTCGTCTCCGTCCAGGACTGGGACGACAAGGCGGTGCACGTCGGCCAGCACAACGCGCTGATCGGCCGGGACGCCACCTTCAAGTCGTTCGTCGTCACCTTCGGCGGCGACCTGGTACGGCTGCACCCGCGCGTCGCCTACGCCGGTACCGGCGGCGAGGCCGAGCTGTTCGGGCTGTACTTCACCGACTCCGGCCAGCACCAGGAGCACCGCCTCCTCGTCGACCACAACACCCCGCACTGCAAGTCCAACGCGATGTACAAGGGCGCGCTCCAGGGCGAGGGCGCGCACGCGGTGTGGATCGGTGACGTGCTCATCGAGGCCACGGCCGAGGGCACGGACACCTACGAGATGAACCGCAACCTGGTTCTCACGGACGGCGCCCGGGTCGACTCGGTGCCGAACCTGGAGATCGAGACCGGCGAGATCGTCGGCGCCGGCCACGCGAGTGCCACCGGCCGCTTCGACGACGAGCAGCTCTTCTACCTGATGGCCCGCGGCATCCCGGCCGACGAGGCCCGGCGCCTGGTCGTCCGCGGCTTCTTCGCCGAGCTGGTCCAGCAGATCGGTGTCGACGACATCGAGGCCCGCCTGCTGGAGAAGATCGACGAGGAGCTGGAGGCGTCGGTCTGATGACGGCCTCTTCGACGTTCGTACGCGTCTGTGGGCTTGGCGAGCTGGAGGACGACACCCCCAAGCGGGTGGAGCTCGACGGCACGCCGGTCTCGGTCGTGAAGACCGAGGGGGAGGTGTTCGCGATCAACGACATCTGCTCGCACGCGAACGTCTCGCTCTCCGAGGGCGAGGTGGAGGACTGTCAGATCGAGTGCTGGCTGCACGGCTCCGCGTTCGACCTCCGCACCGGCAAACCGTCCGGCCTGCCCGCGACGCGCCCCGTCCCCGTATACCCCGTAAAGATCGAAGGGGACGACGTGCTCGTCTCCCTCACCCAGGAGTCCTGAGGAACCCATGGCAACGCTTGAAATCCACGACCTGCACGTCACCGTCGAGGCCGACAACGCCACGAAGGAGATCCTCAAGGGCGTCGACCTCACCGTGAAGCAGGGCGAGACGCACGCCATCATGGGCCCGAACGGCTCCGGCAAGTCGACGCTCGCCTACTCGCTCGCGGGCCACCCCAAGTACACGATCACCGGCGGCACCGTCACCCTCGACGGCGAGGACGTCCTGGAGATGTCCGTCGACGAGCGCGCCCGCGCCGGCCTCTTCCTCGCGATGCAGTACCCGGTCGAGGTCCCCGGTGTGTCCGTCTCCAACTTCCTTCGTACGTCCGCCACCGCCATCCGCGGTGAGGCGCCGAAGCTGCGTACCTGGGTGAAGGAGGTCCGGGAGACCATGGAGCGTCTCTCCATGGACCCCGCCTTCGCCGAGCGCAACGTGAACGAGGGCTTCTCCGGCGGTGAGAAGAAGCGCCACGAGATCCTTCAGCTGGAGCTGCTCAAGCCGAAGATCGCGATCCTCGACGAGACCGACTCCGGCCTGGACGTCGACGCCCTGCGCGTCGTCTCCGAGGGCGTCAACCGCGTCCGCGAGACCGGTGAGGTCGGCACCCTGCTGATCACGCACTACACGCGCATCCTGCGCTACATCAAGCCCGACTTCGTGCACGTCTTCTCCGGCGGCAGGATCGTCGAGTCCGGCGGCGCCGAGCTGGCCGACAAGCTGGAGAACGAGGGCTACGAGGTCTACACGAAGGGTGGCGTATCAGCGTGACGCAGCTGCCGGGTCTCCTCGACACTGAGGCGCTCCGCAAGGACTTCCCCATCCTGGACCGCACGGTCCACGACGGTAAGAAGCTCGTGTACCTGGACAACGCGGCGACCTCGCAGAAGCCGCGCCAGGTGCTCGACGCCCTGAACGAGTACTACGAGCGCTACAACGCCAACGTCCACCGCGGTGTGCATGTGCTCGCCGAGGAGGCCACGGCGCTGTACGAGGGCGCGCGCGACAAGGTCGCCGAGTTCATCAACGCGCCCTCCCGCGACGAGGTGATCTTCACCAAGAACGCCTCCGAGTCGCTCAACCTCGTGGCGAACATGCTGGGCTGGGCCGACGAGCCCTACCGCGTGGACCACGAGACCGAGATCGTCATCACGGAGATGGAGCACCACTCCAACATCGTGCCGTGGCAGCTGCTCTCGCAGCGCACGGGCGCGAAGCTGAAGTGGTTCGGCCTGACCGACGACGGCCGGCTCGACCTGTCGAACATCAACGAGATCATCACCGAGAAGACGAAGATCGTCTCCTTCGTGCTGGTGTCGAACATCCTCGGCACGGTCAACCCGGTCGAGGCGATAGTGCGCCGTGCGCAGGAGGTCGGCGCGCTGGTCTGCATCGACGCCTCGCAGGCCGCGCCGCACATGCCGCTGGACGTCCAGTCGCTCCAGGCCGACTTCGTGGCCTTCACCGGCCACAAGATGTGCGGCCCGACGGGCATCGGCGTCCTGTGGGGCCGCCAGGAGCTGCTCGAGGACCTGCCGCCGTTCCTGGGCGGCGGCGAGATGATCGAGACCGTGTCGATGCACTCGTCGACGTACGCTCCCGCCCCGCACAAGTTCGAGGCGGGTACGCCCCCGATCGCGCAGGCGGTCGGCCTCGGCGCGGCGATCGACTACCTCTCCGCGATCGGCATGGACAAGATCCTCGCCCATGAGCACGCGCTCACGGAGTACGCGGTCAAGCGCCTGCTGGACGTCCCCGACCTGAAGATCATCGGCCCGACCACGGCCGAGGACCGGGGCGCGGCGATCTCCTTCACGCTCGGCGACATCCACCCGCACGACGTGGGTCAGGTCCTCGACGAGGAGGGCATCGCGGTCCGGGTCGGCCACCACTGCGCACGGCCGGTCTGCCTGCGGTACGGAATTCCTGCGACCACGCGAGCGTCGTTCTATCTGTACTCCACGCCGGCCGAGATCGACGCACTGGTCGACGGACTGGAGCACGTACGGAACTTCTTCGGCTGAGGGGCTGGCTGGATCGTGAAGCTGGATTCGATGTACCAGGAAGTCATCCTGGACCACTACAAGCACCCGCACGGGCGGGGCTTGCGGGATGGCGACGCCGAGGTGCACCACGTGAACCCGACGTGCGGCGACGAGATCACCCTCCGAGTGAAGTACGACGGCTCGACCATCGAGGACGTCTCGTACGAGGGCCAGGGCTGCTCGATCAGTCAGGCCAGCGCGTCCGTCCTCAACGACCTGCTGGTCGGCAAGGACCTGACCGAGGCCCGGCGGATCCAGGAGACCTTCCTGGAGCTGATGCAGTCCAAGGGCCGCATCGAGCCCGACGACGAGATGGAGGAGGTGCTGGAGGACGCGATCGCGTTCGCCGGTGTCTCCAAGTACCCGGCACGGGTGAAGTGCGCCCTCCTGAGCTGGATGGCGTGGAAGGACGCGACGGCCCAGGCCCTGGGCGGAGCCGAAGCCGAAAGGAAGACGGCATGAGCGAGACCATCGAGATCAAGCCCGCCTCCGAGGAGGAGGTCCGCGAGGCCCTGCTCGACGTGGTCGACCCCGAACTGGGTATCGACGTCGTCAATCTCGGCCTCATCTACGGCGTGCACATCGACGACGCCAACATCGCGACCATCGACATGACGCTGACCTCGGCGGCCTGTCCGCTGACCGACGTCATCGAGGACCAGGCCAAGTCCGCCACGGACGGCCTCGTCAACGAGCTGCGCATCAACTGGGTCTGGATGCCGCCGTGGGGTCCGGACAAGATCACGGACGACGGGCGGGAGCAGCTTCGGGCGTTGGGGTTCAACGTCTGAGCGCCACACCCGGCCGCGATACGCGCCACACCCGGCCGCGATACGCGCGACACCCGGTAGAGATACGGCAGACGGCCACACCCCGAGAGGGTGTGGCCGTCTCGCTGTCCGGTGTGTCAGGCCAGCCCGTCCACCAGCAGGAAGGCCGAGTCGGCCTGGTAGTCCGACGACGAGCGGTGGTGGCCGTAGTCGCCGTCCAGGGTGAGCTGGAAGTTCTGGTGGCGCAGGAAGCGGCCGGGATAGTTCACCGACTCCAGCATGATCGCGCCGGTGATCGAGGAAGCGCGGCGGCAGAAGGTCGCGTCCTGTTTGAAGAGGGCCGAGCCGTCGTTGCGCTCGGCGCGCAGCACGAAGTCGCGGTGGCGCAGATAGGTGCCGTCGGCCGTGGCGAACGAGTAACAGTCGGCCTTGGCAAGGCCCTTGACCAGCTTGAAGGTGGCGTTGCGGCGGTCGGCGGCCGAGGTGATCGGGTCGAGCTTCACGTAGTCGCCGCTCACGTGCCAGTAGCGGTCGGGGTAGTTGACCGAGCGGACGGACTTCCAGGTGCCCTTGGGTTGCGGCTTGCTGGACGAAGTCGCTTTGTGCGTCGGCGACTTGGACGGGTTCGCGCCGCCGGCCGGGGACGGGGAGGCGGGTGCGGTGGTGCTCCGCGCGGTCGACTGGCCGACCTTGCCGCCGGGTGCCGAGGCACCCGTGTCGGAGGGCGAGGCGAAGGTGATCAACCCCGGTTCGGTCGCGGTGCTGGCGGACGGGACCGGCGACCTCGCGGCTCGTGACGGCCCGTCAGAAGCCTTCTTCATGAAGGCTATCGCCATCACGCAGGTGATGACCGTGGCCAGGGCCAGCACGCCGGCCAGCCAGAGTCTTCGGGTGCCGGGGGTCCGTGAGGTGTCGGGGGCCCAGCCGTTCTCCCAGGGTTGGTTCCGCGGGGGCCGGGGGGTGTTCTCTGGCATGCGCTGTTCCTCCAGCGGCGCCAAAGGCGGCGGCCGGGGGTGTGAGGGTGGGGTGGGTGACCGGTGAAACCCTAGTGGAGTCGTGAGGCGCCAGGGAACCGTTTCAGGGAGCGGTTTCTATGAATATTGAACCTCCCTCTGTTTTGAACCGCTGTACACGCCAGGCCCGTTGCGGCATATGTTGTGCCTTGAACCAGCCTTGCCCCTGAACAGCACCACTCCTGCCCCTGCCCACGGCCCACGCCCTGCCGAAAGACGGAACGCCTCCCATGACCGACAAGGCCACCACCCCCGGATCCGCGGACCCCCAGAAGATCGACACGTCGGTGCCGCACTCGGCACGGATCTGGAACTACTGGCTGGGAGGCAAGGACAACTACCCGGTCGACGAGATGGCCGGCGACGCCTACACGGACGTCTTCCCCGGCATCGTCACCATCGCCCGCAGCAGCCGCGCCTTCCTGGCCCGCAACATCACCTACCTGGTCGCCGAGGCGGGCATCCGGCAGTTCCTGGACATCGGCACCGGCCTGCCGACCGCCGACAACACCCACCAGGTCGCCCAGCGCATCGCCCCCGAGGCCCGGATCGTCTACGTCGACAACGACCCGATGGTCCTCGCCCACGCGCACGCGCTGCTCTACTCGACGCGCGAGGGGGTCACCGACTACATCGACGCGAACGTGACGGACACCCCCCGCATCCTGGAGGCGGCCGCGCGGACGCTGGACCTGTCCCAGCCGACCGCGCTGATCCTCAGCAACATCCTCGGGCACGTGGCCACCTACGAGCAGGCCAAGTCGATCGTCACCGGTCTGATGAGCGCGCTGCCGTCCGGCAGCTACCTCTCCATCAACGACGGTTCGGCGGGCATCGACCCCGTCTTCGAGCAGGCCCAGAACGCGTACAACGAGAGCGGCGCGGTCCCCTACAACCTGCGCACGGTCGAGGAGATCACCTCCTACTTCGACGGCCTGGAGCTGCTGGAGCCCGGCGTCGTCTCCGTCCCGCTCTGGCGGCCGGACACCACCACCCCGGAGCCCAAGGTCATCGGCGAACACGGAGGCCTCGCCCGCAAGCCGTGACCCCGGGCAGGGGCTGGCGCAGCGGTACGTAGGCTCGTACGCATGGGATACCTGTTGCTCGGCGCGGCGATCGCCGCCGAGGTGGGCGCCACGACCGCCATGAAGTACAGCGAGGGCTTCAGCAGGCTGTTGCCCTCGCTGCTGACCGTCCTCGGGTACGTCGTGTCCTTCCTGCTGCTCGCGCAGACCCTGAAGACCGTCTCGGTGGGCACGGCCTACGCGATCTGGTCCGGGATCGGCACCGCGGCCATCGCCACCATCGGCATGCTGTTCCTGGGGGAGGGGATGACGGCGACCAAGGCGGCCGGGATCGCGCTGATCATCGTCGGGGTCGTGGTGCTCAACATGGGCGGCGCGCACTGAGGCGTACGTCGGCGCTCGCACCCTGAGACACCCGTGCCGCTGGTTCGCCTCCGTGGGCCCTCGCCGGTTAGGTTGCCCTCATGACCGACACGACTGCACCCAGCACCACCGGGGCGGTGGCCGCCGGCCTCGCCACGATCGCCGCCGACGGCACTGTTCTCGACACCTGGTTCCCCGCGCCCGAGCTGGCCGCCGAGGCCGGACCGTCCGGCACCGAGCGGCTGTCGGCCGAGCGGGCCGTGGAACTGCTCGGCGCGGGTGCGGCGAAAGCGGTCGGGCCGGACGCACGGCGTGGCGTCGAGGTGATCGCGGTCCGTACCGTCATCTCCTCCCTGGACGCGAAGCCGATCGACGCCCACGACGTCTACCTCCGGCTCCACCTGCTCTCCCACCGGCTGGTCCGGCCGCACGGCCAGAGCCTGGACGGCATGTTCGGCTTCCTCGCCAACGTCGCCTGGACCTCGCTCGGTCCGGTCGCCGTGGACGACGTCGAGAAGGTGCGGCTCAACGCCCGCGCCGAGGGGCTGCACCTCCAGGTGACGTCCATCGACAAGTTCCCGCGCATGACGGACTACGTGGCCCCGAAGGGCGTCCGCATCGCCGACGCCGACCGGGTCCGGCTGGGCGCGCACCTCGCCGACGGCACCACCGTCATGCACGAGGGCTTCGTGAACTTCAACGCCGGCACGCTCGGCACGTCGATGGTCGAGGGCCGGATCTCCGCCGGTGTCGTGGTCGGCGACGGCTCGGACATCGGCGGCGGCGCGTCCACGATGGGCACGCTGTCCGGTGGCGGCAACGTCCGCATCACCATCGGCGAGCGCTGCCTGGTCGGCGCGGAGGCGGGCGTGGGCATCGCGCTCGGCGACGAGTGCGTGGTCGAGGCCGGCCTGTACGTCACCGCCGGCACCCGCGTCACGATGCCCGACGGCCAGATCGTCAAGGCCCGCGAACTCTCCGGCGCCTCCCACATCCTCTTCCGCCGCAACTCCGTCACCGGCACGGTCGAGGCCCGCCCGAACAACGCGGTCTGGGGCGGCCTGAACGAGATCCTGCACAGCCACAACTGACACCGACGGTACGACACTTGGGTGAGCGCCCGGCCGAGCAGGACAGCCGGGCGCTCAGCCGTGTCCGCCGTTCACCCGTGTTCGCCGCTCACGCGTGGTGCGCCGCCGCGAACGCCGCCAGTGCCGTGAAGTCCGGCTCGCGCAGGCCGATGCGCGGGTTCACGTGGTGCAGCAGCGCCGGCGCCGGATGCCTCGCGGCCACGAACTCGTCGTCCGCCGGGCCCTGTTCGTCGTCCACCCAGGCGAAGGGACGGCCGTCGGCGTACGCCAGGATCGCCTCCGTCTTCCAGTGCACCCCGTCGGGGCGCCGGGCGAACAGGCCCTCGCCGAAGTCGACGTAGGGGAGTTCGGGCAGACCGACGACGGGCCCTATCCAGCGGTTCGCGGTCTCCATCCAGGTGGTCGCCCAGCACAGGTCGTAGTCCAGGGCGAGCAGCGCGGCGCCGTGGGCGGGGTTCAGCCAGACCCGCAGGCGGCGGCCCGACTCGAGGGACACCCTCAGCGTCGTGTAGCCCTCGGGGCGTCGTTCGGGCTGTGCCGCGTAGGGGTTGAGGGGGCCGTCGACGTCGAGGAAGAGCAGGGGGCGGCTCATGGGGGACAACGTACGGCAGCCGGGGTGGGAACTCGCCCGAGAATTCTTTGCGCGACAGGCATAGCGGCAGGGTGGCGTGCGCGTCACAAGGAGCACAGGAGCGGGGCACGGGCGCCGCCGGGGGAAGAGAAGGTGACGATGGATGCCGAAGGGCTCGATGGTTTTCGCGAGTTCGTGGAGAACCGGTCGTCGGCTCTGCTGAGGACCGCCGTGCTGCTGTGCGGGGGTGACCGGCACGCGGGTGAGGATCTGCTGCAGAACGCGCTCGTGAAGGCGGCTGGCAAATGGCAGCGGATCGACGAACCCGAAGCCTATGTACGGCGGATCCTGTACCGGCAGCAGGTCAGTCGCTGGCGGCTGAAGTGGGGCCGGAGCGAGGTCAGTGTCGCCGAGCCGCCCGAGGGCGGTGAACGGGCGGCGGGTGACTCCGCGGCCAACGCCGAGTTGAGGGTCGTGATGCGTGCGGCTCTCGGCCGGCTCACCGCGCGGCAGCGCACCGTGCTGGTGCTGCGCTACTTCGAGGACCTGCCCGAGGCCGACGTGGCCCGGCTGCTCGGCTGCTCGGTGGGCACCGTACGGTCCACCACCCACCGCTCGCTGGCCCGACTGCGCACGCTGGCACCGGAGTTGGCGGCCCTGGGACCGGCCGAGGCCGAACAGCCGCCGTCCCGTGACTACTCACCCGTGGAGGTGCGTCCGTGAACGTCGATGAACTCCTGCGTGACGCCCTGCGCGAGCAGGCCGATGAACAGGCCTCGGTGGGACCGGGGTTGGCCGACCGGGTGCTCACCCTGCGCCGCCGCCGGCGCAACCGCCGGTACGTGACCCTCGCCGCCGTCACCGTCGCGGTGGTGGCCGTCGCCGTGGCGGTGCCGATGCTCGACTCGGGCAAGGACGAGGTACGCCCCTCGGGCGGTATCCAGCAGGTCGAGGTCAACGCCCACCCGGACCAGTCGCCGCCGCGCGACCTGATCTCCACCGGGGGCACGGCACTTGCCGCGTACTCGGTCCCGAAGACCGTCGTGCAGTCGGCCAACGAGGGCGTGACCGTGCGTACCTACTGGCTGCTCGATCCCAAGACCGGGAAGTACGTGAAGACCACGAAGTGGTCCTGGGTCGCGGTCGCCCCCGGCATGAAGACCGCCGCCGTCCTGGAGCAGAACCTGCCCGCCTCCCGGATCGGCCTGCTCGACCTGGCCTCGGGGCAGGTCAAGCGGTGGATCCCGGTGGACCACGGGGTCGGTGGGCTGGCGTTCTCGCGCGACGGGCAGAAGCTGGTCGCCAGCACCTACGGCGGGAACCCGGACCAGCTGGAGAAGACCGAGGGCTCGGACGGCTGGGACCAGAAGCAGCCGTCGACCCGCAACGGCTTCTACGTCTTCGACGTGGCCTCCGGCAAGGGCCCTTGGAGCGAGGTCGAGCTGAAGAGCGACCCGAACGACCCGGACGTCGGCTTCCTCAACGGGCGCCAGGACTTCGCCCTCACCCCGGACGGCAAGTACGTCTGGGCCGGCAATCCCATGGGCGCCATCGGCAAGGATTTCTACGACCTCTCCGGCAGGAAGGTCGCCGTGCCGGCCGACCAGAAGTACCTGAACTGGTGGGTGGACGCGGGGACCTCACCGAACGGGAAGCTGGTCGGCGGGGACTTCGCCGGCGAGAAGTGGAAGACCTCGTCCTGGATCGTCGACGCCCGGACCGGGGACAAGACCGAGGTGCACGGGCAGCAGTTGCTCGCCTGGGTCGGCAACACCCGGCTCATCGCCTGGGACATCGCGAAGGACGGGAAGAACGAGTTCCACAACCGGCTCGTGCTCGTGACCGTCGGCAGCGACGACGTCGTCCCGCTCAGCGGCTTCCGGCAGGGCAACGACGGAGCCGCCGGACGCTGGGAGCCGGTGTTCGCGCAGCGGTGAGCACCAGTGATCAGCAGCAGTGCTCAGCACCTGAAGTGAGCACCTGAAGTGAGCACCTGAAGTGAGCACCTGGGGTGAGCACCAGCACTGATCAACCGACCTCAGCCGCCCACGAGTTCCTCGTACACCGCCAGTAGCCCGTCGACCGCCTCGCGGTCGGCGGGCCGCAGCGGGGCACGCACGGGGCCCGCGGGCAGGCCGAGTTCGCGCAGGAGTGCCTTGGCCGTGACCGAGCCGGGCAGTCCCGCCGCCATCATCGCCTCGATGAGCGGCGTCGCGCGTTGCTGGAGGCGGGCGGCCACGGGGGTGTCGCCCGCCTCGAACGCGTCCACGACGGCGCGGAGCCGATCCGGGACCACGTTCGCGACCGTGCTGACGTACCCCGCGCCGCCGACCGCGTACAGCGCGAGATTGTGCTCGTCGCAGCCCGCGTAGTACGCCAACTCCGTTCGGGCCAGCACCTTTTGGGCGGCGAGGAAGTCGTAGGAGCAGTCCTTGACCGCGACGATCCGGGGGTGCTCGGCGAGCCGGAGCATCGTGTCCGGCTCGATCCGGGTGCCGGTGCGGGCCGGGATGTCGTACACGAGCATCGGCAGCCCCGTCGCGTCCGCCACCGTCCGGAAGTGTTCCTCCACGGCGTCCTGCGGAGGCCTGCTGTAGTACGGGCTCACCACCAACAGCCCGTCCGCGCCCGCCTGTTCGGCCGCGCGGGCCAGCTCCACGGTGTGCCGGGTGTCGAAGGTGCCCACCCCCGCCACGACCGGCACCCCCTCGCCCACCGCCTCCCGCACCGCCGTCACCAGCGCCGACTTCTCGGTGTCCGTGGTCGTCGGCGACTCGCCCGTCGTCCCGGAGAGCACCAGCCCGTCGCAGCCGTGGGACACCAGTCGCTCGGCGAGCCGCTGCGCGCCGTCGAGGTCCAGCGCGCCCTCCGCGGTGAAGGGCGTGATCATCGCGCAGAGGGCCCGGCCGAAGGGCCGGCCGGGGCGGGCGGCGGTCGTCGTCATGGGAGTAGTGTCGGCGGGGAAATCGTGAAGCTCTACTTAATTCTGCTACGGAGTATTGGTAAGAAATGCTGTGGAGTGGGGTGGGCCGGGGCGCAGGCCAGGCCCTGTGTCCCTTTCGCCCTCCATGGGTCACCATGGTCTGGACGGTCATCGGCATCGGCCCATGGAGGCGTCATGAAACTCGGCAGGGCACTCGCCACCGGAATCGCGGAAGAGCGGCCGCAGGAGCACGACCGAGAACCCGAGGAGCTCCGACTCCCCGAGGAGATCAAGGAATTGAAGGCCCCCGAAGAGGTCCCGGCGGCCCGATGAGGCTGCGGCTTCCGGCGGAACGCCCGACGGAGCCGCCGACCGGATACAAGATCGCCCACCCGGTGCTGTCCCAGGACGGCACCCGGGCCGGGTTCACCGGTGTGTCGCTGGGCGGCGCGCTGCCGTACGGAGTGCTGGCCGACGCGTCCTGCGTCTACGGGCTGCGGCACCGGGCACCGCACCGCCGTTGCGACTGCGGCTTCCACTGTGTGCACGACCGCGCGGTGGCCGAGGGCCTGCTGTGCACCGCCGAGCACCGCGGCGCGGTCCTGCTCGACGTCACCGTGCTGGGCGCCTACATCCGCTTCGAACGCGGTTTCCGCTACGCCCGTCAGCGCGTGCGCACGGCCACGGTCGGACCGTGCGCCTGCGGCACGGTCGCCGCCGCCCTCGCCGACGCGGGCCGCGGCCGCCCCGGCTGGCTCGCCCTGGCACCGTCCTGCGCGGGCTGCGTCCGAGGTCGTACGTCCGTCTCGCTCGCCGCCTTCGCCCGGCTGGCCGGCGAGGGGCTGCGGGTCGCCGCGGGCAGCGCGAGCGCCCGCCGGGTGGCCGAACTCACCGACGTCGAAGGGCTCGGCGTACCCGAACTCACTGCGGAGGCGGCCCTGTTGCAGGCACGGCTCGACTGGTTCCAGACGCAGTTGGCGCGGCTGGGCGAGAACGGGTCGGACGACGGAGGTCAAGGTCGGTAGTCCTGTGCGTGCTTGACCTCAACTTAGGTCGAGATTGAAGAGTTGCGGCATGACACAGCGCACGGACACACACCCCGACCTCGCCGACCCCCGCATCGGCGCCCCCTTCTTCAGCACCTGGCGGGTAGGCACGCCTCTGCGTCAGCGGCAGACCGTCGAGGCGATCGCCGACGCCTGGGAGCGCCGCCCCTGGCCGGCCGCCGACCTGCTCGGCTACCACGTCTACACCGGCCACGACGCCTCCACCCTCCTGCACTACTCGCAGTGGACGGGCGATGCGGCCTACGAGGCCTTCGTCAAGACGCACCGGCAGGAGCGCGTCGACGAGATCGACACCGCCGTACCCGGCATCGACCGGGTGGGGCTCGGTCGCCACCGGCACTACCGCAGCCTCGGCCCGGCCGACCGGGGCGGGCGCGTCCCCGGGTGCGTGGTGATCGTGGACATCGAGTTCGAGGGGCCCGACCCCGAGCGGCAGCGCGCCTGGGTGGACGCCGTCGCGGAGGCGCTGGCGAGCGATCCCGCCCCGCACCCCGGCGGCATCTCCGCCCACTTCCACCTCTCCACCGACGGCACCCGCGTTCTCAACTACGCCGAGTGGGAGAGCGCCCAGGCCCACCTCGACGCCCTCGCCGCGCCGGGCGACGGGATCGGCTCGGGGAGCGAGCTGTGGACGCGTGTGCAGACCTGGCCGGGGCTGAAGAGCAGCACGGTCAGCCGGTACGACCATGCCCTGGGGCTCACCGACAGCTAGAACCGTCTGGACAAAAAAAGTGTTCGGTGAGACGGTGGACCCATGCTGGACGTCACCGTGATCGAGGACCCCGAGGCCGCAGCCGTCTCCCTGGACCCCATAAGGGCCCGGCTGCTGGCCGAGCTGGCGGCCGGACCCGCGTCGGCCGCCATGCTGGCCGGCCGGGTCGGCCTGCCCCGGCAGAAGGTGAACTACCACCTCAGGGCACTGGAGCGGCACGGCCTGGTCGAGCTGTCCGGCGAGCGCCGCAAGGGCAACGTCACCGAGCGGCTGATGCGGGCGACCGCCGCGTCGTACGTCATCTCGCCGCTCGCGCTCGCCGCCGTGCAGCCCGACCCGGACCGCTTCCGGGACCAGCTGTCCGCGCGCTGGCTGCTCGCCGTCGGCGCCCGTCTGGTGCGGGACGTCGGCGCGCTGATCACCGGCGCGGCGAAGGCCCGCAAGGGGCTCGCCACCTACGCGCTGGACGGTGAGGTGCGCTTCGCCTCGGCCGCCGAACGGGCTGCGTTCATCGAGGAGTTGACGGCCGGAGTCACCGGCCTGATCCGCAAGTACGACGCTCCGGGCGTCGAGGGCGGCCGGGACCACCGGATCGTGGTGGCCGTCCATCCCACCCTCAAGCAGACCGAGTTGGAGTAGATCATGCCCAAAGAGTTCGAGATCGCCCGCGAGTTCGAGGTCGACGCCACCCCGCAGCAGGTGTGGGACGCCGTCACCACCGGCACCGACGGCTATCTGTGGCCGATGGAGCCGCCGGAGCCCAAGGTCGGCGGCACGGGACCCTTCGGGTCCACCGTCACCGCCTGGGACCCGCCCCACCGCTACACCAACCGGGTCGAGAACGTCGACGGCATCGCCGAGCAGACGATGAACCAGCTCGACTACACCATCGAGGCGCGCGACGAGGGGCGCCGGGCCTGGGTGCGGTACGTGCACAGCGGGATCTTCGTCGACGACTGGGACAACCAGTACGACGGCGCCGCCAAGCACACCGACTTCTATCTGCACACCCTGCGCGAGTACCTGACCCACTTCGCGCCCAAGCCGGCCGCCTTCGCGACCTTCGACGGACCCGAGGCGTCGAAGGCTCCGGACGCGCTGGCCACCGTAGGGCGGGCGCTCGGGCTCACGGACGACGTGGCCGCCGGGGCGCGGGTGACGGTCACCGGGCCCGACGTGTTCGAGGCCGTCGTCGACTTCCGCAACGAGTGGTTCATCGGGCTGCGCACCGACCGGGGGCTCACCCGGATCTTCGGGCGCAACCACTGGGGTTACCCGGTCGGCGTCTCCCTGCACGACTTCACACCGGGCTCGCCCATCAAGGAGTGCGAGGCCGAGTGGCGGGGCTGGCTGAACGGGGTGTTCAACCAGCCCTGACCAAACGGGGTGTTCAACCAGCCCTGACCAAACGGGAGTCACACCTCAGGTGCTACGGGCGGAACCGCAGCACCTGCGGGTCGTGGTCGCTGATCTGGTCGTTGAACTCCGAGTTGATGTGCACGCTGTCGTACTCGAAGTCGCAGCCGCGGCGGATCGACGGGCTGATCAGGATCTGGTCCAGGACCTGCTGGTTGCCCTGGTAGTCGTAGGTGTAACGCTCGCTCTTCGGCAGCGACTTGATCGCCGACCAGAGCTCGCCGTCACCCTCCAGGATCTTCGTGGTGTCGGAGAACTCGAAGTCGTTGATGTCGCCGAGCGTGATGACGTCGGCGTTCTTCTGGACGTCGAGGATCGACTTCGCGAACGCGTTGACCAGGGTCGCCTGCTTGTGGCGCTGGACCTCCGAGCTGCGCGGCACCGGCTGGTACTGCGAGGTCAACCCGTAGTCGCCACCCTTGGAGTTGAGGTGGTTGGCGATCACGAAGACCGTCTTGCCGCGGAAGGCGAACTCGCCGGCCAGCGGCTTGCGGCTGCTGGTCCAGGCCTCGTTCGTCGGGTCGACGCGGCCCGGGGAGGCCGTAAGGGCCGCCTTGCCGTGCACCTTCGTGACCCCGACCGCCGTGGTGGCGTCGCCGCCCGCGCGGTCGGTGAAGGAGACCCGCTCCGGGTTGAAGAGGAACACCTGGCGGATGTTGCCGCCGGGCTCGCCGCCGTCGGTGTCGTTGGTCGGGTCGATGGAGCGCCACTGGTACTTGGGGCCGCCCGCCGCGACGATCGCGTCGATCAGCTTGTTCACCGTCACGTCGGCGGCGACCGTGCCGTCGTCCTTCGCGCCGTTGTTGTCCTGGATCTCCTCCAGGGACACGATGTCGGGCGACTTCAGGTTGTTCACGATCGCGGCGGCGTGTGCGTCGAAGGTGGCGTCGGTCGGGTCGAGGTTCTCGACGTTGTACGTCGCGACCGCCAGCTCGTCCCGCGACTGCTTCTGCGTCGTCTCGCGCTTGAGGCCACCGCTCTTCAGCGTCCCCAGCTCGCTCGCGACCAGGGTGTAGCCGCCGAACTGGTTGAAGTCCAGCGGGCCGGTCGTGGTGCCGGTCAGCGTGTCGCCGACGTTCGCCACCGGGAAGTCGGCGACCGCGCCCAGCGACTGGATCTGGAGCCGGCCGGTGTTCTGCGAGTCGTAGGAGCCGTACAGCGTGCCGCCGCGGCGGGTCGGGTTCTCGTGCGGCTTCACCGTGACCCACAGCTCGGCGTACGGGTCGGTGGCCGTGACCACGCGCGTGTTCTTGACCTGGACGTTCATGCCCTCGAGGGACTCGTAGTAGTCCAGGGCGTACTTCTTCGGCTGCAGGGTCAGGCCGGCCAGCGAGCCGTTCGCCGCGGTGTCGCCCGCCGGGGTGTACCGGTTCGGCACCGACTTCGAGCCGATCACCGTGGGGGCCGGGACCGCGTTGCCCGTGGAGACGGTGGTGATGGTGGGCTTGGTGATCTCGGTCAACGACTGGTTTCCGGTCGAAGTGCCGCCCGGCACGTACTCGGAGACCGTGCCGGTGACCGTGACGGAGTCACCGACGGCGACCTTCGGCGAGGAGCTGGTGAAGACGAACACGCCCTCACTGGTGGCCGGGTTGTCGTCCGGGGTCGGGTCCTGGAGCCAGAAGCCTCTGGAGGAGCCGTACGTGCGCGTGCCGGTGACTATGCCGGGCACGTCCGTGACCTTCTGGCCGGCGTACGGGGAGGTCCGGGTGGTGCCCTGGACGTCATGGATGCGCAGGCCGTCGGCGTGCGCGGGCGAGGTCAGGGCGACGGTGGACGCCGCGGAACATACGGCGGCGACGGTGAGCGCGGCGAGGCGCGCGGAAGACTTGCTCGGCAACGTGATCCCTCCGGGGACATGCGTGGGCGCCGGGACGAGGGTGTAACTGGAACGCCTGGGGCCGCGACCGGTGGGGCGGTGGCGACGCGCGTAGAAAATACAGTGAACAGGTGTCCAGCAGATTTCTACGCGCGTCAATCTCCTGCCTGCTCATATGGGTTGTCAAGGATTCAGCCATGTACAGCGGTCGTCGGGGAGATGAACCGGGTGGCATGGGTCGAAATCCGTCTAGGCTGAGCGATCGAGTGGTACGACACGCCCCCTAGGAGAAGCAGCCGATGTCAGACAGCTCCCCCCTGCCGCCGGTGCGGTTGTCTCCCGAAGCGGAGCTGGCGCGGGCCGCGTTGTCCACGCCGCTGCTCGGCCGGGCCGCCCGGCTCGCCCGCTGGGCCGGTGCCGACACCAGGGTCGACGCCGGGGGCGGACTCGTCGACGAGCAACTGCCCGCCGCCGCCGAGGCCCTCGGGCTGACCGGGGACGACGCGGCGGCCGACGCGAGCGAGGCCTGGCGGGTCGCCGTCGACACCGGGCTCGTCGAGATCGTCGACGAGGAGGAGGGCACCGTCGCCGCGGGCGAGGACCTGGCGCTGCTCACCGGCGGTTCGCCGCAGGACGTGCTCGGGGTGTGGCTCGGCGCGCTGGACACCGTGCTGGCCGACGCGAGCGTGCCCGATCTGGAGGGTCTGGAGGACGCGCTCGACGAGAGCGGCGAGGTCGACTTCTCCCGCCTCGAATGGGACCCGGAGGCGGAGGCCGACTTCCTCGACGGCGTGCTCGGCAACCTCTATCTCCTGACGGTCAGCGAGGACGGTCCCGGCGACTCGCCGGTGCCGCTGCCGGCGCTCGCCGCGTCGATGATCGTGCCCAGTGACATGGGGGAACCCACCAACGACGTGCTGGAGCAGGTGTCCGACGCGATGATGCGGCTGGACGACCAGTTCCGGGTCCTCGAACCGGTCGGCCTGGTCGAGTACCAGCCGGTCGACGAGGCGTTGATGGCCGACGCCGACGAGGAACCCGCGGCGCCCGTCGACGACATCGACGTCTCCCGGTACGGGATGGTGCGGCTCACGCCGCTCGGGCTGTACGGGTTGCGGGCGCGGCTCCTCGAGGCCGGGCTGGAGGCGCCCGCGGTCGGGGACCTCGCGGACAAGGGGGCCGACGCGTTGCTCGACGGGACGGCGACGTTTCCGCAGGGTGCTGCGCAGGCGGAGACCGAGTTGTGGCTGGCTCGGCGTGAACCGCTGGGGGCGGCGCGGGAGTTGTTGGCGGCGGCGCGGGGGCTGGACGCGGGGGCGCCGCTGCGGAGGCTGCGGTGTCAGCAGGCGTTGTCTCTCGTGGGGGGCGAGGCGGAGCCGGCGTTGCGGGAGGTGCTCGACGATCCTGAGCTCGGGGGGCTTGCCCGGGTCTGGCTGGCGGAGCACGGGGCGGGGGATGTGCCTGCGCCGTCGGAGTCGATGATCTTCTGGTTGACGATCGACACGGTTGCTGCGCAGCTGGCGGCGGAGGGTAACTCCGACGAACTGCAGGCTTTGGTGCAGGGGTTGGCCGCGCAGCATGGTGGGTTCTTCGCGGCGGCCTGGCGGGTGGAGCATCCCGCTACGGCGGATGTGCTGGAGGCGATGGGGCGGTTGCATCCGGACAAGCGGATTGCGAAGGAAGCGAAGCGGGCGGCGTTCAAGGCGCGGTCCCAGCGGGGGGATTGAGCGGGCGTTTTTCGCCCCCGCCGCCCCTACCCGTCCCATCCCCAGGGGCGCTGCCCCTTCGACCCCGCTGGCCTTCGCCGCGGTGCTGCTCGTGCCCGTGGCGTTCTCCTCGACGCAGGGCAACGTGACGACCGAAGCCGCGACCCCCGCGGGATCCCGTCCGCCCGAGCGGCCCGGACCCGCGACCTCCCGCTCGCAGAGCGAACGGCCGCCGCTGACGCCCCAGTCCGCCCCCTCCTCGACGGCCGCCGACGACGAGCGCGGCCCGCTCGGCAACGCGGGCCACGGAGGCGTCCTCGCCGCCGACGGGACGGGCGCCTGGCTGGCGGAGGACCAGGACCGTCGGGACGGTGCCGAACGGGCCTGGCGGTTGACCCCGGCGGGCGACGGCGGCCTGCGGCTGACGACCGGTCCGGACGCCGGCCGCGCCCTGGCCCTCACCCTCGATACGGCATCGGACCGGGTGCTGCTGCGCCCGTACGCCGACGCCCCCGGACAGCAGTGGTCGGTCGTCCCCGTGCACGGCCACGACGGCACCTTCCGGCTGCACAACGCGGCCCGGACGGACGGCTGTCTGAGCGCGCACGGCAAGGGCGGCGCGCTGACCGTGGAGCCGTGCGGGGCCGGGGACCGTACGCAGGAGTGGACGGCTCGCTGACGCCCTCGCCCCGGCGGTGAGGCCGGGGCCGGAGTTCTCCGCGGGGCTGTCCGCCCGTATCCGCGCCCCGTGTTCGCGCACGGGTCGTCCCGCTCGCTCCGGAGCCACCCCGTCACGTGACGGTCGATGCGCGCCGCGGACGCGGACCGTTCCATCCTGTCGACACGGGAGACGTGGCGGGAGGGCGGCCATGATGACGGACCACGGGGGCACCAGGACGGTCGAGATCGCCGTGGCGGCGGGGCTGGGGGCGCTGTCCGCCTTCCAGGGCTATGTCCAGGAGGCCGACGCCAAGGTCAACAGCATGCTGGTGGTGCACACCGGGGGAGTGGTCGCGGTGGTGACCGCCCTCGGTACGGGCGACGGGCGCCGGCACGGGGCGGTCGCCGACGTCGTCCTGGCCCTGTTCGCCCTTACGTTCCTGATCTCCGGCTTCCATCTCGCCCTGGCGATGCGGCCCCGGTTGGACGTACCCCTCCCGCTGAGCCCCTTCGGCTTCATGGGCCTGGACATCCCGCCCGCCGCCGACCCGAGCCTGCTGTGCGCGCAACTGTGGGACATGGCACGGGTGTTGGGCGCCATCGCGCACGCCAAGAACCGCCATCTGCGGCACGCCATGCCCTGGACCGGCCTCATGCTCTGCTTCGGCGTGACCGTGTCGGTGCTCGGCGCGTCGTAGCCGCACCGGCCGGTCCTCTTTGTGAGGATTCGCCCGATCGCTCGTCATCCGCCAGTGCCGTTACCCGGGCGAGAGGTTCTTTTGACTCCCGTGGTCCGGTCCGTACGGATTCATGGAAGCGTGTCCCGCGCAGACGCCCGGTGTTCAACTCCCGTTCAGCCGTGGGCGCGACTGTGGCGCCGACCCGAGGTCCGCCACCCTCCACGGCATACCCACCGTCACAGGAGACACCATGTCGCTCAGTCGCAGGGACTTCGCCACCAAATCCGCGGTCACCGGTGCCGGTGTCGCGCTCGCCGGCACCGTCGGCGCGCTGGCCACGGCCCCCAACGCCCTCGCGTCCACGGACGCCGAGGGCACCGAGGGAGTGTCGGCGGACGGCCACGGCCACGGCCACGGGCACGGGCACGGCGGAGTCGGCTACGGGCCGCTGATCACCGACCCCAAGGGCCTGCTCGCACTGCCCGCCGGCTTCAAGTACCGCGTCATCACCTACAGCGGCCGGACCAAGCTGGAGTCCGGCGAGTTCACCCCCTCCAACCACGACGGCACGTCCACCTTCGACGGCCCCCGCGGCACGACCCTCCTGGTCAACAACCACGAACTGGCCGGCCCCCGCGCCCAGTGGCCGCACCCGGTGCCGCTCATCGACGGACTCGTCTACGACCCGGCCGCGGCCGGCGGCTGCACGGTCGTCGAGGTCCGCCCCGGCGGCCATGTCGCCGAGTGGGTCGGCATCGCCGGCACCGCCACCAACTGCGCGGGCGGCAACACCCCTTGGGACACCTGGCTCACCTGCGAGGAGACCGAGGACAAGACCGGCACCAACGGCTTCACCAAGGACCACGGTTACGTCTTCGAGGTCGACCCCGCCGACCGCCGCGCCAACAGAAACCCCAAGCCCATCAAGGCACTTGGCCGCTACGCCCACGAGGCCGTCGTCGTCGACCCCAAGCGCGGCCACCTCTACCTGACCGAGGACGCGTCCGGCCCCAACGGCCTGCTCTACCGCTGGACCCCGCCGGAGCACTTCCACCACGGCCGCGGCAGGCTGCGCACCCTCGCCGACGACGCGGGCGTGCTCCAGGCCTTCAAGTGCTTCGACTCCGGCGGCAAGTTCGTCGACGACCTCTCCCGCGCCACGAAGATCGGCACGGTCTACGGCGTCGACTGGGTCGACGTACCCGACCGCGACGCCAGGACCACCTCCGTGCGCAAGCAGTTCGCCGCCGGCGAGGTCACCCGCGCCCGCAAGCTGGAAGGCATGTGGTGGGGTGACGGCGGCACGTACATCGTCTCCTCGTACGCCCGCACCGAGAGCCCCGTCCAGCACGACGGAGCCGTCTGGTTCTACGACCCCAAGCGCCGCACCCTGACCCTCAAGGTCCTGATCGGCGTCAACCCGGACCCCTCCGTCGACGGCAACTTCGACGGCCCGGACAACATCACCGTCTCCCCGTACGGCGGTCTCGTCATCGCCGAGGACGGCGAGGGCATCCAGCACCTCTTCGGCGCGACCGACAGCGGCCGGACCTACCCGATCGCCCGCAACGAACTCAACATCGGCACCGCGGAGAAGCCCGAGTACAGCGAGTTCACCGGCGTCACCTTCTCGCCCGACGGAAAGACCCTCTTCGCCAACATCCAGACGCCCGGCATCATGTTGGCGATCACCGGCCCCTGGAAGCGGCAGCAGCGCGGCTAGTTAATTCGGTCGCCCACCATCGACTGTGCCTCCTACTCTGAGATCACGACAGCACGCACCTCCCGGTGCGAAGGCAGCGGTTACTTCTTCTCGAAAAAGAATCCAACACCGCCGTCGACTTGATCTCGGGAGGCGCAGCTCATGGTGGGTGCCCGGTGCGCAGGCAACGGTTACTTCATTGGATCAGAGGGTTGCGGGTTCAAGTCCCGTCATCGACTTCGGGTCGGTGTAGCTCAATTGGGTAGAGCATCTGGATAAGTCCGTCGCCGCTCTCTGAACTCGGGCGCCCACCTACCGCCGCGCACTCCCTCCGAAAACGCAGTGAATTCGGGGGAATTCAGCATGTCTCGATTCAACAGGAAGTCCGCCCGCGCGCAGCCCGTCTCCCGCGTCACCTCCACGGGCCGGGTGCTCCGTACCTACGAGGGCGGCCGTGGCCGTGAGCGGGACGCGCGCTCCGAGCTCTTCCTGCTCGCGATCGCCAACTTCGTGTCCCAGCAGACCTTTTACGAGACCGGCACCGACCGCGACGACCGCTACGCGCGGCTGGTGCGCCGGCTCGCCGTCGAGGACCCGGCCTGGACCGCGGGGCTGCTCGACTGGCTGCGCGGCGAGGGCAACCTGCGTACCGCCTCGATCGTGGGCGCCGCCGAGTACGTCAAGGCACGCCTCGACGCCGGCGTCACCGACGGCCCGTCGAACCGCACGGTCGTGGCCTCCGTACTGCGCCGCCCCGACGAGCCCGGCGAACTGCTCGCGTACTGGACCGCCCAGTACGGCCGTGCCGTCCCCAAGCCCGTCAAGCGCGGGATCGCCGACGCAGTACAGCGGCTCTACAGCGGCAAGTCGCTGCTGAAGTACGACACCGTGTCCAAGGGCTACCGCTTCGGCGACATCCTCAACCTCGTGCACGCGGCCCCGGACCCGGACAAGCCGTGGCAGGGCGAGCTGTTCCGGTACGCCCTCGACCGTCGGCACAACCCGGACACCGCGCTGCCGCCCACGTCGAGCCGGACGCTGGTCGCGCACCGCGAGCTGATGGCCCTGCCGGTCGAGGACCGGCGTGCCCTCGTCACGTCCGAGGGCGGTGCCGAGCGGCTCGCCGAGGCCGGGGTGACGTGGGAGGCGCTGGCCGGCTGGCTCCAGGGGCCGATGGACAAGGCCGCCTGGGAGGCGGTCATCCCGTCCATGGGCGCCATGGCGCTCGTCCGCAACCTGCGCAACTTCGACCAGGCCGGTGTGTCCGACGAGGTCGCGGAGCGGGTCGCCGCGCGGATCAGCGACCCGGCGGAGGTCGCACGCTCGCGGCAGTTCCCGTTCCGGTACCTGGCGGCGTACCGCCACGCGCCCTCGCTGCGCTGGGCGTACCCGCTGGAGCGGGCGCTCGGGCACTCGCTGGCCAACGTGCCCGCGCTGCCCGGCCGGACGCTGGTCCTCGTGGACCGTTCGGGCTCGATGTGGGCGCGGCTGTCCGACCGCTCGGAGCTCAACCGGGCCGACGCGGCGGCGATCTTCGGCACGGCGCTCGCGCTGCGGGCGGCGGACGCGGATCTCGTCGAGTTCGGCACCACCAACCGGCGGCTGGACTTCCGCCGGGACGAGTCGGTGCTGAAGATCCTGGACCGCTTCGGCAGCCTGGGCGGCACCGACACCACCTCGGCGGTCCGCGCGCACTACCGGGGACAGGACCGGGTGCTGATCGTCACCGACGAGCAGTACGCCTACCACCGGCACGGTGACCCGACCGAGCAGGTGCCGGCGCACATCCCGGTCTACACCTGGAACCTCGCCGGGTACCGGGCGGGCCACGGCCCGTCGGGCAAGGCGAACCGGCACACCTTCGGAGGCCTCGGCGACGCGGCCTTCCGGATGGTGCCGCTGCTCGAGGCGGCCCAGGACGCCGACTGGCCCTGGGCGGCCTGAGCACCGAAGCGTGGCCCGCACTTCATACGGGGGGTGCGGGCCACTTCCATTCCCTGCTCACCGCCCATGCCCTCCCATGCCCTCCCTTGCTCCTCTTGTCCTCCGAGAGATTGACATCTAACATTTCAGTTCATGGAGGCTCTACGACCCGTCCCGCGCACCCTCCTCAGGGACCGCGCCTACGAAGTGATCCGCGACGCCATCGTGGCCGGGGAGATCGAGCCCGGCACCGTGGTGCGCGACGCCGATCTCGCCGAGCGGCTCGGGCTGTCGCGGGCGCCGGTGCGGGAGGCGTTCTCGCGGCTGGTGGACGAGGGGCTGCTGGAGAGCAAGCCGCAGAGCTATACGCGGGTGACGCCGGTCGTGGCCGCCGAGGTGCGGGATGCGGCCGCCGTGGTCGGCGCGATGCACGAGTTGGTGACCCGGGTCGCCGTACCCCGCTTGCGGGCGGCGGACCTTGACGTGATGCGCGCGGCCAACGGCCGGTTCGCCCTCGCCGTGGCCGGCGGTGACGTGGACGCGGCCCTGCGCGCCGACGACGAACTCCACGACGTACTGGTGCGGGTGAGCGGCAATCGCGCCGCCGCCGCCACCGTCGCCCGCTACACCCCGCTCATCCGCCGCCTCGAGCGACGGCGCTTCGGCGAGGGCGGCTCGTGCCGTTCGGCCGGACTGCACGAGCGGCTGATCGAGGCCTGCGCGGACGGTGACACCGAGGGCGCGGTCCTGGTCACGGTCGCCATCTGGCACACCCTGGCCGATCTGGCCGACCCGGCGGATCCCGCCTGACCCCGCAGACCCCGCCCGACCCCGGAGGCAGCATGTCCCTTTCCTCGTACGACCGTTACCCGCTCCTCTTCGGCCCCTCCCCGGTGCACCCGCTGGAGCGCCTCACCGCCCACCTCGGCGGCGCCGCCCTGTGGGCCAAGCGCGAGGACTGCAACTCCGGTGTGGCGTACGGCGGGAACAAGACCCGCAAGCTGGAGTACCTGGTCGCCGACGCGATCGCCAAGGGCTGCGACACCCTTGTCTCGATCGGCGGGGTGCAGTCCAACCACACCCGTCAGGTCGCGGCCTGCGCCGCCCGTGCCGGGCTCAAGTGCGTGCTGATACAGGAGAGTTGGGTGGAGTGGCCCGACTCCGTCTACGACAAGGTCGGCAACATCCTGATCAGCCGGCTCGCCGGGGCGGACGTACGGCTGGTGAAGGCCGGGTTCGGTATCGGCTTCAAGGAGAGCTGGGAGCAGGCGCTGCGCGAGGTCGAGGAATCGGGCGGCACGCCGTACGCCATCCCGGCCGGCGCCTCCGACCACCCGCTCGGCGGCCTCGGCTTCGCCAACTGGGCCCACGAAGTCGCCGAGCAGGAGCGGGAGCTGGGGGTCTTCTTCGACACCGTGGTGGTGTGCTCGGTGACGGGTTCCACGCAGGCCGGCATGGTCGCGGGGTTCCGGGCGATCGAGGAGGCGGGCGGGCGTGAGCGTCGCGTGCTCGGCATCGACGCCTCGGCGAAGCCCGCCGAGACCCGCGAGCAGGTGGCCCGCATCGCGCAGGGCACCGGCCGACTGATCGGGGTCGAGCGGGAGTTGACCATCGACGACGTCGAACTCGACGACCGCTACCACGCGGGGATCTACGGCATCCCGGACGAGACCACCCTGGAGGCGATGCGCCTCGCCGCCCGCACCGAGGGCATGGTCACCGACCCCGTGTACGAGGGCAAGTCGATGGCCGGGATGATCGACCTGGTCGCCCGCGGTGAGATCGCCGCCGACTCCACCGTGCTCTACGCCCATCTCGGCGGACAGCCCGCGCTGAACGCGTACAGCGCCCTGTTCTAGGGAGCCTTGGCGGCCGCCTCGGCCTTCCTGCGGGGTGGACATGGAGTTCTCCCGGTCTGGCGTCCCCGGCTGAGCGGTGTGCGGGCAGCACGGACTGTCCGTCACAGACACAGTGATAACCGGGGACTTTCTCCGTTTAGTGCTCGGTAAGATACGGAGAGAGTCCCCGGTTCGCAAGGAGTATCTGGATGGCGCAGGTCAGGCCCATGCGCGCGGACGCACGGCGTAATTACGACCGGCTGCTGAAGGTGGCGGCCGAGGCGTTCGCCGAGCACGGGGAGAACGCGTCGCTCGACGACATCGCGAAGCGCGCGGGGGTCGGCTCGGGGACCTTGTACCGCCACTTCCCGACCCGGCAGGCGCTGCTTGAGGCTGCCTACGTCGAGCGGATCCAGGCGCTCGCGTCCCGCGCGGACGAGATCGCGAAGGAGCTCCCGCCGGGCGAGGCGCTGGTCGAGTGGCTGTACTGGGTCGGCCTCGGCATGATCCAGGTGCGCGGTATGAAGGCCCTGTTGGGCTCCGCGGTCACGGACGGCGGCGAGGCCGCGTTGACGGCCTGCGCGGGCTCGATGAAGGGCGCGGCGCAGCGGCTGGTCGAGGCGGCACAGCGGGAGGGAACCCTGCGTCAGGACGTCGAGCCGATCGAGATCCTGCGGCTGGCCCACGGGGTGTCCACGGCTTCCGAACTGGCGGACGGCCAGGGGAAGTTCATCCGCCGATATCTGTCGCTGCTGACGGACGGGCTGCGGCCCGCGGCCGGGGAGTGAAAAACGCCGGGCGCCCCTCGGAAGGGGCGCCCGCAGCGGTCGTAGGGCTGCTTACAGCGACTGGGCCGCCGGCTTCACCATCCCCCGTACCGTGCGCGACTTCACGAAGTTGCCCATGGCGGTCATGTCCCACTCGCCGGAGAACTGCCGGACGAGCTTCGCCATCATGACGCCCGTCTGGGCCTCGGCGTTGGTGAGGTCGAAGCGGACGAGTTCCTCGCCGGTGGCGGCGTCGATCAGGCGGCAGTAGGCCTTGGCGACCTCGGTGAACTTCTGGCCGGTGAAGGAGTTGACCGTGAAGACCAGGCCGCTGACCTCCTGGGGGATGCGGCCGAGGTCGACCACGATCACCTCGTCGTCGCCACCGCCCTCGCCCGTGAGGTTGTCGCCGGAGTGCTTGATCGCGCCGTTCAGGATCGACAGCTTGCCGAAGTAGCAGCTGTCGATGTGGTTGCGCTGCGGGCCGTAGGCGATGACCGACGCGTCGAGGTCGATGTCCTTGCCGCGGTAGGCGGGCTCCCAGCCGAGGCCCATCTTGACCTGGGAGAGCAGCGGACGGCCGCCCTTGACCAGGGAGACCGTCTGGTTCTTCTGGAGGCTGACGCGGCCCTTGTCGAGGTTGATCTTGCCGGTGCCCGGGGCGGGGGCAGCGGGGGCGGGCGGCGCGGCCGGGGGCGGCGGGGTGCGGGACAGCGACGGGGCCGGCGGGGCCACCGGCGTCTGGAGCGTGGGCGTGGGCGTGGGCTGCGGCGGGGCGGCCGGCGCCGGGGCCGGCTCCTCCACCGAGACGCCGAAGTCGGTGGCGATGCCCGCGAGGCCGTTGGAGTAGCCCTGGCCGACCGCGCGGGCCTTCCACGCGCCGTTGCGCAGGTAGATCTCCACGATCACCAGTGCCGTCTCGGTGCCGAGCTGCGGGGGCGTGAACGTGGCCAGCACGCTGTTGTCGTCCGCGCCGCGGATCGTGGCCGTCGGCTCGATGCCCTGGAAGGTCTGGCCCTGGGCGTCCGGGCTGGCGGTGACCACGATCTTCTCGATGCCGGGCGGGACCGCCGCCGTGTCGACGACGATCGCGTCCGGTGCCGTACCGCCGCCCGACCGGTACGTCACACCCGGTCCGTTCGGCTGGTTGTAGAAGATGAAGTCGTCGTCCGAGCGCACCTTGCCGTCGGCGGTGAGCAGCAGGCCCGAAACGTCGAGCCGCACCGGGGCGGCGACGTCCACCGCGACGCGGGCGGTGGAGAGAGGGATGTTCGAGCCGGGGGTCATAGCTGTCATGCCGGGAGAACGAGCGAGGCCGCTTTACTGTTCCCTTACCAAGCGGCCAATCCGCCCGTTCCCCGAAAGAGCAGGTCAGTACCCCTACGGCACGACGATGATCTTCCGCCCCACCCCCGCCGCGAACTGCTCCAGCGCCTCCGGATACCGCTCCAGCGGGATCCGGTCGCTGATGAAGATCTCCGGGTCCAGGACCCCGTTCGCGAAGAGTTCCGCCGCGCGTTCGAAGCTGTGGAGCACGGCCATCGAACCCGTGATGGTGATCTCCTGGTTGTAGATGCGGTACGGGTCGATGGTCACGCGCGTCGCGTAGTCGGCCACGCCGAACTGGAGGAACGTGCCCGCCTTGGACACCCGGTCCAGGCCGTCCTGGATGGCCGCCGCGTTGCCCGTCGCGTCGATCACGACGTCCCAGCCCTGCGGTCGGTCCAGCTCGTCCGGGTTCGCCGCCGACCCCGACACCCCGAGGCGTACGGCCGTCTCCAGACGGGCCGCGTTCAGGTCCACGACGTCGACGCTGGCCGCGCCGGTCCGCTTGGCGAGTTCCAGCATCATCAGGCCCATCGTTCCCGAGCCGTAGATCAGGACGTGCGCGCCGAGGCGTGACTTGAGGACGTCGTAGCCGCGCACCGCGCACGACAGGGGCTCCACCAGGGCCGCGTCCTGGGTGCGGACGTGCTCGGGGAGTTTCACGCAGTTCGCCACGGGTGCCACCGCGAACTGGGCGGCGCCGCCCGCCGTGGTGACGCCGATCGCGGCCCATCGCTCGCACAGGTTGTTGTGTCCGTCGCGGCAGTAGCGGCACTCGTGGCAGTAGAGCGACGGGTCGACCGCGACCCGGTCGCCGATCGCCAACTCCGTGACCTGGGTGCCGACCCCGACCACCTGGCCCGCGAACTCGTGCCCCGGAACGATCGGCAGTTTGGGCGCGAACTCGCCCTGGAGGATGTGCAGATCGGTCCCGCAGAGGCCGCACGCGGCGACCTCCACGACGACCTCGCGCGGGCCGGGTGTCGGGTCGGGGACCTCGGTGACGACGGCGCGGCCCACGGACTCGATGACGGCGGCCTTCATTTGACGGCTCCCAGCGACAGGCCCTGGACCAGCTTGTCCTGGGCGGCGAACCCCGCGGCGAGCACCGGCAGGGAGATCACGAGCGACGCGGCGCACACCTTCGCCAGGAACAGGCCCTGGCTGGTGATGAAGCCGGTCAGGAAGACGGGCGCGGTCTCCGCCACCACCCCGGTCAGGACCCGGGCGAAGAGGAGTTCGTTCCAGCTGAAGATGAAGCAGATCAGGGAGGTCGCCGCGATGCCCGGGAGGGCGATCGGGGCCACCACGCGCGTGAGGATCGTCGGCAGGCGTGCTCCGTCCACCCGCGCCGCCTCGATGATCGCCACCGGGACCTCGGCCAAAAACGACTGCATCATCCACACCGCGATCGGCAGGTTCATGGAGGTGTAGAGGATGACCAGCAGCCAGATGTTGTCCAGCATGTCGGTGTTCTTGGCGAACAGGTAGATCGGCAGCAGGCCCGCCACCACCGGCAGCATCTTCGTGGACAGGAAGAAGAACAGGACGTCCGTCCACTTCTTCACCGGCCGCAGCGACAGCGCGTACGCCGCCGGGAGCGCGAGCACCAGGACGAAGAGCGTCGAAGCCACCGACGCCACGACCGAGTTGGCCAGCGCCGGCCAGGGGCTCGCGCCGCCGCCGGTGCCGAAGAAGTCGCGATAGCCGTCCAGGGTGAGCGAGGCACCGAAGGCGGGCGGGTTCTTCGCCGCGTCCGTCTCCGAGTGGAAGGACGTCAGCGCCATCCAGGCGATGGGCAGGAAGAAGACGATGCCGAGGATCCAGGCGACCAGACCGAGCCCGACTCCCTTGCGGCGTGCGGAGGTTCGTACGGCGACGGAACTCATGCGCGGGACACCTCCTCGCGGAACAGGGACGACACCACGCGCAGGGCGAAGGTCGCGATGATGATCGAGCCGATGACCACCAGGACGCCGGCGGCCGAGGCGAGGCCGTTCTCGTGGGCCTGGTAGAAGGTCTGGTAGACGGTGTAGGGCAGGTTGGCGGTGCCCAGGCCGCCGGACGTGATGGTGAAGACCGCGTCGAAGTTCTGCACGATGTAGATCGAGCCCAGCAGCGCGCCGAGTTCGAGGTAGCGGCGCAGGTGCGGCAGCGTCAGATAGCGGAAGACCTGCCAGTCGCTCGCGCCGTCGACCCGGGCCGCCTCCATCTGCTCGTTGTCCCGGCTCTGTAGGCCGGCCAGCAGGATCAGCATCATGAACGGTGTCCACTGCCAGACCAGCGAGGCCTCCACGGCGAGCAGCGGGGTGTTGGAGATCCAGTCCGGCTGCGGCCCGCCGACGTAGTGCAACAACCCGTTCAGCAAGCCGTATTCGGGGTTGTAGAGCACGTGCTTCCACAGCAGCGCGGCGGCCACCGGGACGACCAGGAAGGGCGCGATCAGCAGGGTGCGGACGAAGCCCCGGCCGCGGAACCTGCGGTCCAGGAGCAGCGCGAGGACCAGCCCGAGGATCAGGCTGACCAGCACGACCGCGACCGTCAGCAGGACCGTCGTCCACACCGAGTGGCGCAGGTCCGGGTCGCTCAGGACCTCCTGGTAGTTGTCGACGCCGGTGAAGTGCCGGGCGTCCGGGTACAGCGCGTTCCAGTCGAAGAACGAGATGACCAGGGTCGCCACGAACGGCAGCTGGGTCACCACGATCATGAAGACCAGGGCGGGCAGCAGCGGGGCCCGGGTGGCCCAGGCGCGCAGCCGGGCGGGGGGCTGGTGGGTGGTGCGTACGGGAGTTGCGGCCAGGGGGGCCGTTGTCGTTGCGCTCATCGCCCCTCGTACTCCTTCGAGATCTTCTCGGCGAGTTTCTGGGCCTTCTTCAGGGCCGAGTCGACGGACTGGCGTCCGGCGATGGCCGCGCTGATCTCCTGGGAGACCTTGGTGCCGAGGTCGGTGAACTCCGGGATGCCGACGAACTGGATGCCGGGTGCGGGGCGCGGCTGCACCCCCGGGTCATCGGGCTTGGCGCCCTCGATGGCCTCCTTCGTCATCTCCTGGAAGGAGGCGGCGGACTTGCGGTAGTCGGCGTTCGCGTACGTCGAAGCGCGCTTGCCGGCAGGCACGTTGGGCCAGCCACTGGTCTCGCCGACCAGTTCCTCGTACTGCTTGCTGGACGCCCAGGAGACGAACTGCCAGGCCTTGTCGGGGTTGCGGGACGCCTTCTGGATGCCCCAGGCCCAGGTGTAGAGCCAGCCCGAGGAGTCGGTCTTCTCGACCGGCGCCGGAGCGTAGCCGAGCTTGCCCTTGACGGGGGAGTCCGAGGCCTCCAGGGAGCCGGCCGCGCTGGTGGCGTCGTACCACATGGCGACCTTGCCCTGGGTCATGTTGTTGAGGCACTCGGCGAACCCGGACTGGGCGGCGCCGGACTCGCCGTGCTTGCGGACCAGGTCGACGTAGAACTTCGTCGCCTTCTCGAACTCGGGGGAGTTCAGCTGCGCCTTCCAGTCCTTGGTGAACCAGGTGCCGCCGAAGGTGTTCACCACCGTCGTGAGCGGGGCCATCACCTCGCCCCAACCGGGCAGTCCGCGCAGGCAGATGCCCTTCATGTCGGGCTCGGCGCCGTCCACCTTCGCGGCCAGGTCGGCGATCTGGGTCCAGGTGGGGTGGGCCGGCATGGTCAGGCCCTCCTTGGCGAACACGTCCTTGCGGTACATCAGGAAGGACGACTCGCCGTAGAAGGGCTGGCCGTAGAGCTTGCCGTCGTCGGCCGTGAGCGACAGCCGCATCGGCTTGAGGACGTCCTGCTCGTCGTAGCCGGGGTCCTTGGCCACGTACGAGTTCATCTCGTGCAGCCAGCCGTTCTTGGCGTAGATCGGGATCTCGTAGTTGCTGAGCGTCGCCACGTCGTACTGGCCGGCCTGGTTGGCGAAGTCCTGGCTGATCTTGTCGCGGACGTCGTTCTCCGGCAGCACGGTGAAGTTCACCTTGATGCCGGTCTCCTTGGTGAAGTGCGAGGCGGTGAGTTTCTGCAGCTCCACCATCTGCGGGTTGTTGACCATCAGGACGTTGACGGAGTTGCCGCCGGAACCGGACCCGCCTGCCCCGACCCAACAGCCGGAGAGCAGCGGGGCGAGCAGCGTCCCTGCGGCGGCCATGGCGAGCGTGGCTCGCGCGGGCCGTCGTCGGCTCTGGGTTCGCATGGATCGCTCCTGGACGTATGAGGAGAAAGAGGGTTCATCAGGGCATGGATGTGCCCTCAGGTGTGTCAGTTGGACTTTCAGACGCGGATGACCTGTGGCCCGAGCAGTGAGTAGCGGTGGGCCTCGGCCGACGGGAGCAGCGTGCTCGTGACGATCGTCTCCAGCGCGCCGATCTCCGCGAACCGGCAGAAGCTGACCGCCCCGAACTTGGTGTGCACGCCCGCGAAGACCGTGCGGCGGGACGCACGGATGGCCTGCGCCTTGACCTCGCTGACCGCGGGGTCGGGCGTGGTCAGGCCGTGTTCGCGGGAGATGCCGTTGGCGCCGATGTAGGCCAGGTCGATGACGAACCCGGCCAGCATCTTCGTGGTCCAGTGGTCGACGGTGGCGAGGGTGCCGTGCCGGACCCGGCCGCCGAGCAGCAGGACCGAGGTGTTCTCGGACTCGGCGAGCACGCCCGCGACCGGCAGGGACGCGGTGACCACGGTCAGCGGCCGCTCCCTGGGCAGTGCCTCGGCGATGAGCTGGGGGGTGAAGCCCTCGTCGACGAAGACGGTCTCGGCGTCCCCGAGCAGCTCGGCCGCGGCGGCCGCGATCCGGCGCTTCTCGGGTACGTGACTGGTGGCGCGGAAGGCGAGCGTCGTCTCGAACCCGGCGCTCTCCACGGGGTACGCCCCGCCGTGCGTACGGCGGACCAGGCCGTGGTCCTCCAGGGCGCGCAGATCCCGTCGTACGGTCTCCTTGGCCACGCCCAGTTCGGCGGCGAGCGCGGTGACGTCGACGGATCCGCCGGCACGCGCGGCCCGCACGATCTCCCGCTGGCGTTCTTCCGCCGTTCTCGCTTCCATGGCCGACACCTGCTTCCCACGCGCGCCTTTGCCCGTTCGGGCCCGGTGCGGCCCTTGGAGGAAGTTGTACAGCGGCATTCCACCACTGACCAGGTCTGTTGCGGGTCCGATGCTGCCCGTGTGTGCCCGTTTGCCGGGCGGAGTGCCCGCCTCGGACCTGCGCGGCAGCCGCCGAGGGCGTGGGAACGGGCACGCCGACTGCCCGAACACCCGGGCGGGCGGGCCCGTTCGGTGCCCGCCCGCCGTCCAGGAGCGTCTCTTTCACGCCGTCGCTCAGAGCCGGCAGCTGATCTCCATGCCGTCCTCGACCGGAAACGTGACGCTCTCGTAGCCGTTCGCCGGATCACGTACGTGGTCGAGATACGGGCGCAGGTTCGGCAGGTCGACATCGTCGGCCACGACGAGCGTGCCGGGGCGCAGGCGCGGCTCCAGCAGGCGCAGGACGGGCAGGCAGAGGTCCTTCCAGCCGTCCAGGAGCAGGAGGTCCGGGGCAGGCTCCAGGGCGCCGAGGGTGTCGCGGGCGTCGCCCGGCAGCACGGTGATCAGGTCGTCCAGGCCTGCCTCGGCGAAGGTCGCGCGGGCCGCGGCGATCTTGTCCGCGCTGAGCTCCGTGGTCACGACCCGTCCGGTGCCGTTGTCCCGTACGGCCGCGGCCAGGTACAGCGTGGAGATCCCGAAGGACATGCCGAACTCGACCACCGTGGCCGGGCGCACGGCCCGCACCAGGTTGTAGAGCAGCGTTCCGCCCGCGGCGGAGATCGGCATGTAGATCCCGGCCGCCGCGTCGGCCTGCTCCTGGGGTGAGAGGGACCCGAAATCGTCGGGAAGGGCCTCGCCCATGCGGGCGGCGGTGGTGCCGTCCTGCTCGGCGCCCTCGAAGAGGCGGCTGAGGACGGCCTTGATGCGGGGGTCGGCGAGGGAGTGGGTGGTGGTGGGTGTGGGCGTTGTCGAGTTGCTTGGTGTCATGGCGGTCTAGAGTAGACGCAACGTTGCGTCAATTCTAGAAGGAATATCCTCAGCGGGGCGATCGGCCGGTGAGGTGAGGAATCGCCAGGGTGAGGGAGGCGGGATGACATCTGTTGCGCGCGCCGAGGAGTCGGGCGGCACCGGCGGCACCGGGCGGCGGCACCACGGCAACCGGCACGGGCGCAGCGAGGAGGCCCGGCAGGCGGTGCTGGAGGCGGCCGACGACCTGCTGGTCGAGAAGGGCTTCGCGGCCGTCACGATGGAGGGCATCGCGGCGCGGGCGGGCGTGGCCAAGCAGACCCTCTACCGGTGGTGGAGCGCCAAGACGGACATCCTCATGGACGCGCTTCTCCAGGATGCCGTCGAGGATCTGACCCCGCCCCACACCGGCGACCTCGCCCGCGACCTGCGCGACTACCTGCGCCAACTGGCCTGGTTCCTGGGCGAGTCGGACCCCGGAGCCGTCTTCCGGGCGCTGATCGCGCAGGCCCAGCTGGATCCGGCGTTCGCCCGCGACTTCCGTTCCAGGTGCCTGGGCCCGCAGCGCCTCCGCGACCGGGAGGTGCTGCAACGCGCCCTGGACGCGGGCCTGTTGCCCGCCGGCCTCGACATCGAGGCGGAGGCGAGCCGGCTCGTGGGTCCGCTCTACTACCGCGTACTGGTGAGTGACGAGCCGATCGGCGAGGCGTTCACCGACGGCCTGGCCGACGCGTTCCTGCGCCGGCACGGGCTCGGCTGACGCAGGTGTTCAAGACGGCTGCGGGTGCTCAGTACGGCCAGATCGGCGGGTCGTTGACGAAGTGGCCGCCCAGATAGGCGTGCGCCACGTTCGCCGGGTCCAGCTCGCCCTGGTCGGCGATCAGCTTCTCCGCGTACGGCTCCGAGTCGTCCTGCGGGTCGTAGCCGAGCGCCCTTGCGGTCGAAAGGTCCCACCACAGGCGGGTGTTGGCGGAGGAGCCGTAGACGACGGTGTGGCCGACGTTCTCTGCGGTGAGGGCCGCGTGGAAGAGGCGGGCGCCGTCGGCCGGGCTCATCCACACCGACAGCATGCGCACGCTGGACGGCTCCGGGAAGCAGGAGCCGATGCGCACCGACACCGTCTCCAGACCGTGCCGGTCGAAGTAGAGCTGCGCGAGATCCTCGCCGAAGGACTTGGACAGACCGTAGAAGGTGTCCGGTCGGCGCGGGGTGTCGATCGGGATCAGCGCGCCCGGCTCGTGCGGCGCCTCGCCCTCGGGGCGCGGGGTGAAGCCCACCGCGTGGTTGGAGGAGGCGAAGACGATCCGCTCCACGCCCTCCTTCCGCGCGGCCTCGTACAGGTTGTAGGTCCCCTCGATGTTCGCCTTGAGGATCTTCTCGAAGGGGGCTTCCAGGGAGATCCCCGCGAGGTGGATGATCGCGTCGACACCCCGCACCGCCTCGCGCAGGGCCGCCGTGTCGGCGAGGTCCGCGATGATCGCGTCCGGCGCGCCCTCGACGGGGCGGATGTCGAGCAGGCGCAGTTCGTAGCCGTAGGCCGGGAGCAGCTCCCGCATCAGGGTGCCTAGTCCGCCGGCGGCGCCGGTCAGCAGAACGGTGCGGGGAGCGGGCATCCTCGGATCTCCTCGGGCGCATGTATGGACGGCATTCACATTCATAGACACGCTAAGGATCGTTCACGTGCTTCGTCAAGTGTTGCGCGGAGTCGGCGAATCCACTCTCTTTCTGCCTCTTTCCCGTTCTCGTGTTGCCCGGTTGCGCGCTTGACCGGTCCGGAGCAGGCTCCATAGTGTGACGATGTTCAGGGATGTAGACATCGATCAGAAGAACGTACGCGCCTGTCCCAGGGAGAGCCCGTGACGCCAGCCCCTCTCGCCGCTCGACTCAGCATCCCCAGCGGGCCGCTGTTCTTCCCCGTCACCGCCTACGGACCGGACGGCTCGGTCGATCTCGACGTGTACCGCGCGCACGTGCGGCGCGGGGTGGAGGCGGGGGCCGCGGCCGTGTTCGCCTGCTGCGGCACCGGAGAGTTCCACGCGCTGACACCCGAGGAGTTCGAGGCCTGTGTACGGGCCGCCGTCGAGGCCACGGACGGGCGCGTGCCGGTCGTCGCGGGCGCCGGCTACGGCACCGCGCTCGCCGTCCGCTACGCGCGTCTCGCGGCCGCGGCCGGCGCCGACGGGCTGCTCGCCATGCCGCCCTACCTCGTGGTCGCCGGACAGGCGGGGCTGCTGCGGCACTACCGCGAGGTGGCCGCCGCGACCGAGCTGCCGGTGATCGTCTACCAGCGCGACAACGCCGTGTTCACCCCGGAATCGGTGGTCGAACTGGCCCGCACGGGCGGGATCATCGGCTTCAAGGACGGGCTCGGCGACCTCGACCTCATGCAGCGGATCGTGAGCACCGTACGCACCGAAGTCCCCGGCGACTTCCTCTACTTCAACGGACTGCCGACCGCCGAGCAGACCCAGCTCGCCTACCGCGGCATCGGCATCACGCTCTACTCCTCCGCCGTCTTCTGCTTCGTCCCCGAGATCGCCCTCGCCTTCCACCAGGCCCTCGCCACCGGCGACGACGCCACCGCGAACCGCCTCCTCGACGGCTTCTACCGGCCCTTCGTCGAACTGCGCGCCCAGGGCCGCGGTTACGCCGTCTCGCTGGTCAAGGCCGGGGTGCGGATGCGCGGGCTGGATGTGGGGGAGGTCCGGCCGCCGCTGCACGAACCGGCGGAGGAACATGTGAAGCAGCTCGCCCAGCTGATCGAGCGCGGGTACGCACTCGTCGAGGAGGACATGTGAAGGCGTCGGCGTTCGTCTACCCCTGGGACGTCAACGGGGACCCGGGGGCGGCCGAGTTCATCGCCGGGCTCGGGGTACGGCAGGCGACGCTGGCCTCCGCGTACCACTCCACGCGCGCGTTGACCCCACGCCATCCGCGCCACCGCATCGTCACCGCCGAACACGCGGCCGTGCTCTACCCGGCCGACGACCGCTGGAACGGCCGCACCCTGCGCCCGTACGCGGCAGGGGACTGGGCGCCAGGGGACGCGTACGGCGAGGCCGCCGCCGCCCTCGCGGACGCGGGCCTGGAGGTGCACACCTGGGTCGTCCTCGCGCACAACTCCCGTCTGGGCGCGGACCGTCCGGACACCTCGGTCGTCAACGCCTACGGCGACCGCTACCCGTGGGCCCCCTGCATCGCCCAGCCCGCCACGCGCGCGTACCTCGTCGACCTGGCCGCCGAGGCAGCCGTCCGCCCCGGCGCGCACGGCACCGAACTCGAATCCCTCGGCTGGTACGGGCTCCAGCACCTGCACGCCCACGACAAGACCGCCGGGGTCGGCCTCGGCGACGCCGGCCAGTACCTGATGTCGCTCTGCTTCTGCCCCACCTGCCGTGAGGGCTACGAGGCCCAAGGCGGCCTGGACGCCGACGAACTGGCCGCCGCCGTACGGGAGTCACTGGAGCCGCTGTGGCGGGGCGCCCCGGACGACGGAGGCTGGACGGGCGTCGAGAAGCTGCTCGGCGAGGAGAAGGCGGCGGCCACGCGCGCGTGGCGCGACGAACGGGCCCGCACGCTCCAGGAGGAGGCGATCGCGGCGGTACGCGCCGCCGCGCCCGACGGCTTCCAAGTGCTGCTGCACGCCGACCCGGTGACGTACCACGTCGGCGCCAACGTCGGCGTCGACCCCGCGCACATCCTCTCGGTCGCCGACGGCGTGGTCGTCCCCTGCACCGGCGGTACGGGCCTGCTGACCCCGTTCGCCGAGCAGGGCCGCGAGGGCGCGGTGATCGCCGCCAACTTCACCGTCGTGTCGGGCATGGGCGGCAGCCCGGGGACGCTCGCCGCGGACGCGGCACGGGCGGAGGAGCTGGGAGCCACGGAACTGCGGCTCTATCACGCGGGGTTGGGGTCGGACGCGGACCTGGAGGCCGTGCGGTCGGTGCTCGGCGGGTCCTGAGTCAGGTGGTCGCCGACGTCCGGAGGTGACCTGAGACGGGCTCCTTCGGCGTGCGTCGGGTGCGGGCCAGACAGCCGGCCGTCGTCAGCAGCGTCACGCCCAGGACCGCCAACACCAGCCGGTGGTCGGTCACTTCGACCACGGCCGCGCCCAGCGCCAGCCCGAGCACGTTCGGCGTGAACATCAGGGTGTTGGCGGTCGCGGTCGTGCGGTCCAGCAGGGCGTCCGGTGTCTCGCGCTGTACGAGGGTCAGCGCGGCGATCAGGACGCAGGGCAGACCCACCCCGCTCATCGCGCCGGACGCGAGGGCCACCGGATCGGCAGGGACGGCCCGCACCGCCACCGCGAGCCCCGTGAGGGCGATGCCGGCCGCCGCGAACCGGCGCTCGCCGAGCCGGCGCATGAGCGGCCCGCCGGCCAGCCCCACGGCGACCGATCCTGCGCCCTGGACGGCATACAGGACACCGGCGTAGGAGGGCGGCCGGCCGAGGCTGTCGATGACGGCGTAGAGGAGTGACCCGCTCAGGCCCGCGCAGAACATCGTGGCGCCGGCCGCCAGGACCAGGGGGCGCAGACGTGGGTGCGCCCAGAGGTGGCGGGTCCCCTCGACGGTGCGGGCGCGCCAGTCGGTGGTGGGGCGGCGGGGTTTCTCCTCGCGGACCGGCACGAGCGCGTACACGCCCGTGGCCAGGACGAACGTGAGCGCGTCGAGGAGGGCGACGGCCGGGCCGCCGTACACCGTGAACAGGCCCGCGCCGGCCAGCGGGGCGACCAGCTTCATGCCCTCGTTCGCCGTCATGCGCAGGCCGTTGAAGTCGCCGAGCAGGGACGGGGCGACCGCGGCGGTCGCGAGTGCCGACTCCGCCGCGTCATGGACGACGCCCGTGGCGCCGTACACGAACAGGACCGTGTAGAGCAGCCACAGACGGGCGGGGGAGTCGACGGCGAAGAGGGTGGGCAGGAGGGCCGCCGGCAGGAGGTTCGCGCCGATCAGCAGGGGTTTGCGGCGGGTGCGGTCGGCGAGCGTGCCGAGCAGGGGGCCGGCGAGCGTGGGCAGCCACATGGCGACCAGGCAGAGCGCGGCCAGCCCGTCCGAGCCGGTCAGTTCCTTGACCCACACGCCGGACACCAGCCACAGCGCGGAGGTGCCGAACCCGGAGACCACGACCCCGGCCAGGTACAGCCCCGCGGCGCGGTCGCGCAGGACCCGTGTCACCGTCCATCTCGATGTCGTCATGCCTGGTCATCGTGGGCCTAAGGGGCCGGGGGCGGGATCGGGCAGGTGCCCTATCCGCGGGGGTGGTGGCGTGGGGCGCGATGAGTTTCGGGGCCGGGGCCGGTCCACCCTGACGAAGAACCGTGAACCGTGAGGAGCAGCCCATGACCGACCACCCCCTCGACCTCGGACCGCAGGCCCGCGTGATCGCCCGGCTCGCCGAGGGTGTCACCGACGGACAGCTGGCGGACCGGACGCCCTGTCCGGAGAGCGCCGTGCGCAACATCCTGGGGCACCTCGCCGGGCTGTCCGTCGCCTTCCGCGACGCCGGCCGCAAGGACCTGGGTGCCACCACCGACACCAACCCGAACGACGCCGTGCCGGACATCGGGCCCGGCTGGCGCGAGGAGTTGCCCAAGGTGCTCGACGAACTCGCCGACGCCTGGCGCGACCCGGCCGCGTGGACCGGTATGACCCGCGCGGGCGGCCTGGACCTGCCGGGCGAGATCGCCGGTGCCGTCGCCGTCGACGAACTGGTCATCCACGGCTGGGACCTGGCCCGCGCCACCGGTCAGCCGTACGAACCCGACCCGGCCGCGCTCCGGGTCGCGCACGACTTCCTGCTCGCCGCGGCCGAGGACCCGAGCCGGGGCGGCGGCATCTTCGGCCCGGTGGTCCCGGTACCGGCGGACGCGCCCCTGCTGGACCGCGCGGTGGGTCTCAGCGGACGGAACCCGGGCTGGGAGCGCTGAACCCGGGCAATCCCAACTTCCTTTGTCCGAAGCATTGACGAACCATGCGCCCGCTCCTACTTTCAACGCGTCGTACTTCGTACGTCATATATGAGACGCGATATGTGAGATCCGAGAGGCGCGCATGACCTCTGTGCCCATGCCGATTCCGTCCCGCACGCAGTTCGTGCTGGACGCGATCAAACACCGCATCCTCACCGGGCAGTTGACGCCCGGTCAGGCCCTGGTCGAGACCGAGCTGGCCGCGTCCTTCGGGGTGTCCAAGACCCCGGTGCGCGAGGCGCTCAAGACCCTGGCCGGGACCGGGCTCGTCGTGATGAACCAGTACAAGGGCGTCACGGTGCGCATGGTGGACGCGGACATGGCGCGCGAGGTCTACGACGTACGACTGCTGCTCGAACCCGAGGCGCTGAAGCGGTCGGTGCTCCGCGGAGCCTCACTGGCCGCCGCACGCGACGCCCTCACCAAGGCCGACGACGCCTCCGACACCGCCGAACGCTCGCTCGCCAACCGGGAGTTCCACCGCGCCCTCTACCTGCCGTGCGGCAACCCGCTGCTCGGCCGGATGCTCGACGAGGTCCGCGACCAGGCCGCCCTCGTCTCCGCCGTCGCCTGGGCCGCCTCGCCCTCCTGGGAGCGGGAGGCCGGCGAGCACCGCGAGATCCTGCGGCTCGCCCTCGACGGCGACGCGGACGGCGCGGCGACCGCGCTGCACGCCCACATCGAGTCGTTCGTGCAACGGGCCTTCCCCGACGCGGAGTCGGGGTCCCAGAGAGAGGACGGGCGGGCATGACGGCGGCCTTCGAGACCCGACGGGCGGCCCTGGCCGACGTGGTGGCGATCCCGGTGACCCCCTTCGCCGAGGACGGCACGGTCGACCAGGATGCCCACCGGGCGCTGCTGCGCCGCCTGCTCGACGGCGGGGTTCGCATCCTCACGCCCAACGGGAACACCGGCGAGTTCTACGCCCTGACCCCCCAAGAGCGGCAGCTCGTCACCGAGTTGACCATCGACGAGGCGGGCGAGCGGGCCGCGGTCCTCGTCGGCGTCGGCCACGACGTGCCCACCGCCGTCGCCGCCGCGCGGCACGCCCAGGAGCGCGGCGCCCAGATGGTGATGGTCCATCAGCCCGTCCACCCGTACGTCTCCCAGGGCGGCTGGGTCGACTACCACCGCGCCATCGCCGAGGCCGTGCCCGACCTGGGCGTCGTCCCGTACATCCGCAACGCCCAACTGCCCGGCGCCCGCCTCGCCGAACTCGCCGACGACTGCCCGAACGTCATCGGCGTCAAGTACGCCGTCCCCGACGCCGCCCGCTTCGCCGCCTTCGCCCGGGACGCGGGGCTCGAACGCTTCGTGTGGGTGGCCGGGCTGGCCGAACCGTACGCGCCCTCCTACTTCTCGGCGGGCGCCACCGGCTTCACCTCGGGGCTCGTGAACGTCGCCCCGGCCGTTTCGCTGAACATGATCGAAGCGCTTCGATCAGGGGACTACCCCGGGGCGATGAAGGTGTGGGAGCAGATCCGCCGGTTCGAGGAACTGCGTGCGGAGAACGGCTCCGCCAACAACGTCACGATCGTCAAGGAAGCGCTTGCGTCCCTCGGCCTGTGCCGCCGTGACGTACGGCCGCCCAGCAGGCCCCTGCCGGAGAGCGAGCGCGCCGAGGTCGCCGAGATAGCCGCCGGGTGGTCCGTATGAAGGCACCGGAAGAGCTCAGAAGCCACCAGTGGTACGGCACCGACGGGCTGCGCTCCTTCAGCCACCGGGCCCGCACCCGCCAGCTCGGCTACCTCCCCGAGGAGCACCTCGGCAAGCCCGTCATCGCGATCCTCAACACCTGGTCGGACATCAATCCCTGCCATGTGCACCTCCGTGATCGCGCACAGGCCGTGAAGCGCGGGGTGTGGCAGGCCGGCGGATTCCCCCTGGAGTTCCCGGTCTCGACCCTCAGCGAGACCTTCCAGAAGCCGACCCCGATGCTCTACCGCAACCTCCTCGCCATGGAGACCGAGGAGCTGCTGCGGTCGTATCCCGTCGACGGTGCCGTGCTCATGGGCGGCTGTGACAAGTCGACCCCCGCGCTGCTCATGGGCGCCGCGAGCGTAAACCTGCCGGCCGTCTTCGTGCCGGCCGGGCCGATGCTGCCGGGGCACTGGCGGGGCGAGGTGCTCGGCTCCGGCACCGACATGTGGAAGTACTGGGACGACAAGCGCGCAGGACTCATCGGCGACTGCGAGATGACCGAACTGGAGAGCGGCCTGGCCCGCTCGCCCGGCCACTGCATGACGATGGGTACGGCGTCCACGCTCACGGCCGCCGCCGAGGCGCTCGGCGTCACGGTCCCGGGCGCGTCCAGCATCCCGGCCGTCGATTCCGGGCACGACCGGATGGCCGCCGCCGCGGGCCTTCGTATCGTCGAACTGGTCCACCGGGACCGGAAGTTGAGCGACATCCTCACCGCGGACGCCTACGCGGACGCCGTCACCACCGTGCTCGGCCTCGGCGGCTCCACCAACGCCGTGATCCATCTGATCGCCATGGCGGGCCGGTCCGGCGTCCGGCTCACCCTCGACGACTTCGACCGGGTCGCCCGCACGGTGCCGGTGCTGGCGAACGTGCGGCCCGGCGGACGGACGTACCTCATGGAGGACTTCCACTTCGCCGGCGGGCTGCCCGGGTTCCTCTCCCGGATCACGGACCTGCTCCACCTGGACCGGCCGACGGTCTCGTACGACACCCTGCGGGAGCAGCTCGACGGCGCGCAGGTGCACGACGACGACGTCATCCGGCCGCGCGACAACCCGGTCGCGAGCGAGGGCGGGGTGGCCGTGCTGCGCGGCAACCTCTGCCCGGACGGCGCCGTCATCAAGCACATCGCCGCCGAGCCGCACCTGCTCAAGCACACCGGTCCCGCGGTCGTCTTCGACGACTACCGCACCCTGCAACGCACCATCAACGAACCGGAGTTGGGCATCACCGCCGACAGTGTCCTGGTCCTGCGCGGCTCCGGTCCCAAGGGCGGCCCCGGCATGCCCGAGTACGGCATGCTGCCGATCCCCGACCACCTGCTCAAGCAGGGGGTGCGGGACATGGTCCGGATCTCCGACGCCCGGATGAGCGGCACGAGTTACGGTACCTGCGTGCTGCACGTGGCGCCCGAGTCGTACGTCGGCGGACCGCTCGCCCTGGTCCGCACCGGGGACAGCATCACGCTGGACGTCGAGGGCCGCAGCCTCCAACTCAACGTGGACGACGAGGAGTTGGCGCGCCGCCGGGCGGAGTGGACACCGCCGCCCGCACGGTACGAGCGCGGCTACGGCGCGCTCTACAACGAACAGATCACCCAGGCCGACACCGGCTGCGACTTCGAGTTCCTGGCCCGGCCGGGCGAAGTGCCGGACCCGTACGCCGGTTGAGCACCGCACCTCCCGCACGCCCGTTTCGCGCGCCCGCTCCGCACGCCCGTCGAGCAAGCGCTTCCTGCACCCGAACCACACCCGCACCCGCACCCGCTGCACCCGCCCCACTGGAACGGAGAACAGTCATGGCCCAAGCCGCAGCCGTGGCGAAACCGCCCGCGCCACCCCGGCGACGCCGTGCCTCCGCCACGCCCCGCAGGCTGCCCTACCTGCTGATCGCCCCGGCGGCGCTGCTGATGCTGGGCTTCATCGCCTACCCGGTGATCAGCGTCTTCTACTACAGCCTGCAGAACTACAACCCCACCAAGCCGTGGCGCAACGGCTACGCGGGCTTCGACAACTTCGTGCACGCCTTCACCGACGACCCGCAGTTCTGGGACACCCTGACCTTCAGCGCCAAATGGGTGATCGTCGAGGTGGGACTGCAACTGCTCTTCGGTCTGGCGCTGGCCCTGATCGTCAACCAGACCTTCGTCGGACGGGCCGTCGGCCGCGCGCTGGTGTTCTCCCCGTGGGCCGTCTCCGGCGTACTGACCTCCGCGATCTGGGTGCTGCTCTACAACTCCCAGACGGGCGTGACCCGTTACCTCGCGGACCTGGGCATCGGCTCGTACGGCACCAGTTGGCTGTCGGACACCTCGACGGTCTTCCCGGCAGCCATAGTCGCCGATCTCTGGCGCGGGGTCCCCTTCTTCGCGATCCTCATCCTCGCCGACCTCCAGTCCGTCTCGAAGGACCTGTACGAGGCCGCCGAGGTCGACGGGGCGCGCCGCCTCCAGCAGTTCTGGCACATCACGCTGCCCCACCTCAAGGACGCCATCGTGCTGTCGACGCTGCTGCGCGCCGTGTGGGAGTTCAACAACGTCGACCTGCTCTACACCCTCACCGGCGGCGGACCGGCCGGCGAGACCACGACCCTGCCCCTCTACATCGCCAACACCAGCGTGGACGCCCACAACTTCGGCTACGCCTCGGCCCTGACCACGGTCGCGTTCGTGATCCTGCTTTTCTGCTCGATCGTCTATCTGCGGCTGAGCAAGTTCGGAGGTGGTGAGAAGTGATCACCGAGATCGCCCCCGCTCCCGAGCGGGTCGAGCCCCCGCCCACCGACACACGGGGCAGGCGCCGCGCCTGGGACGAGGCACCCCGCTGGCAGATCTATGTCCCCCTGTCGATCTACCTCGTCTTCACCCTGATCCCCTTCTACTGGATCCTCCTCTTCGCCCTGCGCCCGGCCGGCTCGACCTCCCTGGTGCCCTGGCCGATGACCTTCGAGCACTTCGAAAAGGTCTGGAACGAGCGGGCGTTCGGCACCTACTTCCAGAACAGCGTGCTGGTCGGCGTCTCCACGCTGGTGATGACGACCCTGGTCGCCCTCGCCGGCGGATACGCCCTCGCCCGGTTCGACTTCCGGATCAAGCGGACCTTCATGCTCGCGCTGCTGTGCACCCAGTTCGTGCCGGGCGCGCTGCTGCTGGTCCCGCTCTTCGAGATCTTCGCCAACCTGCGGATGATCAACTCGCTGTCCAGCGTGGTCATCGCCGAGACCGTCTTCCAGCTGCCGCTGTCGATGATTCTCATCAGCGGGTTCATCCGGAACGTGCCCTACTCCCTGGAGGAGGCCGCCTGGGTCGACGGCTGCAACCGCCTCACCGCCTTCCGGATCGTCGTACTCCCGCTGCTGCGGCCCGGGTTGATCGCCGTCGGCTCCTTCGCCTTCGTGCACGCCTGGAACCACTTCCTGTTCGCCCTGATGTTCCTCTCCGACCAGGGCAAGCAGACAATCCCGGTCGGCCTCAACACGCTGATGAGCGCGGACAGCGTCGACCTCGGTGCGCTCGCCGCGGGCGGCATCATCGCGGCCGTACCCGTCGTGCTCGTGTTCGCCTTCATCCAGAAGTGGCTGATCACCGGCTTCAGCGCGGGGGCGGTGAAGGGATGAGCCGACGACCTACCCTGCACACAAAGATCGACAGCGCAGGGAGAATCCCATGAGCAGCATCCCCGTTCCCGTCGTTCTCGCGGGTGCGCGCGGCCACGGCCGCTGGCACGTCGAGAACATCCGCAGGCTCCAGGACAAGGGGCTCGTACGACTCGTGGGGATCTGCGAGCTGACACCGCTGACCGAGGAGGAGCTCGGGGGTGGGTTCGGGGGTCAACTGCCCGAGCAGTCCGCCGACTTCGCCGCCCTGCTCGACTCCACCGGTGCCCGCGTCGCCGTGATCTGCACGCCGATCCCGACCCACACCGACCTGGCCCTGATCGCGGCCGAGCGGGGCGTGCACCTGCTCCTGGAGAAGCCGCCCGCGCCGTCGTACGCCGAGTTCCGGCGGATGGCGGACGGGGTCGCCGCGGCCGGCACGGTCTGCCAGATCGGCTTCCAGTCGCTGGGCTCGCACGCCGTGCCCGCGATCCGGAAGCTGCTCGCCGAGGGCGCGATCGGAGAGGTCGTGGGCGTGGGCGGAGCCGGGGCCTGGGCGCGTGCGGAGTCGTACTACCGGCGGGCGCCCTGGGCCGGGAAGCGGCGCCTGAACGGCGTCGACGTGGTGGACGGGGTGCTCACCAACCCCCTCGCGCACGCCGTCGCCACCGGGCTCGCCCTGCTCGGCACCACCCGCGCCGAGGACGTCACCGGCATCGAGACCGAGCTGCTGCGCGCCAACGACATCGAGTCCGACGACACCTCGTGCGTCCGTGTGAACACCGCGCGCGGCCCGGTCACCGTCGCCGCCACGCTGTGCGCCGAGGAGCCGGGGGAGCCGTATGTCGTGGTGCACGGCGACAGCGGCCGGATCACCTACTGGTACAAGCTCGACCGGGTGCTGGTGCAGCGGGCGGACCACGGTCCGCAGGAGAGCGAGTACGGCAGCACCGACCTGCTGGAGAACCTGGTCGAGCACCTCACCACCGGCGCCGCCCTGCTGGTCGAGCCGAATGAGACGGGCGCCTTCATGAAGGTCGTCGAGGCGATTCGAGTGGCCGAGGACCCGGCTCAACTCCCCTCCGAAGTCTGGTACTTCCTGCCCGACGAGGAGCGCCGGGCGGTGCGCGGCATCGACGGCCTGGTCGCCGCCTCGGCCGAGTCCCTCGCCCTCTACTCCGAGCTGGGCGCCGCCTGGGCGCCACCGAAAGAGGTGAGCACATGACGACCGACGACACCCTGGTCCTGCGCGTCGCGGGCCGCCCGGTCGGCCGCTACGTCACCCGCCCCGAACTGCCGATCACCGTTGCCCCGCGCCCCTATCTGCACCCCGTCACCACCCTGGCCGGCACGGCGGTCACCGAACTGAGTCCGGCCGACCATCTCCACCACCTCGGCGTCGGTGTCGCCGTTCCCGACGTCGAGGGGCACAACTTCTGGGGCGGACGCACCTACGTCCGCGACCGGGGCCCGACCGAACTCGCCGACCACGGCACCCAGCGCCACGCCTCCTTCCAGCTCCGCGACCCCGACGGTTTCATCGAGGAACTGCGCTGGATCGCCGGGGGCGTCGAGTTACTGCGCGAGCGCCGCACCGTCGCTGCCGTCGAACTCACCGACTCCGCCTGGGCGTTGGACTTCACCTTCTCCCTCACCAATGTCACCCCGGGCCCGCTGTCGATCGGCAGCCCTGCCACCAACGGCCGCCCCGGCGCGGCCTACGGCGGCTTCTTCTGGCGGGCCCGCAAGGAGTCCACCGCCCCGGACGTCTTCACCGCCGACCAGGAGGGCGAGCCGCGGGTCCACGGCACCCGCGCCGACTGGCTCGCCCTGGCGGGGGCGGACTGGACACTGATCTTCGCCGGCGCCACCGAGCGGACCCGCCGCGACCCGTGGTTCGTCCGCACCGCCGAATACCCGGGCGTCGGCTCGTCGTTGGCGCACACCGAACGGCTCCCGGTCCCGCCGGGCGAGACCGTCGTACGCAGGGTCGTCACCGTCGTCGCCGACGGCCGCCCGGACCGTGCCGACGCCGCCGCGCTGGTCCGCAAGGCGGTGAGCCAATGACCCCGGAGCCGATTACCCCGGAGCCAGTGACCTCGGAGCCGATGGCTTCCGAGACGTACACCAACCCCGTCCTGAACGCCGACTGGTCCGACCCCGATGTGATCCGCGTCGGCGACGACTTCTACCTCACCGCCTCCAGCTTCGGCCGCGTCCCCGGACTGCCCCTCCTGCACTCCAGCGACCTCGTCAACTGGACACTGATCGGCCACGCCCTCGAACGCCTCGAACCCACCCGGGAGTTCAGGACCCCACGACCGGACGGCGGAGTCTGGGCACCTTCCCTCCGGCACCACGAGGACCGCTTCTGGATCTTCTGGGGCGACCCCGACCACGGCATCTTCCAGATCAACGCCCATGAGATCAGGGGCCCGTGGACCCGCCCCCACCTCCTGAAGGCGGGCCGCGGACTCATCGACCCCTGCCCGCTGTGGGACGAGGAGACCGGCGAGGCGTACCTGGTGCACGCCTGGGCCAAGTCCCGCTCGGGCATCAAGAACCGGCTCACCGGCCACCGTATGCGTCCCGACGGCACCGAACTCCTCGACGAGGGAAAGGTGATCGTTGACGGCGACCGGATCCCCGGCTGGTTCACCCTCGAAGGCCCCAAGCTCCACCGGCACGACGGCTGGTTCTGGATCCTGGCCCCCGCCGGGGGAGTGGAGACCGGCTGGCAGGGCGCCCTGCGCGCACGCGACTTCTTCGGACCGTACGAGGCGAAGGTCGTCCTGGAGCAGGGGGACACCGACGTCAACGGCCCGCACCAGGGCGGCTGGGTGCGGACGCCGTCCGGCGAGGACTGGTTCCTGCACTTCCAACAGCGGGGCGCCTACGGGCGGGTCGTCCACCTCCAGCCGATGCGGTGGGGCGAGGACGGCTGGCCGGTGCTGGGGAACGACGGCGCGCCCGTCGCCGTACACCGGCGCCCCGACCTCCCACCTCAACCGCCCACCGCACCCGCCACCGACGACGACTTCCCCGGCGGTCGCTTCGGCCGGCAGTGGCAGTGGACCGCCAACCCGCAACCCGGGTGGGCCACCCAGCACTCCGGTGACGGCCTGCGGCTGGCCTGTGTGCGCACAGCCGACGCGCACGACCTGCGCAGGCTGCCCAACCTGCTCACCCAGCGGCTGCCCGGCACCCCGTCCGCCGTCGAGGTCGAACTGCGGCTGCACAGCGAGGAGTCGGGCGCGCGAGCCGGACTCGCGGTGCTCGGCGACGCGTTCGGCTGGATCGGGCTCCAGCGGGGCGAGGACGGGGCGGTCCACGTCGTGCACCGGTTCGCCGAGGAGGTCGCCGAGCGGGAGCGCGATGCCGCTCACGCACGGCTCGCTCCGGAGGGACGCGTCCGGCTGCGGATCGAGATCGGCGCGCAGGCGCGCTGCCGGTTCCTCTACGACATCGGCGACGGCCCGCGACCTTCAGGGCCCGTCTTCGCCGCCACCCCCTGGCGCTGGATCGGCGCCCTGTTGGGGCTCTTCGCCCTCGCGCCCACCGGTGGCGGCCACGCCGGTGCGGCAACCTTCGCGCACTTCAGGATCGACTCCTTGTAATCCCTGACAACCCACCGCCCTCGTAGTCCTGTTGGGAGCCGCAATGACGCAGCACCTGCATGGCAAGCGCTTGCCCAGTCCGCCACCTCCTCAAGAAGAGAGCCGACCGATGAAGTTCAGCATCCGCAGAAGCAGGCGCCTCGCCCTCGCCGTCGCCCTGGGTTCCGTGCTCGCGCTGACCGCCACCGCCTGCGGTGACGACGGCAGCGGGAGCGCGGGGGACAAGGGCGACGAGGGCTCCGGCAAGGGCGAGATCACCTTCTGGGACAACAACGGCGGTGTCCGCACCGACATCTGGAAGGAGATCATCGCCGACTTCGAGAAGAAGAACCCGGACATCAAGGTCAAGTACGTCGGCATCCCCGCCGCCAGTGCCCAGTCCAAGTACGACACCGCCATCCAGGGCGGCGGCCTGCCCGACGTCGGCGGGGTGGGCACCGCGATGCTCGCCGAGGTCGCGGTGCAGGGCGCGTTGGAGCCGTTGGACAGCCGGCTGGCGAAGAGCCCGCTCAAGGGGAAGCTGAGCCAGAACCTCGTGGACGGCAGCCGGGCCGCGGGCGGCGGCGACAAGCTGTACCAGATCCCGACCTCGTCCAACAACGGCACGCTGTGGTACCGGACGGACCTGTTCGAAAGCGCCGGGCTGGAGGCGCCGACGACCTGGTCGAACTTCTACGCCGCCGCCGACAAGCTCACGGACAAGGGCAAGAACGAGTTCGGGTTCACCATTCGCGGCGGCGAGGGTTCCATCGCGCCGGCCCTGGACGCGGCGTACGGCCAGAGTGGCATCACGTCCTTCTGGAACGGTGACAAGACGACGGTCAACGACCCCAAGAACGTTGCCGCGTTGGAGAAGTACGTCGCCCTGTACAAGAAGGACACCCCGTCCGCCGACGTCAACAACGACTTCACCAAGATGGTCGCGCAGTGGGACAGCGGCACGATCGGGATGCTGAGCCACAACCTCGGTTCGTATCAGGACCACTTGAAGGCGCTGGGCGCGGGGAAGTTCCGCGGGCTGCCCAACCCGACGCAGGACGACGGCAGTCGGGTGCAGATCTCCAACCCCGTGGATGGGTTGAGTGTGTTCAAGTCCAGCAAGAACAAGGCGGCTTCCTGGAAGTTCATCGAGTTCGCCCTCTCGCACGAGGAGAACTCCAAGTTCAACGAGTCGGCGGGGCAGATACCGGCCAACACGGAGGCTGCGCAGGACGCGTGGATCCAGTCGGCGGAGCCTACGAAGCTGGCGGCGGAGGCGTTGAACGGCAACGGTACGAAGATTGTGCAGCTGCCGTATTACCTGCCGGACTGGAACACGATCTCCAAGGCCGACAACGAGCCGAACTATCAGAAAGTGTTGCTCGGGAAGATGACGGCGAAGGAGTTTCTGGACACGTTGGCCGATCAGTTGAACGCGGCGCAGGTTGATTGGAAGAAGAACCACTGAGGGTGTGGGTGGTTTCGGTTTGTGGGGGACTGTGGGTCCGTTGTGGCTGGTCGCGCAGTTCCCCGCGCCCCTGGGGTCGGGAAGGTGAACGGGATTGGTAGTTAGCCGTAGACAGGTTGCCGCGGGCGCATTGGCCGCCGTTCCTCTCATCGGGCGCGGTCCGGAGAGGAAGCGCACGCTCTATATCGCCGGTGATTCCACCGCCGCTCAGAAATTCGCTGACGCCGCGCCTGAGGCCGGGTGGGGGATGGCCCTCCCCTTCTTTCTCCGGAAGAACGTGGCCGTTGCCAATCACGCCGTGAACGGGCGTAGTTCGAAGAGTTTTGTCGATGAGGGTCGGCTTGATGCGATTCTTTCGGTGATGCGGTCGGAGGATCTCCTGATCGTCCAGTTCGCGCACAACGACGAGAAGAGTGACGATCCCAGCCGCTACACCGAGCCGTGGTCCACGTATCAGGACTATCTGCGGCTCTATGTCGAGGGGGCTCGGGCGAAAGGCGCTCGGCCCGTCCTCGCCACTCCCGTCGAGCGTCGGCGGTTCGATGTCGGCGGGAATGCCCTGCCGACCCACGGCGAGTATCCGGCGGCCATGCGTGCGCTCGCCGTCGCGGAACGGGTTCCGTTGCTCGACATCGAGGCGCTGTCGCTCGCGCTCTGGCAGGCGCTCGGGGTCGAGGCGACGAAGAGCTACTTCAACTGGACCGACACCGAGCAGGACAACACGCACTTCAATCCGCCGGGGGCCATCGCCGTGGCGCGGCTCGTGGCGCGGGAGTCGGTGCGCAAGCGAGTGCTGGCCCGGCGCGATGTCGTCCGGCTGGACGAGGACATCCCCACTTCCTGGATCACTTGGCCACCCGCATAGCTGAGGAGACCCGCACCATGCACGTACTGAGATGTCATGCGCGCGTCATGAGCGCAACCGTGGGCTGCACGGCCCTCGTGCTCGCCGTCACCGGGGCCGGGACGGCCCAGGCCGCTCACCGGCCCGCCCTCGACCGGCAGGTGCTGCCCGCGAACGACGGCTGGGCCGCCGCGGGCACCGGCACCACGGGCGGCGCCGCCGCCGATGCCGCGCACGTCTACACCGTCAGCGACTGGGACGGCTTCAAGGCCGCGCTCGCCGCCGGCGGCAGCGCGCCGAAGATCATCAAGGTGAAGGGCGTCATCGACGCCGACGGGCCGAGCTGTGCCTCGTTCGAGGCGGCCGGGTACGACTTCGCCGGCTACCTGGCGACGTACGATCCCGCCGTCTGGGGGCGCGACAAGAACCTGGACGGTGAGGCCGACGGCAGTCCCGAGGGTCTGCGCCGGGCCTCCGCCGCGAACCAGGACGCCTACATCAAGGCGTCCGTGCCGGCCAACACCACCATCGTCGGCATCGGCAGGAACGCCGGTTTCAGCGGCGCCAGCCTCCAGATCAAGGGCGTCGACAACGTCATCGTCCGCAACCTGAGCTTCGAGAGCCCCCTCGACTGCTTCCCGCAGTGGGACCCGACCGACACCGCCGTCGGCAACTGGAACTCCGAGTACGACAGCGCGGTGATCTACGGCTCGACGCACGTGTGGATGGACCACAACACGTTCACCGACGGCGACCACCCGGACAGCACCCTGCCGTCCTACTACGGCCGCATCTACGAACAGCACGACGGTGAACTCGACGTCGTCAGGGGTGCCGACTACGTCACCGCCTCCTGGAACGTCTTCGAGGACCACGACAAGACGATCCTCGTCGGCAACAGCGACAGCGAGTCGACCGCCGTCGGTGACCGGGGGCATTTGAAGGTGACGTTCCATCACAACCTGTTCTCGAACCTTGTGGAGCGCGCGCCCCGCGTCCGGTTCGGCCAAGTGGACTCCTACAACAACCACTTCGTCGCGAACGACGGCTACTCCTACAGCTTCGGCATCGGCAAGGAGTCGCAACTCGTCGCCGAGCACAACGCGTTCACGCTCGCCGAGGGAGTCAGCGCGGGCAAGGTGCTCAAGCGGTGGAACGTCTCGCCGCTGACCGCCGACGACAACTACGTCAACGGCGTGGAGACGGACCTGATCGCCGTCCACAACGCCGAGATCCCCGCCGAGGTCCTGGAGTCCGGGGCGGGCTGGACACCGACGCTGCGGACCAAGGTCGATCCGGCCAGGGCCGTCCCGCGCATCGTCGACTGCGGCGCCGGTTCGGGGCGCCTGGGCTGATCGGTCCTTCGTACGGGCCTTTCGTACGGGTCCTTCGTACGGCCGCCGACCGGGGTGGCGCGCCCTGCTCCGCCCCGGTCGCTCCCAGGCACGGCTCGGCACCCCTCAACGTCTCTCAGTACCGCGAAGGAGCACCCGCATGCCCTCGCATCACCAACGCCCTCTGTCCAGAAGGCGGTTCGCCGCCGGTGTCGTCGGCATCGGAGCCGGCCTCGTCGCTGCACCCGCACACGCGGTCACCGGCCGACCCCGCCCCTTCGGCCGGTACGGTTCCCCCGATCGCCGCCTCACCCCGGGGACCCTGTACGTCGACCCGCTCGGCCGCGGCGACCACCTCACCGTCCAGTCCGCCGTGACCGCCGCGACCGGCAGCGGCCGGACCCTCGTCATCGCCCCCGGCACCTACCGGGAGACGGTCGTCGTCGACGTCACCCGTACCGAGGCCACCTGGCTCGGCGCCTCCGAGGACCCCCGGGACGTCGTGATCGTCCACGACAACGCGGCCGGCACCGCCAAGCCGGGCGGCGGCACCTACGGGACCACCGGCTCGGCCACCACGACCGTCCAGGCCGCCGGGTTCACCGCCCGCTGGATCACCTTCGCCAACGACTGGCTGCGCGCCGACCACCCCGACATCACCGCGACCCAGGCGGTCGCCATCAAGGTGCAGGGCGACCGGAGTTCGTTCACCCACTGCCGTTTCCTCGGTCACCAGGACACCCTGTACGCCGACACGCTCGCGCTCGGCACCTTCGCCCGCCAGTACTACGCGCACTGCTATGCCGAGGGTGACGTCGACTTCGTCTTCGGCCGGGCCACCGCGGTCTACGAGGACTGCCACTTCCGGACGCTGAACCGCACCGACCTGGCCTCGGCCCCGTACGGCTTCGTCCTCGCGCCCTCCACCGCGGTCGCCAACCCGCGCGGCTATCTGGTGACCCGTGGGCGGGTCAGCAGCGAAGCCCCCTCCGCCGCCTACAAGTTGGCCCGCCCCTGGGTGCCCAGCTCCGACACCACGGCCCGTCCGATGCTCACCGTCCGGGAGACCCACCTCGGCCCCGGCATCGACGCGGTCGCGCCCTACGCCAACATGTCGGACGCCTACCCGTGGCAGAGCCAGCGCTTCGCCGAGTACCGCAACACCGGTCCGGGCGCCCGGATCACCGTCCCCGCGAACCGGCCCCAACTCGCCCCCGCCGAGGCCGTGTCGGCGACCCGGGAGGACTGGCTGGGCGACTGGACGCCGTGGTCGGAGGGTTGCTGAGATGCGCCGACGCACTCTGCTGACAGGCATCGCCGGTGGGGTGGTGGGGGTCGGTGCGGGGGTGGGTGTCGGTGCCGGCCACGCGCTTGCCGCACCCGTCTTTTCGAATTCCGCCCGCCGGGTCCTGCACGTCCGCCCCGGCGACTCCGTCCAGGCGGCCGTCGACGCGGTGGACGGGCCCGGCCGGACGATCGTCGTGCATCCGGGGACGTATCGCGAGGTCGTGAACGTCCCGGCGGACAAAGGGGAGTTGACCCTGCGCGGTGCCACCCGCGATCCCCGTGACGCCGTCATCGTCTTCGACCACGCGAACGGCACGCAGAAACCCGACGGCACCACCTACGGCACGGCCGGCTCCGCCACCTTCACCTCGGCCGCCCCCGGGCTGACCGTCCGCGATCTGACGATCGCCAACGACTGGCTGCGGGCCGACCATCCCGAGATCACCGGGACCCAGGCGGTGGCCGCCTACACCTACGGCGACCGCACGCGCTTCGAGAACGTGCGGCTGCTGGCCCACCAGGACACGCTCTTCGTCGACACGAGCGCGCTGGACGTGTTCGACCGGCAGTACTTCCACGGCTGTTACATCGAGGGCGACGTCGACTTCGTCTTCGGGCGGGCCACCGCCGTGTTCGAGGGGTGTCACTTCCACACCCTCCAGCGGGACGTGACCTTCACCCCCAAAGGCATGGTCTTCGCCCCCTCCACCGCCCGGGCCAATCCGCACGGCATCCTCGCCGTCCGCTCCCGGATCACCTCCGGTGCCGAGGACGCCGCGTACAAGCTGGCGCGGCCCTGGGTGCCGTCGTACGAGACGACCGCCTGGCCGTCCCTGGTCGTCCGGGACACCTGGATCGGGCCCGGTATCGACGCCGTGGCCCCGTACACCAACATGCGCGACGCCTACCCCTGGCAGTCCATGCGCTTCCACGAGTACCGCAACACCGGGCCGGGCTCGACGATCACCGTTCCCGGGAACCGGCCCCAACTCACCCGCACCGAGGCCAGGTCGCACACCGCCGCGGCCTACCTCGGTGACTGGCGTCCCTGAAGTCCCCCTCATCCGCGACAGAACGACGAAAGGACCGCACTCCTATGTCTCGTCGTACCGCTCTCACCCTCGGCACGGCCCTCGCCATCGGCGCGGGGCTCGCCGTCCTCCCCACCCAGGCCCACGCGGCCACGGTCGTCGTCGACACGAACGCCGAGCTGACCAGCGCCATCTCAAGTGCCACCGCCGGCACGGTGATTCAGGTGCGCGGCGGCACGTACTACCCGACGGCCACCCTCCAGTCCACGACGAACGGCACCTCGGCCGCGCCGGTCACGCTCACCGCGTACGGCTCGGAGACCGTGAAGATCGACGGCTCGTCGCTGCCGTCCGGGTCCTGGATCTTCAAGCTGACCGCCGACTACTGGAACGTCTCCAACCTCACCTTCCAGAACTCCCCGGACAGCGCGGTCGTCTGCCAGTCCTGCACCGGCACCAACTGGAACAACGTCAAGACCATCAACGGCGGCGACTCCGGCTTCACCCTCACCGGCGACGGGACCGTGAACAACACGGTCAAGAACCTCGACTCGTACGGCAATTACGACGCCGCCACCCACGGCGAGAACGCGGACGGGGTCGCCATCAAGTTCGGGTCGGGGAGCGGGAACCTGGTCACCGGGGCGCGCCTCTACAACAACTCGGACGACGGGATCGACTTCTGGTCCTTCTCCACCCCGGTCACCGTCGAACACACCTGGTCCTTCGGCAACGGCTACAACCGCTGGTCCGACTCGGCCTTCGCGGGGGACGGCAACGGCTACAAGCTGGGCGGCGACGGCGAGGTCGTCGCGCACGTCGTCAACAACTCGGCGGCCTGGGGCAACGCCGGCAACGGGTTCACGGAGAACTCCAACACCGGCGCGCTCGTCATCAACCGGACGACCGCGTACGCCAACAGCAAGTGGGGCTACTACTTCGCCACCAGCGCCGCCAAGCTCGGCAAGAACCTCGCCGTGAGCAACGGCGGGGGCGCGGTGAGCAAGGGCTCCTCGGTCACCTCGGCCGGCAACAACTGGGACAGCGGGATCGGCACCCCGTCGTTCGTCTCCACGGACGCGTCGAGCACGTACAACGCCCGCAGTTCGAGCGGCACCCTGCCCGCGACGACCTTCCTCACCACGGGCAGCACGACCATCGGCGCGACCATGAATTGAGCCGCCTGGGGGTGCTTGACCCGTTTTTTACCCGACGGGTCTCGCGCCCGCCCGGGTGACGCGCGTAGAACTACCTGTCATGCATAAGCCACTGCGTTTCGCGGCCCTCGCCGCCGCCTGTGCCCTCGCCGGCGCCGGCCTCTACGGAGCCGGTGCCGCCACGGCCGGACAGTCCACGGCCAACTCCACCCACGAGCCCTACAACATCGGGCTCCTGGTGAAGGACATCGACGCCTACTACGGCACCACGGCCGACGCCAACGGTGTCTACCAGGCGTCCGCGACCAGCCCGTACGCCAAGGACCTGGCGCGGATCGACTCGGCCGCGAAGAAGTACATCGACCAGGCCGCCCGCAAGGCGCACCACAAGGGCGACAAGCCCGCGGTCGTCTTCGACATCGACGACACGCTGCTGCTCAGCCTCGACTACGAGAAGCGGTACAACTACACGTACAACTCCGCCACTTGGGCGGCCTACGTCAACAAGGCCGACCGCCCGGGCGTCTTCGGCAGCGCGGAGCTGGTGACGTACGCGAAGTCCAAGGGTGTAGAGGTCTTCTACAACTCGGGTCTGAGCGAGGCGCAGCGCACCGCGGCCGTCGACAACCTGAAGAAGATCGGCGCCGACGTGAACCTCGACGCCGGTCACATGTTCCTCAAGGACGCGGCCAACCCGCCGTCGTACCTGAGCGGTTGCGCCACGCCGGGCGCCTGGACCTGCACGACCGTGCAGTACAAGTCCGGCACCCGCAAGCACATCGAGAAGGACCTCGGGTACGAGATCGTCGCCAACTTCGGCGACCAGTACTCGGACCTCGACGGCGGCTACGCCGACAAGACGTACAAGATCCCGAACCCGACGTACTTCGTCAGCTGACGGTCACTTGACGGACCGCACCGGCCGGACCGACTCCAGGGTCGGTACCACCGGCTTGATCGTCCCGTCCGGGGCGAACTCCAGACGGTCGATCGTGGTCTCCCGGTGCATACCGTCACCGCCCGCCTTCCCCGGTCCGTTCAGGCCGAACCGGTGGTAGACGATGTACCAGTCGTCGGTGCCGGGGGTGTTCACCACCGAGTGGTGACCGGTGCCGAGGATGCCGTACTCGGGACGCTTCGACAGGATCGTCCCCCGCTTGGTCCACGGGCCGAGCGGGGACGGTCCCGTCGCGTAGGCCACGTGGTAGTTCTCGCTGCGGGTGTCGTCCTCGGACCACATGAAGTAGTACGTGCCCTTGCGCTTGACCACGAAGGAACCCTCACGGAAGTTGTCCGTGGTGATGTCCTTCACCTTCGCCGGGTCGTACGACGTCATGTCGGCGTTGAGCGGGACCACGTACCCGTGACCGTTGCCCCAGTAGAGATACGACGTCCCGTCGTCGTCCGTGAAGACGGCCGGGTCGATCATCTGGCCGCTCAGCGAACCGCCCTTGGGGACAAGGGGTTTGCCCAGTGCGTCCTTGAAGGGGCCGGCCGGTGAGTCGGCGACCGCGACCCCGATCTGCTGCTCGGCGCAGAAGTAGAAGTAGTACTTGCCGTCGCGCTCGGCGATCGCCGGCGCCCACGCGTACGTGTCGGCCCACGTCACGTCCGGACCCAGGTCGAGGATGACCCCGTGGTCCTTCCAGTGGACCAGGTCCCGTGACGAGTACGCCTTGAAACTCGTGCTGCTCCAGCCCTGGTTGCCGTCCGTCGTCGGGTAGATCCAGTACCGGCCGTCCAGATAGTGCACGTCCGGGTCGGCGTTGAAGCCCGGGAGCGACGGACTTCGGGTCGGCACCGCCTCCACCGTCCAGACGCGGCTCGTGCCGTCGGCGGCCGTCACCGTGTAGCGCTGCGGCTTGCGGAAGTCGTGCCGGGTGCCGGACCGGGGGCTGATCCGCGCGCCCTCGCCCACGGCGAACTCCGGCGCGAGGCGGGCGAGTTCGGTGCCCGGCTCCATCGGCAGCACCACCTTCGAGGCGGCCTCGGTGACGACGGCGTACCCCTTCTGGCCCTTGGCGGTCGCGTCCACGATCGACGTCGGCGTGCTCGGGTAGGCGGCGAGCAGCCGGTCGTACTCCTTCTGCGTCACGGGAAGTACCGTGCCGTGCCGGGGACTTGCGGGCAGCTGGTAGTTCGTGGAGGGAGTCCAGTTGCCGGAGTCGAGGTCGGTGGTCTCGAAGGGGACGTACCCGCGGCCGCCGTACTCGTCGATGAACAGGTACCACTTCTTCTCGGTGTTGGACTTGAACACCGTCGGGCCCTCGCCGCGGTCGATCGCACCGCTGCCGATGCAGTCGGCGACGAAGTCGTACGAGGTCGAGGTCAGACTCGTCGACTTCTCGCCGGTGATGAACTTCGAGCACGGCGAGCTGGAGGACGGGTCGCGCTCGTCCTTGGTGTAGCGGTAGTAGGTGTCCTTGTACTTCACGACCGTCGAGTCGATCACCGAGTACCCGGGGTCGTCCCAGACCTTCGGCTCGCTGAAGGTGCGGAAGTCCTTCGTGGTCGCGTAGAGCATCTTGTTGTACGTCGATCCCGTGTGCCCGGGGTCGTCGTCGGCGTACAGCTTCGACGCCCAGAAGACGACGTACTCTCCGAGCGAGTCGTCCCAATAGGCCTCCGGCGCCCAGGTGTTGCCCGCGCTGTCCGGGGCCACCTTCACCAGGCGCTGGTCGGTCCAGTGGACCAGGTCGGTGGACTCCCAGATCATGATCGACTTGCTGCCGTGCCGCTGGACGTCGTCCCAACTGCCGCTGCTGCTCTGGTACATGCGCAGGTCGGTGGCGATCAGGAAGAACTTGTCGCCCTTGGGGGAGCGGATCACGAACGGGTCGCGCAGACCCTTCTCGCCGATCGTCGACGTCAGGACCGGGTTGCCCTGGTTCAACTCACGCCAGTGCAAGGGGTCGTTGCCGCGGCTGAGGGCGTAGCGGATCTGTTCGCCGTCGGCCGTGCCCTCGCCGGTGAAGTAGGCGAAGAGATAGCCGGCGTACTTGGGGTGGTTCACGGGCGGGGCTCCTGAGTGGGCGCTGCCGGGCGGCGCGGTGAACAGGGCGAGCAGGAGGGTGAGGCAGGCGACGACCACGGCTCTGGGGCGCATCGGCAATCCTGTCTGAGTGTGGGGGTTTCTGTTGGGTGTTGCGCGCCTTGGGAGTGTCACCAGTGGGAAACAGCACGTCAATCGGTAGACGGGCGATGCGGGGTGGCGAAAGTTTCGGTTGCTTTCGGTGAGGCGCGGCAACCGCGCTCCGCTCGGCCGCGGGGGCCGTCCCGGCCGCGGCCCGCCGCCCGAAAGGTCGAGCGCCCCGCCGGTCGTCACCGGCGGGGCGCTCTGCTGCTGACCGAGGGGGGCTCAGGTCAGCAGGTCCACTGTCCCTCTTTTGGGTGAGGGATGTAGCAGATTCGCTCAGCTGTGCGTGTCTACGTGCTATCAGATGCCCAGAACCTGTCAAAGGTTGCGCTGTTCCCGGAAGTTGTCACGAGTCGCCTTCGTCACTCGAGTGACTCGCGAAGTCTCCGCCCACGGACCGCAGTTGGCCCGCCGCCGTGCCTTCGACCGTGTAGCCGTCGTCCTCGGCGTCCCGACCGCCGCGCTCGTGGTTGTACTGCCCGGCGAACACCCACTCGCCCTTGGGGACCGTACGACCCTCCTTGAGCACCCAGGTGTAGACGAGGAACCCGCCCCGCTCGGCGACCGTCAGCGTGAAGTCCTGCTCCGGCAGCGACCGCCAGGAACCCGCCGTCGACACCCCGCCGGTCTGCGCGACCTTCAACCGGACGGTGAGCGAGGTCAGTTGCGCGGACGTCCTGAGCGTGATGTTGCTCTGCCCCCAGAAGTCGTTGCTGTGCGGGTCCACCGAGCCGTCCGACCACACCGGGCCGTCGCTCTCACCGGCCGTGTCCGGCAGCACGGGGGAGGAGGAAGTGGGCGTAGGAGAAGGGGTGCCGCTCGCCCGGTGCGACTGCGCCGACCCGCTCGGCGTCTGCCGTACCGGCGGCACCGGCGCCCGGCTCGTGGCGTCCGGCGACGGCGCGGGCGTCGGGGAGACCGCGACCGTCTGCCGCTGCTGCGGGGCGGCGTCGTCCTTCACCGCGGACGCCACCGCGTACCCGCCGACCGCCAGCATGCCCGCCACCGCGGCCGTCGCACCCACCACCCGCGCCCAACTCCACACCGGCGGACGCGTCGACCGGTGGTCCGGACGGTCCCGCTCGCTCATGCCCCGCTCGATCCGGGCCAGCATGCCCGCCCGGTCCGGCTCGTGCGCCTCGGCCGCCTCGTGCAGCCGGGCGCGCAGCTCGTCGTGCACGTCCTGCCGCCTCATCGCTCCCGGCCTCCGTTCGCGCCGCCGCGCACCATCGCCGCATGCACCTTCTGCGGCACGCCCTGGGTGCCCAGCAGTCGTTGCAGCTCGGCCATCCCCTTGGACGTCTGACTCTTCACCGTACCCACGGACACCCCGAGCGCGAGCGCGGTGTCCTTCTCCGAGAGGTCGAACGCGTGCCGCAGCACCACGCACGCCCGCTTGCGGAACGGCAGCCTGCGCAGCGCCTCCTGGACATCGACGACACCGGCCACGTCCGGGTTCTCGATCTGTTCCTCGCGCTGCGACCAGAACAGGGAGATCCGCCGACGCTCCCGCACCGCGCTGCGGATCCGGGACCGGGCCAGGTTGGCGACCACCCCGCGGGCGTACGCCACCGGGTGGTCGGCGGCGCGGACCCGGTCCCAGCGGTGCCACAGGGCGAGCAGCGCGTCCGCCGCCAGATCGTCGGCGGCGTCCTTCTCGCCGGTCAACAGATGGGCCAGACGGGCGAGTTCGGCGTAGTGCCGTTCGAAGAAGGCGTGGAACTCCGCGGAGGCGGCGTCGTCGACGACTGTCCCCACGGTGGCCCCTTCTGTGTGCATGTCATGGCGATGGCATGCGATGGTAACCGCTTCCATGACGTCACTTGCGCAACTTTGATTCCGTAACACGGAGAAAACCTGTAACACCTGGGACGCGGGAACAATCCAGCCAGCATCCGCGCACAGATCATCAGGCAACGAGGAGTTCCGTCATGTCCGAAGCGCAGCAGGTGGCCGACCGGCCGAGCGCCGCACCACCACCCGGGAACAGCGTCGACAGGTACTTCCGGATCTCCGAACGGGGATCCAGTTTCGGACGCGAGATTCGCGGCGGCTTCGCCACCTTCTTCACGATGGCCTACATCCTCGTCCTCAACCCGATCATCCTCGGCAGCGCGAAGGACAAGTTCGGCCACCAGCTCGACACCGGTCAACTGGTCACCGCCACCGCCCTGGTGGCCTGTGTGATGACGATCATCATGGGCGTCGGCGGCAACCTCCCGCTCGCCATCGCCGCCGGCCTCGGCCTCAACGCCGTCGTCGCCTTCCAGCTGGCCCCGCTGATGAGCTGGGACGACGCGATGGGCCTCGTCGTCCTGGAAGGCATCCTGATCTGCGTCCTGGTCCTCACCGGGCTGCGCGAGGCGATCATGAACGCCATCCCGCACCAGCTCAAACAGGCCATCGGCGTCGGCATCGGTCTGTTCATCGCCTTCATCGGCTTCGTCGACGCAGGGTTCGTCAGCCGGATCCCGGACGCCGCGAACACCACCGTGCCCGTGCAGTTGGGCGCGGTCGGCCGGCTCACCGGCTGGCCGGTGCTGGTGTTCTGCGTGGGCGTGCTGCTCACCATCGCGCTGATCGCCCGCAAGGTGAAGGGCGCGATCCTGATCAGCATCGTCACCATGACGATCGTCGCGATCATCATCAACGAGATCGCCGACATCAAGAGTTGGGGCCTGACCACACCCAAGGTCCCCGACAAGATCGTCGACACCCCGGACTTCGGACTCGTCGGTCACTTCAGCCTGTTCGGCGGCTTCGCGCAGGCCGGCGTCATCACCGCCGTACTGCTCGTCTTCACCCTGGTCCTGTCGGACTTCTTCGACGCCATGGGCACGATCGTCGGCATCAGCGCCGAGGCCGGACTGCTCGACGACGACGGCAAGGTGCCCGGCATCGGGCGGGTGCTGTTCATCGACGGCGCGGCGGCGGTGGCCGGCGGTCTCGGCTCCGCGTCCTCCAACACCGCGTACATCGAGTCCGCGGCCGGCGTCGGCGAGGGCGCCCGCACCGGCTTCGCCAACCTGATCACGGGCGGCCTCTTCGGTCTCGCGCTCTTCCTCACGCCGCTGCTGACCATCGTCCCGCTCCAGGCCGCGGCGCCCGCGCTGATCGCCGTGGGCTTCCTGATGATGACCCACGTCAAGCACATCGACTGGGACAAGTACGAGATCGCCATCCCGGCGTTCCTGACCATCGCCGCGATGCCGTTCACGTACTCCATCACCGACGGCATCGGCGCGGGCTTCCTCGCCTACGTCCTCATCAAGGCGGTCCTCGGGAAGGCCAAGGAGGTGCACTGGCTGCTGTGGGGCGTCTCGGCCCTGTTCCTCGTGTACTTCGCGATCGACCCGGTGGAGCAGATCCTGGGCGTGAAGTAGCACAGGGTCAACTAGCCCCACGGGTACGTCAGTTCTTGAGCGCCGCCTCCATCACGGCCTTGGCCACGGGGGCGGCCAGCCCGTTTCCGCTGACCTCCGAGCGGGCCGCGTCGGACTGCTCGACCACGACCGCCACGGCGACCTCCTTGCCGTCGGAGTCGGACTTGCCGTACGAGGTGAACCAGGCGTACGGCGTCTGGTCGTTGTTCTCGCCGTGCTGGGCCGTGCCCGTCTTGCCGCCCACGGTGACGCCGTCGATCTGCGCGTTCGTCCCGGTGCCGTCCTCGACGACCGTCTGCATCGCGGACTGCAACTGCTCGGCGGTGGAGGAGCTGACGATCTGCTTCGTGTCGGTCTGGTCGTCGTAGTTCTCCAGCACGTCACCGCCGCTGTTCGTGATCTGCGAGACCATGTGCGGCGAGACGAGCTTGCCGCCGTTGGCGATCGCGGCCGACACCATGGCCATCTGGAGCGGCGTCGCCGTCACGTCGAACTGGCCGATGCCCGTCAGGGCCGTGGACGACTTGTCCATGTCGGAGGGGTAGACGCTGGTGTACGCCCTTACGGGGACGTCCAGTTGACTGTCGTTGAAGCCGAACTTCTCGGCCATCGCCTTCAGTTTGTCCTGGCCGAGATTGAAGGCCATCTTCGCGAAGACGTTGTTGCAGGAGTAGCGCAGCGCGGTGCGGATCGTGGCGTTCTCGCAGGGCGCGGACGTGTTCTCGTTCGCCAGGACCGTGGTCGTGCCCGGCAGCGTGTACGGATCCGGGCTGTCGGTCTTCGTGTCCACGTTCGCGTACAGCCCGTCCTCCAGCGCGGCCGCCGCCACGACCAGCTTGAACGTCGAGCCGGGCGGCAGCGGTTGGCGCAGCGCGCGGTTGGTCAGCGGCTTGTCCGGGTCCGCGTTCAGCTTCTTCCACGCCGTACCGGCCGTGTTGGCGTCGGTCAGCGAGGTCGGGTCGTACGACGGTGTCGAGACGACCGCCAGGATCTTGCCGGTCTTCGGATCGATCGCGACGGCGGCGCCCTTCTTGTCGCCGAGCGCGTCGTACGCGGCCTTCTGCACGTCCGGGTCGATCGTCGTGACCACGTTGCCCGGAGCGGCCCGCTGGTCGGTGACCGTGTCCATCACGGTCTTCAGCCGGCTGTCCGTGCCGTTGAGGAGATCCTGGTAGATGCCCTCCAGCTGTGTCGGCGCGTAGCTCTGCGAGGCATAGCCCGTCACCGCCGCGTACAGCGAACCGTCCTTGTACGTCCGTTTGTACGCGAGGTCTCCGCCCTTGGTCCGCGTGGAGCCGGTGATCGAGTCCCCGCCCACGATGATGTTCCCGAGCGGGTCCGCGTACGTCTCGATCGCGTTGCGCCGGTTGTCCTTGTCGTCCGCGAGCGCCTGGCCGTCGTAGAACTGCACCCAGGTCGCCCTGATCAGCAGGGCGAACACCAGGAGCAGCACGAAGACGGACGTTCGCCTGATCGTCCTGTTCATGCTGCTGAGGAGGACGAGCGGGAACGAGCGAATCGTTCCCGTCCGACCGTATTTCTCATCTTTCTCAGGTTGTTACGGGCGCCACGTACCGTCCAGCGGGATGCCGGCGGCGGCCGCGATCCGGTTGCGGGAGTCGAGCAGGCGGGTGCGGAGCGCCGGCAGGTCCACGCCCACCAGCGCGCCGTCGCGCTTGACCACCCGGCCGGCGACCAGGACGGTGTCGACCAGCCCGGGGTGGCCGGCGCTGACGATCGTGCCGGCCGGGTCGGTGACCGGGAAGACGGTCAGGTCGTCGGTGCGCAGCAGGACGACGTCGGCGTCCTTGCCGGGCGTGAGGCTGCCCGTGCGGGTGCCGAGGCCGCAGGACCGGGCCGCGTCGACGGTGGTGAACTCCAGCAGGTCCCGGCAGCGCAGGCCGCCGTCCAGACCGCGCTGCACGGCGAGGGCCGTACGCAGGGTGGAGAACATGTCGCCGCCGACCGAGGGGACGTCGTCGACGGACAGTGTCGGGCGTAGGCCCGCGGCCAGCACCCGGCCGGTCATCGGCCAGCCGAAGCCCATCTTCAGTTCGACGTCCGGGCTGATCGACACCGAGCTGCCCGCGTCGGCGAGCATCCGCAGCTCTTCGTCACCGAGCCCGTTGGCGTGCACGAACGTGGTGGTGTCCCGCAGCAGGCCGTGCTCGTGCAGATCGGCGACCGGGCGCCGCGTGCCGTCGCCGCCGCTCGCCCCGTCACCGTCGACGTGCAGGCTGGTGCGCAGGCCGAGTTCGGCCGCCAGCTTCAGCTCCCGGGCGATGGTGTCCATGCCGGTGTCGTCCGCGCCGCGCAGCCCCAGCGCCATGGTGACCAGGCCGTCCCCGGCCAGCTCGGCGCGGACGCGGCGGATGTCGGAGTCGACGGCGTCCGCGGTGCCCCAGCCGGCCCCGAGGCAGAAGATCGACCGCCCCGGCGCGTCCCGCAGCGCGGCGACGGCGGCGTCCTCGTGCGCGTGGCTCTGCGCGACGTGGTACCAGTCGAGCATCGTGGTCACCCCGGAGTGCAGGGCCTCCAGGCGGCCGAGCAGGGTGCCCGCGTAGACGTCCTCGGGCTCGTAGTGGGGCTTGACCGTGCCGTGCATGGCCCGCGCCCACTCGGGGAACGTCCAGTCCGCGCCCACGCCGCGGAACGCGGTCTGCCAGGAGTGGCGGTGGTTGTCGACGAAGCCGGGCATGACGATCCGGTCGGTCGCGTCGATCACCTCGGCGTCCGGCGCGTCGATGTGCGCGGCGACCGCGACGATCGCGCCGTCCTCGATCAGCACGTCACCGCGTTCGAGATCGCCGACGGCCGGGTCCATGCTGACCACGGTGCCGCCGGTGAGCAGGGTCTTGGTCGTCATCGGGGGATCTCCTTTGCGAAACAGGTGAGTTGAGGGAGGAGGCGAGGTGTCGCCCCCGCGGCCGGCACCGCCGTCATCGCGTCGCCACCGCCGTCATCGCGCTGCCACCGCGTCCGCCGCTTCGAGCGCGTCGGCGACCAGATCGGCCGTGTCCTCCGTGCCGGCGGCCAGGCGGACCAGGCCCAACGGCACCGATTCCGCCAGCTGTTGCTCGCTGAGCATTCCGCGCCACATGGACGCCGGATGCACGGCCAGCGACTCCACGCCGCCGAGGCTTGCCGACCTGCGGGGGTAGCGCAGCCGGCCGAGGAAGGCGTCCGCCATCTCGAAACCACCGGCGAACTCGATGCCGAGCACCCCGCCGAAACCGCTCATCTGGCCGGCGGCCAGCTTGTGTTGGGCGTGGGTCGCCAGCCCCGGGTAGTGCACCTTCGTCACCGCCGGATGCGCGCTCAGCGCCTCCGCGAGCGCCAGGCCGTTGGCGTTGTGCCGCGGCACCCGCAGCGGCAGGGTGCGCATGCCGCGCAGCAGCAGCCACGCGTCGATCGGGCCGAGCGTGGCACCGGTGAGCAGACCGACGTCCCATACGCGGTCCAGGATTTCGGCAGGACCGGCCAGCACTCCGGCGGACACGTCCGAATGGCCGTTGAGGTACTTGGTCGCGCTGTGCCAGACCAGGTCGATGCCGAACTCCGTCGGCCGCTGGTTCAGCGGGGTGGCGAAGGTGTTGTCCGCCATGGTCAACACGTCGTGCGCACGGGCCAGTTCGGCCACGGCGCGCAGGTCGGTGATCTGCAGCAGCGGGTTGCTCGGGGACTCCACCAGGATCAGGCGGGTCCGCGGGGTCAGCGCCCTCGCGAACGCCTCCGGGTCGGTCTGGTCCACCAGCGTGGTCTCCACCCCGAGCCGCGGCAGCAGGTTCAGCAGCACCGACGCCGTGCCGCCGTACGTGGACCTCTGCCCGATGACATGGTCGCCGGCGGACACCAGGGCCAGCACGGACGTGGTGAGCGCGGCCATCCCGGACGCGGTGACCAGGGCCGCCTCGGTGTTCTCCAGTTCGGCGACGACGGCGGCGACCTGGGCGTGGTTCGGGTTGCCGAAGCGGGTGTAGAAGTCCTTGCCGCGCGGCTCGACGGCACCCCGCGCGAACGTCTCCGAGTCGTCGGCCGCGAACGCCGCCGTCTGGTAGATGGGCGACGCCACGGCACGGCTGGGGTGGACCTCGCGGTCGGCGTGAACGGTGATGGTGCTCCTGCCCGGCATGGCGGCCCTTTCCGTGGAGTCCGTACGACTCCTGGAAGCGTGACCGACCGGCGCTCGGATCAGGCCGGATCTCGGCAATGTTGGCAGCAAATTGCGCTCACCGCTGGCGCATGATTGTGGTAGGCGGGCTGCCAGAGCAATAATCTGCCACCATGGACGAAGTGGACCGGTCGATTCTGGCCGTGCTCGAACAGCACGGCCGCATCAGCAACAACGAGCTGGCCGCCCGGGTCGGGCTGTCCCCCTCACCCTGTCTGCGGCGGGTGCGGCAGCTGGAGGAGTCCGGGGTCATCCGCGGCTACCGCGCCCTGATCGACCCCGCCGCGGTCGGCCGCGGTCTGCGGGTCTTCGCGGGGGTGCGCCTGGTCCGGCACACCCGCGCGGACGTGGTCGCCTTCGAGCGAGGAGTCACCCGGCTGCCCGAAGTGGTCGCCTGCCACCACATCACCGGCAACTTCGACTACCTCCTCCAGGTCGAGGTCGCCGACCTGCCCGCCTACGAGGACTTCCACGCCAACCAGCTGGCCACCCTGCACGGCGTGGCGACGGTGAGCAGCTACGTCACGATGAAGACGCTCACCGCCGAAACCGGCACGGGCGCCGGCACCGTATGACCGCGACGGTCAGAGCGTGATCGTGCCCTGGACGCACACGACGGTCGCGCCGCTGACCCAGACCGTGCCGTCCGGGTCGGCGGTGACCTCGATGCTCGCGGCCCGTCCCAGGCGTGTGCCCTGGGAGACCCGGTAGGAGGCCGGCGCGGCGCCGGTGGAGGTGAGCCACTGGCCGACGGCGGCGTTCATGCTGCCGCACGCCGGGTCCTCGGGCACGCCGACGCCGGGAGCGAAGGTACGCAGCTCGAAGCGGTGCGGGGACCCGTCCGGGTAGGCCCCGATCGCGCCGACCATCGCGGTCGGGATGAGGGAGAGGTCGGGTTCGAGGGCGAGGACCTCCTCGGCCGTGGACAGGTGGAGCACGGCCCAGCCGGGACCGTTGTCGACCCACTGGTGGGCCACGACCCGGTCCCGCGTGATGCCGAACGCGGCCACGAACCGGTCCAGGTCGTCGTCGCCGAGCGCGCCCTCACGCACCCGTGGCGGGGCGGCGAAGGCCAGGGCGTCCTCGCCGCGGCGCACGGTGACCAGTCCTGCGGCGCACTCCTGCACGATGTGGTCGGCGTGCCGCGGCGCACCGCCGTCCGCCAGCCAGGCGCGCGCGGAGCCGAGGGTGGGGTGCCCGGCGAACGGCAGCTCACCGTCGGGCGTGAAGATCCGCAGCCGGTAGTCCGCCTCCGGGACGGTGGGCGGCAGCACGAACGTGGTCTCGGACAGGTTCGTCCAGCGCGCCAGACGCTGCATCTCCTCGTCGCTCACGTCGGTCCCGTCCAGGACGACCGCGACCGGGTTGCCGGAATAGGGAGTCGTGGAGAACACGTCGACCTGCACGAACGGGCGGGTACGCGGCATGGTCATCAGGGCCTTTCGAGCGGCTGCGGCGGAAGCGGGTCCATCCCAACGGACGCCCGCATGGCGAGGACAGTGCCAGTCACAACAAAGTGGACCGAGGAGGATCCGGAGACATGCCGAAAGCAAGCCGTCCGCTGAGCGACACGGACCGTCGGATCGCCGCGGCGCTGCTCGCGTCCCCGCGGGCCTCGTGGCGCACGGTCGGACGCGTCCTGGGCGTCTCCGAGCGGACCGTGGTGCGTCGCGCGGCGCCGCTGTTTCACGACAGGACGCTGCGCGCCACCGCCGTACGCAACCCGGTGTGGTTCCCCGACCTGATTCCGCTGGCCCTGCGCATCCGGTGCCGGCCCCACCGGATCGGCGCGGTCGCCGCCACGCTGGCCCGCCGCCCCGACACCGTCTGGGTGGACGTCCTCGGCGGCGCCGACGAGATCTGCACGATCCTGTTCCTGGACGGGCCGGACGCGCGCGACTCGCTGCTGCTGCGCGACCTTCCGGCCACTCCCGCGGTCCGGTCGTGGACCTCGCACGTCCTGCTACGGGTCTTTCCGGCGGCCTTCGACTGGAGCGGCGGCCTGCTGACGGAAGCCGAACTGACCGAACTGAGGCCGGAGGCCTCCGCCCCGGCCGTCCACTCTCCCCGCCGGCCCGTCGACCACGCGCTGATCACGGCCCTGGTCGAGGACGGACGGGCCTCCTACGCCGATCTCGCCCGCCGCGCCGACACCACCGCACTCACCGCCGCGCGCCGGCTGGACGCGCTCGTCGGCGACCAGGTCATCAGACTCGCGACCGAGGTCGACCTCGCCCGGCTGGGCATCCGCACCGAGGCGCTGTTGTGGCTCACCGTCGCTCCCGGCGGCCTGGAGGAGACGGGCCGGGTCGTCAGCCGTCACCCCCAGGTCCGCTTCGCCTCCGCCGTCACCGGCTCGGCCAACCTCCTCGTGGCCGTCGCCGTCGCCGACCTCAACGCCCTCTACCACTTCCTGACCGACACCATCGGCGCCCTCACCCACGTCTCCACGATGGAGGTCACTCCTCTCCTGAGCGGGGTCAAAAGGACCGGCCTGGTCCGCCCCGGGAGTCTCTGAACCCACGCATGCCGTCGTCAGGAAGGGCGCAGGAAACCCGCCTCGTACGCCGCGATCACCGCCTGGGTGCGGTCCCTGGTGCCGGTCTTCGCCAGGACGGCCGCCACATGCGACTTCACGGTGGCCGGGCCGACCTCCATCCGACGGGCGATCTCCGCGTTCGTCAGCCCCTCCGCCAGGTGCCGCAGCACCTCGCTCTCCCGGCCGGTGAGCCGCGCCACCCACGCAGGTGGCGTCCCGTACGCGCGCGCGTGCTCGGCGGCCAGCGTCCGCAGCGCCGACGGGAACAGCAGGTTGTCGCTGCGAGCGACGAGCCGTACCGCCTGGACGAGTGCGTCGGCGTCGGCCCGCTTCAGCAGGAACCCGGCGGCTCCGGCGCGCAGCGCGTCGTACACGTAGGAGTCGTTCTCGAAGGTGGTCACGACGACGATCCGGGGCGGCTCGTCGAGCGCGGCGAGGATCTCCTCGGTGGCCCGGATGCCGTCGATCCCGGGCATGCGTACGTCCATGAGCACGACGTCGGGCCGCACCTCCCGCACGACGGCCACCGCCTCGTCCCCGCGCGCCGCCTCACCGACCACCTCCAGATCGGGCTCGGCGGAGAGGATGGCGCGCAGCGCGGTACGGACCATGCGCTCGTCGTCGGCGAGCACGATCCGGATCGGGGGGCGGGGCTCGGGTTGGGGCATGCGGGGGTCCTCCAGGGCGGGCGGGTGCGGTTCAGGCCGGGAACTTCACCGGCAGGCGTACGTGCAGACACCACATCCCGGTGCCGTCCGGCCCCGCCCGTGCCGTCCCGCCCAGCAGCCGGGACCGGTCCGCGATGCCGCGCAGTCCGTGACCGCCGCCGGGGCGTGGGGAGTTGGACGGGGTGAGGGTGTCGACGAGGGGGTTCTCGACGCTGATCTCCAGGTGGCCGTCGGTGAGTTCGACGCGCAGCGTCACCTCGACGTCGTCGCCGGCGTGCCGGACCGCGTTGCTCAGGCCCTCCTGGACGATGCGGTAGGCCTCGCGGGACAGGACCGGCGGCAGGGCGTCGGGGTCGGCGGGCACGGTCGCCGTCAGCCGGAGGCCGCCCGCGCGGACCCGGCGCAGCAGACCGTCGAGGTCGGCGGCGAGGGTGGGGGCCGGGCCGCTGCCCGGGGTGTCGCCGTCCCTCAACACGCCCAGCACGGCGTCGAGTTCGCCCACGGTCCGCCGGGTGGTGTCCTCGATCGCGGCGAGCGCCTCGCGGACGAACTCCGGGTCGGAGTCCAGGACGCGCCGGGCCGCACTCGCCTGGAGGGTGACCGCGCTGAGCGCGTGGCCGACGGAGTCGTGCAGTTCGCGGGCGAGCCGGTTGCGTACCGCGAGGTCGGCGGCGCGGGCCTCGGCCGCCGCGAGCCGGTCCTCCGGGGCGGGCCCGAGCAGCGCCGGCGCCCAGCGCGCCAGCAGCGCCCCGGCACCGGCCGCGCACCCCGCGAGCGCGAGCAGGCACGCGATGCCCGCGACCGGCGAGAGCGCCAACGCCCAGGTGTGGTCGAGGACTTCGGGCAGCCCGAGCCGGCTGTCGCGCAGCCACGCGAACAGCGGCAGCACGATCAGGACGACGGCGAACGGGGGTACCGCCAGCGACATCCCGGCGATGATCCCGCCGAAGCCGAGATGCAGCGTGAACCAGGCCGCCGTCCGCCCCTTGGCGGCCCGGGTGCGGGCGGGGCCGTAGACCAGCCGGTTCGCGTCGACCCCGCACAGCCACCGGACGGCGCTCGCCTCCAGCGGTCGGGTCAGCGGGAACAGCGAGGTGGCGGCGGCCAGCGGCAACCCGGCGGCGAAGGAGAGGAGTTGGAGACGGAAGTCCCCGAAGACGTTCTGCGAGCCGGTGATCGGACCGACGAAGGCCTCGCCGAGCAGGACGTACGGCATGGCGAGCGCGCCGCCGAGGATCAGATGGACCCAGCGCAGCCGGGCCCGTCGTCCGAACAGCAGACGGGCGAACTCCCGTACCCCGACCGGCGATCCGACCGGCGATCCGGCCGTCGACCCGACTGTCGTTCCGGCCACCGCCCCGTCCGTCGGGCCGTCCCCCTCGAACCGCCGCAACGGTCCTCAACCCTCCAGCGTCAGCACGACCTCGTCGATCTCCTCGCCGCGCGCGTTCGCGTACCCGCTCGTGTGCGCCGTGACCCGGAAGCCGCACTTCTCCAGCACCCGCCGGGACCCCGCGTTGTCCGCCGCCGCCCGTGCGTACAGCGGGCGTTCGGGTCGCTCGGCGAGCAGCGCCCGCAGCGCGGCCGTGGCGATGCCCTGTCCCCAGTAGGCGCGGTCCACCCAGTAGGTGACCTCGAGCTCGCCCGGCTCCCCGTACAGCCCCGCGCTGCCGACCACGTCACCGTCGGCGAGGATGGCCCACTGGATGGCGGAGGAGGCCCGGATCTTCTTCCAGTGCGCGTCGAAGGCGTCCCGGTCGGCCGGGTCCGCGGGCGTGAAGGCGGCCATGCGCAGCGACTCGGGGTCGTTCAACTGCCGGTAGAAGACCGGCAGATCGCTGTCGTGGACCGGGCGCAGTACGACGTCCATGCGTTCAGAGCCTCCGGGTCGCCAGCGTCAGCCGGTCGCGCGCGTCGAACAGCGCGTCCTTCACCATCTGTTCGTGCGCGGGCGTCAGCCGCGCCACCGGCACCGAGCAGCTGATCGCGTCCCGTGCCGGGGTGCGGTACGGGATCGCCACACCGAAGCAGCGCAGCCCCAGCGTGTTCTCCTCGCGGTCCACCGCGAAGCCCTGCTCCCGGATCTGGTTGAGCTCCTCGATCAGCTTCTCGCGGTCGGTGATCGTGTGCTCGGTCAGCGCGGGCAGCGTCTCGGGCAGCATCTTGCGGACCTGCTCGTCGCTGTAGGTGCTCAGCAGCGCCTTGCCCAGCGAGGTCGAGTGCGCGGGCAGCCGGCGGCCGACCCGGGTGAACGGGCGCAGATAGTGCTGCGACTGGCGGGTGGCCAGGTACACCACGTTCGTGCCGTCCAGGCGGGCCAGGTGGATCGTCTCGGTCGTGTCGTCCGAGAGCCGGTCCAGCGTCGGCCGCGCCGCCGCGACCACCTCGTCGCCGTCGATGTAGGACGTGCCGACCAGCAGCGCCCGTACGCCGATCCCGTACCGCGTGCCCGTCGCGTCCGTCTCCACCCAGCCCAGTTCGACCAGAGTGCGCAGCAACATGTACAGGCTGGACTTGGGATATCCGACGGCCTCCTGCACCGACGCGAGCGAGTGCATACCGGGGCGACCGGCGAAGTACTCCAGCAATTCAACGGTCCGCACCGCGGACTTGACCTGCGCCCCGCCGCCTGTCTCGCCTGCCGACATCGCCCTTGACCCCTTCGTTGGACGGGAAATAGTCTCCAACAGCATATTCATCATCAGAGACAGCGTTCAGCATATCGAACGACCCTGGTGAAATGACCCAGATAGTACGTCGCCAGATTTACCTGGAGGGACCCGCGGTGGCAGCAGCACCAGTCTGGAGTGTCGACCCCCGTACCGGGAAGCAGCGCGAGCAGGTTGCGGTGGAGGCCACAGCCCAGGAGGTCGACGCCACCGTACGCGCCGCGCACGAGGCGCGCGCCTCGCTCGCCGACCGCGCGGTCCGCTCGGCCTTCCTGCGCACCGCCGCCGATCAGCTCGAAGCCGCCAAGGACGGGCTCGTCGAGACCGCCGACGCGGAGACCGCGCTCGGCCCGGTCCGGCTCACCGGCGAACTCGCCCGCACCTGCTACCAGTTGCGCGCGTTCGCCGGCATCGTCGACGAGGGCGCCTTCCTCGACGTGATCATCAACCACCCCGACGCCACCGCGACCCCGCCGATCCCGGACCTGCGCCGGTACAAGGTGCCGCTGGGCGTCGTCGCCGTCTACTCGGCCTCCAACTTCCCCTTCGCCTTCTCCGTCGCGGGCGGCGACACGGCGTCGGCACTGGCCGCCGGCTGCCCGGTCGTCGTCAAGGCGCACCCCGACCACCCGGCGCTGTCCGAGCTGGTCGCCAAGGTGCTGCGCCGGGCGGCCGCCGCGCACGGCATCCCGGCCGGTGTCGTCGGTCTGGTGCACGGGTTCGAGGCGGGCGTCGAACTGGTCAAGCACCCGCTGGTCAGCGCGGCCGGCTTCACCGGGTCGGTGCGCGGAGGGCGGGCGCTGTTCGACGCGGCCGCCGCGCGGCCGACGCCGATTCCGTTCCACGGTGAGCTGGGCTCCCTGAACCCGGTCGTGATCACCGAGGCGGCGGCGGCCGAGCGGGCCGAGGCGATCGGGACGGGGCTCGCGGGCTCGATGACGCTGGGTGTCGGGCAGTTCTGCGTGAAGCCCGGGATCGTGTTCGCGCCTGCCGGTGCGGCGGGCGACCGGCTGGTGAAGTCGCTGACGGACGCGGTCAGCGACACGGACGCCGGAGTGCTTCTCGACCACCGGATGCGGGACAACTTCATCGCCGGCGTCGCCGAACGGGCCGAGTTGGCCGAGGTCGAGTCGCCGGTCACTCCCGGGGCAGGGAGCCGGCACACCGTCAGTGCGGGGTTCCTCACGGTGGCTGCGGAGAAGCTGGCCGCGGAGGGGGCGTACGACCTGCTGCTCGAGGAGTGCTTCGGGCCGGTGACGGTTGTCGCTCGCTATGAGGACGAGGACGAGCTGCGGGGAGTGCTTTCCCGGCTGCCGGGGAATCTGACGGCGACGGTTCATCTGTCTTCCGAGGAAGCGGACGGTGAGGGGCGGGGCGCGGAGATTCTGGCCGAGTTGACGCCGCTTGCGGGGCGGGTGCTGGTGAACGGGTGGCCTACGGGTGTTGCTGTGGCCCCGGCTCAGCATCATGGGGGGCCTTATCCGGCGACCACGTCCACGTCGACCTCCGTCGGTGGGACGGCTATCGAGCGGTGGATGCGGCCGGTTGCCTACCAGGGGGTGCCGGAGGCTTTGTTGCCGGCTGAGTTGAAAGACGACAACCCGTTGGGGCTGCCCCGTCGGTTTGATGGGCGGTTGGAGCGGTAGCGCCGTAGGGGTGCGGATGCGCTTCGGGGTGCGGGTGCGCTGTGGCTTGTCGCGCAGTTCCCCGCGCCCCTGGGTAGGCATGCTGAACCTGGTTGAATCAGTGGATGGACTTGGAACTTTCCGAACTGCCCTTCGCCCTCCGTACCTATGGTCCCTCCGGCAACTGGTCCTATGAAGACGGCATTCTCACCGGGTGGGCCGGGCCCCGGCAGGATCGATTCGTGCCGCCTACCGATGAGGGACTGGATCCCGCTGCCGACGCGCCCAGGTTGCTCGGGGCGCCGGACGGGGACTTTCAGCTGATCGCCCGGGTCACCGTCGGGTTCGCCGGGGCCTTCGATGCCGGGGTGCTCTACGTCCATGTCGGTGACCGGGCCTGGGCGAAGCTCTGCCTGGAGTACTCCCCGGATGTGCCGACCGTCTGCACGGTGGTCACCCGGGGACACTCCGATGACGCCAACTCCTTCAGCGTGGAGGGGAGTTCGGTGTGGCTGCGGGTCAGCCGGACCGGACGGGCCTTCGCCTTCCACGCCTCCCGTGACGGAGAGCGGTGGACCTTCGTCCGGCTCTTCACACTGGGCGCCGAGAAGGAGACGGACGCGGCGCTCGTCGGGTTCATGACGCAGTCGCCGATGGGGGAGGGGTGTGTCGTGACGTACGACCACATCGAGTTCCGGGACAGCTGGCCCAGCGACCTGCGCGACGGAAGCTGAGCAGGAGCGTCAGGAGAAGCAGGGCCGCGCCGATGGCGAGGCTCACCCGCAGGCCGCCGGTGAATCCGTTGCCCACCAGCGCTCCGAACACCGCGATGCCGAGGCCGCCCGCCACCTGACGGGCCGAGTTGAACACGCCCGCCGCGAGGCCGGCCCGCTCGGCCGGGACCGCGTCCATCATGGCCGCGGTCAGCGGCGGGATCATCAGCGCGCAGCCGACGGCCATCGGTACGAGGAGCACCGCCACCAGCACCGCGGACGTGCCCTCGTCGACGTACAGCAGAAGCAGGAGTCCGGCCGCCGCCAGGGACTGGCCCAGCAGCATCGGGAGGCGGGGGCCGTGGCGGCCCGCCAGTTTGCCGGCGATCACGTTGGTGACCGGCATCAGGCCCGCCATCGGCAGGAACATCAGTCCGGTGTAGAGCGCGGACCGGCCCTGGACCTGCTGGAAGAACAGGGAGAAGACGAAGACGATGCCGTAGAAGGCCACGTTGCAGGCCGCGCCGGCGGCGACGGTCGTCGAGACGGTCTGGTCGCGGAACAGACCGAGCGGGACCACCGGGTGGGGGTGGCGCGACTCGACGAGGAGGAAGGCCGCGCCCGCCACGACGGCCACCACCAGCGCCACGAGGCCCGTCGTGCCGCCCTCGATCACCGCGAACGTGACGGCGGTGAGGGTGATCACCGCCGTCAGCTGGCCCGGCAGGTCCAGCGGGGCCGGTCGGCGCGGTGAGCGGGGCGCCCGGACCAGCAGGAGCAGGGCCAGGGCGCCGAGCGGCAGGTTGATGAAGAAGACGGCCCGCCAGTCCCAGGCCGTCGTCAGCGTGCCGCCCGCGACCGGACCCAGGGCCAGCGCCACCGCGCCGCCCGCCGACCATGTCGCCACCGCCCGGGACCGGCGTGCCGGATCGGCGTACGCCTGCCGGACCAGGGCGAGCGAGGCCGGCAGCACCACGGCCGCCGCCGCCCCCTGCGCCACCCGCGCCCCGATCAGCGTCGGCAGGTTCGGCGCGAGACCGCACGCCGCCGAGGCCAGCGTGAACACCGCGATGCCCAGGGCGTAGGCGCGGCTCGCCCCGGCCCGGTCCGCGAAGGCCCCGGTGGAGAGCATCAGGGCGGCGAACGCGAGCGTGTACGCGTCCACCACCCACTGCAGGCCCGACATCCCGCCGCCGAGCGCGGAGCCGATCGAGGGCAGGGCCACGTTCACCACGGACGAGTCGAGGGTGATCAGCGAGAAACCGAGGAGAGCGGCGGTGAGGGTGAGGCCGGGAGAGGGACGCGACTCCTTCAACTCGCTCCGGGTGTCGACTGGTTGCTTGTGCAGGAAGGTCCGGTCGGTGGGCATGTCCTCATGCTGCTGATCTCGGCACGGGTACGGTAGTGGCCTGAACGCCATGCATCCGGAGGTTCTGGCCATGCACCAGCTCAGGCGCCCCCGCCGGGTCGCCGTCGTCGCGGCGACCCCCGTCTCGATGTTCAACCTGGCCATCCCGGAGCTGCTGTTCGACCGGGTCGAGATCGACGGGGAACCGGGCTACGAGACGGTCATCTGCGCCCCGGAACCGGGTCCCGTCCCCACCACGGGGGGCCTCGAACTGCACGTACGGCAAGGCCTCGACGTCGTACGGGGCGCGGACATGGTCCTCGTCGTCGGCACGGGTCACCGGTACACACCCGACCCGCGCACGGTGACCGCCCTGCGCGAGGCCGCCGCCGCGGGCAAGCGCATCGCCTCCATCTGCAGCGGCGCGTTCGCCCTGGCCGAGGCCGGCCTGCTGGACGGCCGCCGGGCCACGACCTACTGGAACCAGGCCGAGGAACTGCGCAGGCGCTATCCGGAGGTCGACCTCACCGGCGACGTCCTCTACGTCCAGGACGGCCAGTTCCTGACCGCCTCCGGCTACGCCGCCGGCATCGACCTGTGCCTGCACATGATCCGCACCGACTACGGCGCCGCCGTCGCCAACGAGGTCGCCCGGCTCGCCCTGGTCGCGCCCGTACGGCCCGGCGGTCAGACCCAGTTCACCCACACCCCGCTGCCGCCCGAGCGCGGCGAGGCCTGCGCCGACACCCGCGGCTGGGCCATGCGCCACCTCGACCGGCCGCTCACCCTCACCGACCTGGCCCGGCACGCGGGCGTCAGCGTGCGCACCCTCACCCGCCGCTTCCACGCCGAGAGCGGGGTCAGCCCGTTGCAGTGGCTGCTGCACCAACGCGTCGAGCGGGCACGGGAGTTGCTGGAGACCACCGCCCTGCCCATGGACCAGGTGGCCCGCGCCTGCGGCCTCGGCACGGCCGACTCGCTGCGCGCCCACGTGGTCCGCAGGACCGGTCTGACGCCGAGCGCCTACCGGGCGCAGTTCAGCCGGCTCGGAACCGGAGCGGCCGTGGACTCGTCATCGGTTGCATGATCAGAGAGCAAGCCGCGGTCGGCCGGGTGATCCGTACGGTCCTGCCCGCCGAGGTCGCGACCGTCACCGCCCTGCACGCGCGCGCCCGGGCCACGTACTACCCCGAAGGGGTCCCGGACGACGGCACCGACTGGCTCGCCGCCTGGCAGGGCGCCATCGAGCGGCCCGAGGGGCATGTGCTGTGCCTCGTCGAGCGGGGTCGCATCGTCGGGCTCGCCTCCTTCCGCACCCCGCAGGGCGCCCCCGCCGACACGGTCAAGCTGTTCCAGTTCCATGTCGACCCCGACCACTGGCGCTCCGGCGTCGGTACGTCCCTGCACACGGCCTGCGTGGAGCAGTGGCGGGCCGACGGCCGACGGACGGCCGTCCTCGACGTGCACGTCGACAACCGGCGCGCCCAGGCCTTCTACGCCCGCCTGGGCTGGACGCCGGACCCGGAGAACCCGCCGGTCGACGGGGACCACCACCGCTACCTGCGCTTCACCGTGCCGGGAGCGGGCGGGCCCGGGGAATGAAATCGGCTGCCTGAACGTTCTTGCGGCCGGCGGAGGGACCCTCCGTATCCCTTCGAGCCGGAAAGAGCCGAGAGCATGCGCGTCGAGATCTGGTCGGACATCGCCTGTCCCTGGTGCTACGTGGGCAAGGCCCGCTTCGAGAAGGCGCTGGCCGCGTTCCCGCACCGCGAGCAGGTCGAGGTGGTGCACCGCTCCTTCGAACTGGACCCCGGGCGGGCCAAGACCGACGTCCAGCCGGTGATCGGCATGCTCACGAAGAAGTACGGCATGAGCCAGGCGCAGGCCCGGGCCGGTGAGGAGAACCTGGGCGCGCAGGCCGCCGCCGAGGGTCTGGCGTACCGCACCGAGGACCGCGACCACGGCAACACCTTCGACATGCACCGCCTGCTGCACCTCGCCAAGGAGCAGGGCCGCCAGGACGAGCTGATCCAGGCCTTCTACCAGGCGAACTTCGCCGAGGAGCGCTCCGTCTTCGCCGAGGGCGACGAGCGGCTCGTCGAACTCGCCGTGACCGCGGGACTCGAAGCCGAGGACGCCCGCAAGGTGCTCGCCGACCCGACCGCCTACGCCGACGACGTCCGCGCCGACGAGCGCGAGGCCGCCGAACTCGGCGCGAACGGCGTGCCGTTCTTCGTCCTCGACCGCAAGTACGGCGTCTCCGGCGCCCAGCCCGCCGAGGTCTTCACACAGGCGCTGAGCCAGGCGTGGGGCGAGCGGTCGCCCCTGACGCTGATCGACCAGGGGGGCGCGGGCGGCGACGCCGAGGCGTGCGGTCCGGACGGGTGCGCGGTGCCGCCTCGGCCGTAAAGGCACAGGTCAGGGCGGACGTATAAGCGTTCCTTAGCGGTACCCCGTAAGAATCGGCAATGGACTACGAGTTCCGGCGGGCCCACAGTGGATCCATGGAGACCACGGAGAGCACGGAGACCGCCGGGACCGACGCCGACTTCGCGCGCCTCGTCCGGGCCGAGTTCGCCCCGAGGAACACCTACCTCAACAGCGCGAGCAGCGGGCTGATACCGGCCCGCACGGTGACCGCCATGCGGATCGCCGTGGAAGCGGCGGCCGCCGGGGCGCCGACCGACATGTTCGGCGACGTCGAGGCGAGCCGGGCCTCCTTCGCGCGACTGGTCGGGGTGCCCGGACGCCGGGTGGCGGCCGGGGCCTCGGTCGCCGTCTACAGCGGCCTGGTCGCCGCGTCGCTGCCCGCGGGCGCCGAAGTCCTCACGGCCGAGGGCGACTTCAGTTCCACCGTCAACCCCTTCCATGTCCGCTCCGAACTCAAGGTGCGCAGCGTGCCGTTGGAGCGGCTCGCCGAGTCGGTGCGGCCCGGCACCGCCCTCGTCGCGGTCAGCGCCGCGCAGTCCGCCGACGGCCGGGTCGCCGACCTGCCCGCGATCCGCGCGGCGGCCCGCGAGCACGGGGCGCGTACGTACATCGACGCGTCACAGGCGGCCGGTTGGCTGGACTTCGACGCGGACGACTACGACTACTCCGCCTGCGTCGCCTTCAAGTGGCTCGTCTGCCCGCGGGGCGTGACCTTCCTGGTCGTCCCGGAGGACCTCGGCGCACTGCCCCCGCTGTTCGCCGGCTGGGTGGCGGGGGAGCACCCCTGGGACTCCTGCTACGGCCCCGTCGAGGAACTCGCCCACTCCGCACGGCGGTTCGACGAGAGCCCCGCCCTCTTCTCCTACGCCGGCGCCCGCCACTCGCTCCAACTGCTGGAGGAACTGGGGGTGGACGCCGTGCGCGCCCACGACCTCGCCCTCGCCGACCGCTTCCGCGCGGGCCTGGCCGCGATCGGCCACGAGCCCGTCCCGTCACCCGGCTCGCCGATCGTCTCCGTACCCGGACTCGGCGTCCGCCAGGGCGAGTTGAGCGCCGCCGGGGTCGAGGTCTCCAACCGCGCGGGCAACCTGCGTGCCGCCTTTCACATGTACAACACGTCCACCGACGTCGACCGGCTGCTGGACGTCCTGTCCTCCTGAACCACTGGCGCGGCGCCCGCCCGGACGCTAGGAAGGGCACCAGGGGTGGTGGTGCCGGTGGAGATCACGGGCGATACGTCCATGCAACTCGCCGTCGACGCGGAGCTGCACAGGCGGCTGGTCTACGGGGACGAGTCCGCGCTCGCCGAGGCGTACACGGCGTACGGCTCGCTGGTGCGGCGCGTCGCGGTGCGGGTCACCCGCAGCGCGGGCGCCGCCGAGGACGTGGCGCAGGAGGTCTTCGCCCAGCTGTGGAGCAGGCCGTACGCCTTCGACGCGCGCCGCGGCAGCCTGCGTTCCTGGCTGTCCATGCTGGCCCACCGGCGGGCCGTGGACTGGGTGCGCAGCGAGGCACGGCATCGCAAGGACGTCCGCGCCGACGACTCGGCCCTGCACGCCATCCCGGACGCCGCACCAGGCCCCGACGAGGCGGTCGTCGACCGCGAGCGCTCCCTCCTGCTGCACTCCGCCCTCGCCGAACTCCCGCAGCCACAACGGGAGGTGGTGCATCTGGCCTACTTCGCGGGCCGCACCTACCGGCAGGTTGCCGTCGAACTCGGCATCCCCGAGGGCACCGCGAAGACCCGGCTGCGCACGGCTTTACGCACCTTGGCCGAGTCTTTGGCCGACCCACCGGACCCCGCGCTCGAAAGGGGCGCATGATGGCGACAGGGCGCAGGACGGAGCGTTCGACGGAGAAAGGCGGGGCACGGTGACCGACGACCACGACGGCGTACGCGAGCTGCTGGCCGCCTGGGCCTTCGACGCCCTGTCACCGGCCGAGGAACGCCTGGTCGCGCCCCATCTCGCCGAGTGCCCGAGCTGCGCGGCCCAGGCACGGCGGCTGCGGGAGACGGTACGGCTGCTGGACGGGCCGGTGTCGGACGGGCCGGTGTCGGGCGGGCCGGTGTCGGACGGACCGGCGGCGAACGGGCTGCCGAGCGCGCCCGCCGCGTCCGGGGCGGCCACCGGCGCCTCCGACATCCTCGCCTACGCCCGCCGCCTGCGCCCCGCCGCACCCCCGGTCGCCGCCCACGCCGCGCCCTACGCGGCCGCCGTCGCCGGGCTCAAGGCGTTGCTGGCCGAGGCGGACGGGCGGTGGGGGACGCCGGTCGTGCACGACTGGGACGTCCACGCGACCGTCGCGCACCTGCTGGCCGCCGACGAGCCCCTCGCCGGGCGGCTCGGCATCGCGGCCCGGGTGCCGTCGTCGCGGACCGAAGTGGATGAAGAAGGCACAGCCTGGCAGGACGCCTGGAATCGGCGCAGCGCCGACGTCATCGTGCGCGAACACGGCCGTACGCCCCAGGAGACGGTCGCCGACTGGGCCGCGCAGGCCGCCGCGCTGCTCGCCGCGCCCGAGGCCCACGACCCCGAACCGGCGGGCCGGGCCACGGTGTTGATGGGGGTGCGGCTGCCCGTCGCCGACCACTTCGTGGTGCGCGCCTTCGAGACGTGGATCCACACCGACGACATCGGCCGCGCCCTCGGCCTGCCCGTTCCGCCGCCGCCCGCCGTCCACCTGGACCGGCTGGTCCGGCTGGCGGTCCGCGTCCTGGGCCTCGCGCTCGGCCCGACGGCACCCCCGGTGCTGTTCGCGATCGCCGGCGGCGAGCGGTGGGTGCTGGGCTCCGAGGACGAGCCGGTACGCGCCGAACTCACCCTGGACCCGGTCGACTTCTGTCTCCTGGTCGGCGGCCGGTACGCCCCCGACGAAGTGCCGCACACCACCTCGGGCGACCCGGGCGCGGTCGGCGACGTACTGGAGCGGGCGGCGGCACTGGCCTGGCTGTGACGCCTGGCCGTGACACCGCCCGCTGCTCTCCTGCCGACTACATCACCGGTCGGCTACTTCACCGGCGTGAAGTCCCGTGCCCCGATGAACTCCGGGCGCCGGACCGGCGCGGCGAACGGCTCCACGGCCTCGTTCTCCACGCTGTTGAACACGATGAACACGTTGCTGCGCGGGAACGGCGTGATGTTGTCGCCGGAGCCGTGCATGCAGTTGCAGTCGAACCAGGTCGCCGAACCGGCCTTGCCCGTGAACAACTTGATGCCGTACTCGCCGGCCAGCTCGGTCAGTGCCTCGTCGGACGGTGTGCCCGCGTCCTGCATCTGGAGCGACTTCTTGTAGTTGTCCGAGGGCGTGGCGCCCGCGCACCCGAGGTACGTGCGGTGCGAGCCCGGCATGATCATGAGCCCGCCGTTGGTGTCGTGGTTCTCGGTCAGCGCGATCGAGACGGACACCGTCCGCATGTTCGGCAGCCCGTCCTCGGCGTGCCAGGTCTCGAAGTCCGAGTGCCAGTAGAAGCCGCCGGCCCCGAAGCCCGGCTTGACGTTGATCCGCGACTGGTGGACGTACACGTCCGAGCCGAGGATCTGCCGGGCCCGGCCGACGACCCGCTCGTCGCGCACCAGGTTCGCGAAGACCTCGCTGATCCGGTGCACCTCGAAGACGGAGCGGATCTCCTTGGACTTCGGCTCGATGATGGAGCGTTCGTCGGCCCGGATCGCCGGATCGGCCAGCAGCCGCTCCAACTCCTTGTGGTAGACGGCCACTTCGTCCGCGCCGATGAGCTGGTCGACGGCGAGGAAGCCGTCGTTCTCGAACGAGCGCAGGCCGTCGGCCGCGATGGGTCCCGGGGTGTCGAGGGGGCCCCACACGACGGGGTCCTTGCGCGGGATCGACACCTCGGTGGTGCCGCGGCTGGGGTAGAGATCGGTGACGGTGGTCATGGTGATGTCACACCTCCTCGTGTGCGGACTCCGGCCCGGGTTCGGTGAGCAGCGGGTAGACGCCGTTCTCGTCGTGGTCCTCCCGGCCGGTCACGGGCGGGTTGAACACGCAGATGCAGCGGAAGTCCTCCTTGACCCGCAGCGTGTGCCGCTCGTGCCCGTTCAGGAGATAGGTCGTGCCGGGCGTGATGTGGTACGTCGTCCCGGTCTCGCGGTCGGTCAGTTCGGCGTCGCCCTCGACGCAGACGACGGCCTCGATGTGGTTCGCGTACCACATGTCCGTCTGCGTACCCGCGTACAGGATCGTCTCGTGCACGGAGAAGCCGACCCGCTCCTTGGCGAGGACGACGCGTTTGCTCTCCCAGGTGCCGGACGCGGCCCGTACGTGGCGGTCGGTGCCTTCGATGTCCTTGAACGAACGGACGATCACGGTGGTGCGATCCCTCCTAGGTGGTACGGAAAGGTGTGCTGTGCGGTGTGCTGTCAGGCGGTCTCGCGGACGGCCCGGGCGAGGACGGTCAGGCCCTCGTCGAGTTCCTCGGGGGTGATGGTCAGCGCCGGGAGCAGTTTCACGACCTCGCTCTGCGGGCCCGACGTCTCGATGAGCAGCCCGAGTTCGAAGGCGCGCCGCGCGATCCGCTCGGCCCGCGCCGGCTCCAGGAACTCCATGCCCCACACGAGCCCGCGACCGCGGTACTCCTTGATGTCGGCGCGGTTCTCCTCGGTGATGGCGGCGAAGGCCTGCTCGATCTGCTCGCCGCGCGCCCGGGTCTGTTTCTCCATCGCGGACCCGTCCGCCCAGTACGCCTCGAGCGTGGCGGTGGCCGTGACGAACGCGGGGTTGTTGCCGCGGAAGGTGCCGTTGTGCTCGCCCGGCTCCCAGATGTCCAGCTCGGGCTTGAACAGGCACAGCGACATGGGCAGTCCGTAGCCGCTGATCGACTTGGACACGGTGACGATGTCGGGCGTGATGCCGGCCTCCTCGAACGAGAAGAACGCGCCGGTGCGTCCGCAGCCCATCTGGATGTCGTCGACGATGAGCAGCATGTCCTGCCGCTCGCACAACTCGGCGAGCGCGCGCAGCCATTCGGGCCGCGCCACGTTGATGCCGCCCTCGCCCTGCACGGTCTCGACGATCACGGCCGCGGGCTTGTTGAGCCCTGAGCCCTGGTCCTCCAGGAGCCGCTCGAACCACAGGAAGTCCGGGACCGTCCCCTCGAAGTAGTTGTCGAAGGGCATCGGCGTGCCGTGCACCAGCGGTATCCCGGCACCGGCCCGCTTGAAGGCGTTGCCGGTCACGGCGAGCGAGCCCAGCGACATTCCGTGGAAGGCGTTGGTGAACGACACGATCGCCTCGCGGCCCTTCACCTTCCGCGCCAGCTTCAGCGCGGACTCGACGGCGTTGGTGCCGGTGGGGCCCGGGAACATGACCTTGTACGGCAGATCACGCGGCCGCAGCACCAGGTCCTGGAAGGTCTGGAGGAAGGCGCGTTTGGCGGTGGTCGACATGTCGAGCCCGTGCGTGACGCCGTCCCGCTCCAGGTAGTCGATCAACGCCCGTTTCAGGACAGGGTTGTTGTGCCCGTAGTTCAGCGAGCCGGCGCCGGCGAAGAAGTCCAGGTACTCGTGGCCGTCCTCGTCGTACATACGGCTGCCCTGCGCGCGGTCGAAGACGGTGGGCCAGCCGCGGCAGTAGCTGCGTACCTCGGACTCGACGGTCTCGAAGACGCTGAGGTCGGGCTGGGTGATGGTCACGACGAATCGCTCCTCGGTGCGTGGGGGTCAGGCGGAGGGGTCGGACGGAGAGGGTCAGGCAGCAGGGGTCGGGGAGAGGGGACCGATGCGGTGGAGGACCTCGGGGTCGTGCGGCCCGTCGGGGAACAGGCCGGTGTCGAACAGCACCTCGCGCTCCAGACGGGCGCCGTGCCGCTCGGCGAACGCGCTGAACAACCGCTCGGAGGCGGTGTTGCCCGGCGTGATGGTGGTCTCGACGGTACGGAGGTCCTGGTCGGCGGCGATCCGCGCGACCAGGCCGTCCAGCAGGGAGGCGGCGAGCCCGCGTCCGCGGTACGCCTCGTCCACCGCCACCTGCCAGACCAGCAGGGTGCCGGGCCGGTCGGGCCGGACGTACCCGGTGACGAACCCGACCGGGTCCCCGCTCTCGTCGCGCGCCACCGCGGAGGTCGCGGCGAAGTCCCGGCACCACAGCAGATAGCTGTACGACGAGTTCAGGTCGAGCGCCTTCGACTCCTTCGCGATCCGCCACAGCGCGGCGCCGTCCGTCACCGACGGACGGTCGATTCGCAGTTCGGCTTGCAGTTCCGCTTGTCCCGCAGTCATGGGAATTGAATTTACCGAGGGAAATTCGAAATTGCATCGCCGCAAGGGGTTACGGGCAGAGGGCTCCTGTGTTATCGCGCGGGCGTGGGTGGCCACGCGGAAACTGGTCGGAAGATGGTGATTTGCCCACCACAAAAACCACAAAACGACCACGATGTGTAACGCGTCACAACCGTACAACCCCCGCGTAACTCCCGCGAAATCTTTGCGTTTGGCCCGAAAAAAAGCGGGCAGGAGAAAGTGGGAAGCTGCGCTCGGGAATTCGGGAAGTGAATTCTGGAATTCCCCTGGAATTAGGCTCCGGTAACCCCGTCGAGGTTCACGTCGAGTCCCCGTTCCCGCATCGCCGCCCCGAGCGCCGCGAGGCTCGCCCGCACCACCTCCGGCGTCGCGTCCGCCCCGTAGTGATTGACCCGGATCATCTCCTTGGCCAGCGCTCCGCCGCCCGCGGCCAGCGGCACCGAGGGGTCGACGGCCAGCGCCCGCGCGACCAGCTCCGAGGCGTCGACGCCGGCCGGCGTCCGCAGGGTCGTGGCGACCGGTGCCGCGTCCCGGGCCTCGTGGACGTACGGCTCAAGGCCCCCGCCCAGCGCGAGCGCCCCCGCCCGCGTCGCCGCCGCGGCGGACGCGTGGCGGGCCATGACCGTGGGGAGCCCCGCCGCCTCGATCCGCTCGACGCACGCCTCGAGGGCGAGCATCTCCAGCTGTGCCGGAGCGTGCGGCAGCGCCTTGCGGCCGGCGTCGGTCCAGCGCTCCTTCCAGTCCAGGAGCGAGAGGTAGGAGCGGCGCGGCGCCCGCGGGTTGGCCGCCATCCGTGCCCAGGCCCGCGCGCTCACCGACACCGCCGACACGCCCGCCGGGCCGCCCATCGCCTTCTGCGCCCCGATCACGCACAGGTCCACGCCCCACGCGTCCGGCAGCACCGGCTCGGCGCCGACGGAGGCGACCGCGTCCACATAGAACAGCGCGCCCCGCTCCCGTACGACCTCGCCGATCTCCGCGACCGGGTTGGTGTTGCCGGTCGCCGCCTCCGCGTGGACCAGGGAGACGAAGTCGATCGAGGGGTGCGCGGCGAAGGCCTCGCGGATCTGCTCGGCCGTGACGGCCGTGTGGAAGGGCACCGCCAGATCGATCACCGTCGCCCCGCAGTCCCGCAGCCAGTCCCCGAAGGTCTGTCCGTAGGGGCCGGTGATGACGTTGAGCGCGGTCGTCCCGGGACCGGCGGTGGAGCGGATCGCGCCCTCCAGGGGCAGCAGCGCCTCGCCCTGGGTGATCACGACGTCCTGCCGGGTGTCGAGCAGCCGGGCCACCCGGTCCTCGATCGAGGCGAAGCGCGCGGCGGTCAGCGGAGGGAGGTCGAGGAAGGGGTGGGTCACGGCGGTGCTCTCTTCACTCACGGGCGGTACGCGCAGGCGGTACTCACGGGTCGTCGGCTCGATCGAGGGTAGCTTCCTCCCGTGTCACTCCCGTCACTTGAGAGTTCCTAGGCCAGACGGCTCTCAAGCCATGGGAATGGTTTGAGAGACCCAAGCATCTCCTTATAATCAGAACCCCCACTTCCCCCACTGGAGGTCTCCGTGAACACCGTCCTCGGTCGCCGGGCCCGCGTCCTGGCCGCCACCACCGCGACGGCCGGGCTGGTCCTCGTGGCCGGCTGTACCTCGACCGACAGCGGTAGCAGTTCGAAGACGTCCGGTGGGGTCGCGCTCGTCAAGTCCGGGCAGCTCACCACCTGCACCCATCTGCCCTACCCGCCCTTCCAGTCGGAGATCGACGGCAAGGTGCAGGGCTTCGACGTCTCGCTGATCGACCTGGTGGCGAAGGACCTCGGGGTGAAGCAGGAGATCCTCGACACGCCCTTCGAGAACTTCAAGACCGGCGCCTTCCTCAACTCCGGCGAGTGCGACCTGGCCGCGGCCGGCATGACCATCACGGCCGAGCGCAAGAAGAACGTGGACTTCTCGGACCCGTATTTTGACGCAACGCAGGCCGTCCTCGTCGACAAGAACAGCGGCATCGAGTCCTTCGCCGACCTCAAGGGCCAGAAGGTCGGCGCCCAGGCGCAGACCACCGGCGAGGACTACGTCAAGGGCAAGGGCCTGGACCCGGTCTCCTTCGAGTCCTCCGACGCCGTCCTCAACGGCCTGCGCACCGGCCAGGTCAAGGCCGTCGTCATCGACTACCCCGTCGTCCAGGGCTGGTTGAAGGACAAGGCCAACGCGGCCGCCTTCAAGGTCGCCGACAACATCAACACCGGTGAGGAGTACGGCTTCACGGTCAAGAAGGGCAACACCAAGCTGCTCGCCGCGGTCAACAAGGCGCTCAGCGAAGCGAAGTCGGACGGCACGTACAAGAAGCTGTACGAGCAGTGGATCGGTCCCTACGACGCATCGGCCGCCTCGCCCGCCGCGTCCGCCTCCGCTTCATGACCGGCATCGACGCTCAACTCCAGCCCCGCAAAAAGGGACTGACACGGAGTCAGAAGCGCAGCCTGTCGCGCGGTGCGCAGTACGTCCTCTTCGTCGCCGCCGTGATCGCCTTCGCGGTCTCGGCGGACTGGGGGCGGCTGAAGAACCAGTTCGCGCAGTGGGACATCGCCAAGCAGATGTTCCCGGACGTCATCACGCTGGCGCTGAAGAACACCGTCCTGTACACGCTGTCCGGCTTCGTCGTCGGACTGGCGCTGGGCATGCTGATCGCGCTGATGCGGCTGTCGTCCGTGGGCCCCTACCGCTGGGTCGCCGGCATCTACATCGAGATCTTCCGCGGCCTGCCCGCCCTGCTGATCTTCATCTTCATCGGGGTCGCCGTCCCGCTGGCCTTCCCCGGCACGGAGATCGTCGGCGGCACCTACGGCAAGGTGGCCCTCGCGCTCGGTCTGGTCGCCGCGGCCTACATGGCGGAGACCATCAGGGCGGGCATCCAGGCGGTGCCCAAGGGGCAGCTGGAGGCGGCCCGTTCGCTCGGTTTCTCACCGGCGCGCGCGATGATCTCGATCGTCATCCCGCAGGCCTTCCGCATCATCCTGCCGCCGCTGACCAACGAGTTGGTGCTCCTCTTCAAGGACTCCTCCCTCGTCCTGTTCCTCGGCGTCACCCTGGAGGAGCGCGAACTGTCCAAGTACGGCCGGGACCTGGCCAGCCAGACCGCCAACTCCACGCCGATCCTGGTCGCCGGCCTGTGCTATCTGCTGGTCACCATCCCGCTCGGCTTCGTCGTGCGCCGCATGGAGGCGAAGGCCCAGGAGGCCGTGAAATGACCGAGACCACCGCTCATGGGGCCGGTCCGCGGACGTCGGGCCCGGAGATCGAAGTACGCGGCCTGTACAAGTCGTTCGGCGACAACGAGGTCCTCAAGGGCATCGACCTGGAGATCCGGCGCGGCGAGGTCGTCTGTGTCATCGGCCCGTCCGGCTCCGGCAAGTCCACGCTCCTGCGCTGCGTGAACCTGCTCGAAGAGCCCACCAAGGGGCAGGTGTTCGTCGGCGGCACCGAACTCACCGACCCGGACGTGGACATCGACGCCGTACGTCGTCGTATCGGCATGGTCTTCCAGCAGTTCAACCTCTTCCCGCACCTCACCGTGACCGAGAACCTCACGCTGCCGCAGCGGCGGGTGCTGCGGCGGAGCAAGGCCGAGGCGGCGAAGGTGGCCGCCGAGAACCTGGAGCGGGTGGGCCTCACGGAGAAGGCGGACGCCTACCCCGCCTCGCTCTCCGGCGGCCAGCAGCAGCGCGTCGCGATCGCCCGCGCGCTGTCGATGGGCCCCGAGGTGATGCTCTTCGACGAGCCGACGTCCGCGCTCGACCCGGAACTCGTCGGAGACGTCCTCGCCGTCATGCGCATGCTCGCGCGCGAGGGCATGACCATGATGGTCGTCACCCACGAGATGACCTTCGCGCAGGAGGTCGCCGACCGGGCGGTCTTCATGGACGGCGGCGTCATCGTCGAGGACGGGGCACCCGCCCAGGTGATCGGCGACCCGAGCCACGAGCGGACCCGACACTTCCTGTCCCGGCTCCTCAACCCCGCGATGGCGGAGGTCGAGGAGGACATCGACTAGCGCGGACCGGCGCGTGTCTCGAAAGGGGCGTCGTCCTATCGTGCAGTCATGAGCGAACGCGCGATGCTGCACGTGAAGGGCCGGATCCTCGTCGGACCGGACGAGGTCCGGGACGAACTGTGGGTCGTCGACGGGCGGATCTCCTACGACCGTCCCGTCGGCGCCGGCTCCGACGACGTCCGTACGGTCGAGGGCTGGACCCTGCCCGGCCTGGTCGACGCCCACTGCCATGTCGGCCTCGGCGCGCACGGGCCCGTCCCGGAGGACGTCGCCGAGAAGCAGGCGCTGACCGACCGCGAGGCGGGCACCCTGCTGCTCCGGGACGCGGGTTCGCCCTCCGACACCCGGTGGGTCGACGACCGCGAGGACCTACCGAAGATCATCCGGGCCGGCCGGCACATCGCCCGCACCCGCCGCTACATCCGCGGCTACGCGCACGAGATCGAGCCTGCGGACCTGGTCGAGTACGTCGGCCGCGAAGCCGTCCGGGGCGACGGCTGGGTGAAGCTGGTCGGCGACTGGATCGACCGTGATCTCGGTGATCTGGCGCCCAGTTGGCCGCGGGACGCCGTCGAGCCGGCCATCGCCGAGGCCCACCGGCTCGGCGCCCGCGTCACCGCGCACTGCTTCGCCGAGAGCTCGCTGCGGGACCTGGTCGAAGCCGGTATCGACTGCGTCGAGCACGCGACCGGCCTCACCGACGACCTGATCCCGCTCTTCGCCGCCCGGGGCGTCGCGATCGTCCCGACCCTGGTCAACATCGCCACGTTCCCGCGGCTCGCGGACGGCGGCGAGGACAAGTTCCCCCGCTGGTCCGCCCATATGCGCCGGCTCCACGAACGCCGCTACGACACCGTCCGCAACGCCTACGACGCCGGCATCCCCGTGTACGTCGGCACGGACGCGGGCGGCACGCTCCCGCACGGCCTCGCGGCGGCCGAGGTGGCCGAACTGGTCACCGCCGGGATCCCGCCCCTTCAGGCCCTGTCGGCGACGGCCTGGGCCGCCCGGTCGTGGCTCGGGCGACCCGGCCTCGACGAGGGGGCGCCGGCCGACCTCGTGGTGTACGAGGCCGATCCGCGGGCCGACGTACGGGTGTTGGCGGCGCCGCGCCGGGTGGTGGTGAACGGGCGGGTCGTCGGCTGACGTCGGCAGTGGGTTGACGAGATGCGCGCCCTCTCGCGCGCCGGTACGTCAACCCCGTATTCGGACAGAAGGCGGTGCGGCGGGGGAGGAGTGGAACGCCTGTGCCGTGAGATTCGAAAACCTTCACGGGGAACCCACGTTGGGGTGAACTGGCGCTGGATTGACCCAAGTTCACTCGTCGTGCGTAATTCTTTCCGGGTCCCAAGCAAGTCTCCTCTGGGGGTCCCCACCTTGAACGGCAACAGCTTCCGCCTGCCCGCACGCCGCCTCGCCACCGTCGCGACGGTCACGGCCCTGGCCGCGGGTCCAGCGGTCCTGGGCGCGGCGGGCTCCGCACACGCGACCTCCGACCAGGGTCGCGCGAGCGCCGTCGTCCTGCGCACCGGGCTCGACGTGGCCCTGCTCAACAAGACCGTGAACGTCCCGCTCGCGGTCTCCCTGAACCAGGTCGAGGCGCCCGCGAGCGCCGAAAAGACCGCCCTGAGCGCCAAGTTGGACGGCGTCGACGGCGGAAAGCCCTTCAGCGTCCTGGCCGCGGACGTGGCGTCGGCGAAGTCCGCGGTCACCGCCACGAAGGCCGAGGGCCGCGCCGAACTCGTCCACGCCAGACTGCACGTCCCCGGTCTGCCCCTGCTGTCCCTGATCGAGATCGGACAGGTCAGTTCCAGGGCGACCTGCGAGGCGGGCAAGACCCCGACCGCCGAGGCGAACCTGCTCGGCTCGGTCACGGTCCTGGGCAAGAAGATCACGGTGACCGCCGGCGGCCCGACCGACGTCAAGGTCCCCGGCATCGGCGAGGTCCGCCTGGACCTGTCCAAGACGGAGACGACCTCGCGCACGGCGGCGGCCACCGCGCTCCAGCTCAAGGTCTCCATCAACCCGTTGAAGCTCAACGTCGCCGAGGTCGAGGGCACCCTGACCCTCGCCGAGTCCACCTGCGAGGCCCCACCCGCCCCCACGAAACCGACCCCGAAGCCGGCCGACGTCGAGCCGCAGAGCGGACCCGTCGAGGAGGCCGGCCTCGCCGAGACCGGCGGCAGCTCGATGACGCCGTACATCGCGGGCGGCGCGCTCGTGCTGCTCGTGGCGGGCGGCGGAGCGGTGGTGCTGGCGCGGCGCCGGGGCTGACCGGCTCAGCTCTCCGGGGCGCCGAACACGTACACCATGCAGGTGTTCGCGGCCTTGGCGAACGCCTAGTCCACCTGGGATGTCGTCCGCTCCAGCCAGTCAGCCAGTCAGCCAGTCAGCCGGCCGCGGCCGCCGGGTCGTTGCCCGGGAAGTCGAGGCCGGCGCAGGCCCGGTGGTGATCGTGTCGGTGGCCTCACTCCGCGGTTATCGCTGCGGTGGTCTCATCTCGCCAGCGTCACCGCCTGGTCCAGCGCCTGGAGGTAACGGTTCACGGTCGTGCGGTCCCGTACCGCCAGTCGCAGCCACTCCTCGCCGAGGCCCGGGAACGTGTCCCCGCGCCGGACCGCGAACCCGAGGTTGCGCAGGTGCCGGCGGACCACGTCGGCCCTGGGCAGCCGGATGAGGACGAAGGGGCCCTCGGCGGGCTCGACGACCCGCAGCCCGTCGGAGTCGAACTCGCTGAGCCCGGCGACGAGATGGGCGCGGTCCGCCGCGATGCGGTGGGCCGCGTGGGCCGCCTCCGCCAGGGCCCGCGGGCCGACACAGGCCTCGGCTGCGGCCAGCGCCGGTGTGGACACCGGCCACAGGGGCTGGGCGCGCTCCAGTTCCGCGATCGTCTCCGGGGCGGCGAGGACGTAACCGATGCGCAGCCCGGCCAGACCCCAGGTCTTGGTCAGGCTGCGCAGGACGACGAGACCGGGCACGTCCGTGCGCCCGGCAAGCGCCTCGCGCTCACCCGGCACCGCGTCCATGAACGCCTCGTCGACGACCAACGTCCGCCCGGGGCGGGCCAGTTGAGCCAGCACCGCGGCCGGGTGCAGGACCGACGTCGGGTTCGTCGGGTTGCCGACCAGGACCAGGTCTGCGTCCTCGGGGACCATCGCCGGGTCCAGCCGGAAGTCGTCCTCGGCGCGCAGCAGCACCCGGTCGACGGTGTGGCCCGCGTCCCGCAGCGCCGCCTCCGGCTCCGTGAACTGCGGGTGCACGACCACCGGGTGACGGACCTTCAGGGCGCGCGCCAGCAGCACGAACGCCTCGGCCGCACCCGCCGTCAGCAGCACCCGCTCCACCGGCAGCCCGTGCCGCGCGGCCACCGCGGCCCGCGCGGCCCGTCCGTCCGGATACGCGGCGAGCGAGCCCAGCGACTCGGCGATCCGCTCCCGCAGCCACGCCGGGGGCGTGTCGGCGCGGACGTTCACCGCCAGGTCGACGAGCGCGGCACCGCCGTCGCGGACCTCGGCGTCACCGTGATGGCGCAGATCGTGTGCACCGTCAATGCGCATGGGCGTGTCCGTCGTGGTGGTGCCCGTGGTGGTGATGACCGTCGTCGTCCGGGTGGAAGTGCGGCTGCTGCGGCAGCCCCACCTTGTCCTCGAACCCCGGCAACGCGATCCGGTACACACACGAGTCGCAGTTCATCCGCAGATCCCCCTCGACGGCCTCCCGGTACCGCTCCATCACCAGATCGAGCAGCTCCGGTTCGGGCCCGATGACCTCCGCGGACGACACCTCGACCTCGGGGTGCGCGGCCGCCCAGCCCTCGGTCTGCTGCTTCACCCGCTCCGGCAGGATCCCGGTGAAGAGGAAGTACGGCAGTACGACGATCCGTCGCGCACCCAGCCGGACGCACCGGTCCAGGCCGCTGGGCACATCCGGCGCCGCCAGCGACACGAACGCCGTCTCCACGCCCGCGTACCCACGCCCCTCCCACAACAGCCGCGCCGCCTTCAGCACTTCGGCGTTGGCGTCCGGGTCGGTGGAACCGCGGCCGACCAGCAGGACGGTCACGTCGGCCCGGTCGCGCGGTGTGCGGGCGGACTCGCCGAGCACCTCGTCGAGCCGCCGCTCCAGGACCGCCAGCAGCGACGGGTGCGGGCCCAGCGGACGCCCGTAGGTGTACGAGATCCCCGGGTGCCGCTCCTTCTCGCGGGACAGCGCCGCCGGGATGTCCCCCTTGGCGTGGCCGGCGGACACCAGCATCAGCGGAACGGCCGCGAACCGACGTACGCCCCGCTCCACCAGCTCGGTGACCGCCTCGCCCAGCGGCGGCGCGGACAGTTCGATGAAGCCGCCCGCGACGGGCAGTTCGGGATGACGGCGGCCCAGCTCCCGGACGAAGTCGCGGAACGCCTCGGCTCCGGCCTGGTCCCGAGTGCCGTGGCCGGCGATGAGCAGGGCGGGCGGGGTGGTCACGATTTCTCCTCGGAGGACGGAACGGAAGACGAGACAGAAGCTGAAGTGGAGTGTGAAGGCGACAGCGAAGTGGGGTGGTACAGCAGGGCGTTGAGCGCGGCGGCGGCCACCGCCGAACCGCCCTTCTCGGACACGTTGCTCACGGCGGGCAGCCCGCTCGCGCGCAACGCGGCCTTGGACTCGGCCGCGCCGACGAAGCCGACGGGCAGGCCGATGACGAGCGCGGGGGAGACGTCCAGGGTCAGCAACTCCTCCAGGGCGGTGGGCGCGTTGCCGATCACCCACAGCGCGCCGGGCCCGACCTCCTCGTACGCGAGCCGGATCGCGTGGGCCGAACGCGTCAGCCCCGGACCGGACTCGGCGTCCCGGAGCCGGCAGACGGTCTCCCGCCGGGTGATCCCGGCCGCGACCATCTCCACGTCCACGACGACGGGCGCCCCGGCGTGCAGCGCGGCATGCGCGGTCGCCAACTCGCCCTCGTCCAGGACGAGATCGGTCGCGTAGTCGAGGTCGGCGGCGGAGTGGATGACCCGCTCCACGACCGCGCGGCTCAGCGGCGGGAAGTGCGAGGTGTCGAGGCGGGCGCGCAGCCGTCGGTAGGACTCCACCTCGATCGGATGAACCACCCGGTCCACACCGTTCACATGGTCCATACGGTTCACTGGGCGCCCTCCTGCCAGCGGTAGCCGCGCGGGGTCACCATGCGCCCGGCGATCTCACGGGTCGCCGTGTTGCCCACGGTCACGACCGTCATCATGTCGACCGTCACCGGATCCAGCGAGAGCAGGGTCGTGACCCGGCTGGATTCGTCCGGCCGTGACGCGTTGCGTACGACCCCGACCGGCGTCGTCGGCTCCCGGTGCTCGGCGAGGATCGCCAGGGCCTTGGGCAGCTGCCAGTCCCGGCCGCGGCTGCGCGGGTTGTAGAACGTCACGACGATGTCCGCCTCGGCCGCCGCCCGCACCCGCCGCTCGATGATCTCCCACGGTGTGTGCAGATCGGAGAGGCTGATGGAGACGTGGTCGTGGCCGAGCGGCGCGCCGAGGATCGCCGAGGCGGCCAACGCGGCGGTCACGCCCGGGACTCCGACCACCTCGATGTCGTCCGAGGCCTCCGCGAGCGCCGGCGAGGCCATGGCGTACACGCCCGCGTCCCCGCTGCCGATCAGCGCGACGGCATGCCCCGCGCGGGCCTCGGCCACGGCGGTACGGGCCCGCTCCTCCTCGGCGCCCAGACCCGACTCCAGGACCCGGGTGCCGGGCCGCAGCAGATCGCGGATCTGGTCCACGTACTGGTCGAGCCCCACGAGCACGGAGGCGCGCCGCAGTTCGGCCTTGGCGCGCGGGGTGAGCAGGTCGCGGGCGCCGGGCCCGAGCCCGACCACCGCGAGCCGGCCGCGCGCGGGCCGCCGTACGACGGCACAGGTCGCCATCGCCGCTTGCCCGTCGGCACGCTCCGACTTCCGCTTGGGGACAAGGAGTTCGCCCCCGCCCACGAGCGCGGCGGCCTCCGCGACGGACGGCGTGCCCACGGCCGCGAGGGGCGCGTCGGACGGATTGGGCACCTCCACGGCTGCCAGCTCCTCGGCGGAGTGGGCCACCAGCGGCACGCCCAGCCGCTGGGCCGCCTGGATGATGCCGGGCTCGTCCGCCTTGGCGTCGACGGTGGCGAGTTCGGCGATGTTGCCGACCGAGAGTCCCGCCGCACGCAGGGCGTCCGAGATCAACCCGAGCACCTCGTTCACCGGTGCGCCCTTGGACGCGCCGACGCCGACGACGAGGGACGGCGGTCGCAGCACGACCTCCCGCTCGGCCGGTTCGACGACGCGATCGGTGACGCGGATGACGTACGCACCACCCTGGTCCGACACCGGAAGCGGCGGCAACGGCCATGCCAACTCGGCGTCCAGGGTGACGGGTTCGCCGTCCAGAAGCGCTCGGGAGACTCCGGCGACATCGCCCTCCACAGGGAACCCGAGCGTGTCGAGCCCCGGCACGCCGACCGCGTCCGTCGCCGTCGTCACCACGGGCTCGGCGTCCAGCAACTCGCCGACCTCGCGGGCGAGTTCGTTGGCCCCGCCGCCGTGTCCGCCGACCAGCGACACGGCGAACCGGCCGGCCTCGTCGACGCACACGACCCCGGGGTCGGTCCGCTTGTCGTGCAACAGGGGTGCCAGCAGCCGCACCACGGCCCCCGTGGCCAGGAAGCACACGAGCTGCTCGCACTGAGCGAACGCGGTCCGTACGGCGTCCCCGACGGGACCCTCGTACACGCGCGTCCGCTCCGGCCACGCCGCGGCCAGCCGGTCGCGCGCCGCCGCCCCCGCCGCGGTGGCGGAAATGAGGCCGATCACTGAGCAACTCCTTCATGAGGGGCGGGGGTTCGAGTCCCCCAGAGCAGAAAGACAGGGTTGGTCGCCGCCAGCCGGGTCACGTCACCCGGCAGCGGCGCGAGTCGCGAGGACTGCAACAGCACCCCGTCGCAGTCGAACCCGGCGCCGACGAGCGCCTGACGCGTGGCCGGCACCCGGTCGAGGGCGGCCATCGCGACGACGACCGAACGCCGGGCCCGCCGGGCGCACGCGGTGACGATGGAAGGCAGCTCGCGCCCGCCGCCACCGATGAACACGGCGTCCGGATCGTCGAGTTGGGACAGCGCGACCGGTGCCTCGCCGTGCACCACCCGCACCTCGACTCCGTGGGCGGCGGCATTGGCGCGGATCCGCTCGGCACCGTCCGCGGTCTTCTCGACGGCGACGACGGCGGCCCCGAGCCGCGCGCACTCGACGGCCACGGACCCGGACCCCGCGCCGACGTCCCAGACCAGTTCACCGAGCCGGGGCCCGAGCCGGGCCAGCGCCAGCGCCCGTACCTCGAACTTGGTGATCATCGAGTCGCGGTGCGTGAACTCCCGCTCGTCCAGAGCCCACTGGTCGGGTCCGACGGCCGCTCCCGCCACCGTCCGTACGGCGCCCGCCGCCCGGGTCTCGTCCAGGCACAGGACGACACTCACCGCCGTACCCCAGTCCCGGCCAGCGGCCTCGGCGGCCGTCACCCGCTCCACCCGCTCCCGCTCCGGATCACCCAGCGCACTCGCCACGACCAGCACCCGCCCACCGGGCAGCGCGGCACCCAACTCGGCGGGCCCGGCGCCCGGTCCGGTCAACACGGCCACCTTGGGATGCGCCCGACACACGTTCACCGCGGTCCGCAGCTCCCGCCCGTGCGCGCTCACCACCACCGCGTCGTCCCAGGTCAGCCCGAGCCGCGCGAACGCGGTCGCGACGGACGAGACGCCGGGCCGCACGTCCAGCACCCCGGACCCGAACCGCTCGGCCAGCGCCCGCACGATCCCGAAGAACCCGGGGTCGCCCGAGGCCAGCACGACGACGGGCCGGTCCTTGCCGACGTACTCCTCGATCGCGTCGAGCGCCGGCGCCAGCGGCCCGAGCACGATCCGCTCGGCCGTCTCCGGCAGCCGTACGGCGTCCAGGTGCCGCCGCCCGCCGACGACCAGCTCGGCGCCGGCCAGCGCCTCCGGGGCGAGGGGCGCCCCCGTCCCCGTACCGATGACGGTGATCACGTACTCGCCCCTCGCTCGCGCAACGCCCGACGGGCCTCAGGATCCGCCTTGCGGAAGCCGTGGAAGTGACCGGGGTGGTACAGATGCGAGCGCGTGCCCTCGGCGGCCAGCGCGGGCCCGACCAGGAACAGCGTGTGCTTCCACAGCTTGTGCTCCTTGACCGTCTCCTCCAGCGTGCCGATCGTGCACCGCACGAGCAGTTCCTCCGGCCAGGTCGCCTGGTAGGCGACCACGACCGGGGTCGACGTCGGATAGCCGCCCTCCAGCAGCTCCCGCACCAGCTGCCCGCTGCGGGCAGCCGAGAGGAAGACCGCCATGGTGGTGCCGTGCCGGGCGAACTCGCGGACCTCCTCGCCGGGCGGCATCGGCGTCTTGCCGCCGCCGAGCCGGGTCAGGACGACGGACTGCGCGACCTCGGGGATGGTCAGCTCGCGCTGCGCGAGGGCGGCGACGGCCGAGAAGGCGGAGACCCCGGGCACGATCTCGGTCGCGATCCCGATCCGGGCACACCGGTCGAGCTGCTCCTGGGTGCCGCCCCACAGGGCCGGGTCGCCGGAGTGGATACGCGCGACCCGCAGCCCCTCCTCGTACGCCCGCTCGTACACGTCGACGACGTCCTCCAGCGACATGGTCGCCGAGTCGAGGATCTCCGCACCCTCGCGCGCATGTTCGAGTACATCCTCCTGGACCAGACTCGCGGCCCAGATCACGACGTCGGCCTCGGCGATGGCGCGCGCGGCACGGAACGTCAGCAGGTCGGCGGCGCCGGGGCCGGCACCGACGAAGGTCACCTTGCCGGTGGGGGCATCGGCCATCAGAAAACGGTCCTCTCTGGACAAAAAGTCTTACGGGTGGTGCCGCCGCGCCCGCTGGATGTGCGCGAACGGGGGTTGATCGGATAGCAAGGGCACATGGCGGTCTTCGTCGCGCTCGGCGCGTTCCTGATGACGCTGGCCGGCGGCTGGACGGCACAGCGGGTCACCGACCGCCGCCATCTGGTCCTCGGCCTGGCGGGTGGCCTGATGCTGGGCGTGGTCGGCCTGGACCTGCTGCCGGAGGCGTTGCAGGCCGCAGGGGACGACGTCTTCGGCGTACCGGCGGCCCTGCTCCTGTTCGTGGCCGGCTTCCTGCTGGCCCATCTGGTCGAACGCCTGCTCGCCGCCCGCCAGGCCTCCCACGGCGGGGACGAGCACAACGGCCGCGCGCCCGAGGTGGGCCTCACGGCGGCCTCGGCGATGGTCGGCCACAGCGCCATGGACGGCGTGGCGATCGGCGCGGCCTTCCAGGTCGGCGGCGGCATGGGCACGGCGGTCGCGCTGGCCGTGGTCGCCCACGACTTCGCGGACGGCTTCAACACGTACACGATCACGAGCCTGTACGGAAACGCCCGCCGCAAGGCGCTGACCATGCTGTTCGCGGACGCGCTCGCCCCGGTCGTCGGCGCGGCCTCGACCGCCTTCGTGAGCATCCCCGAGGGCCTGCTCGGCGGCTATCTCGGCCTCTTCGCCGGCGTGCTCCTCTACCTGGCCGCCGCCGAGATCCTCCCCGAGGCCCACCACGAACACCCCGCCCGCTCGACCCTGCTGTGCACGGTCGCGGGCGTGGGCTTCATCTGGCTGGTGGTGGGCCTGGCCGGTTGAGCGGGCGGCCGGCCCATGGGCCGATGGCCGGTGGGGTCTCACAATTTCCCACCCCGCCCGCCGTCGCGCCGCGCGGGGGCGATGAGCGTGGAGAGATACGGCAACGGAGTCCCGTCCAGCTCGGCGGCGGGCCGGATGGACTCGGACTCAAGACCCAGGGCCGACCCCCACACCGCGTCCTCGAGCCGGCCGGTCTCCCGCAGGGCCTCGGCGACCTCACCGGCCTGCCGCCCGAACTTGTACGCGACGACCGTGCCGGGCCCGGCGAGCGCGTCCTTGAGCACGGCGGCCCCGGCGGTGACGGGCACGAGGGTGAGCGGCTCGGTGCCTTCGGTCAGCACGGCCCCCGACCTCGCGGCGAGGTCCTGCATGGCGGTGATCCCGGGCACGGTCTCGATGAGGACACCCGGCACCGACTCGCCGATGGTCTGCGCGAGATAGGTGAAGGTCGAATAGACATTGGGGTCGCCGATGGTGGCGAAGGCGACGTTCCCGCGCTCGCGCAGCAGCTGCGCCACGTGCTCCCCGGCGGCATCCCAGGCGGCCTCGCGCCGCGCCCGGTCGCTGCGCTCGTTGAGGGCGAACACGACCCGCAGGACCTTCTCCTGGGGCACGTAGTGCAACACGGTCGCCTCGGCCCGCCCCCGCTCACCCGTGTCCATGACCGGCACGACGACGACATCGGCGGCCCGCAGCGCGTTGACGCCCTTGACGGTCACCAGCTCGGGATCGCCGGGACCCACCCCGACTCCGATCAGCTTGCTGCTCATGACGTCCGGCACCTCTCGACGAACCTAAGGGCGACACCGGGCTCGGAGGCCCAGTGCGTATGCAGATAACTCGCGTGCACGCTGTCCTGCACGAAACCTTCGAGACGCCGCGTCGGAGTCCGCATGCCCCAAGCGGCAACGGCTCCGGCCCCCGGCTCGACGACCGTCCGATGAAACTCGTGCCCGCGCATCCGCGTCCCGGCCACCGCGAGCACGCTGTCACTCACGGCCACGGCATCCCGATACCCGAGCGTGAGCCGCTCGCTCATCCGCGCACCCGCGTCGAGCACCCCGCACATCGGCAGCCCGTCCAACTCCCGACACAGATAAAGCAACCCGGCACACTCGGCGGCAACGGGAGCGCCGGTCTCTGCGAGGGCGGTAACGGCTTTACGGAGGGATTCGTTGGCGGACAGCTCGTCGGCATACACCTCGGGAAACCCGCCCCCGATGACCAACCCGGCGGTCCCGTCCGGAAGTTCCTCATCACGCAGCGGATCAAAGGTGACGACGTCGGCCCCGGCGGCGCTGAGCAACTCGGCGTGCTCGGCGTAGGAGAAGGTAAAGGCGGGCCCACCGGCAACGGCAACTCGCGGGCGGGGATGCCGGGTTAGGCCTTCGCCTTGCAGCCCCTCCGGCGTTTGAGGAGCGGGGTCCGGGGCGGAGCCCCAGGATGGGACGGGTAGGGGCGGCGAGGGCGAGGAAGCCAAAGCCTCAGCCGCATCCCAACCCGCACAACCCAACACCCCCGCACCGCGTGCCAGCGCAAGCAACCCCTCCAGATCACACCCACGCTCAACCTGCGCGGCCATCGCCGCAACGGCCTCCATCGCCGCAGCCCGTCGCTCGGCGACCGGCACCAACCCCAGATGCCTCGCCGGCACATCCACCTGAGCCACCCGCCGCAACACCCCGAGCACCGGCACCCCGGCCGACTCCAACGCCTCCCGCAGCAACTCCTCATGCCGATCGGAGGCGACCTTGTTCAGAATCACGCCCCCGACCCGAACCTCCGGATCCCACGAGGCGAACCCATGCACCAACGCCGCAACCGACCGGGACTGCGAAGACGCGTCGACCACAAGCACCACAGGCGCCCGCAGCAACTTCGCCACATGCGCGGTGGACGCCAACTCGCCCTCCCCGGCAGCCCCGTCGTACATCCCCATCACACCCTCGACAACCGCGAGATCACACCCGCGCGCCCCATGCGCGAACAGCGGCCCGACCAACTCCGGCCCGCACAGATACGCGTCGAGGTTCCGCCCCACCCGCCCGGTGGCGAGCGCGTGATACCCGGGATCGATGTAGTCGGGCCCGACCTTGTGCGGAGACACGCTGAGCCCCCGCGCGGTCAGCGCGGCCATCAACCCCGTGGCAACGGTGGTCTTGCCGCTGCCGGAGGACGGCGCGGCGATGACCAGTCGGGGCACGGAGGACGAGGAAGAAGTCACGGGGTCACCACTCGATACCCCTCTGGCCCTTCTGGCCGGCGTCCATGGGGTGCTTGACCTTCGACATGTCGGTCACGAGATCCGCGAACTCGACAAGTTTCTCCGGCGCGTTCCGCCCGGTGATCACCACGTGCTGATTCCCGGGCCGCCCCCGCAACACGTCGATCACCTCGTCCGTGTCCACCCACCCCCAGTGCATCGGATAGGCGAACTCGTCGAGCACATAGAGCCGGTACGTCTCGGCAGCAAGGTCCCGCTTGACCTGCTCCCAGCCCTCCCGGGCCTTCTCCTCGTTGTCCATCTGGGCATCCCGCTGCACCCAGGACCACCCCTCGCCCATCTTGTGCCAGTCGACGGACCCGCCCTCCCCGCTGGCCCCCAGCACCCGAAGCGCGTTCTCCTCGCCGACCTTCCACTTCGCCGACTTGACGAACTGGAACACCCCGATCGGCCACCCCTGATTCCAGGCCCGCAGCGCGAGCCCGAAGGCGGCGGTGGACTTGCCCTTCCCCACTCCCGTGTGCACGACGACGAGCGGCCGGTTACGCCGCTGACGGGTCGTCAGTCCGTCGTCCGGCACCACACTCGGCTGACCCTGCGGCATTACGCGGCCCTCCTCGAACGACCCTGGTTGCCCTGAACGTCCTTGACCAGCCCGGCAATGGAGTCCGCCCGCAGCTCGTCCAAGGTCACGGCCGTCCCCTCCAACTCACCCGCGAGCTGCCGGGCGAGCCCCAACCGCACCGGCCCCGACTCACAGTCGACGACCACCGACGCGATCCCCTCGGCCGCGAACAGCCGAGCCGCCCGCCCGGCCAACGCCACCGGCTCGGGCCCACCGGTCGCCCGCCCATCGGTCACCACGACGACCAACGCCCGCCGAGCCGGATCCCGCAACCGCTCCACCCGCAACACGTCGTGCGCCTTGAGCAGCCCGGCAGCCAGCGGCGTACGCCCACCCGTCGGCAACGACTCCAGCCGTACGGCAGCCGCGTCCACGGAAGACGTCGGCGGGAGAGCCACATCGGCGGCAGCCCCCCGAAACGTCACCAACCCCACCTTGTCCCGCCGCTGATACGCGTCCAACAAAAGCGACAGCACAGCCCCCTTCACCGCACTCATCCGCTGCCGGGCCGCCATCGACCCCGAGGCGTCGACCACGAACAGCACGAGGTTCCCCTCGCGCCCCTCCCGCGTCGCCTGCCGCAGATCGTCCCGGCGTACCACCAGCCCCCGCCCGGACCGCCCGCGCGCCCGCTGATGCGGCGCGGCGGCCTGCACGGTCGCCGCCAGATGCAGCTTGGTCAGAGCGCCCCGGGGCCGTCGCGCACCCGTCGTCCGCCCGTGCTCGGTCCGCGCCCGAGACCGCCGCCCGGCGGCTCCGGCCCCGATCCCGGGCACGCTCAACACCTTCGTCCGGAACGGCTCGGCGGCCCGTACCGCGGACTGCTCGCCCGCCCCGGCGCCGGAGGGCTGCGGCTCGCCGGACTCCCCGGCCTCGGGCTGCGCCCCCGCGTCCCCGTCCTGCGGGCCGGCGTCGTCCGGCGCCGGCTCCCCGCCGCCCCCGTCCGGTCCGCCGTCGCCGGGCCCGTCACCGTCCGGATCGGGATCGTCCTCGGGCTCCGCGAACTCCTCCAGCGTCTCGTCGAGCTTGTTCTCGTCAAGTCCCGGCGCGTCGAAGGGATTACGGCGCCTGCGATGCGGCAGCGCGAGGAGCGCCGCCTGCCGTACGTCCTCGGCGAGCACGTCGGTCCGTCCGGCCCAGGCGGCCAGCGCGGTCGCCGTACGCGCCATCACGATGTCGGCCCGCATACCGTCCACCTCGAAGGCGGCACAGGTCGCCGCGATCTGCCGCAGCGCCCCGTCGCCCAGCCGCACCGACGGCAACAACTCCCGCGCGGCGACGATCCGCCCGCGTACCGACGTCTCCTCGTCCGCCCAACGCGCCGAGAAACCGGCCGGATCGTCGTCGTAGGCGAGCCTGCGGCGCACGACCTCGACCCGCTGGTCGGGCTCCCGCGAGGCGGCCACCTCGACGGTCAGCCCGAACCGGTCGAGCAACTGCGGGCGCAGCTCGCCCTCTTCGGGGTTCATCGTGCCGACGAGGAGGAAGCGGGCGGCATGCCGGACCGAGACGCCCTCGCGCTCGACATACGACGCGCCCATCGCCGCCGCGTCCAGCAGCAGGTCGACCAGGTGGTCGTGGAGGAGGTTGACCTCGTCGACGTAGAGGATCCCGCGGTGCGCGTCGGCGAGCAGGCCCGGTTCGAAGGCCTTCACGCCCTCGGCCAGCGCCCGTTCGATGTCGAGGGCGCCCACGAGCCGGTCCTCCGAGGCGCCGACCGGGAGTTCGACCATGCGCGCCGGACGTGTCTCGAACGCCCCCGGCTCGTGCGGTCCGTCCGGGCAGGCGGGGTCGGGGGAGTCGGGGTCGCAGGAGAAACGGCACCCGGCGACGACGTTCAGTGTCGGCATGAGCGCCGAAAGGGCGCGTACCGCCGTCGACTTGGCGGTGCCCTTCTCGCCGCGCACCAGCACACCGCCGACGGCCGGTGAGACGGCGTTCAGCAGCAGCGCGAGCCGCAGGTCGTCCTGGCCGACAACGGCCGTGAACGGAAAGGGGGTACTCACTTCTCGTCGCCCTCCAGGTCGCCCTCGAGCTCCAGGTAGATCGCCCGCAGCCGCTCCAGCGTCTGCGCGTCCGGCTCGGCCCACAGTCCGCGCTCGGCCGCTTCCAGGAGCCGTTCGGTGATGCCGCGCAGCGCCCACGGGTTGGACTTCTTCATGAAGTCCTGGTTCTCCGGGGCGAAGACGTACTCGGCGCTGAGCTTCTCGTACATCCAGTCGTCCACGACCCCGGCCGTGGCGTCGTACCCGAAGAGGTAGTCGACGGTCGCCGCCATCTCGAAGGCGCCCTTGTAGCCGTGCCGCCGCATCGCCGCCATCCAGCGGGGGTTGACCACCCGGGCCCGGAAGACGCGGTGGGTCTCCTCGCCCAGGGTGCGGGTCTTGACCTGGTCCGGGGTGGCGGAGTCGCCGACGTACGCCTCGGGGGAGGCGCCGGTCAGGTGGCGGACCATGGCGACCATGCCGCCGTGGTACTGGAAGTAGTCGTCGGCGTCGACGAGATCGTGCTCGCGGGTGTCGACGTTCTTCGCGGCCACGGCGATGCGCCTGAACGCCGTCTCCATGTCCCCGCGCGCCGCCCGCCCGTCGAGACCGCGCCCGTAGGCGTACCCGCCCCAGACCGCGTACACCTCGGCGAGGTCGGCGTCGCTGCGCCAGTTGCGCGCGTCGATCAGCGGCAGCAGCCCGGCGCCGTACGCGCCCGGCTTGGAGCCGAAGATACGGGCCGTGGCCCGGCGCCGGTCGCCGTGCTCGGCGGTGTCCTCGTCGGCGTGCTTGCGGACGTAGTTGGACTCGGGGGGCTCGTTCAGCTCGGCCACCGCCCGTACCGCGTCGTCGATCAGTCCGACGACGTGCGGGAACGCGTCCCGGAAGAAGCCGGAGATCCGGACCGTGACGTCGATGCGCGGCCGGCCCAGCTCCGTGACGGGCACGATCTCGAAGCCGGTCACCCGGCGCGAGGCGTCGTCCCACACCGGACGGCAGCCCAGCAGCGCGAGGATCTCGGCGATGTCGTCACCCTGGGTGCGCATCGCCGACGTGCCCCACACCGTGAGGCCGACGGACTGGGGGAACTCGCCGTTGTCCTGGAGGTACCGCTGCACCAGCGAGTCCGCGAGGGACTGGCCGACCTCCCAACTCAGCCTGGACGGAATGGCCTTGGGGTCGACCGAGTAGAAGTTGCGGCCGGTCGGCAGGACGTTGACCAGGCCGCGGGTCGGGGAGCCCGACGGGCCCGCCGGGACGTAACCGCCGTCCAGCGCCTTGAGGATGTGGTCGATCTCGTCGGTGGTGCGGGCGAGCCGGGGGACGACCTCCTCGCACGCGAACTCCAACACCGCCACGGCGTCCGGGAGTTCGGCGCCGATGACGGCACGAACCAGCGCCGGGACGGTCGTGACGTCCCACTCCTGGGCCTCCATGCCCTCCGCGAACCGGCGGCACAGCTGCTCCAGCAGATCGATAGCGTCGGCGGCCGACCGGGCCGGTCCCTCGACCAGCTCCGTCAGCTCCACCGGCACCTTGACGGGAGCGCCGGGCTCGGCCAGCAACTCCTTCTCGCCGAGCCCGAAGTGCTCGGCCAGCGAGGCCCGCAGCCCCGGCAGGGCGTTGGCCTGACCGCCCCACACCTGCGAGGCGCGCAGCACGGCGAGCACGAGGTTCACGCGCGCCTCGCCGACCGGGCCGCCGCCGAGGATGTGCAGCCCGTCGCGGATCTGCACGTCCTTGATCTCGCACAGATAGCCGTCGATGTGCATCACGAACTCGTCGAACGCCGTGTCGTCCGGCTGGTCGTCCACATGCAGGTCGTGATGCAGCTCGGCCGCCTTCACCAGCGTCCAGATCTGCGCGCGCACGGCCGGGGCCTTCGTCGGGTCCAGGTCGGACACCATCGCGTACTCGTCGAGGAGTTGCTCCAGCTTCGCCAGGTCGCCGTAGGTGTCGGCACGCGCCATCGGCGGCACGAGGTGGTCGACGACCGTGGCGTGTCCGCGCCGCTTGGCCTGGGTGCCCTCGCCGGGGTCGTTGACGATGAACGGGTAGATGAGCGGGAGTTCGCCGAGCACGGCGTCGGGCGCGCAGCCACCGCTGAGCCCAAGTCCCTTGCCGGGCAGCCACTCCATCGTGCCGTGCTTGCCCATGTGGACGATCGCGTCCGCGCCGAAGCTGTTGTCCAGCCAGCGGTAGGCGGCCATGTAGTGGTGCGACGGCGGCATGTCGGGGTCGTGGTAGATCGCGATCGGGTTCTCGCCGAAGCCGCGCGGCGGCTGGATCATGACGACGACGTTCCCGAACTGGAGGGACGCCAGCACGATGTCGTCGCCGTCGACGTAGAGGTTGCCCGGCGGCTCACCCCATGCGTCCGACATGCCCTGCCTGAGCGCCGGTTCGAGCGTGTCGAACCACGCCTGGTAGTCGGCGAGCGGCACCCGCGCGGGCGCGGCGGCCAACTGGTCCTCGGTGAGCCATTCGACGTCGTGGCCACCGGCGTTGATGAGCGTGTGGATCAGCTCGTCGCCGTTGTCCGGGTGCCCTTCGACGACGTAACCGGCGTCCCGGAGCGCGTCCAGCACCTGGATGGCCGAGGCGGGCGTGTCCAGCCCCACGGCGTTTCCGACCCGCGAGTGCTTGGTCGGGTACGCGGTGAAGACGAGCGCCAGCTTCTTGTCGGCGTTCGGCTTGTGCTTCAACTTCGCGTGCCGTACGGCGATTCCGGCGACCCGCGCGGCCCGCTCGGGGTCGGCGACGTACACCGGCACGTCGTCCGGACCCTGCTCCTTGAAGGAGAAGGGGACCGTGATCAGCCGTCCGTCGAACTCGGGGATCGCGACCTGCATCGCCGCGTCCATGGGGGAGAGGGCGGCGTCGGACTCGTCCCAGGCCGCGCGGGACGACGTAAGGCACAGTCCTTGCAGCACCGGCACGTTGAGATCGGCGAGGGCCCCGATGTCCCACGCCTCCTCGTCACCGCCGGCCGAGGCCTGCGAGGCGTGCGTGCCGCCCGCGGCGAGGACGGTGGCGATCAGCGCGTCGGACCTGCCGAGGATGTCGTACAGCCCAGAGTCCGCACCGCGCAGCGAACCGCAGTACACGGCAAGGGCGTTGGCGCCCTTCGCCTCGATCGCGTCGCACAGGGTGTCCACGAAGGCCGTGTTGCCGGAGAGGTGATGCGCCCGGTAGAAGAGCACGCCGACCGTCGGCCGGCCCTCGACGAAGGCACGCTCGCCGTGGACGCCGAACTCGGCCATCTTCCGCGGCTCTTCGAAGCCCTCGCCGGTGAGCAGGACGGTGTCGGAGAGGAACCGGGCCAGCTCGGCCAGGTTCTCCGGGCCGCCCTCGACGAGGTATCGCAGCGCCTCGGCCACCACACCGGCCGGCACCGACGACTCGGCCATCAACTCGGCGTCGGGGACGGTCTCCCCGCCGAGCAGCACGGTCGGGATCCCGGACGCCTTCAGCGCGGCGAGACCGTCCTCCCAGGCGCGCTTGCCGCCGAGCAGCCGCACGACGGCGACGTCCGCGCCCTCGACGAGCGCGGGCAACTCGCCCTCGACATCCACCCGGTTCGGGTTGCCGATCCGGTACCCGGCGCCGGCGGCACGCGCCGCCAGCAGATCCGTGTCGGCGGTCGACAACAACAACACTGTGCTCATGCGGGCGCTCCCGGTGGAATGAAAGGCAGTCCTTGCGGCGCGCCGGACTCGATGAGCCGCCACAGCGCGTCCGTGTCCGCGTGCTGTTCGATCAGGTCGCCGAGCCGGTCGAGCTGCTCCTCGCGCAGCGCGGCGAAGGAGGTGTCGGCGGCCGGCACGAACCGGCGCCCCGCGGCGGCCGCCACTTCGCGCAGGAACGCCCGCCGGAACCCGTCCGACTCCAGCGAGCCGTGCCAGTGGGTCCCCCAGGTCTGACCGACCCGGCAGCCGTCCAAGAAGGCCTCGCCGCCGGTCAGTCGGGCGACACCGTGATGGATCTCGTACCCCTCGACCGGCTCGCCGAGGGCTTCGCCCACCGGCCGGGTGAGGGTCTTCTCGCGCGCGAACCGCACCCGCAGGGGCAGCACCCCGAGCCCGTCCACGTGTCCGCGCCGGCTCTCGACCTCGTCCTCGATGTGCTCGCCGAGGACCTGGAAACCACCGCAGATACCGAGGATCGGCCGCTGCTCGGCGGCCCTGCGGACCAGGGCGTCGGCAAGTCCCCGCTCCCGCAGCCACTCCAGCGCCTTGACCGTCCCCCGGGTCCCCGGGATCACGACGAGATCGGCGTCGGCCAGCTCCTCGGGCCGGTCCACGAACCGCACCACGACGCCCGGTTCGGCGGCCAGCGCGTCCACGTCCGTGAAGTTGGACATGAGCGGGATCGCGCACACGGCGACGCGCAGCACGTCCTCGCCGACAGGCGGCGCGGTGTTGGATTCCCGCACGGTCCCGCGCAGCGAGATGCGCAGCCCGTCCTCCTCGTCGATCCCGAGGCCGTGCTGGAACGGCAGCACGCCGTACGTCCGCCGCCCGGTGAGGCCGAGCAGCATCTCCAACCCCGGTTCCAGCAGCGACACATCGCCACGGAACTTGTTGACGACGAACCCGGCGATCAGGGCCTGATCCTCCGGGCTGAGCAGCGCGACCGTCCCGAAGAAGGAGGCGAAGACGCCCCCGCGGTCGATGTCGCCCACCACGAGCACGGGCAGCCGCGCGTTGCGCGCGATCCCCATGTTCACGATGTCGGTCCGCCGCAGATTGATCTCGGCAGGACTGCCGGCCCCCTCACAGATCACCGCGTCATACGTGCCCCGCAACTCCGCGAGACAGTCGAGCACGGTCCCGAGCAACCGTTCCTGCCGCCCGCCGTGGTAGCCACGCGCACTCATTTCGCCCACGGGCCTGCCCATGAGCACGACCTGACTGCTCCGCTCGCCACCGGGCTTGAGCAGCACGGGATTCATCAGCGCGGTCGGCTCGATCCGACAGGCCTGCGCCTGCATGGCCTGCGCCCGCCCGATCTCCGCGCCCTCGCGCGTCACGAACGAGTTGAGGGACATGTTCTGCGCCTTGAACGGCGCGACCTTCACGCCCTGCCGCACCAGCCACCGGCAGATTCCGGCGGTGACGACACTCTTGCCGGCGTCCGAGGTGGTCCCGGCGACCAACAGCCCGCCGCCGCTCATGACTTGCGCCCCTTCGCGAGCAGCCGCCCGGCGACGCTCACGCCGAGCGCGAGCAGACCGACGCGCCGGGACAGCCGTACGGCCCGCTCGATGTCCTGTGTGACGACCGCGCGCCCCGAGGCGCCATTGAGGACGGGCCGGTGCTCGACTCGCCCTCCATAGGCCAGCGTTCCGCCCAGCCGCACCCCGAGCGCCCCCGCGAACGAGGCCTCCACGGGCCCGGCGTTGGGGCTCGGGTGCTTGCCGGCGTCGGCACGCCAGGCGCGTACCGCCCCGCGCGGATCGTCGCCCGCCACGGTCGCGAGGACGGCGGTGAGCCGCGCCCCCGGCCAGCCGGCCACGTCGTCGAGGCGGGCCGAAGCCCAGCCGTAGCGGCGGTACTTGGGCGACTTGTGCCCGACCATGGCGTCGAGGGTGTTCACGGCCCGGAAGCCGACCAGGCCCGGCACGCCCGCCACCGCACCCCACACCAGCGCGCCCACCACCGCGTCGGAGGTGTTCTCGGCGACGGACTCGACGACGGCCCGGGCGATCCCGTCGGCGTCGAGGGCCTGGGGGTCGCGCCCGCAGAGGTGGGGCAGCCGGGCCCGCGCGCTCTCGATGTCCCCGGCCGCCAGCGCCTGCCCGATGGCCCCCGCCTCACGGGCGAGGGAGGTGCCGCCGACGACGGCCCAGGTGGCGGCGGCGGTCAGCGCGACGGAGGCGGTACGGGAGGGGCGTACGGCGGACGTTGCCGCGGCGGCGAGGGCGACGGCGCCGCCCGCGCACACGGCGGTGTGCAGGGCGCCCCAGCCGCGGTGGTCGCGCCACAGCACCCGCTCCACGGCGCCCGCGGCCCGGCCGAACGCGGCGACCGGATGGCCGCGGCGCGGATCGCCGAGCAGATGGTCACCGAGGAGGCCGGCGGCGGCGCCGTACGCGAAGACGCGATCGGCACGCATCGGCTCAGCCGGCCGTCGGGTCGGGCAGAGCTCGGGTGATGGACCTCAACAGGCGGCCGCGCATGGCGAATTGTCCTCACTCAGGGTGTCCGCGCCCTGGTTCGAAGAGAGCGACGGCGAGAGTTCCTGGCTCCCGGGACTACCTACCCCGGTGACAGTGGCGGGACCGCGCCGGAATCACACCGGCTTCCTCTCTTGCCGCCGTACTTGGCCCCGGCAGTCCACCACGGGCCTGGAAGAACCGTCAACTTGCCGCTGACCTGCGACGGGAGAGTGTGCTGAGGCCCACACAGGGCCCGTCGGAGGTCGGCGGACGATAGGTCGAGGAACGTGCGGGGATCAGGCGACGATCAGCGAGATCCCGTACGCCACAGCCGCCGCGCACGCCGCGAAGCAGACGTAGGCGCCGGTCACCGCGAGGGTGGCCGAGCCGCCCTGGGCCGTCGCCTTCTCCTGGCGGGACAGGCCCGCGACGCCGAGGGTGAACAGGGCCACGAGGCCCACGGTGACCACGAGGCTGACGCCGAAGACGGAGCCGAGGGCCGCCCAGTCGATGTGCATGCTGGTGATTCCTTCGTTACCGGTGGGCGGGGATCAGAGAGCGGGGGCGGCCGACGGGGCGGCCGGATCGGCCGCGGGGGTCGTGGGCGCCGGGATGGTGGCCGTCAGGTCGTCGGTGACCGGGCCCGCGGGAGGCGGGGTCACGGCGGCGATCGCCGTGGTCACCACGCCGGGCGGCTCCTCGGTCTCGTTGACGTTGCTGTGGTCGACGACCTCGCGGCGGGAGAGCTTCCAGATGGCCGCGCTGGAGGCGATCAGGAAGACGGCGACGACCGCCGTGCCCCAGTCGCCCAGGTCGGTGACGGACTCGGCGAGCGCGCCCACCAGGGCGGCGGCCGGCAGGGTCAGGCCCCAGGCGACGAACATGCGGGTCGCCGTCGACCAGCGGACCACGCCGCCCTTGCGGCCGAGGCCCGCGCCCATCACCGAGCCGGAGACGACGTGCGTGGTGGAGAGGGAGAAGCCGAGGTGCGAGGAGGCCAGGATGGCGGTCGCCGCGCTGGTCTGGGCGGCGAAGCCCTGCTGCGGCTGAAGCTCGGTCAGGCCCTTGCCCATGGTGCGGATGATGCGCCAGCCGCCCAGGTAGGTGCCCAGCGCGATGGCGAGACCGGCGGAGAGGATGACCCAGGTGGGCGGGTCGGAGTCGGGGGCGACGGCGCCGCCGGCGACCAGGGCGAGGGTGATGATGCCCATCGTCTTCTGCGCGTCGTTGGTGCCGTGGGCCAGCGAGACCAGTCCGGCGGAGGCGATCTGGCCGGCGCGGTAGCCCTTCGCGGCGGCCTTGCCGTCGGCCTTCCTGCCGAGCCGGTAGGACAGGCGGGTCGCGAGCAGCGCGGCGACACCGGCCACGATCGGGGCGGCGACCGCCGGCAGCAGCACCTTGGTGACGAGCGCGTCGCCGTGCACCGCACCGGTGCCGGCCGAGGCGATGGTGGCGCCGATCAGACCGCCCATCAGGGCGTGCGAGGAACTGGACGGCAGTCCGACGAGCCAGGTCACCAGGTTCCACAGGATCGCGCCGACCAGGGCGGCGAAGATGACCTCGGGACGGATGCCGGTCTCGTCGACGAGACCCTTGGAGATCGTGTTGGCGACCTCGACGGAGAGGAAGGCGCCCACCAGGTTGAGCGCGGCGGACATCGCCACCGCCACCTTGGGCTTGAGCGCACCGGTCGAGATGGTGGTGGCCATCGCGTTGGCGGTGTCGTGAAAACCGTTCGTAAAATCGAACGCGAGAGCGGTTACGACCACAATCGCGAGGATCAGCGAGAAGTTTTCCATTTACCCAGGCAATCGTTCGAGGTCATCGGCCAATTGAACGTAGGCAACCTGAATGAACGGAAAGTGAACTGAGGGGGGCTTCGTGGTGTATGAAACGGGGGGTCGCCGCACCGATCCGTCCCGGCGACCTCGACGACCCCCGCGCCCCTTGGCTCAGTAGCCCCGGGCGAACCTCTTCAGCTGGGTCTGGGTCCCGTTGAAGAGATTCTGATCACCCGGCAGGCTGCCGCTGTTGTCGTACTGCCAGAAGGTCCAGTACGACCATCCGGCCGGCAGCGATCCGGTGTCCGGGGAGTCGTGGCGGGCGATCCACAGCGGGTTCGCGGCGAGCGCGCCGCTGCCGCCGGTGCACAGGGCCCACCAGTGCGCGGTCGTGTAGATCACCGGCAGGCGCCCGGTGAGCCGCCGCACCTCGGAGCTGAACGACTTGATCCAGCCGACCATGGCCGCCTTGCTCAGTCCGTAGCACTTCTTCTTGGAGTCGTACGGGTTGTACTCGATGTCGAGCGCGGGCGGCAGCGTCCTGCCGTCCGCCGTCCAGGCACCGCCGTGCCGCACGAAGTACGCCGCCTGCGCCTTGCCCGACGACTTGTTCGGCAGCGCGAAGTGGTACGCCCCGCGGATGATGCCGGCGCCGCGCGCACCGTCGTACTGCCGGCCGAAGTAGGGGTTCTGATAGGTCGTCGACTCGGTCGCCTTGATGTAGACGAACTTGGCGCCCTTGGCCTTCGCGCCGGCCCAGTCGACGTTCCTCTGGTGCGAGGAGACGTCGTGCCCCTTCGGCAGGCTCGCGGCGGAGGCGGGAACCTCGGCGAGCAGGCTGCCCCCGACGGCCAGCGCCGCCACACAGGCCGCGATCAGGCGGCTGCGGCGGTGGTGGGGCGCGCGAAGAGGTGCGTGAGAGGGCGCGCGGAAGGGCGTGCGGACGGGCGCGCGGAACGGTGTGTGGTCACGGGCCATATTTCCCCCCGGAATGGCGACGTGCAGACAAAACACCCGGAGATTACTGGAAGATCCCCGTGCGCTCGGCGCTCCCCGGCCAAGCGCGACACGTAAGAGGTATGTCCGCATAGGCGATCTTCCGGAGGTGCGAGTTCCGCCCTAAAGTGCCCCGACCCGGCGGCGGCCGAGGGGCGCGGCTGGCAGGATCGCGCCATGGCTGAGCAGAGGCGGGACGGGCGCGGCGGGCGGGACGAACGGGGCGGTGCGCAGGGCGTGCCGGAGGCGTGGGGGAGAGCCGTGCACGCGGACGAGGCCGAAGCCTGGGAAGCACTGGTCGCGACGGCCCGCCGCACGGTGTCCGAGGGTCTGGTCGTCGGCACCTCCGGCAACGTCTCGGTGCGCGTCGGCGACACCGTGCTGGTCACACCGTCGGGTGTCCCCTACGACCGGCTGACGCCGGACGACGTGACCGGCGTCGACCTCGACGGCCGGCAGGTCCTCGGCACCCTGATCCCGACCAGCGAACTGCCGATGCACCTCGCCGTGTACCGCACGACCGACGCGCACGCCGTCGTCCACACGCACGCCGTGCACGCGACGGCGGTCTCGACGCTCGTCCCCGAACTCCCGGTGATCCACTACATGGCCGCGGCTCTCGGCGGCCCGGTCCGAGTCGCGCCTTATGCGGCATACGGCACCGACGAGTTGGCCGAGAACATGCTCCGCGCCCTCACCGACCGCTCCGGCTGCCTCCTCCAGAACCACGGCACGGTCACCCACGGCACGACCCTCGACCAGGCCTACGACCGCACGGCCCAACTGGAGTGGATGTGCCGCCTGTGGCTGACGGCGTCCTCGGTACCGGGCCTGTCACCGACGCTCCTCACGGGGGAGCAGCTGGCGGAGGTGGGGGAGAAGCTGCGGGGGTACGGGCAGCGGGGGTGAAACGTCGACCGTGGGGCTGGGGCTGGGGCTGGGGCTGGGGCTGGGGCCGGGGGTGGTCATGAGCCTGCGGCGGAAGCCGCGACCGAGCCTCCTCGTGAGAGCGACCGGCTCGCAAGAGACGTCACCCGTCCCTCCCTCCGGCTGGCCGGTGACCGGCTCCGCCAGGACACTGGACGGGTGCGCACAGTCAAAGCAACGGCCGCTGCCGTCACCGTAGCCCTGGCCGCCGGCGCAGCGTCCGTCGCGGCCGGCCGGTTCGCGAGCGACGCCGCGCTCAAGGCGCCGCCGGGCAGACCGCTGCCCACCGAACCCCGGCTCACCGTGCACGCCACGGCGGCCGGCCAGATCGCCCTCACCCGGGCCCTGGCCTCCCTGCGCCCCGGCACCTACGGCCTGGCCGGCGACGACAGCCACGCGGTCGTCGGCCCCGTCCTCGACAGCGCCACCCACACCGCCGACACCGTCGTCCGCCGCCTGGAACGCGTCACGCACGGCACCCTCGAACCCGGCACCAAGGTCTGGTTCACCCCGAACGTGCACGTCGGCGACCCCGGCACCGCGCTCGGCCTCGACCACGCCGACGTCGAGGTCACCGGCGAACTCGGCGCGCTGCCCGCCTGGTTCGTGCCCGGCGTGCGGGACACCTGGGTGATCACGGTGCACGGCCTCGGGGCGACCCGCGAACACCCCATGAACGTCATGGAGTTCCTGCACCGCCAGCAGTTCCCGGTCCTCGATCTCGCCTACCGCGGCGATCCCGGCGCACCCCGCTCCCCGGACGGGCTGAACCACCTCGGCGAGACCGAGTGGCGCGACCTGGACGCGGCGATCCGGCACGCCGTGCGCCAGGGCGCGTCGAAGGTCGTCCTGTACGGCTGGTCCACCGGCGCCACCATGGCCCTGCGCGCCGTCGCCCACTCCGGACTGCGCGACCGCGTCTCCGGGCTCGTGCTGGACTCCCCGGTGCTCAGCTGGCCGGCCACGCTGCGCGCCCTTGCCTCGGCCCGGCACACGCCCGGTGCCCTGCTGCCGCTCGCGGTCCGCGCCGCCCAGGGCCGCACCGGCCTGCGGGGCGACCCCACCGCCGAGACCGCCGACGCCGCGCAGCTCACCGTCCCGACCCTGATCCTGCACGGCCCGGACGACACCCTGGCCCCCTGGACCCACTCCCGCCGCCTCGCCGACGCCCGCCCCGACCTGGTGACCCTCCACCCGGTCCGCCACGCCCCGCACGCCGCGATGTGGAACGCCGACCCGAAGTCCTACGAGGAGACACTGCGCCGATTCCTCACACCGCTGATGTGACGGCCGGGCGGGATGGGTTGAGCCTCCGCTGGTGTGAGGGGAGCGCTGTCTCCTTGCGGTGCTGCGGTGCTGCGGTGCACGCGCGTCGCTGCCCCTTCGCTCCGCTGGTGGGAGGGGAGTACTGCGTCCTTCGCGCCGCCGGAGAGACGCTGGCAGCGCTGCCCGACCCCGCTGTCGTGACGCTCGCGGCGCTGCCCGACCCCGCCGCCCTCCACTGATGCGCCGCCACACAGCCTCCCGCCCCCGCGGACGCAAGCCGCCGCGCCCGGTCGGCGCCCGTTCTCCTCGCCCGCTCTCATCGGCTGTGTCACCCGGCTCACAGTGACGGCTTCACCCCGGTCCCCATCATTCCGTTTAAGGCCGTACCACTGGCCGGTTCTCGGCCCTGAGCGGCTCGCCGGACCCCGTGCCTTGGCCCTCCCCGTCGCCCGCGGTGACATTCCGTTTGGGTTTTCCGACCGTCAACCGGAAGACTGCACCCGTGACGTCCCGTATCCCGCGCGACTCCAGGCTTCGACTCGTCCGCCCACGACCCCTGGCCGCCGCCCCCCGAGCTGTGAACCAGCGGCCCACCCGCCGCCCCGCGCCCCGCCCCCCGGAGGGCACACCGGCCCCCGCCGAGCTGGCCAGAATGGCTCGCTCCGGTCTGGCCGCCGCGGCCCGCCTGGCCCGCTGGGCCGACACCGCCCTCGGACCGGGCAGCGACAGTGCCACCGCCGACGGCAAGGCCACGCTCTCCGAGTCCACCGCCGAACGCGCGGCCGAGGAACTGGGCCTGACCGTGCACCAGGTCCGCGCCGACTGGGACACCGCCCGCCTGGCCGGCCTCGTCGAGGTGCACGGCGACAGCGCGCGCCCCGGCTGGCGGCTACGCGCCTGGGACCGCGACGACAGCGCCGTACTGCGCGGCTGGGTCGCCCTCTTCGACGCCTGGTCGCTCGCCCACCCGGAAGCCCCGGAACACGAGCCCGCCGCCGTGGCCGAGGTCGTCTCGGCGATGCCCCAGGTGCTCTCCTTCCTGCAGCTCTCCGCCGGGCCCGTCCCGATGGACCAGCTCCTCGACCTCCTGGAGCAGCGAGTCACCGAACTGCGCACCGAACGCTGCGAGGTCCCGTACGGGCCGCAGCGCGAGCCGGTCGAGCAGCCGACGTCGACGGGTCTTGAGGCCCCTGCGGACTCCGCCCCTTCGAACCCCGCCCGTGCGGACTCCGCCGCCCCCGCGGCCCCGGCGAACTCCACGGACCTTGCAGCTCCCTCCGGCCTCGCCGCCCCGGTGAACCACGCTGCCCAGGCAGGCCTCGCGGCTCCCGCCGGCCCGGCGGCCTCCGCAGCCCTGGCTGACTCCGCCGCCCCGGCAGACCCCGTAGCGCCCACCGGCACCCCGGCCGACGCTCCCACCGACACCCCCCTCGCCCCCCTCCTCGACTGGGCCCTGCACGCGCTCGCCTCCGTCGGTGCGCTCACCTACGGGACCGGGCAGGCCACGCTCACCCCGCTCGGCAGCTGGGCGGTCTGGGTCAAGCTGGAGCAGATCTGCGTCGCCGCGCAGAGCCCCGCGGGCAACATCGAGGTCGCCGCCGAGGAGATGCTCCGCGGCTGTGCCCAGCTGCGCCCCAACGCGGCCCGCGCCGAGTACCGCGCCTGGCTCGCCGCCCGCCCCGTCGGCGGCGCCGTGACCGAGCTGCTCGGTGCCGCCCGCGGTGACGACGCCCTGCTGCGCGGCCTCGCCTTCGAGGCGATCCGGGTGGTCGGCGCCCCCGCCGAGCCCGACGTCCGCTCCGTGGCCGACGAGCCGACCCTGCGCCCCTACGCCCTGCTGTGGCTCGCCGAGCACGACGGCATCGACCCCGAGGACGCCCACGAGGTGCTCACCCGCGAAGAGGCCACCTGGCTGTGGGTCGACACGGCCGCCGCCGTCGCCGACCACGGCGAGGCGCCGATGCTGGTGCGGCACCTGGAGTCCGCGGTGCAGCCGACCGTCCCCATGCTTCTCGACGAGGTACGCGCCGTCGGCCACCCCCGCACCGTGCAGGTCCTGGTCGCGCTGGCCGCCGCCCACCCCGACCCCGCCCTGGCCAAGGCGGTGCGCCGGGCCGCCTTCCAGGTCCACACCGGGGGCAACTAGGCAACCCGGCAGGGAGCCGCACGCTCAGGCCGGTATCTCCGGGGCGTACGTGCCGAAGCTCCAGATGTTGCCCTCGGCGTCACGGGCCATGTAGTCCCGGGAGCCGTAGTCCTGGTCCGTCGGGGGCATCAGGATCTCCACGCCGTGGTCCACGGCCCGCTGGTGGTGTACGTCGACGTCGTCCACGACGACGTACACCCCGCACGGGCCCGCGTCCTTCATCGCCGCGTCGAAGACACCACCGCGGCCCTTGGAACTGACCATCACCACGCCGTTGCCCTGCACCAGTTCGGCGTGCAGCACCGTGCCGTCCTCGCCCTCGTACACCGACAGCTCGGTGAAGCCGAGGGCCTGCGTGAGCTGCTTGATCGCCGCCTTCGCGTCGACGTACAACAGCGTCGGGTACATGCTCGGACGTCCGCCGCTCGTCCCTGCCATGCCGATCACCCCTTCGTGGCCGGCACCGGAAGCACCTGCCACGACCGAGTCTCGCAGCGACCACTGACAACGACCCCCGACTTGGGAGAACGCCGGCTCAGCGGAACGTGTTGCACCGTGCCATGTCCCCGCTCCGGTACCCCTGGTCGAACCACTGCTGCCGCTGCTTCGCCGACCCGTGCGTCCACGTCTCCGGCGTCACCCGGCCCTGGAACCGCTCCTGGATCCGGTCGTCGCCGACGGCCGCCGCCGCGTCCAGCCCGTCCCGGATGTCGGCGTCGGTGAGGCTGGTGATCAGCGGCCGCCCGGTCGACTCGTCGTTGGTCGTGGTCGCGTGGCGCGCCCACACCCCGGCGTAGCAGTCGGCCTGCAGCTCCACCCGTACCGCGTTGCTGTCGGCGCCCGTCCGCCCGTCCTGCGACCGGCTCAGCGTGCCCATCAGGTCCTGGACGTGGTGCCCGTACTCGTGCGCGACCACGTACGCCTGCGCGAACGCCCCGCCGCTCGCGCCGAACTTCGACCGCAGTTCGTCGAAGAACCCCAGGTCCAGATAGACCTTCCGGTCGCCGGGGCAGTAGAACGGCCCGACCGCGCTGGTCGCCGTCCCGCACGCGGTTCCGACCTGCCGGCTGAAGAAGACCGTGGGGGACCGCGTGTACCGGGCGCTGCGCCGCGTGAACTCCTGGTCCCAGAAGTCCTGCGCGCTGTTGACCACCGCCACCGTCCGACAGTCGTCCTTGGTGTTCGCGTCCTGCCCGGTACGGCAGGTCTGCTGGACCTGCGCGAGCGAGGAGGCGGTCGCCGCGGGCTGGTCGGAGCCGGAGGAGAGCCCGAGGTTGTCGGGGCCTACCCCGAGGAAGAGCCCGAGGAGCAGCGCGATCAGACCGGCGAGCCCGCCGCCCACGGTCGCCCGGCCGCCCGGGATCCGGCTGCCGCGCACGTCCTGCACCTCGGAGGTGTCCAGCTGGGCGTCGTCGTCGAACTGCACGGGGGCACCACCCTCTGCCTGCGTCGTCCCCCTGCCGCCATCCTCGCCCGCCCCCGCGGCCCCGGCGCCGGGCCCGCGGCCGAACGGGGGACGCGTCCGGCCCCCTGGACGCGTCCCGACGGCACGCCTGATGCGTGCCGTACGTCACGCGTGCGTGCCGCTCGTCGCCGACACCCTGCGCGGATGCCGACGAGCCACCGCGGAAGCCGCCCGAACACCCGCACGCAGAAAAAGCGCTTGCACGGCCCCGTTAGACTTGTCTCATGGCCATTCTCCTCGCGCATTAGACGGCGGGAACGTCCTCAGCCGTCCACCGTCAACCTCTTCCCGCCCTGGAGTCTGTCCGTGATCTCCGCCTCCGGTATCGAGCTGCGAGCCGGTGCCCGCGTCCTCATCGAGTCCGCCACCTTCCGTATCGCCAAGGGCGACCGCATCGGTCTGGTCGGGCGCAACGGCGCCGGCAAGACCACGCTGACCAAGGTCCTGGCAGGCGAGGGCACCCCGGCCGGGGGCACCGTCACCCGCTCCGGCGAGGTCGGCTACCTCCCCCAGGACCCCCGCACCGGCGACCTCGACGTGCTCGCCCGCGACCGCATCCTCTCCGCCCGCGGCCTGGACACCCTGATCCGCAAGATGCGGGAGAACGAACAGCGCATCGCCAACGGCAGCGGCGCCACCCGCGAGAAGGCCCTGCGCCAGTACGAGCGCCAGGAGACGGAGTTCCTCACCAAGGGCGGCTACTCCGCCGAGGCCGAGGCCGCCACCATCGCCGCCGCGCTGAACCTGCCCGACCGGGTCCTCGGCCAGCCGCTCCATACGCTCTCCGGCGGTCAGCGCCGCCGTATCGAGCTGGCCCGCATCCTGTTCTCCGACGCGGACACGCTGCTCCTGGACGAGCCGACGAACCACCTCGACGCCGACTCGATCGTCTGGCTGCGCGACTACCTGAAGACGTACCGCGGCGGCTTCATCGTGATCTCCCACGACACCGACCTCGTCGAGACCGTCGTCAACAAGGTGTTCTATCTGGACGCCAACCGCTCCCAGATCGACTACTACAACATGGGCTGGAAGCTCTACCAGCAGCAGCGCGAGGCCGACGAGAAGCGCCGCAAGCGCGAGCGGCAGAACGCCGAGAAGAAGGCCGCCGCCCTGCACTCGCAGGCCGACAAGATGCGCGCCAAGGCCACCAAGACGGTCGCCGCGCAGAACATGGCCAAGCGCGCCGACCGGCTGCTCGCCGGTCTGGACGCGGTGCGCGTCTCCGACAAGGTCGCCAAGCTGCGCTTCCCGGAGCCCTCGCCCTGCGGCAAGACCCCGCTCATGGCGGAGGGTCTGTCGAAGTCGTACGGCTCCCTGGAGATCTTCACCGACGTCGACCTGGCCATCGACAAGGGCTCGCGCGTCGTCATCCTCGGTCTGAACGGCGCCGGCAAGACGACCCTCCTGAAGCTCCTCGGCGGCGCCGAGAAGCCCGACACCGGCGAGGTCATCGAGGGCCACGGCCTCAAGCTCGGCTACTACGCGCAGGAGCACGAGACCCTCGACCCCGAGCGCACGGTCCTGGAGAACATGCGCTCCGCCGCCCCCGACCTGGACCTGGTCGAGGTCCGCAAGACGCTCGGCTCGTTCCTGTTCTCCGGCGACGACGTCGACAAGCCCGCCGGCGTCCTGTCCGGCGGCGAGAAGACCCGGCTCGCGCTCGCCACCCTGGTGGTGTCGTCCGCGAACGTCCTGCTCCTCGACGAGCCGACGAACAACCTCGACCCCGCCTCCCGCGAGGAGATCCTGGGCGCGCTGCGCACCTACAAGGGCGCCGTCGTCCTCGTCACCCACGACGAGGGCGCGGTCGAGGCCCTGCAGCCGGAGCGGATCATCCTGCTGCCGGACGGCGTCGAGGACCTCTGGGGTGCCGATTACGCGGACCTGGTCGCCCTGGCCTGATCGCAGCGGCTTGGTCGAACCGGCTTCCCGGAGGTGTGATCCACTGCGTATGGATCATTCGGCCGATCGGTGATCCACCATCTGTGTGAGATCTCCTCGTACCGAAGTGTGTCCTACATCGATTTTGCGGCCGAGTCCTTTATCGACAAGGGCTCGGCCGTCGCACGTCCCTGACCTGGCACTTCGCGAAACAACCCGTTCGGCGGAACGAACGCCTCTGTGTGGAATCACAGATTCCTCTTGTGTGGACGTACTCCTGTCGTCAAAACCCTGTCTCACGGACCTTGCCGAATGGGTGGCCATGAAGCCCTGGAGGGGTGATCATGAGGAGACCAGAGCGCACTTCCCATGAGGAGGCACGGGTGGCCGAGACTCTGAAGAAGGGCAGCCGGGTAACCGGCGCCGCGCGCGACAAGCTCGCGGCAGACCTGAAGAAGAAGTACGACTCCGGTGCGAGCATTCGGGCGCTGGCCGAAGAGACCGGCCGCTCGTATGGCTTCGTGCACCGGATGCTCAGTGAGTCGGGCGTCACGCTTCGTGGGCGTGGCGGAGCGACACGAGGCAAAAAAGCCGCCGCGTCCTGACTCCGGGCGGTCCATCGCTTCGATGGTGACCACCCGGTCGGTCGGCTGACCGACCGGGTGGTTACTGTGCAGTCACTTAGCTAGTAGTTTGCTCTGTTGACCGCACTCATCGGAGGCTCGCATGGCTTCGCCCGCCCAGGACCTCGGTCCTGTACTCGACAAGGACGGCGTACGGCTCACCGTCGACGACGCGATCGCCACGGTGACGCTGACCAACCCGGCCAAGCGCAACGCGCAGAGCCCCGCCATGTGGCGCGCGTTCGCCGAAGCCGGACGGCAGCTGCCGGGGTCGGTCCGGGTCGTGGTGCTGCGTGCCGAGGGCCGTTCCTTCTCCGCCGGACTCGACCGGCAGATGTTCACGCCCGAAGGCATCGAGGGCGAGCCGACGTTCGTCGACCTCGCGCGCAGTGCCGACGGCGAACTCGACGCGAGCATCGCCGAGTTCCAGGAAGGCTTCACCTGGTGGCGGCGGAGCGACATCGTGTCCATCGCCGCCGTGCAGGGACATGCCATCGGCGCGGGCTTCCAGCTCGCCCTCGCCTGTGACCTGCGCGTCGTCGCCGACGACGTGCAGTTCGCCATGCGCGAGACCAGCCTCGGCCTGGTGCCGGACCTGACCGGCACGTACCCGCTGCTCAGCCTGGTCGGCTACGCCCGCGCGCTGGAGATCTGCGCGACCGGACGGGCCGTACTGGCCGAGGAGTCCGTCACTATCGGGCTCGCCAACCTCGCCGTGCCCGGCGACCAGCTCGACGCCGCCGTCAAGGACCTGGCGTCCGCTCTCCTGGCCGCACCCCGGGACGCCGTCATCGAGACCAAGGCGCTGCTGCGCGGCGCGCACGGCCGGTCCTACGACGACCAGCGCGCCGCCGAGCGGGCCGCACAGGCACGCCGGCTGCGGGATCTCGCAGGCCTCGGCGAGTAGCCGCGGACGGGGCTCAGGCCGCCGTCACCAGTACCGCCACCGTCGGGTGACCGGGCAGCGCCCCGGACACCACCGCACGGACCTCCAGGGCCACCTCCAGCGCCCGGTGGTCCGTGCGCACGGCGATCTCCACGCGCACGTGGCGGTGCGCCAGCGCTCCTTCTCCCGGCCGCTCCTCGATGTGCACCGCCCGGCCCAGGCCCCGCGTCAGCCGGACCACGCCCGCGACGGCCAAGGCGGCCGCGGCCACCCGTTCCTCGTCGCCGCCCGAGGGTTCAGGTGCCGCCGGTACGGACGGTTCCGGCGCCGGCGCGGGCTCCGGATCCTCGTCCAGCAGGGCCGTGACCCGCAGATCCACCTCCGCGACCGTCAGACCGAGCCGCTGCGTCGCCGCGGTCGTCAGCGCCTCCCGCAGGCGGTCCGCCGCCGTCGGCAGCGCCTCGGCCGCCGTGGCCGCGAACTCCGCCGTCACCCGCAGCGGACCGGGCGGCAGCGCGCTCGGCGGCGCCGGTACGGCACTGTCGTACGCCTGGTCCGGATCGGCGAGCGCGATCCGCAGCCCCTCAAGGCGTACCCCGCGCAGACCGCCGGCCGCGTGTCGCAGCACCGACCCGGCCGCCTCCTCCGTGATCCACGCGCCGTCGCGCGGGCCGCCGAGGGGCAGCAGTCTGCCGAGCCCGAGCCGATGCCGTACCGCGTGCGCCCACTGATCCGCCGTCATTGCCCCAGCCTGCCGCATCCCCGGGGCGCGGTGGGGCAACCCCACATACGGTGGTTCAAGGACGATGACCGGAAGGGACGTACGGCCATGACCGACATGACGGAGCAGGCCCGGGTGCAGGCCGGGGAGAACTCGGGCCAGGTGCAGACCCGTAAGCCCACCAAGCGTGGTGGCGGGGATCCGGGCTCGCGCGGGCGGACGACGATCGCCGACGGCGTGGTGGAGAAGATCGCCGGGCTCGCCGCGCGGGACGTCCTGGGCGTCCACGCGATGGGCAGCGGGCTCAGCCGGACCTTCGGGGCGGTGCGCGACCGGGTGCCCGGTGGTTCCAAATCGGTGAGCCGCGGGGTGAAGGCCGAGGTCGGCGAGGTGCAGACCGCGCTCGACCTGGAGATCGTCGTCGAGTACGGCGTGTCGATCGCGGACGTCGCGCGGGCCGTGCGGGAGAACGTGGTCGCCGCGGTGGAGCGGATGACCGGTCTAGAGGTCGTCGAGGTCAACATCGCCGTGAGCGACGTGAAGCTGCCGGACGAAGAGGACGACGAGCCGGAGCCCCGGATCCAGTGACGGGGGCGAATGAGCGGAGGAGAACACCATGAGCATGGCCGTGGTGGGCATGATCGCCGGGATGGCACTGGGATTCGCCGGGTACTTCGGCGGTTTCGGGGCCTTCCTCCTGGTGGCCGCCTTGGGCGCGATCGGTTTCGTCGTCGGCCGGTTCCTGGAGGGGGACCTGGAGATCGGGGACTTCTTCCGCACGCGTGACGACCGGCGGCGGTGACGTCCATGGGCGCGGGGACCGAGTCCGTCGGCAGCGGACGGGCGGCCGTCCCGCCCGGTGAGCGTGGGGCGACCCGGATCGCCGACCGGGTGGTCTCGAAGATCGCCGCCCAGGCGGCCCGCGAGGCCCTCGGCCCGCTGCCGCCCGACGCCGTGTCCCCGCACGCCACCGTCGTGGTCCGCCAGAACGTCGCCCACGTACGCGTGCACGTCGAACTCGACTATCCGAGCGACATCGGGACCCGGTGCGCGGATGTGCGTCACAACGTGGTCGAGCGGGTAGTCGCGTTGGTGGACATGGAGGTGCCCGAGGTCGCCGTGCACGTGGAACGGCTGCATCCGACACCCCACGGCGTGGGACAGGGGAGGACGCGATGAGCGAGCCTCAGGGCTCCGAGGGCGAAGGAACCACACAGCGGCTGCCGGTGATCGAGAAGGCACCCGGTACCGAGGGCGACGGTTCGGCGGCCGAGCACTGGCCACCACCCCTGCCCGAGGGCGAGGACACGGGCAAGGAGGTCGACGTCAAGGGCGGCGGACAGGGCCGCTTCTGGTCGGCGCGGCGCGTTCCCGCGACGCTTGTCGCCCTGCTCCTCCTCGCCGTGACCGGCCTCTTCCTCTACGACGTCGCGGCCGTGCGCGCGGACCGGCCCGCCATGCACTGGCGCCGCGAACTCGCCCGCCAGCTCGCCGAACGGCCGCTGGACGACACCGCGGTGCTCGTCGGCGCCGGCGTCGCCGCGGCCCTCGGCCTCTGGCTGATCGTCCTCGCCTGCACGCCCGGCCTGCGCGCGGTGCTGCCTATGCGGCGCGTGCACACCGACGTGAGCGCCGGCCTGCACCGCAACGCCGCCGCCCTGGTGCTGCGCGATCGCGCCATGGAGGTCTCCGGCGTCCAGTCGGCACGCGTGCGTGTGCGCCGTACCCGCGCGGACGTCCACGCCGTCTCCCACTTCCGTGAACTGGACGAGGTGCAGGACGACCTGGACACCGCCCTCGACGAGGCGGTCAAGGGTCTGGGGCTGGCCCGCCCGCCGCTCCTGTCGGTCCATGTCCGGCGCCCCGGGAAGAAGGGATGACCGCGATGCTCAGGATCGTCAACCGCGTACTCGTCGGCCTGGTCGGTCTCGTCCTGGTCGTCCTCGGCGGCTCCGTGCTCGCCGTCGGACTGGGCGTGCGGCCGCCGTCCTGGTGGATCCACGACGGCCGGCACGACGTGCTGCTCAGCGACGCCGACCGCATCCGCTGGCGGGACTCCGGCTGGTGGTGGCCGACCGTCATCGCCGTGCTCGCCGTCCTCGTGCTGCTGGCCCTGTGGTGGATCACCGCCAACCTGCGCCGCCACCGGCTCGCCGAGGTCCTCGTCGACACCGGCGACGGCGAGGGCGCGCTGCTGCGCGGCCGGGCCCTGGAGGGCGTGCTCGCGGGCGACGCGGGCGCCCCGGACGGCGTGGCCCACGCCCATGTCCACCTCACGGGCACCCGGACGGCGCCCCAGGCCCGCGTACAGCTCCTCCTGGAGCCGCACGTGGACCCGGCGACCGCCCTGCACCACCTCACGGACGAGGCCCTGACCCACGCCCGCACCTCGGCGGGACTGGCGAAACTGCCGGCCGAGGTCCGCCTCAGCGCGGTCAAGCACCGGGCGGAACGGGTCAGTTGAGGCAGCCGGGGGCCGGCCGGCCACGCCACCGACGACCGGGCACCGCCTACGCCACCGAGCCGCGCCCCGCACCGCCTTCACGCGGGCTCGCGGGGTGTGCGGCACTCGAAAGCCGTGCCGCAGCCCCCGTCCACCGACGGCGGGCGCTGCCCACGCTCTTGGCGATCGTGCACCGACCCACGCCCCCGCACCGGCCTCACGCGGACTCGCGGGGCGGGCGTGCGGTGTTCAGAAGCCGTGCCGCGGGGCGTGACCCGGTCCACCGGCGGCGTGGCGCGGCGGGCGCTGCCCACGCCCTTGGCCACCGTGCACCGACCCACGCCTCCGCACCGGCCTCACGCGGACTCGCAGGGCGGGCGTGCGGTGTTCAGAAGCCGTGCCGCATGCCCCCGTCCACCGGCAGCATGACGCCGGTCAGATAGGAAGCGGCCGGCGACAGGAAGAACGCGGCGGCCCGCCCGAACTCCTCGGGGCGTCCGTACCGGCGCAGCGGAATCCGCGACTCGTTGGCGGCCCTGGTCGCCACCGGGTCCGCCGACAGGCCGTCCAGCTCGCGCACGCGGTCCGTGTCGATACGGGCCGGCAGCAGCCCCACGACCCGGATGCCCCGCGGCCCCAGCTCGTCCGCGAGCGACTTCGCGAAACCGGCGAGGCCCGGCCGCAGCGCGTTGGAGATCGTCAGTCCCGGAATCGGCTCGTGCACCGACGTGGACAGCACGAACCCGATGACACCGCCCTCCGGCAGCTCCGCGGCGGCGGCCCGGGCCAGCCGGACCGCGCCCAGGAACACCGACTCGAACGCCGACTGCCACTGCTCGTCCGTGGTGTCGGCGACGAAGCCGGCCGGCGGTCCGCCCACGCTGATGAGGATTCCGTCGAAGCGTCCGAACCGCTCCCGCGCGAACGCGATCAGGCGTTCGGCCGCGTCCGGCTCCGAGTTGTCGACGCCCACCCCGGCCGCATCGGGCCCCAGTTCGGCCGCCGCGTCGGCGGCCCGCTTCTCGTCCCGCCCGGTGACGACCACCTTCGCGCCGTCCGCGACGAGCTCGCGCGCGGTCGCGTTGCCGAGGCCGCGGGTGGCCCCGGTGACGACGTACACCCGGTCCTTCAGTCCAAGATCCATGACCCCTATCCTGCCCCCTCCGCCCCGAACAGAGCGAGGGCGGTGCTCACCAGACCGATGTGACTGAAGGCCTGCGGGAAGTTGCCGAGCAGGCGGCCGGAGGCGGGGTCGTACTCCTCGGCCAGCAGCCCCACGTCGTTGGCGAGCCCCACCAGCCGTTCGAACAGCTCGCGCGCCTCCTTCGTACGGCCCGTCAGATGCAGCGCGTCCGCGAGCCAGAACGAGCAGACCAGGAAGGTGCCCTCGCCGCCCGGCAGGCCGTCGACCGGGGACTCCTCGGCGCTGTAACGGCGCATGAAGCCGTCGTGGCCCAGCTCCGCGCGGACCGCGTCCACGGTGCCGATCACGCGCGGGTCGTCGGGCGGCAGGAAGCCGACGCGGGGAATGAGTAGCAGCGAGGCGTCGAGTTCGACCGAGCCGTAGGACTGCGTGAACGTGTTCCGCGCCGGGTCGTAGCCCTTCTCGCACACCTCGCGGTGGACCTCGTCCCGCATCGCGCGCCAGCCGTCCAGGTCGCCGGGGAGGTCCGGGTTCTCCTCCAGCGTGCGCACGGCGCGGTCGGCGGCCACCCACACCATCACCTTGGAGTGCACGAAGTGGCGCCGCCCGCCGCGCACCTCCCACAGCCCCTCGTCGGGCTGGCGCCACGCGGTCTCCAGGAACTCCATCAGGGTGCGCTGGAGCGCCCACATGTGCGGCTTCGTGTTCAGGCCCGCGTGCCGGGCCAGCCACAGCGAGTCCATCACCTCGCCGTACACGTCCAACTGGAGCTGGTCGACCGCCCCGTTGCCGATGCGTACGGGTGCCGAGGCGCCGAACCCGGACAGCCACGGCAGTTCGAACTCGGGCAGCCGGCGCTCGCCCGCCAGGCCGTACATGATCTGAAGGTCCGCCGGGTCGCCCGCGACCGCCCGCAGCAGCCACTTCCGCCAGGCCTCGGCCTCCTCCTGGTAGCCGGCCGACAGCAGCGCGCCCAGGGTGAGCGTGGAGTCACGCAGCCAGCAGAACCGGTAGTCCCAGTTGCGGACCCCGCCCAGCTCCTCGGGCAGGGAGGTGGTCGGGGCGGCGACGATGCCGCCGGTCGGCCGGTACGTCAGGGCCTTGAGGGTGATCAGGGAGCGCAGTACGACGTCCCGGTGGGGGCCGTCGTAGCGGCAGCGGTCGGCCCAGGCCTGCCAGTCCTCGACGCTGACGCGCAGCGCCTCGTACGGGTCGACAAGGTCCGGGCGGCGCTCGTGCGAGGGGTGCCAGGTGAGGACGAACGCCACCTTCTCACCCTCCTCGACGGTGAACTCCGACACCGTGCTGAAGTCCTCGCCCCAGGTCCGCACCGGCGGTTCGCTGCGCAGCCACGCCGAGTCCGGCCCCGCGACGGCCACCCGATGGCCGTGCACCTTGCGCACCCACGGCATGACCGAGCCGTAGTCGAAGCGCAGCCGCAGGGTGCTGCGCATGGTCACACGTCCGTTGACGCCCTCGACGATGCGTACGAGGTCGGGGGCGCGGTCGCGCTGCGGCATCAGGTCGGTGACGCGGACCGTCCCCTCGGCGGTCTCCCACTCGGTGTCCAGGACGAGCGTGCCGGGACGGTAGGCGCGCCGGGCGCAGGGGCCGTCGGCGTCCTTGGGGGCGACGCGCCAGTGCCCGTTGTCCTCGTCGCCGAGCAGTCTGGCGAAACAGGCGGCCGAGTCGAAGCGGGGCAGACACAGCCAGTCGACCGAGCCGTCCCTGCCGATGAGGGCGGCGGTCTGCTCGTCGCCGATGAGCGCGTAATCCTCGATACGGGGGTGCACGGGGTGCGGGTTCCCGGCCGGAGGGTGCGGCAATCAAGGTGGAGGGCCGGGGGAGTGACACATCCCGCGGCTGCACCACAGCAGGCGGCTACACCGCTGCGGGCTCCGCCTCCGGCACGCTCTCCTTGGCCGCCGCCTCCGCACGGTCACGGACCTCGCGGCGGACCAGGAACCACCAGCCCACCGGGACGGCCGCGGCGAACAGCCACCACTGGATCATGTACGCGTAGTTCAGCGGGGCGTCCTCGCTGCCCGGGTCGGAGATCTGCTCCGGGCTGCCGCCCTTCGGCGCGGGCCCGGTCTGCTGGATGTAGCCGCCGAGCACCACCTTGCCGAGCCGCCGGGCCTGTTCCTCGCTGTTGATCAGCATGATCTGCCGGTCCGGCAGACCCTTGAGGTCCTTGATGCCACTGGCCGCGGTCGTCTCGTCGGCCATCAGCCGCCCCTTGACGGTGACCTGGCCCTTGGGCGGCGATGGCACCTTGGGGTAGGCGGTCTGGCTCGCGGTCGCCGGGATCCAGCCGCGGTTGACCAGCAGCACCTTGCCGTCGGTGAGGACGAACGGGGTCAGGACGTGGAAGCCGACCTCGTCGTCGGAGTTGGTGCGCCGCCGCACGACGACCTCGTCCGCGGTGTCGAAGGTGCCGGTCGCGGTGACGGTGCGGTACTTCTCGTCGCGGGTCACCGCGTGGCCGGCGGTGGTCACCCTCTCCACCGGGACCGGTTCGGCGTGCAGGGCGTGCGAGACGAGGTCGTTGCGGGCGGTGCGCATCTCGTAGCGGTGCATCTGCCAGATGCCCAGCCTGATCATCGTGGGGATCAGGAGCAGGGCGATCAGGGTGAGGATCACCCACTGCCGGGTCATCAGGAAGCGGTACACCCCACGACCGTACAACTCGGGCCGCGGGGTGCTTTCGCAGGGGTGTGGTCAGACCTTGTCGACGATGCCGGCCCTCCCCTCGGCGCGGGCGCAGTGGCCGCCGCAGTACCAGTGCCCCTCGACCTCGACGCCCTGCCCGATGATCTGCACCCGACAGTGCTCGCAGATCGGCGCCATGCGATGGATCGCACAGGAGAAGCAGTCGAAGACGTGGATCGCGCCCTGCGCGTGCACCTCGAAGGACATGCCGTAGTCATTGCCGCACACTTCACATCTCGCCATGCGCCACAGGGTGAGCCGTCACCGCCCCACGGGCGAGCGGGCGCCGGGCGCGTCGCACGGCAATCACCCGTCCGTACGGCTCACCCGTCGGCGTCCTCGACGTCCCGCAGCAGCTGCCCGAACGCCGCCTCGTCGACGACCGGGGTGCCGAACTGCCGGGCCTTGACCACCTTCGAGGTGCCCGAGTCCGGGTCGTTCGTGACGAGCAGGCTGGTCAGCCGGGACAGGCTCGTGGCGACGTGCAGCCCCGCCTCGACCGCGCGGTCCTCCAACAGGTCGCGCTCGACCGACGTGTCCCCGGAGAACGCCACCCGCATGCCCTGCTTGAGCGGCTTGCCGTCCTCGTAGCGACCGGGGTTGGGATACGGGCACGCGGGCCGCCTGCGCGCGGGGCGCCAACTGGTCGGCCGATAGCTGCCGTACCCGCCGCCGCCCGACTGCTGCCCGATCACCGCCGCGGGCCGGTCCGTCCACTCGGTCAGCGGACGGCACTCGTGCAACGGCAGCCGTACGCCCTCCGCCGCCGCGGCCAGCAGACTCGGCCGGAACGCCTCCGCCAGCACGCGCGCGTCGTCCAGCGCGTGGTGCGCCCGCCGCTGCACGACGCCGAAGTGCTCGGCCAGCGTCGCCAGCTTGTGGTTGGGCAGCGGCAGCCGCAGCTCCTTGGAGAGCACGATCGTGCACAGCCGCTGCCGCACCGGCGCCTCGCGCCGGGCACGCGCGTACTCCCGGGCGATCATCTGCCAGTCGAAGACCGCGTTGTGCGCGACGAGCACCCGGCCCTCCAGGCGGGTCGAGAACTCCTCGGCGATGTCCTCGAAGAGGGGCGCGCCCTCCAGTACGTCACTCGTCAGACCGTGGATCCACACCGGGCCCGGGTCGCGCTCCGGATTGACCAGCGTGTACCAGTGGTCCTCGACTTCGCCGCGCGCGTCCAGCCGGTAGACGGCCGCCGAGATTATCCGGTCGTCCCGGGCGAGGCCCGTGGTCTCCACGTCGACCACCGCGTACCCCTGGGGATACGAGGACGGCCACGAAGTGGGAGAGGACACTGCGGTCGTCTGGTCATCGAGCATGGTCCCTGAGGATACGGGCCGCGACTGACACTCCCGTCCGGCCCCCTGTCCGTCAGCTCCCGTGCCGGGCCCACGTGTTCGAGCACGGCCGGCGTCCCGAACGTCTGCGCACACGGCTATGGACCTTTTCGCCGCCCGGTGCAAGCGTGCTGCCCGCCCGGCGTGTGACGGTCGACGGAAGGGCGGTACGGCGGATGGCACGCGTACGGTACGGCGCACGGACCGAGGCGGAGATCGCCGCCGCGCGCACGGCGAGCGCGAAGCTCCCCGACATCTGGTCCACCGGAGTGGTGGCTCTCTGGGAGAGCGACCCGGACGCGGTCGCCGCGGTGCTGCCACCGCCGCTGAAACCCACCGGGCGGCCCCTGGTCCGGGTGAACATCAGCAAGGTCCAGCTGCCCGGATACCCGCTGGGCGCGGGCTCGTTCGCGGTCGCGGCGGCCCACGACGGCGTCGAGGGCTGGTACCCGCTCGTCATGCCGATGACCCACGAGCGGGCCCTCACCGGCGGCCGTGAGGTCTTCGGCGAACCCAAGAAGCTCGGCGAGGTCGTCGTCGACCGCGAGGGCCTCATGGTGCGCGCCTCGCTGGCCCGGCACGGCATCGCCTTCGTGGAGGTGCGCGGCGCGGTCACCGAGCGACTGCCCCTGCCCGAGCCCAGCCGGAAGACCGACTTCTACTTCAAGTTCCTTCCGGCGGTGGACGGTTCGGGCTTCGACACCGAGCCGGTGCTCGTGCACTGCGTGCGCCACGAGAAGGTGCGCAAGCTGGAGCGGATCACCGGGGACGTCGTCCTGCGCGAGTCGATGTACGACCCGGTGGCCGACCTGCCCGTGCGCCGGCTCGTCGAGATCACCCTCGGCGAGAAGACCAGCGACCAGCGCGGAAAGGTCGTCGAACGGGTCGACGCGCAGGCCCTGTTGCCGTACATCCACCAGCGCTACGACGACCCCCGGCAGATCCTGGACGGCCCGCCCGAGGGGAGCGTCTGATGGAGCTGCGGGCCGGACAGGTCGCCGTCGTCACCGGGGCGGCGAGCGGGATCGGACTGGCGATGGCGCGACGGTTCGCCGCCGAGGGGCTCAAGGTGGTCCTCGCCGACGTCGAACAGGGCGCCCTCGACAAGGCGGCGGCGCTGCTGCGGGACGAGGGCGCCGAGGTGCACGCACGCGTGGTGGACGTCGGCGAGCGCCAACAGGTGCTGGATCTGGCCGAGTCGGCGTTCGAGACGTACGGCGCCGTCCATGTGCTGTGCAACAACGCCGGGGTCGGCTCGGGGGCCGAGGGCCGGATGTGGGAGCACGAACCGAACGACTGGCAGTGGGCCTTCGCCGTCAATGTGTGGGGCGTCTTCCACGGCGTCCAGGCGTTCGTGCCCAGGATGATCAAGTCGGGTCAACCCGGTCATGTCGTCAACACGTCCTCTGGCGACGGTGGCATCGCCCCCCTGCCCACCGCCTCCGTGTACGCCGTCACCAAGGCGGCCGTCGTGACGCTGACCGAGTCCCTGTACGCCCATCTCAGGGCGGAGCACGCGCGCGTGGGCGCCTCCGTCCTCTTCCCGGGACCGCACATGCTGCGCACCGGCCTGTGGGAGTCGCACCGCAACCGGCCCGCCCGGTACGCCAAGGAGCGGCCTCGTCGGACGCCTTACCGCAGCCTCGACCAGTGGGAGACCGCGATGAAGGCGGCGGGCAAGGAGGTCGCCTTCACGCCCGTCGAGGAGGTCGCCGAGCTGGTCGTCGACGGCATCCGCGCGGACCGGTTCTGGCTGCTTCCTGTGAGTGAGCGCAGTGACGCCCAGATCCGGGCGCGGGCTCAGTCGATGCTCGACCGGGTCAACCCGTCGTACCTCGAAAGCTTCATCCTGGACTGAGGGGGCTGTTGTGACCGACCAGGACCCGTACCTGATCATCTCCTCCGACTGCCACGCCGGACTGCCCACCGAGGAGTACCGGCCCTATCTGGACGCCCGCTTCCACCGGGACTTCGACGGCTTCCTCGCCGGGCGCGAGCGGCGCCGGGAGGAGATGACCCGGCTCGGCATCCGCAACGAGGCCTTCGCGACGAAGTGGTTTCAGGACAACGAGGAGGGCCTGCGCGGGGGTTGGGACAGCGCGCAGCGGCTCAAGGAACTGGACGGGGACGGGGTGGCCGCCGAGGTCGTCTTCCCGGACGCCGACGCCGTGGACAGCCGGACGGCCGCGCCCTTCGGGGTCGGTCTCGGCCTCTCCGGCGACCACGACCCCGAGTTGGGGATGGCGGGCGCCCAGGCGCACAACCGCTGGCTCGCCGACTTCGTGTCGCAGAACCCCGAACGGCACTGCGGCGTCGCCCTGTTGCCGGTGACGGCTCCCACGGAGAAGGTCGTCGCGGAGATCCACCGCGCCAAGGAGTCCGGCCTCGGCGCCCTGATGATCCCGTCCATGTGGGTCGACAAGGAGCCCTACCACGACCGCCGTTACGACCCGGTGTGGGCGGCCGCCGCCGAGTGCGCGATGCCGGTCCTGACGCACTCCGGGGCGGCCCCGCGGCACGAGTACGGCGACCACCTCGGGATCTACGTCTCCGAGGTCACCTGGTGGCCCGCCAGGCCGCTGTGGTTCCTGCTCTGGTCGGGCGTCTTCGAACGCCACCCGGGCCTCAGGTTCGGTGTGGCGGAGTCGGGTTGCTGGTGGCTGCCCAACCTCCTCTGGTTCATGGACCGCCTCTACCTGGGCGCGCACGGCGGCAAGAAGCTGTCGCCCTTCGGGGAGCTGAAACGGCCGCCGCACGAGTACCTCGACCGGCAGGTCTTCATCTGCGCCACCAACACCAAGCGCCGTGAACTGGCCCAGCGCTACGAGATCGGCGTCGACAACATCCTCTGGGGCAGCGACTTCCCGCACCCCGAGGGCACCTGGCCCGACACGCGCGCGTGGCTGACGCGCACCTTCCACGACATCCCGGTCGACGAGACCCGCCGCATGCTGGGCCTGGCCGCGGCCGACGTCTTCGGCTTCGACGTGGCCAGGTTGACCCCGCTGGCCCACCGCATCGGCCCCACGCCGGCCGACCTCGGCCAGCCCGCCGACCAGACGGCCGTGGCGGCCTCCTGGGCGCGCTCGCGCGAGGTGGGCCGACACTGGCTGACCGACCACGACTTCCCGGTGCTGGGGGTGACGCCGTGACCTCCACGGGCTCCCCGGGCTCGACGAGCGAGGACCGGTACACGGTCATCTCGGCGGACTGCCACGCGGGCGCCGATCTCCTCGACTACCGGCCCTACTTGGAGCAGCGCTTCCACGACGAGTTCGACGCCTGGGCGGCCACCTACGTCAACCCGTACGAGGACCTGCTCGCCGACACGGCCGACAAGAACTGGAACTCCGCACGCCGGACAGCGGAGTTGGAGGAGGACGGCATCGTCGCCGAGGTCGTCTTCCCGAACACCATCCCGCCGTTCTTCCCGTCCGGCTCCCTGATGGCGCCCGCGCCGACCGCCGAGGACCTCGACCGGCGCTGGGCCGGACTGCGCGCCCACAACCGCTGGCTGGCCGACTTCTGCGCGGCGGCACCGGGCCGCCGGGCGGGCGTCTTCCAGGTGCTCCTCAACGACCCGGAGGAGGCGGTGCGCGAGATCCGGTGGGCGGTCGAAGCGGGCCTCAAGGGCGGCCTGTTGCTCCCGGGCACCCCACCGGGCTCCGGCCTGCCCGAGCTGTACTCCTCGGCGTACGACCCGATCTGGGCCGTCTGCGCCGAACTCGGCGTCCCCGTCAACCACCACGCGGGCTCGGCCTCCCCGCCGCTGGGCGACGAGCCGGCGGCCCGCGCGGTCTTCATGGTGGAGACGACGTGGTTCTCGCATCGCGCGCTGTGGCACCTGGTCTTCGGCGGTGCCTTCCGCCGCCACCCGGACCTCAGGCTGGTCCTCACCGAGCAGGGCTCCGGTTGGATCCCCGGAGTCCTCGACATGCTGGACTACTACCACGGGCGGCTGGTCACGGCCGCGACGAGGGCGGCCACCGCGGAGTCCAAGTTCGGTGCCGGACTCGCCGCCCGCATGGGCAAGGCGCCCTCCGAGGTGTGGCGCGACAACTGCTTCGTCGGCGCCAGTTTCATGCGGCCCCACGAGGTGCCGCTCCGGGACCGGATCGGCGTCGAGAAGATCATGTGGGGCAGCGACTACCCGCACGACGAGGGCACCTACCCGTACTCCCGCGAAGGCCTGCGCTGCGCCTACGCGCGCGTGCCCCGTGAGGAGGTCGCCGCGATGGTGGGCGGCAACGCGGCCCGCGTGTACGGCTTCGACCTCGACCGACTGGATCCGATCGCGGCGAAGGTGGGACCGACGGTCGAGGAACTCGCGCAGCCGCTCGCCGAACCGCCCGCGGACGCGACGAGCCCGGTGTTCGCCAAGGGAGCGTCGGTGCGGGTGTGGTGACGCGTACGGCGTGATCCAGAGTGGCATCCTCCCCGTGTGACGGAACCGACGAACGGCACGGACGGCCAAGGGCAGGACGAGGCGGACCGGGAAGCGCGGGACGAGGCGCACGGCGAGGCGCACAGCGAGGCGCACGACGGGGCAGACGGGGAAACGCAGGGCGAGACGCACGACGAGGCGCACGGCGGTGCGCTCGGCTCGCGGCTCAACTGGCTGCGGGCCGCGGTCCTCGGGGCCAACGACGGCATCGTGTCCACCGCGGGTCTCGTCGTCGGCGTGGCCGGCGCCACCGACGACCGCTCCACGCTGCTCACGGCAGGGCTCGCGGGCCTGCTCGCCGGGTCGATGTCGATGGCCGCGGGCGAGTACGTGTCCGTCTCCACCCAGCGCGACTCGGAGATGGCCGCCCTGGCCTACGAGAAACGCGAACTGCGCGAGCAGCCGGAGGCCGAGCTGGAGGAGCTGACGGAACTGCTGGAGGGCCGCGGCCTGACCCGGGAGGTGGCCCGTGAGGCCGCCGTCCAGCTCACGGAACGCGACGCGCTCAACGCGCACGCACGCGTGGAGCTCGGCATCGACCCCGACGAGCTGACCAACCCCTGGCACGCGGCGTGGGCGAGCTTCCTGGCGTTCACCGTGGGGGCGCTGCTGCCGCTCCTCGCGATCGTGCTCCCGCCGGCGGGGTGGCGGCTCCCGGTCACCGTGGTGTCCGTCCTGGCGGCCCTCGTCCTCACCGGCTGGAGCAGCGCGCGCACGGGCGGCGCCGACCCCGGCCGGGCCGTGCTGCGCAACGTCCTGGGCGGGGCGCTGGCGATGGGCGTCACCTACGCGGTCGGGACGCTGCTCGGGGCGGCGGGAGTCTGACCACCGGCGCGGCCACGAGGGGTAACCGCTGGTCGGGGGCCCTCGATGCGCGACGTGCCGCCCGGTCGGCGTACCGTGAAGTGCGCCCGACCACCCCCCGGGCGCACGCACCGCACACCCGCACGAGAGGGACCCTCGCCATGCGCGCCACCACCATCCACGCCCCGTTCGACATGCGCGTGGAGGACGTGCCCGAGCCGATCGTGCAGCTGCCCACGGACGCCGTGGTGCGGGTGCTGCGCGCCTGTATCTGCGGCAGCGACCTGTGGGCCTACCGCGGCGAGTCGGTCCGGCAGCCGGGGCAGCGGATCGGGCACGAGTTCCTCGGCGTGGTCGAGGCGACCGGCTCCGAGGTGGGCACCGTCCGGGTCGGTGACCTCGTCGTCGCGCCCTTCATGTGGTCCGACGGCGTCTGCGACTACTGCCGCGAGGGTCTGACCACCTCCTGCGAGCACGGCGGCTTCTGGGGCGCGGTCGGCCACGACGGCGGCCAGGGCGAGGCCGTGCGCGTGCCCTTCGCCGACGGCACCCTGGTCCAACTGCCCAAGGAGGCCGCCTCCGACGACCACCTGCTGTCCGCCCTGCTGACCCTCTCCGACGTCCTGGGCACCGGCCACCACGCGGCGCTCGGCGCGGGCGTCCGCCCGGGAGCCACCGTCGCCGTCGTCGGCGACGGAGCCGTCGGCCTGTGCGCGGTGCTCGCCGCCAAGCGGCTCGGCGCGGAGCGGATCATCGCGCTCGGCCGGCACGAGGTCCGCACCGACATCGCGCGCGGCTTCGGCGCCACCGACGTCGTCGCGGAGCGCGGTGAGGCGGCCGTCGAGGCCGTACGCCGGCTCACGCGCGGACAGGGCGCGCACGCGGTCATCGAGGCCGTCGGCACGGAGCAGTCCATGCGTACGGCGGTCGGCATCACGCGGGACGGCGGTGCGATCGGCTACGTCGGTGTGCCGCACGGCAGCGGCACCGGTCTCGACCTCGGCGTCATGTTCGACCGGAACATCGCGCTGCGCGGCGGTGTCGCGCCGGTCCGCGCGTACATCCCCGAGCTGCTGCCCGACGTCCTGGACGGCACGGTCGACGCCTCGCCCGTCTTCGACCTGACGGTCGGGATCGAGGGCGTTCCCGACGGCTACAAGGCGATGGACGAGCGGACGGCGCTGAAGGTGCTCGTCGTCAACGACTGAAGGTCCTTGCCGTCAACAGTTGATCGGCCCTGTCACCTTGATCGGCCCTGTCAACCCATCAACATCGTCACGACCAGCGGATCGGCAACGGCAGCGCCGTGAGCAGCCCCGACAGGGCGACCACCACCCCCAGGGCGACGACCTCCGCCCGCGCGGGCGAACACGCGGTCAGCGGATCGGCGGCGCGGCGCAGCCGGTACCGCGCCCACAGGGCGAGCACGGCGACGGCGGCCACGAGGATCACCTTGGCGAGCAGGGTGCGCCCGTACGCCGTCGTCGTCAGCTGATCCAGGATCGTGTGCGAGGGCATGCGCCGCAGCGAACTCCACACCCCGGTCGCCGTGATGGCGGCGAGCAGCACGGCCGCCACCCGCGCGTAGAGCCCCAGCAGGGCCGCGCCCGGTGCACCGGGTCCCCATCGCCGCAGCGTCCGCAGCGCGTGCAGCAGGCCGCCCACCCACAGCGTCGCGCACGTGAGATGCACCAGTGTCAGTCCCGACCCGAGCAAGGGGTTGTGCTCGGTCGTGGGGTGGGCGCGCAGGGCCTCCGCCACGACCACCGCGGCCAGCGGCCACAGCTGGGTCGCCGGACGGAGCGAACGGGCGCACAGGGCGGCCACCAGGAAGGCGTTGACCTCGACCAGGGCGAGCTTGCCGTCGCGTGAGTCGTAGAGGCCGCCGACGTCGATCTCGGCGAGGCCGTGCGGCACCAGGTTGCCCGTGGCCACGACCGAGGCCAGACCCAGCGCGGCGACGAAACCGGCGCCGGCCGCGTACGGCGCCCAGCTGCGGGGCGCGTCGGCGGGGGCGCCGGGCAGCCGCCGGGCCAGTCGGTTCACGAACACCTCGCCCACCTGCACGCACAGCGCGGCGAACAGCACCGCCCGCAGCAGCCCGATGCCTTCGGTGCCGGGCGCGCGGGCCTCGCCGGTGCCGTGCAGCGCGGCGGACGGGCCGAGCAGCGGTATGAGCGCGGCGAGCGTCACGAGGACGAGCACGGCGACGGCCCGGCCGGCACCGGGACGCCGTACCGGCCCGCTCGCGTCGGCCACCTCGGACGTAGGTCGTATCAAGGTCACCTCAAGATCTTCACCAGCCGTCGCAGAACCGGGCAACTGCAGTAAAACAACTGGCGGTACGGCTTTCGCCCGATGGGTACGTTTTCGGTCGCCCCGGGACTCATGGCCTCCGGTCGTCCAAGAGCCGCCCGTGCCTCACACCCAGCGCGCGGGATCCGTCCCCCAGGGCGCCGGCGGCCGGGCCCAGTCGGTCGGCCCGCCCGCGAAGGACACCGGCGACCGCGCGTACCGCAGCCGCCCGAGCGCGCTGTCGGTCTCGGCGAGCCAGGGTCCCGGATCGTCGTACGGGAGGCCATCCCTCGTGCGGACGCCCCTGGCACCCTGTGCGTCACCCGCGTCATCCGCCCCGACGCCGTTCACGAGCCACTCGGCCGTTCGCGCGAGCGACAGCCGCACGCACCGGCTGCCGCCCTCGTACGACTGCTCGGTCAGCGCCCGCAGCACGGCCGCCGCCAGCAGATAGCCCGTCCCGTGGTCCAACGCCTGCGCGGGCAGCGCGCCCGGCCGCTCCGTCGAACCCTCCAGCGCGGCGATCCCCGTGGCCACCTGCACGAGGCTGTCGAAGCCCCGCCGCCCGCGCCAGGGCCCGTACGCGCCCCACGCCGACAACTGCGCCACGACCACCCCGGGCCGCCGCTCGGCGAGCGCCTCGGGAGACAGTCCGAACCGGTCGAGGGCGCCCGGCCGGTACCCGGTGACCACCACGTCCGCCGCCGCGAGCAGCTCCTCGAAGGTGCGCCGGTCGGTGGCCAGGTCCAGCCGGGCCGACCGCTTCCCGAAGCCTGTGTCGGTGTGCTGGTCGGGGAGTTCGGGCAGCTGCGGGGCGTCCACGCGCAGCACGTCGGCGCCGAGCAGGGCGAGCGTGCGGGTGGCCACGGGGCCGGCGATGACCCGGGTCAGGTCGAGGACACGCAGTCCTGCGGCGGGCAGCAGGGGAGCGCCCGCGACCGGAGCGGTTCCTGTGATCGGGTCGAGCACGCGCGCGTGGGCGGTGTCGAGTCGCTCGCGCTCGACCAGCGGGCGCGCGGCCACCGCGACCGCCTGCTTGTGCGCGGCCCACTCCTTCGCCGTGCGCAGGGCGACGGCCAGGCCGCCCGCCGCGTACACGGTCTCCTCGACCTCGGCCGAGGAGCGTTCGGCGAGCGCCGCCGCCACGGCGTCGACATCCTCCGGCACGCCCAGCGCGGCCAGCAGCCGGGCCTGGTGGTGCGGGTAGTTGGCGTGCGTGCGGACCCAGCCGTCCGAGGTCCGCCAGAAGCGGGACAGCGGTGCGAAGGTCTGCGGTGCGCGGCCGTCGACGAGGAGATGCCGTTCACTGACGAACGCCGTCGCGACGGCCCCGTCGTCCACGCGTACCTCGGGCACCTCGGGTACGTCCGTCGTCCCGGTCCGCCGTGCCGTCAGCTCGGCCGCGGCCAGCGCGCACGCTCCGACGCAGGCCCGCGCCAACTCCCGTACGGGAAGGCGCCCTTGGAGAGCGCCCTCCCGCGTCACGGTCGTCACCCGCGGGAGCAGGGCGGGATCGCCGCCCAGCGCGGACCATGCGAACGTCAATCCAGTCATGACTGCACTATGCAGTATTGACTGAATCAATATGGATGCGTGCTACCTCAATTACCTCGTGACCGCGTCCAGTGCGTCCACAGTGCCCCAGCCGTAGAAACCGTTGCGGTTCTTCGACCCCTCGCACACCGCGTCGACCTTGCCGTCGCCGTTGATGTCGTACGGGTCCGTGCACGCCGTGGCGTCGGCCTCGGCGTACAGGAGGGCCTTGACCAGGGCGGCGGAGGCGTGCGGATGGGTTGACTTGATCAATGCGGCCACCGCGGCCACGTGCGGTGACGCCATCGACGTACCGGACATGTAGCCCCACCTGCCGCCGGGCAGCGTGCCCAGGATCGAGCCGCTGGTGGCCGGCGGGGCCGGGGGCTGGTAGGCGGTCGCGTCGCCGCCGGGTGCGGCGACGTCGATGACACCGCGGCCGTAGTTGGAGAAGGACGACTTGAGGCCCTTCGCGCCCGTGGCCGCGACCGTCACGACACCCGGCAGCTGCGTCGGTATGTCGAAGCACTCGGACGGGTCGATCACCCGGTCCGAGGGCGTGCCGTCGTTCGGGGAGACCGGGTCGGTGATCTCGTCGGCGGCGAGGTCGTAGTTCTCGTTGCCGGCCGCGGCGACGTTGACCGTGCCCTTCTTCTCCGCGTACCGCGAGGCCCGGGTGATGGCGTCGACGAGCGCCTTCTGGTCCGGGTCGTCGGTGCAGTTGAAGTACCACGGGTCGGTGTAATAGCTGTTGTTCGTGACGTCGACGCCGTGCTCGGCCGCCCACACGAAGCCGCAGACCACGGCCTCCGTGTAGAAGTAGCCGGCGGTCGTGGACACCTTGATGCCGGCGACCTTCACGCCGGGCGCGACGCCCGTCATGCCGACGCCGTTCTTCGCGGCGGCGATCTCGCCCGCCACGTGCGTGCCGTGCGGGCTCTCCGCGGCGGTCGGCCGCCAGGCGCCGTCGGCCGTGTCCGGCTTGCCCGTCACACAGTTGACCGAGGCCTGGCGGTCGAAGTTCGGCGCGATGTCGGGGTGGGTGTCGTCGACGCCGGTGTCGATCACGGCGACGGTGACCTTCTTGCTGCCCAGCGTCTTCTCGTGCGCCTTGTCGGCCTTGATGGCCGGCAGGTCCCACTGCAGGGGCTCCAGCGGGTCCTGCCCGTCGACGGCCTGGACACTCGCCAGCTCGTCGGCGGTGAGCGCCTTGGGCGTGCCCTCGTCGTTCGTCGACTGGGCGGGCAGCGGCGCGTTGCGGGTGTTGCCGGCCGACTGGACCCCGCGCACCTCGCGGATGGTCTTCGCGAAGTCGGCGTTCGAGGAGTGGACGACGATCACGCCGATCCGGTCGTACGACGTCACGATCGTGCCGCCGGCCGCGGCGATCGCCTTCCTCAGGTGGGCCGAAGGGCCGTGTCCGGGACGGATGTTGACGACGTAGCTGAGTGCGGTCGCGTCGGCCGCGACGGTGGCCGACGGGGTGTCCGTGGCGGCCGTCGCGGCGCTGGCGGTGACGTTCGGCAGGAACGCGAGGCCCGTCGCCATGGCCATCCCGAGCGGGATCGCGAGGGCGCGACGGAAGCGCGGGTGAGGCGCTGTCATGTGTCAGGTTCTCCAGTTCGTTCGCGGTTCGCGCGGACTGTGCGGGGAGCCGGGAGGCACGGTGTCCTGTCCTCCGGGCGGGCGGGCCGCGATCACGAGCACCACTTCACCGTGATCGCGGCACCGCCACTACTCGACTGTCAGTGCTCGACCGTCACTACTTGACCGCGCGCAGCGCGTTGACGATGCCGGCGCCGAAGAACCCGTTGACGCGCTTGCCGCCGACGCAGGTGGCGTCCACGATGCCGTCGCCGTCGCCGTCGTAGGGCTCGGTCGGGCAGCCCGGGTTGTTCGCCTGCGCCTTGAGGAGCGCCTGCAGCTGGGCCGGGGAGGCGTGCGGGTGGGTCGACTTCAGGAGCGCGGCGACGGCGGCCACGTGCGGCGAGGCCATCGAGGTGCCCTGAAGGAAGCCGTACTGGTTGTTCGGCAGGGTGGAGAGGATGCGGCCGTTGGCCGACGGCGTGTCCGGGATCTGGAACTTGTCGCCGCCCGGCGCCGCGACGTCGACCACGCCCTTGCCGTAGCTGGAGTAGTACGACTTGGTGCCCTTGACGCCCGTCGCGCTGACCGTCACGACGCCCGGCAGCTGGGTCGGCACGTCGAAGCACTCGTGCGGATCGACCGTACGGGTGACGGGGGTCGAGTCGTCGGGGCTGGAGTCGTCGACCAGGGCGTCCGAGTCGAGGTCGTCGTTGGAGTTGCCCGCCGAGGCGACATTGAGCGTGCCCTTGTGCTGTGCGTACAGCTGGGCCCTGTTGACCGAATCAACGATGGCACGTTGATCGGGGTCGTCCATGCAGTTGTACAGCCAGGGATCAACGTAGTAGCTGTTGTTCGTGACCTCGACGCCGTGGTCGGCGGCGAACACGAAGGCGCACACGACGCTCTCCGGGAAGAACAGCGAGTTCACGTCCGGCTGGGCCACTGTGATGCTCGCGACCTTCACGCCGGGCGCCACGCCCGCGACACCGATGCCGTTGCGGGCCGCGGCGATCTCGCCGGCCACGTGCGTGCCGTGGTAGTGGTCGGCGTCCACCGGCCGCCAGGCGCCGTACGTCGTGTCCGGCTTGCCGCTCACGCAGTTCGCGGACTGCGAGGCGGAGAAGTTCGGCGCGATGTCGGGGTGGGTGTCGTCGACGCCGGTGTCGATGACGGCGACCGTCACCTTCTTGCTGCCCGGGTTGATCTTCGCGGCCTTGTCGGCGCCGATCGCTTCGAGGTCCCACTGGTCGGCCTCGAGCGGCTCCTCCCCGGCCGCCGAACCCTTGGCGGCCTTCGCCGCCTGGGCCTTTGAGAGGTACTGCACCGCACCCTCGTCGGTCGTGCCCGCCGCGGTCACCGGCGAGGTGCGCGAGGCGCCCGCCGACTGCACTCCGCGCACCTTGCGTATCAGGGTGGCGAAGTCGGGGTTGGCGGAGTGCGCGACGATCACACCGATCTTGTCGTACGTCACGACAACGCTGCCGCCGGCCTTGGCGATCGCCTTCTCGACCGACTTGATCGTGTGACGGTCCGTCCTGGTGTTGACGAGATACGCGAAGCTGTCCGCACTGGCCGCCTGGGCCGTGGGCTCCGTGTAGGGGGCGGCCTGCGCAGCCGCCGGCAGGAAGCCGAGCGAGGCGGTCAGCGACAGCGCTACCGGCACGGCGAGGGCGAGCCGACGTCTGGAACGCAGATGAGCCATGGGGTCTCCACATCATCCGGATAAGAATCCGCCCGAGGCACAGGTGCTGCTCGGGCAGGTACATGACGGGTGGTGCAGCCCGAAGCTATCTCCCGAAGTCGCTGGCCAGCAATGACCTACCGGAGCCGACTTCGGAAAGAGGGCAGGGGAGTTGAACCCGCCCTCGCGTGGCGCCGTGACCTTGGACAGGGAGCACGAGCACGATCGAGCCCCCCACATCGATGAGGAACCGAGCAGCCATGTCCGCCGTACCCAACCCGTCCCCGCCCCCCGAGCAGAGCCCGTCAACCGTCGCAACAGCACCCGCAACGCGAGGAGACTCCGTGGCCACCGAGACACCGCCCCCCTCGAAGACCCCAGCCCAACTCCCCTCCACCGAGGAGTTCGTCGCGGTGCAGGAGAGTGCGGAGTTCGGCGAACTGCGCCGCTCCTACCGCGGCTTCGCCTTTCCGCTGACCGTCGCCTTCATCGCCTGGTACCTGCTGTTCGTCCTGCTGTCCAACTACGCGGGCGACTTCATGGGCACCAAGCTGTTCGGCAACATCAATGTCGCGCTCGTGCTGGGCCTGGCCCAGTTCCTGACCACGTTCCTCATCGCCTGGTGGTACGCGCGTACCGCCGCCGCCAAGTTCGACCCCAAGGCCGAGGCGATCAAGTCCCGGATGGAGGGCGGCGAATGAGCCCCGCGATCAACACCGCGATCAACCCCACGGTCACGCTCGCGGCAGGTGAGGCCAGCGAGCACCGGACGCTGATCATCATCTTGTTCTCGATCTTCGTCGCCGCGACCCTCGTCATCACCGTCTGGGCGGGCCGCCAGACCAAGGACGCCGCCGACTTCTACGCCGGCGGCCGGCAGTTCACCGGCTTCCAGAACGGCCTCGCCGTCTCCGGCGACTACATGTCCGCCGCGTCCTTCCTCGGCATCGCGGGCGCCATCGCCCTCTTCGGCTACGACGGCTTCCTGTACTCCATCGGCTTCCTGGTCGCCTGGTTGGTCGCCCTGCTCCTGGTCGCCGAACCGCTGCGCAACTCCGGCCGCTACACCATGGGTGACGTGCTCGCGTACCGCATGCGCCAGCGCCCGGTCCGCACGGCGGCCGGCACCTCCACCATCGTCGTGTCGATCTTCTACCTGCTGGCCCAGATGGCGGGCGCGGGCGTCCTGGTCTCCCTGCTGCTGGGCATCACCAGCGACGCGGGCAAGATCAGCATCGTCGCCCTGGTCGGCGTCCTGATGATCGTCTACGTCACCATCGGCGGCATGAAGGGCACCACCTGGGTCCAGATGGTCAAGGCCGTGCTGCTGATCGCGGGCGCCCTGCTGCTGACCTTCCTGGTGCTGCTGAAGTTCAACTTCAACGTCTCCGACCTGCTCGGCACGGCCGCAAGCAACAGCGGCAAGGGCTCGGCCTTCCTGGAGCCCGGCCTCAAGTACGGCGCCACCGGCACCACCAAGCTGGACTTCATCTCCCTGGGCATCGCCCTGGTCCTCGGCACCGCGGGCCTGCCGCACATCCTGATCCGCTTCTACACGGTGCCCACCGCCAAGGCCGCCCGTAAGTCGGTCCTCTGGGCCATCGGCCTGATCGGCGCCTTCTACCTGATGACCCTCGCCCTCGGCTTCGGCGCGGCGGCACTGATCAAGCCCGACGAGATCATCGCCTCCAACAAGGCGGGCAACACGGCCGCGCCACTGCTGGCCCTGCATCTGGGCGGTGTCGACTCCAACTGGGGCGCCATCCTCCTGGCCACCATCTCGGCCGTCGCCTTCGCCACGATCCTCGCGGTCGTCGCGGGCCTGACCCTGGCGTCGTCCTCGTCCTTCGCGCACGACATCTACGCCAACGTCATCAAGAGGGGCACCGCCACCGAGAAGCAGGAGATGTCCGCGGCCCGCTACGCCACGGTCGGCATCGGCGCCGTCTCCATCCTCCTGGGCGCCCTCGCCCGCGACCTGAACGTGGCCGGACTGGTCGCGCTGGCCTTCGCGGTCGCCGCCTCCGCCAACCTGCCCACGATCCTCTACAGCCTCTTCTGGAAGCGGTTCACCACCTCCGGAGCGCTCTGGTCGATCTACGGCGGCCTGGTCACCGCGGTCGGCCTGGTGCTGTTCTCGCCGGTCGTCTCGGGCAAGCCCACGTCGATGTTCCCCGACGTCGACTTCCACTGGTTCCCGCTGGAGAACCCCGGCATCATCTCGATCCCGGTCGGCTTCCTGCTGGGCATCGTGGGCACCTACCTGTCCAAGGAGGAGCCGGACACCGGCAAGTACGCGGAGCTGGAGGTCAGGTCCCTGACCGGCACCGGAGCCCACTGACGGCCCCTGTACCGACCCCTGCAAGACCCCCGTACCGCCCCCTGGAACGCGGCCGCGTCGTAGGTCCCTACGACGCGGCCGCGTCGTACCTCGTCGGATCGGGACCTGTCGATGTCAGTGCGGTCGCGTAGGCTCGCAAGTGACGGAAAACGATTCATCGACACGCGAGGGAGGGGCCCCACGTGCTCATCGACACCTATGGCCGGGTGGCCACCGACCTGAGAGTCTCCCTGACCGACCGGTGCAATCTCCGGTGCACGTACTGCATGCCCGAAGAGGGCCTGCAGTGGCTCGGCAAGCCCGACCTGCTCACGGACGACGAGATCGTCCGCCTGATCGACATCGCCGTCACGTCCCTGGGCATCACCGAGGTCCGCTTCACCGGCGGGGAGCCTCTGTTGCGTCCGGGCGTGGTCGGCATCGTGGAGCGGGTCGCCGCCCTGGCCCCGCGGCCCCGGATGTCCATCACCACCAACGGCATCGGTCTCAAGCGCACGGCGGCGGCCCTGAAGGCGGCCGGCCTGGACCGGGTCAACGTCTCCCTGGACACCCTGCGCCCCGACGTCTTCAAGACCCTCACCCGCCGGGACCGCCACAAAGACGTCATCGACGGCCTCGCGGCCGCCTCGGCCGCCGGTCTGGTCCCGGTCAAGGTCAACGCGGTCCTGATGCCGGGCCTGAACGAGGACGAGGCCCCGGACCTGCTCGCGTGGGCCGTGGAGCACGACTACGAGCTGCGCTTCATCGAGCAGATGCCCCTGGACGCCCAGCACGGCTGGAAGCGCGAGGGCATGGTCACCGCCGGCGACATCCTGGCCTCGCTGCGCACCCGCTTCGACCTCACCCCCGAGCAGGCCGACGAGCGAGGCTCGGCGCCCGCCGAGCGCTGGCTGGTCGACGGCGGCCCGCACCGCGTCGGCGTCATCGCCTCCGTCACCCGCCCGTTCTGCGCGGCCTGCGACCGCACCCGGCTCACCGCCGACGGTCAGATACGGACCTGTCTGTTCGCCCGCGAGGAGACCGATCTGCGCGCCGCCCTGCGCGCGGACGCCCCGGACGAGGAGATCGCCCGCATCTGGCGCCTGGCGATGTGGGGAAAGAAGGCCGGTTCCGGTCTGGACGACCCGAGCTTCCTTCAGCCGGAGCGGCCGATGTCCGCGATCGGCGGCTGAACCCGGGTGACGACGGCGAGGAGCGAGAGCCGCTCAGGACTCCTGGGCTTCCCACTCCGTCAGCGGCACGACGTCCTTCAGGAACCCTCGTACTCCGAGGAACTGCGACAGGTGCTCCCGGTGCTCCTCGCACGCCACCCACGTCTTGCGCCGGTCCGGCGTATGGACCTTCGGGTTGTTCCACACGAGCACCCACACGGCGTCGTCGCGGCAGCCCTTGGCGGAGCAGATGGGGGTCTCGTCACTCACAGGTTCATCTCGCAAAGGGGCTGAACAAGGCGGCTCATCAAGGCACTGCGGCCCGCAAACAAGGCGACGCCGAGCAGCCACGGGGGGAGCTGCCCGGCGTCGGTCTGTCGCTCCGACGGGGGATGCGGAGCGCCTACGAAGTATGTCACGGGTACGCCGCCGCCCGGCACTGGAACAACATGATTGATCTGAGCTTTTCTTGAGCTTGGCGCGGAGCGGAATTCCGCTTAGGGCCCGCTCACCGAGGTCATGACCGGTCGTGCGGCTCGCTTCGTGCGCCCGGTGCGGACTCGGTCGTGACATCTTCCGGGACGGGTTCCGCGAAACCGTCATTCGTCCGCGGAGAGGCAATCATCGGACGCGTCGGCACGGTCACGAACGTCGTCGGCAGCGAGGTCGCGTTCTCCCGTCCGGCGTTCGCGATCACCACCGCGACATAGGGCAGCGCCACGCCGAGCACCAACGCCACGATCGCGACGTGCCGTTCGACGTTCCACAGCGTGGCCGCGAGGATCACCGCGACCGTACGGATGGACATCGAGATGACATAACGGCGTTGCCGGCCGCGCACGTCCTCTTCGAGGCCGGTCCGAGCTCCGGTGATCCGGAACACCTGGCCGTTGCCACCGGCATGCTGCTTCCGCATCCCATTCCACCATCCGCCCGCATCGGACTCTCCCCGGCCCCGGTCCGGTGCACCCCGCTCGGGAGGCGGCACCCGGACTCGTCCCACGTTACGCCCCGCCTGCGTCGGCTACGAGAGCGGGGCACCTCCGGCCTGGGCGACCGGGCTCAGCCGTAGCACGTACGGGCGTACCCGACGTGCGCCGTACGGCGCACGGGCCGACACTCGACGTAATGCTCACGTAGAGCCGTACTAGGAGGCAGCCATGGGCTGGTTGTGGGCGATCATCGTCGGATTCGTGCTGGGGCTGATCGCCAAGGCGATCCTTCCGGGCAAGCAGCACAGTCCGCTCTGGCTGACCACCATCTTCGGCATGCTGGGTGCGATCGCGGGCAATGCCATCGCCCGTGCGGCGGGCGTCGACGAGACGTCGGGCATCGACTGGAGCCGGCACGCGTTCCAGCTGGTCGCAGCGATCATCATCGTGGCCGTGGGCGACATGCTGTACATGGCGACCCTGGGCAAGCGCAAGCAACGGGCGTAAACAGCAGCGCCCGTAAGGGGCGCGGGGAACTGCGCGATCAGCCACGACGAACTCGCGGCCCGCAACGAACCCCACGCCCCTACGGCGCTTACGCTCCGGTCACCTCAACTGCGGCAAGGTTCTTCTTGCCCCGCCGCAGCACCAGCCAGCGCCCGTGCAGCAGTTCCTCCGTCGCCGGGACGGTGTCCTCGGAGGCGACCTTCACGTTGTTCACGTAGGCCCCGCCCTCCTTCACCGTCCGCCGCGCAGCGGACTTGCTGGCGACCAGGCCGACCTCGGCGAGCAGGTCCACGACCGGAGCCAGCTCGGTGACCTGGATGTGCGGCACCTCGGAGAGCGACGCGGCCAGCGTCTTCTCGTCCAGCTCCGCCAACTCGCCCTGGCCGAACAGCGCCTTGGACGCGGCGGTCACGGCGGCCGTCTGGTCCGCCCCGTGCACCATGGTCGTCAGCTCCTCGGCCAGCGCCCGCTGCGCGGCCCGCGCCTGCGGCCGCTCCTCGGTCTGCTTCTCCAACTCCTCGATCTCCGCACGGGACTTGAAGGAGAAGATGCGCAGGAACTTGGAGACGTCCCGGTCGTCCGCGTTCAGCCAGAACTGGTAGAAGGCGTACGGCGTCGTCATCTCCGGGTCGAGCCAGATCGTGCCGGACTCCGTCTTGCCGAACTTGGTGCCGTCGGCCTTGGTGATCAGCGGCGTGCCCAACGCGTGCACCGCGGCCTCGGGCTCGACCCGGTGGATCAGGTCCGTGCCCGAGGTGAGGTTGCCCCACTGGTCGCTGCCACCGGTCTGCAGCGTGCAGCCGTACCGCCGGTACAGCTCCAGGAAGTCCATGCCCTGGAGGATCTGGTAGCTGAACTCGGTGTAGCTGATGCCCTCCTGGGACTCCAGGCGCCGGGAGACGGCCTCCTTCGCGATCATCTTGTTCACGCGGAAGTGCTTGCCGACGTCCCGCAGGAACTCGATGGCCGACAGACCCTGGGTCCAGTCCAGGTTGTTGACCATGACCGCCGCGTGCGGCCCCTCGAAGTCCAGCAGCGGGGCGATCTGCTCGCGCAGCCGCTCGACCCACTGGGCGACGACCTCCGGCGCGTTCAGCGTGCGCTCCGCGTTCGGCTTCGGGTCGCCGATCAGGCCCGTGGCGCCCCCGACCAGGCCCAGCGGGCGGTTGCCCGCCTGCTGGATCCGGCGCATCGTCAGGATCTGCACCAGGTTGCCGAGGTGCAGGCTGGGCGCGGTCGGGTCGAAACCGCAATAGAACGTGACGGGACCGTCCGCGAACGCCTTGCGCAATGCGTCCTCGTCAGTGGAGAGGGCGATCAGCCCACGCCACTGCAGTTCGTCGACGATGTCCGTCACGGTTCTCGTATCTCCTTGGATGATCTTCGAGCGGTCGAGCGACCACGGCTACGAGGTTATACGCCCTGACTGACAGAGCTCATATTGAAGTCGGGCACCCGCAGCGCGGGCATCGCAGCCCTAGTGAACCAGTCGCTCCACTCCCTCGGCAGCGTCTTTTCCGTGCGCCCGGCCTCGGTCGCCCGGCCCAGCAGACCGACCGGTGACTCGTTGAACCGGAAGTTGTTGACCTCGCCGCTCACCTCGCCGTTCTCCACCAGGTAGACGCCGTCCCGGGTCAGACCGGTGAGCAGCAGCGTCGCCGGGTCGACCTCGCGGATGTACCAGAGGCAGGTCAGCAGCAGCCCGCGCTCGGTGTTCGCGACCATCTCCTCGAGCGAGGTGTCGTCGCCGCCGTCCAGGATGAGGTTGTCGATCGTGGGAGCCACCGCGAGCCCGGTCCGGGCCGCGGTGTTCCGGCTGGTCGTCAGCCGGGCCAGCTCGCCCTGGCGCACCCACTCGGTGGCCGTGAGCGGCAGACCGTTGTCGAAGACCGACTGGTCGCCGTCGGAGGAGTGCGCGATCACGAACGGCGCCGACTCCAGGCCCGGTTCGTTCGGGTCGCTGCGCAGGGTCAGCGGCAACTCGGTGAGCCGCTCGCCCACGCGCGTGCCACCGCCCGGCTGGGAGAACACCGTCCGCCCCTCGACCGCGTCCCGGCCCGACGCCGACCACATCTGGTAGATCAGCAGGTCCGCGACCGCGGTCGGCGGCAGCAGCGTCTCGAACCGCCCGGCGGGCAGCTCGATCCGCCGCTGCGCCCAGCCGAGGCGTACGGCGAGTTCGGCGTCCAGTGCGGCCGGGTCGACGTCCTTGAAGTCACGCGTGGAGCGGCCCGCCCACGCCGAGCGCGTGCGGTCGGGCGACTTGGCGTTCAGCTCCAGCGTCCCGTTGGGCTGGTCGTGCCGCAGGCGCAGCCCCGTCGACGTACCGAGGTAGCTCGACACCAGCTCGTGGTTGGCGAAGCCGTACAGCTCGCGTCCGCCGGCACGCGCGCGTGCGAAGGCCTCGCCGAGGGCCGGCGCGAAGTCGGCGAACACGGCGGAGGTGGTCTCGGCGGGCGCGTCCGTGAAGTCGGGCGCCTGCGTCACGCCGGTGACCAGCGGCTGCGCGTCCTCGGCGGGACCCGCGCCGCGCGCGGCGGCCTCCGCGGCCCGTACCAGGGGCTCCAGCTCGTCCAGGGTGACGGCCGAGCGGGAGACGACACCGGAGGCGGTGCCCTCCTTGCCGTCGACGGTCGCGACGACGGTGAGCGTGCGCCCGCGCGTGACGCCGTTCGTGGTGAGCGCGTTCCCGGCCCAGCGCAGGTTGGCGGTCGAGTGCTCGTCGGCGATCACCACGCACCCGTCGGCGGTCGACAGCTCAAGGGCCCGCTCGACGATCTCGTGCGGCTTGCTCGTACGCGCGCTCATCGCCCGGCCTCCTGCGTGGTGTTGAGGATGTTGACGCCCTTGAAGAGCGCGGAGGGGCAGCCGTGCGAGACGGCGGCGACCTGGCCCGGCTGTGCCTTGCCGCAGTTGAAGGCGCCCCCGAGGACGTACGTCTGCGGACCGCCCACCGCGGCCATGGAGCCCCAGAAGTCGGTGGTCGTCGCCTGGTAGGCGACGTCCCGCAGCTGCCCGGTGATCCGTCCGTTCTCGATCCGGAAGAACCGCTGGCCGGTGAACTGGAAGTTGTAGCGCTGCATGTCGATCGACCAGGACCGGTCCCCGACGACGTAGATCCCGCGGTCGACCCCGCCGATCAGGTCCTCGGTACCCATCCCCGCGGGGTCCGGCTGCAGCGACACGTTGGCCATGCGCTGCACGGGCACGTGCCCGGGGGAGTCGGCGTACGCGCAGCCGTTGGAGCGCTCGAAGCCGGTCAGCTTCGCGATCCTGCGGTCCAGCTGGTAGCCGACGAGCGTGCCGTCCTTCACCAGGTCCCAGGACTGGCCCGCGACACCCTCGTCGTCGTAGCCGATGGTCGCCAGGCCGTGCTCCGCGGTGCGGTCACCGGTGACGTTCATCAGCTCGGAGCCGTACCGCAGCTTGCCCAGCTGGTCGAAGGTGGCGAACGAGGTGCCAGCGTACGCGGCCTCGTAGCCGAGCGCGCGGTCCAGCTCGGTGGCGTGGCCGATCGACTCGTGGATGGTCAGCCACAGGTTGGAGGGGTCGACGACGAGGTCGTACAGGCCCGGCTCGACGCTCGGCGCGCGCATCTTCTCGGCGAGCAGCTCCGGGATCCGCTCCAGCTCGGAGTCCCAGTCCCAGCCGGTGCCCGTCAGGTACTCCCAGCCGCGTCCGACCGGCGGCGCGATTGTGCGCATCGAGTCGAACTCGCCGCTCGACTCGTCGACCGACACCGCGTTCAGCTGCGGGTGCAGCCGCACACGCTGCTGCGTGGTCACGGTCCCCGCGGTGTCGGCGTAGAACTTGTTCTCGTGCACGGTGAGCAGCGAGGCGTCGACGTGGTTGACCCCGTTCGCCGCCAGCAGCCGCGCGCTCCAGTCGCCCAGCAGCGCCGACTTCTCCTCGTCGGGCACGGAGAAGGGATCGATCTCGTACGACGAGATCCAGGTCCGCTCCTCGTGTACGGGCTCGTCGGCCAGCTCCACGCGCTCGTCCGACCCCGCGGCCTTGATCACCTGGGCGGACAGCTTGGCCATCGCGATCGCCTGCGAGGCGACCTTGGCGGCCGCGTCCATGGTCAGGTCCACGCCCGACGCGAAGCCCCAGGTGCCGCCGTGCACGACCCGCACCGCGTACCCGAGGTCGGTGGTGTCCGACGAGCCGGCGGGCTTGGCGTCCCGGAACCGCCAGGACGCGCTGCGCACCCGCTCGAACCGGAAGTCCGCGTGCTCCGCCCCCAGCGCTCGCGCGCGGGCCAGCGCGGCGTCGGCGAGGGCGCGTAGAGGCAGTGCTGTGAAGGCTTCGTCGATGGTATGAGGCACCGAGGTCTCTCCTTGATTCTCCGTTGACCGGTTGCCCGGCTGACGTGACGCGTGGTCGAAGCGGCGGCTGCTCCGATCATGTCGCGCGGTCGGGCCCGTGGACCACAGGTTTCGGTCCGGTGCGAGGAACTTTCTGTAGGGATCCGACAGTGAGTCCCCTGAGCCACTGTCGGTGCCCGATTGTCCGCGCACCGGACGAGACCGATAGGTTTCAGAGGAAGCCGCCTGTCATCCAGGTGTTCGGGCGGGGGTACCAAGACCGCTATCGAAAGGGTGATCCGTTGAGCCGCTCGGTTCTCGTCACCGGAGGCAACCGGGGCATCGGCCTCGCCATCGCCCGTGCGTTCGCCGACGCCGGCGACAAGGTCGCCATCACCTACCGCTCGGGAGAGCCGCCGGCCGGCTTCCTCGCGGTCAAGTGCGACATCACCGACACCGAGCAGGTGGAGCAGGCCTACAAGGAGATCGAGGCCGAGCACGGCCCGGTCGAGGTCCTGATCGCCAACGCCGGCGTCACCAAGGACCAGCTCCTGATGCGCATGTCCGAGGACGACTTCACCTCGGTCATCGACACCAACCTCACCGGCACCTTCCGTGTGGTCAAGCGCGCCAACCGCGCCATGCTGCGCGCCAAGAAGGGCCGCGTCATCCTGATCTCGTCGGTCGTCGGCCTCATGGGCGGACCCGGCCAGGCCAACTACGCCGCCTCCAAGGCCGCCCTGGTCGGCTTCGCGCGCTCCCTCGCGCGTGAGCTGGGCTCCCGCAACATCACCTTCAACGTCGTCTCGCCCGGCTTCGTCGACACCGACATGACCAAGGTGCTCACCGACGAGCAGCGCGCGGGCATCGTCAAGCAGGTGCCGCTGGGCCGGTACGCGCAGCCCGAGGAGGTCGCCGCGACGGTGCGGTTCCTCGCCTCGGACGACGCCTCGTACATCACTGGAGCCGTCATCCCTGTTGACGGCGGACTGGGAATGGGTCACTGAACACCATGAGCGGAATTCTCGAGGGCAAGCGCGTCCTGATCAGCGGGGTGCTGCTGGAGTCCTCCATCGCCTTCCACGCCGCCAAGCAGGCCCAGGAGCAGGGTGCGGAGATCATCCTGACCGCGTTCCCGCGGCCCACGCTGACCGAGCGCATCGCCAAGAAGCTGCCCAAGCCCACCAAGGTCATCGAGCTCGACGTGACCAACGACGAGCACCTCGCGCGCCTCGCCGACGTCGTGGGCGAGGAACTGGGCGGCCTGGACGGCGTCGTGCACTCCATCGGGTTCGCGCCGCCGGACGCGCTCGGCGGCAACTTCCTCAACACGCCGTTCGAGTCGGTCGCCACGGCCATGCACGTCTCGGCGTTCTCCCTGAAGTCGCTGACCATGGCCTGCCTGCCGCTGATGCAGAACGGCGGCTCGGTCGTCGGCCTCACCTTCGACGCGTCCTTCGCCTGGCCGCAGTACGACTGGATGGGCCCGGCCAAGGCCGCCCTGGAGGCCACCAGCCGCTACCTCGCCCGCGACCTGGGCAAGCAGAACATCCGCTGCAACCTGGTCTCCGCGGGCCCGCTCGGCTCGATGGCCGCCAAGTCCATCCCGGGCTTCGACGAGCTGGCCGCCGTGTGGGACGACCGCTCCCCGCTGGAGTGGGACCTCAAGGACCCGGAACCGGCCGGCAAGGCCATCGTCGCACTGCTGAGCGACTGGTTCCCGAAGACCACCGGCGAGATCGTCCACGTGGACGGCGGCCTGCACGCCATCGGCGCCTGACGCCGCCGCTGAGGCTCGACCTCTTCAAACACCGGGCTCAGCCTCTCCACGCTGAAGCTCGGCCTCTTAAAGAGGGCCCGCATCCCCTGGACGCGGGCCCTCTTCGCGTCACCCGTTCGGCCCCGTTGGCCGGGCAGGGACGGGCCCCAACCGCGCACCCTGGATTACGGGTTCACCACGCCATTCCCTCCCGAGCTCGGCCGAGGAGGTCTGCCTTGTGCGTCTGTCCCGAAGCCTGGCCTCAGTGACCGTCGCCGTCGCGCTCGTACTCTCCCTGCCCTACGAGGCGGTGCCCCACGCGCGCGTGCACAAGCCCGCTCCCGCGCAGCCGTTCGGCGCCGAGTGCCGCACCAAGGTGACCGGCTCCCATGTGACCGCGTACTGCCACAACCCCTATCCGGGGACCGACCGGGTCCGCCTGCACGTCGAGTGCGACCGGTGGTGGGACCTCGACACCGACGGCGCGCCCGTCGACACCGGACCGGCGATGACCGTACGGCTCACCGGGCGGTGCTGGAAGGACGTCGGGTCGGCCTGGGTCAGCCACCAGAAGCGGTGAAGCGCCCCGGGCGGCACAGGAACGGATAGCTCGCCGCCTCCGTGCCCGCCGCCTCGGCGTCCCCCGCGCGGATCGCGTCGACCAGGCGCGCGTGGTCCATGTGCGTCTCCGGCGTCAGCTCCTGGCCGACGTCCTCGCGCAGCCAGTCCCGCAGCACCTCGCCGAGGTCCGCGTACATCGCCGTCATCACGTCGTTGTGGGACGCGGCCACCACGGCCAGGTGGAAGGTCGCGTCGGCGGTCACGAAGGCCTCGATGTCACCGGACTCCCAGATCTCCTCGCGCCGCACCAGCAGCGCGTCGAGCTGCTTGAGGTCCTTCTCGGTGCGCCGCTCGGCGGCCAGCTTCGCGGCGGACGACTCAAGGGCGGCGCGCAGTTCGGCGATGTGCTGCGGATCGGCGCCGGCGAAGCGCCGCTGCATCACGCCGGCCAGCTCGCTGGTCGCCACCACGTAGGTGCCGGAGCCCTGGCGGATGTCCAGCAGGCCGTTGTGCGCGAGGGCGCGGACGGCCTCGCGGACCGTGTTGCGGGCCACACCGAGCTGCTCGACCAGCTCCGGTTCCGTCGGGATGCGCGAGCCGACCGCCCACTCGCCCGAAGTGATCTGGTTCCGCAGCGCGGCGATGACCTGCTCGGACAGCGCCGAACGGCGGGGATGGCTCAGGGGCATGGCACACCTTCGCACGGGACGGGCGGGGAGGACGAGCGGGACGGGCGGGCCGAGCGGGACCGACCGGCACGACAGGTGCGACCCGGGGATGGACAACCAATCATCCCATGATTCTATGATGGTGGCATGGCAAGCGAGGAGACCCGGACACTGAAGTCCACGACGAACATCGGCGACCCGACAGCGAGCGACTCCCCGGAGCCGCCCGTGGGAGCCGCCACGCGCGCGTGGACGATGCGGCTGGTCGTCGTCGGCATCGTGCTGTCGGCCCTGAACCTCCGCCCCGCCATCACCAGCCTCGGCGCCCTCCTCGAAGACGTCCGCGACGGCCTCGGCATGAGCGGCAGCGTCGCCGGACTGCTCACCTCCGTGCCCCCGCTGTGCTTCGCCGTCTTCGGCGTCATGGCCCCGCGCCTGGCCCGCCGCTTCGGCCCGAGCGCCGTCGTCTGCGCGGGCATGGTCGCGATCACCACAGGCCTGCTCATCCGGCCCTACATCGGCGGTACGCCCGGCTTCCTGGCCGGCAGCGCGCTCGCCCTCATGGGCATCGCGGTCAGCAACGTCCTCATGCCGGTGATCGTCAAGCGCTGGTTCCCGGACCGCGTCGGCTCCATGACCGGCCTCTACTCCATGGGCCTCGCCCTGGGCACCGCCGCCGCGGCCGCCGTCACCGTGCCCATGGCCGCGACGCTGGGCGACAGTTGGCGCTCCGGCCTGGCCGCCTGGGCGGTCCTGGCCGCCGCGGCGATCGTGCCGTGGATCGCACTCGTACGACACCGGGAGGCGCCCGACGGCGAAGCGGCACCCGCGCGCGAGGCGCCCGAGCGGGAGACCGAGCCGAAGCCCGAACTGCGCATCACCCGCAGCCGTACCGCCTGGGCGCTCGCCGTCTTCTTCGGGCTCCAGGCCACCGCCGCCTACATCACGATGGGCTGGATGGCACAGATCTTCCGGGACGCGGGCGTGAGCGCCGGCACCGCCGGACTGCTGCTCGCCGTGACGATGGTGATGGGCGTGCCGCTGGCCTTCGTCATCCCGCGCCTGGCCACCCGGCTCCCGCACCAGGGGCCGATCGTGATCGCGCTCGGTCTGTGCGGCCTCGCCGGTTACGCCGGCCTGTACCTCGCGCCGGCCGCCGGCGCCTGGGCCTGGGCGCTGCTGCTCGGCATCGCCAACTGCGCCTTCCCGCTGGCCCTGACGATGGTCGGCATGCGGTCCAGGACCGGCGCGGGCGTGGCCCAGCTGTCAGCCTTCGCGCAGAGCACCGGCTACCTGATCTCCATCCCGGGACCGCTCCTGGTGGGCGTCCTCTACGAGAGCAGCGGCGGCTGGGGTCTGCCGATCGCCCTCATGGCGGGGCTGATGATCCCGCAGATGGTGGTCGGCGTGCTGGCGGGACGCGACCGCACGGTGGAGGACGAGGCGGCGGCGCACTGACCCCGACGCCGGGCCGACCTCACCCCGACGGCTTCGGCGCGGGGGAGGAGTGCGAGACTTGCGGCATGCCAGTTCTCGATCCGAACCCCCAGAACGGCCAGAAGAAGATGCTGATCGTCTTCGGCTCCTTCTTCGCCATCTTCGTGATCATCGCCGTCATCGCGACGATCGCCTCGCCGTGAGGCGATGAGCCCTTCACCGTGATCCCGTGACGGGTTCTCCGGGACCCCGCGACCGAGTTTCCCGGACCCCGTGACCCGGTTTCCGGGTCGATGGTGGGGCTAGCACCACCATCCCCTAGGGGGTGGGTGTCAGGGTCAAGTGGGTGGATCTCCGGATGGGTTGAGGGCGCCGGGTTCCGTACCTTCGAAGTGTGACCGCGAGGGGCGGATCACGGAGGACTCGAAGACCACGGAGGAAGCCATGTCGGCCACCACGCACACCCCGCCCCGCCCGGCGACCTCCGGTGGCGTCGACAGCCGTCTGCCCTGGTGGGCCCTCGCCCTGCCGGCCCTCGCCTTCATCGTGCTGCTGGCCCTGATGCTCAACCCGACGGACGCGCACGCGGCGGCGAGCGACCCCGTGATCGCCCACCTCTTCGAGCGGGCGCAGGAGTTCATAGCGGGCTGAGCACCGGTCCGGTCACAGCGTGCCGGACACCGCTCCGGCCACCCGTCAACTCCCCCTCCTCATGGCCTGTTTTCATGCGAAGCTGGGTTCCATGAGCGTCGCAGAACCCCGCAGGATCGTCCTTTTCCGGCATGCGAAAGCCGACTGGCCGGAGGTGACCGACCACGAGCGCCCACTCGCTGAGCGGGGCCGCACGGACGCCGCCGTCGCCGGACGCAGGCTGGCCGACACCGGCATCCCCTTCGATCTGGCCCTGTGCTCCACGGCGACCCGGACCCGCGAGACCTGGAAGCTGGCCGTCCACGAACTCCCGCACCGGCCGAAAACCGTCTACGAGGAGCGGATCTACGACGCCTCTCCCGGCGAGTTGATCGCGCTCCTGAACGAGACCCCCGACGACGCGCGCGACGTCGTCCTGATCGGCCACAACCCCGGTATCCAGGGCCTGGCCGACGTGCTCGCCGGCACGGCCGAGGGCGACGCCCGCGAGCGGATGAACCGGCGCGGCTTTCCCGCCGCAGCCTTCGCGGTCCTGTCCTTCGACGGCTCCTGGAAAAGCCTGGAGCCGAGCGTCGCCAAGCTGACCGACTACTGGGCCCCGTCCGAATAACCCGCGCAGCCCGAGCAATTCGCGCAGCCCGAGCAATCCGCGTAACCCGAGTGATCCGCTTGGCCCGCGTAGCCCGCGCCGCCCGTCCGTCGGCTGCGGACGCTCACTCCTCGTCGTGCGTGTCCGCAGCCTCGACCTCTTCGCGGGTCACGCCCAGCAGATACAGCACCGTGTCCAGGAACGGCACGTTCACCGCCGTGTGCGCCGCCTCCCGGACGACCGGCTTGGCGTTGAAGGCGACACCGAGACCGGCCGCGTTGAGCATGTCCAGGTCGTTGGCACCGTCGCCGATCGCGACGGTCTGGGCGAGCGGTACGCCCGCCTCGGCGGCGAAGCGACGCAGCAGCCGCGCCTTGCCGGCCCGGTCCACGATCTCGCCGGTGACCTTGCCGGTCAGCTTCCCGTCGACGATCTCCAGCGTGTTGGCCTGCGCGAAGTCCAGCCCGAGGCGGTCGCGCAGATCATCGGTGACCTGGGTGAACCCGCCGGAGACGACGCCGACTTGGTAACCGAGCCGCTTCAGCGTGCGGATCAGGGTGCGCGCGCCCGGCGTCAGCCGGACCTCGCTGCGTACCTTGTCCACCACCGAGGCGTCGAGGCCCGCCAGCAGTGCCACGCGCGCGTGCAGGGACTGCTCGAAGTCCAGCTCTCCGCGCATCGCGGACGCCGTCACCTCGGCGACCTTGTCCTCGCAGCCGGCGTGCGCGGCGAACAGCTCGATGACCTCGTCCTGGATGAGCGTCGAGTCGACGTCCATGACGACCAGCCGCTGGGCCCGTCGGTGCAACCCGGCCGCCACGACGGCGACGTCGACACCGAGTGCCGCCGCCTCGGTCACCAGGGCGGTGCGCAGTGGCCCGGTCTCCACGCCGGACACCGCGAACTCGACCGCCGTCACGGGGTACTTGGCGAGCCGGAAGATACGGTCGATGTTGCCGCCGGCCTTGGTGATCCGGGCGGCGACGGCGGCCGTGGCCTCCGCGGTGAGCGGGTGTCCGAGCACGGTCACGAGGGAACGGCCGAGGCCACGGGGGCGGTTGTCGCCGAGGCCGGAGATGATCTCCGCCTGCATCTTCATCGACTCCGCCCAACTGTGGACGGTGGAGCGCAACTCCCCCTCCAGCCCACGCTCCGGCTCGGTCACCAGCGCGCACAGCACCATTCGGCCACGCGTGACGACCTGCTCGATGTCGACCACGTCGACGGAGAAGGCGGCGAGGGTGTCGAAGAGGCCCGCGGTGATGCCGGGCCGGTCCTTGCCGAAGATCTTGACGAGGAGAGTGGGGCGGTCGGCGGGGACGTCGAAGGACGAGGTCTGCTCAGCGCTCATGGTGCACCCACCGTATCCGGCACGCAGTGTCGTCCGCCGCCGCGGTCCGTCTAGCGGACATGGAACAGTGGATGGCGGGTGGGTTGCGTGTGCCTTACCTGTCGACCACGGGTTTCCTCCGGAGGTCTGCGGGAAGTGCTTGACGCCGGTTGCCGCGCGGGCCGTGTCCTGCGTCGGCCGGAGGGGCCGGCTGCGCCTTGCTTCGGGGGTCCGCGGGCGCCTTGCGCCGAGTGGAGAGAGCAGCCGCGCGCCCTACTTCCGTAGGTCTACGGGCATCCTGCGTCAGCTGAGGAACTCGGCCGGGGCCGGCCTGTCGGGCCCGCGGGCGCTCGCGCCGGTGAACCTGAGGACACTCACGTTGCTTGCGCAGGCCGAAGGACAGGCCGAAGGAACCGCCGCCCTGTCTGCGGAGTCTGCGGACACCTCACTGCCCGCCCGAGGGCCTCCTCGGCGGCGCCGGTGGTGGAGGCGGCGGTGGCGGGGGAGGGCCGTCGTCCGGTGGCGGGGACTGGGGCCGGTTCCCGGACGGCGGCCGGGGAGGCCGGCGCGGCGACTGCGGCGGCGGGCCCCCGATGGGCCTGACCACAGTGGGTGCGCCGTACACGTCACGGTTGCCGGGACCGGGTGGCGGCGAACTGCTGGGCTCGCGCGCGTCGTCGGGCGGCGGGGTGCCCGCCGGACCACCGGATCGCCGTGCCCGCTCGTCCGGCGGCGCGCCCTCGGCCCCGGGCCGCGCTCGGTCCTGAGGCCGTGCGCCTTCGTTCCCGCGCCGGCCCCGGTCTTGGGGCTCCGCGCTTCCACCTCCGGACCGGCCTCGGTCTTGAGGTGCCGCGCCCCCGCTGCCGGACCGGCCCCGGTCCTGAGGCCGGTTGCCTTCGGCGCCCGGGCGCTGCTGGTCCTGCGACCCTGCGTTTCCGCTCCCGTAGCGCGCCCGGTCTTGTGGCTGTCCGCCTTGACCGCCAGAGCGGCCCTGACCTTGCGACCGTGGGCCTTCGCCACCGGGGCGTGCTTGGCCCTGAGACTGCCCGCTTCCGCCCCCGGGCCGCGCTCGGTTCTGCGGCGGGGCACCTTGTCCGCCGGGGCGACCTCGGTCCTGTGGAGGTGCGCCTTCGGCGCTGGGGCGGCCTCGGTCCTGTGGTGGTGCGCCTTCGGCGCCAGGTTTCCCCCGGTCCGGCGGGCGCGTGCCGTCGCCTCCAGGCCGGCCACGGTCCGACGGCCGCGCGTCCTCCGGCTCCCGCACCTCGTCCGGCACCCGTAGATACGGGTTCGTGGCGGGGTTCGGCGGCCGATACGGCGATCCCGGCACGTACGGCCCGGACTCGCCGGATTGCGCGGCCGGTTCACCGGCGTAAGGCCTCTGCCCAGGAGTCCGCGGCCCCGGTTCGCCCGCGTAGGGCCCCGATCCCTGAGGATGCGCCCCGGGTTCACCGGGATACGGTCCCGCCCCCTGCGCCTGCCTCCCCGGTTCGCTTGCGTACGGGTCGCCGCCCTGCGGGTATGTCCCCGCTTCACCGGGATACGGTCCCGCCCCTTGCGCCCGAGCCCCCGATTCGCCCGCGTACGGTCCGGCGCCCTGCGGAAATGCCCCCGGTTCGCTCGGATACGGTCCGGCCTCCTGCGCCTGAGCCCCCGGCTCGCCCGCATACGGCCCAGCCCCTTGCGCATACGTCCCCGGCTCGCCCGCGTAAGGCCCAACCCCATGCCCATACGCCCCCGACTCACCGGCGTACGGCCCAGCCCCGGCCCCCGCCTCCCGCGCGTACTGCGGATACCCGGTCCCCACCGCCCCCGCGCCCGGCGTACCGACCACCCCCATGCTCCCCAGCGCCAGCGGTGCCGCCCGTCGTCCTGCCGCGCCCGTCGCCCACGCGAGCAGTGCCCCGACGGCGCCCGCGCCCGCGCCCCACAGGGCACCGAGCACCAGGGCCATCCCCAGGTGCGCGTGCAGCACGATGCCGGCGCCGAACGCGTCGAAGCCCAGTACCGACAGCGAGGCGTCCACCGACACCTCCGTCAGCCACCCCAGTAACGGCAACGCCAACGCCGTCGCGATCCCGAGGCGCAGCGCACATCGCCCGGCGAAGCCGAGGGCACCTGGCTTCCGTATCGCACCCGGCCCCGAAGCATCGCCACCCGCACCCCCCGCAACGCCTCCCTGACCAGCCACCGGAATCCCCACCGGCGTCCGCGACGCCATGAGTACCCCCGCCAGCAGCATCATCAAAGCCGCCGCCACCCCGAGCAGCCATACCCGGCCGTCCAGGTCGGCGAGGCGGCTGAGGGTCACCGACTGGTCGGTGTTGGCGGTGAGGAGGTCGTCCAGGGGGTCGGGGAGGAGTTTGGCCAGTTCACCCGTGGCGCGGCCGTCGTAGGGGACGAAGAGGCCGATCGGGATGCCGAGCCACGTGCCGTTGGGGGCGCCGAGCAGCGCCGCGCCGAAGATCCGCTTGGGGTGGTCGTCGCCGATCGCCGCGTACACGGCCGCCGCCAGCCCCGCCGCCACCGTCACCAGCATCACCGTCACGACCGCGGACACGGCCGGGCGGACGATCCGGTGCACGGCGTCCCAGCCGCGCGGCAGTGGCGTGCGGCGCGAGGCCAGCAGGGCGATCAGCAGGATCCCGGCCGACCAGGCGAGGCCGCCGAGCAGGGTGGGCGCCGTGTCGACGGTGAAGCCGACCGCCGCCTTGGCGTCGATGAGGTTGCCGACGTTGTCCGGCAGCAGCCCGCCGATGTCCCCGAGGTCACCGAGCCCGGGCACGCTGACCCCGCCGCCGCCCGAGCCGCCGGGCAGCTGGTCGAGGCCCAGTGAGCCGCCGTCGATCGTGATGACGTCGTGACCCGCCCAGGCAAGCCCGCCCAGCACGGCCACGAAGAGGACGATCACGGCACCCGCGCGGGCGAGGAGTTCGGCCGGTGAGATCACAACTCCGGCCGCCCGCAAGGACCGTAGGAAGAACCACGACAGGAGCAGCGCGCCCACCAGGCTCACGCCCAACGGCGTGATCGTCACGGCCGTGGTCGCCTCGGCGCCGGTCAGGCCGAACGCGGACACATCGCCGGACGGAGTGATCGAACCGCCTGCTCCGAGGGCCACGACAGCCGCTGTCATCGGGCCCAGCGAGCTCGCCGAGTCCGCCTCCAGGAGGTGGAGACCCAGCGCCGCCGTGCCCGCCATGCCGATCAACGCCCAGCTCACGGCGGCGATCGCGGACAACAGGACGTCTCCCCACGGCAGCCTCGGTCCGGCCTTCGTGGCCTCGACGGTCAACGACGCGCTCATGGCAGACCCCCCGATCCGCAGCGCACGGCACAGCAGCCGCGCCCTGTCCCCCTCGCGTGGATTACCACTCTCCGGGTCGGTTTCAACCCCGTCAACGGAACCGGACGATGCATGCGCGCGTGGTCTTCACGACGCCCGACTTTCGGTCAGGGGGGTGAGCCTGAAATAGTTCCCGACGATGTTCGACATCCCTAGACTCCCTGTGATGGGGGTAATTCGGGGGACTACTCAGTGGGGCTTGGAGTGCCGGAACTCGTACTGGAATTGAACGGACGTACCTGGACGCTAGAGGAGTCCAGGCCATACACCCTCGGACGTGATCCGCAGGGCGACATCGTGCTCGACGACGCCAGGGTGTCCTGGCGTCACGCCACGATCAGCTGGGGGGGCCGCAGTTGGGTCATCGAGGACCACGGCTCCACCAACGGCACCTTCGTGCAGGGCCAGCGGATCCATCAGATGGAGATCGGCCCGGGCTCGGCCGTGCACCTCGGCAACGCGACCGACGGACCGCTGCTCAGCGCGTCCGGCGCCGCGGCCGCGACGCCACAGGCCCAGCCGCAGCAGCAGCCGTACGCGGCCCAGGGCGCGAGCCCCGGCTGGGCGCAGCAGGCGCCGCCGCAGCAGGCACCGCAGGCCGGCTGGCAGCAGCCGCAGCAGGCCACACCGCAGCAGCCGGCCGCGCACATCCCGCCGCAGCAGAACTCCGGTGGTGTCGCGGGGGCACCTCCGGTCTACGGCGACCGCAGCCCGACCACGTTCCACCAGTTCTCGATCGGGCGCGTGATGCGCATCGGCCGTGCCCTGGAGAACGACCTGGTCGTCTCGGACCTGCAGGTCTCCCGCAACCACGCCGAGTTCCACTCGATGCCCGACGGGCGCATGGAGATCCGCGACCTCGGCTCGCACAACGGCACGTACGTCAACGGTCAGCCGATCGCCAAGGGCGGCTCGCAGCTGCTCGGCCCGACCGACATCGTCGGCGTCGGCCACTCGACGTTCCGCATCGTCGGCGACCGTCTCGAGGAGTTCGTCGACACCGGTGAGGTGTCCTTCTCCGCCCGCCACCTGACCGTCGAGGTCGACGGCGGCAAGCAGATCCTCAAGGACGTCTCCTTCGGCGTACCGGAGAAGTCGCTGATCGCCGTCATCGGCCCGTCGGGATCGGGCAAGTCGACCCTGCTCAAGGCGCTCACCGGCTACCGGCCCGCCAACCAGGGCGATGTCCTCTACGACAACCGGAACCTGTACAAGCAGTTCGCCGAGCTGCGCCAGCGCATCGGTCTGGTCCCGCAGGACGACATCCTGCACAAGGAACTGACCGTCAAGAAGGCCCTCAAGTACGCGGCCAAGCTCCGCTTCCCCGCCGACACCACCGGCGAGGAGCGCGAGAACCGCATCAACGAGGTGCTGCGCGAGCTGAAGCTGGACATCCACAAGGAGAAGAAGGTCACCTCCCTCTCCGGTGGCCAGCGCAAGCGCGTCTCGGTGGCTCTGGAGCTGCTCACCAAGCCGTCGCTGATCTTCCTGGACGAGCCGACCTCCGGCCTCGACCCGGGCATGGACCGCGATGTCATGCAGCTGCTGCGCGGCCTCGCCGACGACGGCCGCACGGTCCTCGTCGTCACCCACTCGGTGGCCGAACTCGCCATCTGCGACAAGCTCCTGGTGATGGCGCCGGGCGGCTCGGTCGCCTACTTCGGACCGCCCGAGGAGGCCCTGAACTTCTTCGGTTACGACACCTGGGCCGACGTCTTCTCCGCCTTCGAGAACTACCGCGACTACGACTGGGCGGGACGCTGGAAGGGCTCGCAGCACTACCAGATGTACGCCGCGGACATCGACGCGATTGCTCCGCAGTCCGTACAGATGCCGCCGGCGCAGGCGATGAAGCCGCCCAAGCCGCAGGGCTGGATGTCCCAGTTCCTCACGCTGGTGCGCCGCTACGTCTCGGTGATCAGCTCCGACAAGGGCTTCCTGGCCCTGATGGTGATCCTGCCGGGCGTCCTGGGCGCGGTGAGCCTGCTCATCGACTCGGGCAACAGCCTGCTGCCCAACCCGCCGAAGGCGAACGGCCAGATCATCCCCAACGGCACGGCGACCACGGTCCTGCTGATTCTCGCGGTCGGCGCCTGCTTCGCGGGCGCGGCCAACTCGGTCCGCGAGCTGATCAAGGAACGGGTCATCTACGAACGGGAGCGGGCGACCGGCCTGTCCCGCTCCGCGTACCTGATGTCCAAGGTGTTCGTGCTCGGCGTGATCACCGCGCTGCAGGGGCTGATGGTCGGCGTCATCGGGTTCTCCAGCCGGGAGATCCCGGCGCAGGGCGTGGTCCTGGGCAGCCAGACCATGCTCGAACTCTGCATCCCGATCATGGGTCTGGGCTTCACCGCGATGATGTTCGGCCTGATCATCTCCTCGTTGGTGAAGACGGCCGAGAAGACCATGCCGCTGCTGGTCATGTTCGCGATCATCCAGGTCGTGTTCACCGGCTGCCTGTTCACGCTGAACGGCGCGATCGGCGTCAACCAGTTCTCGTACCTGATGCCGTCGCGCTGGGCGGTCGGTGCCGCGGGTGCCACGCTGGACTTCAACAAGATCAGCCCGCCCAAGCCCGGCGACAGCACGGACCCGCTGTGGGAGCACACCGCGGGCGCCTGGGGCATGGACATGGTGGCCCTGATCGCCCTCGGCGTGATCTGCGGCTTCTTCGTGGCCCGCTTCCTGCGCCGCCATGAGCCCGAGGTCATGCGCAAGTAGTTCGGTCTCGTACGACGCCGAAGGGCGGCACCCGTCAGGGGGTGCCGCCCTTCGGCGTTCGGTACCGAGGTCCGCGCCGACCTCAGTACGCGCTGTTGACGTTGTCGATCGAGCCGTACCGGTGGGCCGCGTAGTTGGCGGCGGCGGTGATGTTGGCGACCGGGTCGTAGATGTTCGTCGACGTACCGGAGACGTGGTACGCGCTGAACGTCGGCTGGATGACCTGGAGCAGACCGATCGACGGGGTGCCGTTGACCGCGTTGACGTCCCAGCCGTTGATGGCGCTGGGGTTGCCCGAGGACTCCCGCATGATGTTCTTGTACAGGCCGTTGTACGAGCCCGGGATGCCCTTCTGCTTCATGATCGCCAGGGCGTGGTCGATCCAGCCGTCCAGGTTGTTGGCGTAGGTCTTCGCGGCCGGCTTGATCGCGGCGCGCTTCGCGGAGCGGCTCGCGGTCTTCGCCTTGCGCTCGGCGGCGGCCTTCTTCTTCGCCGCGGCCCGGGCGGCCGCCTTCTTCTTGGCGACCTCGGCGGCGGCCTTCTTCGCGGCCGTCTTCTTCGCGTCGGCCTTGGCCTGGATCTGCTCGGCCTTCAGGCTGGCACCGGCGAGCTGGTCGGTGACGCTGGCCTTGACGCCCTTGATCGGCTCGGAGCTGTAGGCGATCTGCGCCTGCGCCGAGGAAGCGGCCTCGCTCGTGGTCGTCTCCGCGTTGCCGGGCACGGCGGAGAACGCGAGGGAGGCGGCGCCCAGGGTGGCGACACCGGCGATCGCGATCTTGTGGCGACGGGTCAGGGCAAGACGTCGCCCACGAGCACTGAAGTTCTTCGGCATGAAAGACGGACCTCTTCGAATAGCGCGGAGGTCGCTCTGCGTCCGGCGGGGGACTCCGGTCCAGCCCGCACGAACGCCCCGGGGGAACCCGAGGCGCTGAGCGACGGCTGCCATTGTTAGCGGCCGCAAAATGCCGAGGCAAAGGTGTGACGTACGATCCCGGGTAGTGGACCCGGGAAGGGCAAAACGGGGCAGACTGGACTGTCTGCCCCGCTCATAAGGGGAGTGTTTATCTCCTATCGACCTTCGTACGTGATCTGCGTCCTATGCGCGGGCTCACATCGGGCGGGTAACAGTCTCACCGCTAGTTGCTGCAGCAATGCACCGAGTGAGGGTTCTCCTCCGGGAGGATGAGATGGACGTCCCCGAACTCGTGCCATAGGTAGAGCCCGCGCAACGCCTCCTCATAACTGCGGCCGATCGCCGCCCGCCCGACGATCGCCTCCAGCATCAGCAGATGCGAGGCCTCCGGCTCGTGCAGCCCGGTCAGCAGCCCGTCCACCACCCGCACCCCGCGCTCCGGGGTGACCACGAGATCCGTCCACCCGGCACGCGCGCGTACGACCCCGTCCGCCCCGGCGGCCGACTCCACCGCCCGCACGGCCGTCGTCCCCACCGCGACGACCCGCCCGCCCCCGGCCCGCGCCGCGTTGATCAGCCGCGCCGACGCCTCCGGCACCGAGAACCGCTCGGGATACGGCGACTCGTGCGCCTCCGCCGAGGCCACCCCGGTGTGCAGCGTGATCGGCGCGAACTGCACACCCCGGCTCACCAGCTCCGCCACCAGCGCCGCCGTGAAGGGCCGCGCGGCACTCGGCATCTCCGCACTCCCGCTGCCGTCGGCCGACGGCAGCGCGAACACCGTCTGATACACGGACAACGGCTGATCCCGCTCCGTATAGGAGTAACGAATGGGCCGCCCGTACTCCCGGAGCATCGCGAGGACGCCCGCTCCCGACGTCTGCGCTTCGGTCCCCGACACCCGCGCCCACCACAACCGGTCGCTGTCCGGTCCCAGCGGCTCGGTGAGCGTCAGCCGGAGACCCCCGGGCAGCCGTACCTCCGTCCCCGCCGGGCCGCCCGCACGCGCACGTGTGGTGCCGTCCCCGGCGGGATCCCGCAGCTCGACCGCCCATCGCCCGTCGTCCCCGCGCGTGGAGAAGTGCACCACCACGCACGCGTGCCCGATCCGGCCGTCCGCGGCGGCCGCCAGCGTCGGCGAGGTGTTCACCACCAGCAGATCCCCGGCCCGCAGCAGCCGGGGCAGCTCCACGAACGCGTGGTGCGACACCTCGGTGCCGTGCGACACCAGCAGTCGTACGGAGTCCCGGCCCCGTCCCGGCCCGCGCTGCTCCGCCGGAATCCTGGCCGACAGCTCCTCCGGTACCCTCCCCCACTCTCGGCTGCGCTCGTGCGGGGGGACCCCCATCGCCAGCGTCATCGCCCCTCCACCAGCAGCGACGGAGCCGCGTAGCGACCGCTCACCGGCCGTTCGTCCAGCAGCCGCAGGAAGGCCGGCACCACATCGACCGGCGCGGGCCGCGGATCGTGGTCGTCCGGTACGGCCGCCGCGTACAGGTCCGTCGCCATGTCCCCGGGGTCCACCGCCCACACCCGCAACCCCGACTCCTCCGCCCCGAGCACCGCCATGAGCTGGTCCAGGGCCGCCTTGGACGCCCCGTACCCGCCCCACGTCTCGTACGCCTCGGCCGCCGCGTCCGAGCTGACGGCGATCACCGCGCCGCCCGTCGTGGACGCCCGCAGCAGCGGCAGCGCCTCCTGGACCAGGCCCAGCGCGGCGACCACGTTCACCTCCAGCGCCCGCCGCAGTCCCGCCAGGGGCAGCGTCTCCAGCCGTACCAGCGGCTCCGCGCCCAGCGCGCTGGCATTGCTCACCAGCAGGTCGGCCCCGCCGAGCCGCCACGCGGCCGCCACCAGCTCGGACCGGTGCCCGGCGTCCGTGACGTCCCCCGCAACCGCCGTCACGCGCGTGCCGTACGCCGACACGGCCGCCGCCGTCTCCGACAGGACCCCCTCGCTCCTGGCATCCAGCACCAGATCCCAGCCCCGCGCGGCCAGCGCCTCGGCGAGCGCCCGCCCCAGTCCTTTCGAAGCTCCCGTGATGATCGCCACCGGCATGACACACGTCCCCTCGTAAAGTCCGCCCGTTGATCGGCGTGCCTTCAACGTAGGAACGGGATCACCCGCCCCGCGTCGGACGCGGGGCCCAGAACGCCGGGGTCCTTCGACCTACGCCTGCCGTTCCGGGGACTTTCGGCCTAGGTCCACCGACCCGGTCCGGGCCGCCACTGGTCCGATCCGCAGTGTCACACCCCGCCGGTACCGTGAGGACATGAGTCAAGGACCCCGGTCCGGCCTCGCCGCGGTGAGCTCCGCGCTGCTGGCCATGAGCAGGCACCTAGAGGTGCGCGACGTCCTCAAGACGATCGTCGCCTCCGCCCGTGAGCTGCTCGGCGCGCAGTACGCGGCACTCGGCGTCCCCGACGACCACGGGGGCTTCGCCCAGTTCGTGGTCGACGGCGTCAGCGACGCGCAGTGGAAGGCCATCGGCCCGCTCCCGCGCCAGCACGGCATCCTCGCCGCGATGCTGCACGAGGCGAAGGCGGAGCGCCTGGCCGACGTGCGCAAGGACCCCCGCTTCGAGGGCTGGCCGTCCGCCCACCCCAACATGTCCGACTTCCTGGGCCTGCCGATCAAGGACGGCGACGAGGTCATCGGCGCGCTGTTCCTCGCCAACAAGCTGCGCCCGGCGACGGAGAAGGCTTCGGCGGCGGAAAGGGGTTCGGCGACCGAGGAGTCCTCGGCCACGGAGAGGCATCCGCGTCCCAGGCGGGACGGAAGCTGCGCCTTCACGCAGGAGGACGAGGAACTGCTGGACATCCTCGCCCAGCACGCCGCGATCGCCCTCACCAACGCCCGCCTGTACGAACGCAGTCGGGAGCTGACCATCGTCGAGGAGCGCTCCCGCCTCGCCCACGAACTGCACGACGCGGTCAGCCAGAAGCTCTTCTCCCTGCGCCTGACCGCACAGGCCGCCGCCGCCCTGGTGGACCGCGACCCGGCGCGCGCCAAGGGCGAGTTGCAGCAGGTGGCCGCGCTCGCCGCCGAAGCCGCGGACGAACTGCGTGACGCCGTCGTCGAGTTGCGCCCCGCGGCCCTCGACGAGGACGGTCTCGTCGCCACCCTGCGCACCCAGGCGCACGTCCTCGACCGTGCCCACTCCGCGCGCGTGACCTTCGAGAGCCGCGGTGTGCGCGCCCTGCCGGCCGCCCAGGAGGAAGCCGTCCTGCGGGTCGCCCAGGAGGCCCTGCACAACGCACTGCGCCACTCCGGCGCCGAGCACGTAGAGGTGACCCTGGCCCGACGCGCCGGCGGAGTCGTCCTGCGGGTGACCGACGACGGAGCCGGCTTCGACCCGCACACCACCCGCCGCGCCGGACGCCATCTCGGCCTGGTCTCCATGCGCGACCGGACGAGCGGTGTCGGCGGCACACTGACCGTGCAATCGGCGCCCGGCAAGGGCACCACGATCGAGATGGAGGTCCCCGGTGGCTGACGCAATCAAGGTGCTGCTCGTCGACGACCACCAGGTGGTCCGCCGCGGCCTGCGCACCTTCCTGGAGGTGCAGGACGACATCGAGGTCGTGGGCGAGGCTGCCGACGGCGCCGAAGGAGTCGCCCGCGCCGAGGAGTTGAAGCCCGACGTCGTCCTCATGGACGTCAAGATGCCGGGCATGGACGGCGTCGACGCCCTCCGCAAGCTCCGCGAACTGGCCAACCCCGCGCGCGTGTTGATCGTCACCAGCTTCACCGAACAGCGCACGGTGATCCCGGCCCTGCGCGCCGGAGCCGCCGGATACGTCTACAAGGACGTGGACCCGGACGCGCTCGCCGGCGCCATCCGCTCGGTGCACGCGGGGCACATCCTGCTCCAGCCCGAGGTGGCCGGCGCGCTGCTCTCCCAGGAGGAGGCCAACTCGGGCCAGGGGAGGGCGGGTTCACTCACCGAGCGGGAGCGCGAGGTGCTGGGCCTGATAGCGGACGGCCGCTCCAACCGAGAGATCGCAAGGGCTCTCGTCCTCTCCGAGAAGACGGTCAAGACCCACGTCTCGAACATCCTGATGAAGCTCGACCTGGCGGACCGCACCCAGGCCGCGCTCTGGGCGGTTCGTCACGGAGTGGCCGGTTGATCCACGGCGCATCAAGGGGCGCACGGCAATGCGGAGCGTCCAGCTCCGGACTGAGATTCATACCGTCGTGGGAATGTCCCCCGGATGGCGCATCCTTCGTGGATCTACGCCGTTCTCCAGTGCGTGCTGCGGCGACTGCCGCGGCCATCGCTAGGAGGACTCAGAAGTGAAGAACCTGAAGAAGGCAGCGGCCGTGACGATGGTGGCCGGCGGGCTGGTCGCCGCCGGGGCGGGAATGGCCTCTGCCACCGGTGGTTCGCAGGCCGACGGCCAGGCCGTCGGCTCGCCGGGCGTCGCCTCGGGCAACCTCGTCCAGGTCCCGGTCCACGTCCCCGTGAACGCGGTCGGCAACAGCGTGAACGTCATCGGTGTGCTGAACCCCGCCTTCGGCAACCTCGGCCTCAACCGCTGACTCCGCCGCACGACGGGCGGTGACCTCCGGCCTCCCGGGACGCCCCGGGAGGCCGGTCAGCTAGTCGTTCGAATGATCCGAAAGGGCGGTTCATGTCCGGCTCGCGTACCGCCCTCGTTCCCTTCCTCGTTGATCAGCGCACGACCCGCGGCCGGGTCGGATACGCAAACGCAGGAGGAACGCTTCTCATGAACATCGCCAAGAAGGCCGCCGTAGCCCTCACCGTGGCCGGCATCGCCGCCGGCGCGGGTGCCGGCGCCGCTGTCGCCGACGCGGGTGCCGACGGCGCGGCCGTGAAGTCGCCGGGCGTCGGCTCGGGCAACCTGGTCCAGGTCCCCGTCCACGTCCCCGTCAACGTCGTCGGTGACAGCGTCAACGTCATCGGCCTGCTGAACCCGGCGTTCGGCAACCAGGGCGTGAACGACTGACGCCAGCACAATCAAGAAGGGCCCCACCGGTCAACGGAGACCGGCGGGGCCCTTCTTGGCTTTTGCTTTTCAGCGGGGGCCTGGGGGCGGCGGCCCCCAGACGCTCACTCACCCCACAGCAACCAACGAACCGAGCCTCACCACCGCTCCCGCTCCTCCACAACGGAGTTGTACGCCGCGACCTGCGCCCGCCGAGCCGTCCGCTCAACCGGCCGCAACGCCAACACCCGCGCCGCCATCTCCCCGGAAGTCACCGCCCCGCCATGCCCGTTGGACTCGGCCAGCGCGACGAGCATCCCCACCCGCTCGGCCAGCTCGAGCACCCGCGCCGCCCGCGGCGGATACCCCGGCGCGAGCACCTCCCGCCCCCGGTCCGCCCGCGCCCGATACGCCTCGATCGCCGCGTCCGCCACCGGCCCCGACGCGGCGACGTCCAACCGGGACAGCATCTCCGTGGCGTCCCGAAGAGCCTCCGCCAACTCCCGCTCCGCCTCACCGAGCGAGGGCACGTCCGCCGGCGGAGCCTCCCGCACCGGCAGGCAGTGCCAGACGACCTCGACATGGACGTCGCCGTCGGGCCCGGCCTCGTACACCTCGGGCACCAACCCGAGCGCGGCCCCGTAGCAGACCACCGCCTCCTCGGCCTCTATGGCCCGCGCGTTGAACTCCGGCGGTCCGCTCAACCCCAGCGGATGCCCCGGCGCCGGCAGCGCGACGCGCAAGCCCGTCGCCCCGAGCGTCCGCAGCCGCCCCAGCGCGAGCGTGAGCCCGACCGGCCCCGACTCCCCGGGCAGCCCCTCCATCCGATGCACCGCGTCGTCCCCGACGATCGCGAGCACCGCGTCGTCCGGCGAGACAAGACCGGCCAAAAGGGCATTTCCCCATGCCGCGAGGCGCCCTGAACGTGGTTCCGAGAACATGACCCCCAGCCTAAGGACCGGACCGATGGAATGGAGCGGGCGGCCGGTGGCGTAGATTTCATCGAGGGCTGCGCACACCAGCGCGCACGCGACAGCCGAGACGCCGAGACCTGGCCACACTGCAAGGGGAGACAACGCGCTCATGAGCGATGTTCTGGAGCTTCAGGACGTATCTGTGGTCCGGGAGGGCCGGGCTCTGGTGGACCAGGTCTCCTGGTCGGTCAAGGAGGGCGAGCGCTGGGTCATCCTCGGTCCGAACGGCGCCGGCAAGACCACGCTCCTGAACGTCGCGTCCAGCTACCTCTACCCCAGCAAGGGCACCGCCACCATCCTCGGCGAGACGCTCGGCAAGCCCGGCACCGACGTCTTCGAACTGCGCCCCCGCATCGGCATCGCCGGTATCGCCATGGCCGACAAGCTCCCCAAGCGCCAGACCGTCCTGGAGACCGTACTGACCGCCGCGTACGGCATGACGGCCGGGTGGCAGGAAGAGTACGAGGAGATCGACGAGCAGCGCGCCCGCGCCTTCCTCGACCGGCTCGGCATGAGCGACTACCTGGAGCGGAAGTTCGGCACCCTCTCCGAGGGCGAACGCAAGCGCACCCTCATCGCCCGCGCGCTGATGACCGACCCCGAGCTGCTGCTCCTCGACGAGCCCGCCGCCGGCCTCGACCTCGGTGGCCGTGAGGACCTGGTCCGCCGCCTCGGCCGGCTCGCCCGCGACCCGATCGCCCCCTCGATGCTGATGGTCACCCACCACGTCGAGGAGATCGCCCCCGGCTTCACCCACGTCCTGATGATCCGTCAGGGCAAGGTGCTCGCCGCCGGCCCCCTCGAACTCGAACTCACCTCGCGCAACCTCTCCCTCTGCTTCGGCCTCCCCCTCGTCGTCGAGCAGCTCGGCGAACGCTGGACCGCGCAGGGTCTTCCCATGTCCTGACCCCCTTTGCGCCCTGTCCGCGGCGCGACTTGCAGTCATACCATTGACCTTGTGAACGACATCGACGCATGGGTGTGGTGGCTCGTCGGCGCGGCCGCGCTCGGAATCCCCCTGGTGATCACGGCCATGCCGGAGTTCGGCATGTTCGCCGTGGGTGCTCTCGTCGCCGCCGGCGCCGCCGGACTGGGCTTCGGTGTGGTGGTCCAGGTCCTCACCTTCGTCGTTATCTCGGTCGCCCTCATCGCCGTCGTCCGGCCCATCGCGACCCGGCACAGCACGCAACGCCCCCAACTGCGCACCGGCATCGACGCGTTGAAGGGCAAGCAGGCCCTCGTACTGGAACGGGTGGACAGCTCGGGCGGCCGGATCAAGCTCGCCGGAGAGGTCTGGTCGGCCCGCTCGCTCGACACCGACCGCGCCTACGAAGTGGGACAGGAAGTGGATGTCGTGGAGATCGAGGGAGCGACCGCGATCGTCATCTGACCTCGCACGACTCAACTGAACCGAACAGGCCACGAGTTGGGCGACGGTCTGTCATGCTCGACCAGCAAGATCTTCAACAACCATAAGATCTTCCGAAAGAGCCGAGGCGGAGAAGGGTACGGGGAACGACGATGGAACCGGTCATCATCGTCCTGATCATCCTGGTGGTGTTGGTCTTCATCGCCCTGATCAGGACAATCCAAGTCATCCCGCAGGCCAGCGCCGCCATCGTCGAGCGGTTCGGTCGTTACACGCGGACACTCAACGCGGGCCTCAACATCGTCGTCCCGTTCATCGACACCATCCGCAACCGCATCGACCTGCGCGAACAGGTCGTACCGTTCCCGCCGCAGCCGGTGATCACCCAGGACAACCTGGTCGTCAACATCGACACGGTCATCTACTACCAGGTGACGGACGCGCGGGCCGCGACCTACGAAGTGGCCAGCTACATCCAGGCAATCGAGCAGCTCACGGTCACCACGCTCCGCAACATCATCGGTGGCATGGACCTGGAGCGGACCCTGACCTCCCGCGAGGAGATCAACGCGGCCCTGCGCGGCGTCCTCGACGAGGCGACGGGCAAGTGGGGCATCCGCGTAAACCGCGTGGAGCTCAAGGCAATTGAGCCCCCCACCTCCATCCAGGACTCGATGGAGAAGCAGATGCGCGCCGACCGTGACAAGCGCGCCGCGATCCTCACCGCGGAAGGCACGCGCCAGGCCGCCATCCTCACCGCCGAGGGCGAGAAGCAGTCCCAGATCCTGCGCGCCGAAGGTGAGGCCAAGGCCGCGGCCCTGCGCGCCGAGGGCGAGGCCCAGGCGGTCCGTACGGTCTTCGAGGCCATCCACGCCGGCGACGCCGACCAGAAGCTGCTCAGCTACCAGTACCTCCAGATGCTCCCGAAGATCGCCGAGGGAGACGCCAACAAGCTCTGGATCGTCCCCAGCGAGATCGGCGACGCCCTCAAGGGCCTGTCCGGCGCGATGGGCAACATGGGCCCGTTCGGCGGCGGTTCGAGCGACTCGGGCTCCGACCGCGACCGGGCCCCGGAACGACGCGAGAAGCCGTCCATCGACTGACGACGATCGCGCGCATACGACACCGGGGCCCGCCTCCTTCAGGAGGCGGGCCCCGGCTCTCTCACGAACTTCCGTCCGCCTAGGCCGCAGGCGCGGGCTGCGAAAGCCAGTCCGGCAGGGCCGCGAAGTCGTCGTTACCCAGCGACAACAGCATCGCGTCCGCGGGCGTCGGCTCGAACGGCGGCCGCAGCAGCGGCATCTGCGCCTGCTCCGGAGTCCGGTTCGCCTTGCGGTGGTTGTCCTCCGCGCACGAGGCCACCGTGTTCAACCAGGTGTCCTGTCCGCCCTGCGACCGCGGCACCACGTGGTCCACGGTCGTCGCGCGCCTGCCGCAGTAGGCGCACCTGTGCCGGTCCCTGACCAGCACACCCCGCCTCGACCACGGAGCTTGTCTTCGGAACGGGACCCTCACATACCTGCACAGCCGGATCACCCGGGGGGCCGGTATGTCAACCGCCGCTCCGCGCATGCGCAGTTCGGGGTGGGCCTGCTCGACGACGGCCTTGTCCTGGAGCACCAGAACGACGGCTCGGTTCAACGTCACCGTGGACAGCGGCTCGAAGCTCGCGTTCAGCACCAGCGTGTCCCTCATCCAGCCCACCTCCTTCGGGCACCGGCCCGCCACCTGGCGGGCTTGGATCAACTTTGGACGGGCGCGCCGAGATGGACAACGCAATAAAAAATGCCCGCCTCTGATCACTTCCAAGACCAGAGGCGGGCAAACGTTCAGTGAATCTCAGACTTCGGCGGGCACCTCGTACTCACCGATCAGCTGGGCACGCGCGAGCGCGTGGAACCGCAGATTGAAACCGACGTAAGCGGGGGAGGCATCGGCGTCCGGGCCGAGCTTCTCCTGATCCACGGCGTACACCGTGAACACATACCGGTGCGGCCCGTCCCCGGGCGGCGGAGCGGCACCGCCGAAGTCCCTGCTCCCGTAGTCGTTGCGCGCCTGCACGGCGCCCTCGGGAAGTCCCTCGAACTTGCCGCTGCCCGCACCTACCGGAAGCTCGGTGACCGAGGCCGGGATGTCGAACACCACCCAGTGCCAGAACCCGCTGCCCGTCGGGGCGTCCGGGTCGTAGCAGGTCACGGCGAAGCTCTTGGTCCCGTCCGGGAAGCCCTCCCACCGCAACTGCGGCGAGATGTTGCCGGCCGCGTAGACCTGGGCGTCCTTGAGCGTCCCGCCCTCCGCGACATCCTCGCTCGTCACGTCGAACGACGGAACGGGCGGGTGGAAGTCATGGGGGAGCGGCCGCCGCTTGAGCTCGGTCACCTCGGTACCTCCTGCATCGATTACTGGAATCAGCAGTTCCGAGCCTAGAACCAGTTGCGCTTGCTGCCGACCTCGGACAACCACTGGTTGAGGTACGCGACCCAGTCGGTGCCGTGGAAGTCGTGCAGACCCACCTGGAAAGACCGGAACGTGTCACTGCCCTCACTGAACAGTCCCGGCTTCTTGTCCATTTCCAGGATGACGTCCATGGCCTGCGCGTCCGCCACGAAGGTCAGCTCGACCTGGTTCAGGCCGCGGTACTGCGACGGCGGGAAGAACTCGATCTCCTGGTAGAACGGCAGCGATTGCCGCGTACCCCGGATGTGCCCGCGCTCCATGTCCGCGTTCTTGAAGCGGAAGCCCAGCTGGATGAAGGCGTCCAGAATCGCCTTCTGCGCCGGCAGCGGGTGCACGCTGATCGGGTCCAGATCACCGGAGTCGATGGCCCGCGCGATCGCCAGCTCGGTCGTCACACCGATGTTCATCCCGCGCAGCGGCTGACCGTCGATCGTCGTGATCGGCGTCTCCCACGGGATCTCCAGACCGAACGGCACCGCGTGCACGGCCCCGGCCTGCAGCTCGAAGGCCCCACCGAGCCGCACCTTGGTGAACTCGATGTTCTGCTTGTACTCCTCGTCGCCGCTCTCGACCTCGACCTTGGCCTGCAGCCCCACGGACAGACCCTCGATGTTCTGGTTCACGGACCCGCCCTGGATCCGCACCTCACCCTGGACGACGCCGCCCGGCACGACGTTGACCTCGGTCAGCACCGTCTCGACCGAAGCTCCGCCGGCCCCCAGGCTCGCGAGCAGCTTCTTGAACGCCATGTCTCTCCCTTAATACGTGTGGGCCTTTGATCCCTACAAACGCGATCCGGCCCCGACCGGTTCCGCGCCCACACCCTGGCAAGCGGACGAACCCTTGACCACCCCTTGGCCAAGACCGGTCTGGACTACCCTCGGACGCCATGATCGCGCCACCGGACGCTACGCCACTGCCCCGACACTTCTTCGACCGCCCCGTTCTCGAGATTGCCCCCGACCTCCTGGGCCGCGTCCTCGTCCGTACGACCCCGGACGGCCCGATCCACGTCCGCCTGACGGAGGTCGAGGCGTACGACGGTCCGAACGACCCCGGCTCCCACGCCTATCGCGGTCGTACGCCCCGCAATGACGTGATGTTCGGTCCGCCCGGCCACGTGTACGTCTACTTCACCTACGGCATGTGGTTCTGCATGAACCTGGTCTGCGGCCCCGAGGGCAACCCGAGCGCGGTCCTGCTGCGCGCCGGCGAGGTCGTCGAGGGCGCCGAGCTCGCGCGTAAACGTCGACTCTCGGCCCGAAATGACAAGGAACTGGCCAAAGGGCCCGCACGCCTGGCCACGGCCCTGGACGTGACCCGCGACCTGAACGGCACGGACGCATGCGCGGCCGGTGACACCCCGCTCCGCATCCTGACGGGCACCCCGGTACCCCCCGACCAGGTACGCAACGGTCCCCGCACCGGAGTCTCCGGCGACGGAGCCGTCCAGCCCTGGCGCTACTGGGTCGCCAACGACCCTACGGTGAGCCCGTATCGGGCCCATGCCCCAAGGCGTCGCTCAAGTTGACTCGTTCTTGGAACGTGCGTAACGTAGCTCCAGCCGCTTGAACCGGGTACGGCAATCGCCAGCAGCCGGAAGTGGCCAACCACTACTACGACTTCCCCTGGCGGGGACGAATTTGGCGTGCCTGCATGCCTGAATTCGAACTCGCGGAACTCGATTATGAGTTGCTGAGGGAATCGGTTAATGTAGTGAATGTCGAAAGGCCCCGCCGACCGGGAAACAGACGCTGAAAAGCTCTGATAGAGTCGGAAACGCAAGACCGAAGGGAAGCGCCCGGAGGAAAGCCCCAGAAAAGTGTTCTGTGGGTGAGTACAAAGGAAGCGGCCGTTCCTTGAGAACTCAACAGCGTGCCAAAAGTCAACGCCAGATATGTTGATACCCCGTCTCCGACCGCATCT